>JAQXMC010000001.1 GCA_029012445.1 Oscillospiraceae bacterium
GGTTGTGCTTCCCGAAGCGCCGATTCCGAAGTAATAAGTTGTCAGAAGCACCGTTATTGAAAACGCAAGTCCCATTGCCGCGCCGGCTTTAACATACGGCGGAAAGGTAAGCTGATTTTTTGAAAGCGAGAGCAGAACGCAAAGCACGGAACCGACAAAAACGGCAAGCGGTAAGGCGCCGTTTCCGGCCGCAGCGGCAACAAAAACCACCGGAACAAGCAAAAATGCGTTCAAGGAAAGCACCTTTTTTTTCAGAGCGACAGACAAAGCAAGGCAGACTATCGCCGAAACAAGGGCGTAATACACGTTGACCGAAAGGCAGGCAGCCGCTGCAAGCGCAGGAAGAAATACCTTTCCGGCGGCAGTAAGGCCGAAAAGCATCTCGGAAAAAAGCTCTTTGTTTTTATCTTTCATTTAATACACCTGTTTTTTAAACAAAATCATTGTTACTATACACGATTTATATTAAAAAAGCAAGTGAAAATGATTATTTACAAATTGAATATAAAAAACCGCACAACAATATATTTTATATTGACAAAACGTCTTTGTGTATTGTAGAATATTCAAAAGACAAATTTTTCAATAATAAGGAGAAAATACATATGCTTAAAAAAATCTTTTCTTTCTTTATGGCAATTTTTGCATTTTTTGCCTCCCTTTTCGGTTTCGGCGGAAATAAGAACAGCAAATGCTATATCTATTCAGACCTGAAGTACGGAACCGAGGAACGCCAGACGCTTGACCTCTATGTTCCGAAAAGCGCAGGCGGAAAAAGCTGCGGTCTTGCCCTTTTCATCCACGGCGGCGCCTGGATTAGCGGCGACAAGTCCTCTTTCAGCAAGGATACCCTCAAAAACATCTGCGAAAACATGGGCGTTGCGGCGGCAGCAATGAACTACCGCTATATCAGCGATTCCGTCAGCGTTCATGATATTATGGACGATATAGACAGCGCTCTTAAAGCAATCAGGGTAATCGGAAACGAAAAGGACATCAGCATCAACCGCGTTATGCTTTCGGGCTATTCCGCCGGCGCTCACCTTTCCCTGCTTTACGGCTATTCGCACATCACAAGCGCCCCGATGAAAATTGCCTGCATTGTTTCCAACTGCGGACCGACAGATCTTGCAGACCCGCAGTTCTATTCAGCAAATTCGTCCCTCGCCAGTCATGATTTCATTTATGACCTCATGTCCAAAGCCTGCGGATACAGGTTCAACAAAAGCACCTTCGGAAAAGCGTCTGCCGCCCTTGCAAAGGCTTCACCGCTGACCTACGTCACCTCCTCCTGTCCGCCGACTATCATCACGCACGGCAAGAACGATACAACGGTTCCCTATTCAAACGCCGTTGCCCTTGACGCGGCGCTTTCCGCAGTCGGCGTCAAACATGATTTTATCTCCTATCCAAACTCAGACCACAGCCTTGCAAACGATCCCGACTGCCAGAAAAAAGCCGACGAGCTCATCAACAATTATGTGCTCGCCTACCTTGTAAAATGATTTAAAATTCAAAACAAATAAAAGAGTTGCCGTTCGTTTGCGGCAGCTCTTTTTTTGCGTTGTATTATTTGTGAAGTTGCAGGATACAAATGTATGAAAAATTCATTTGTCAGTTTTGCTTATTATGGAAACACATTTTTATAATTCCGCAGAACATATAATCGGCCATTTTAAACGCTTCGTTTTCGATGTCATCGAAAATATTAATATCTGCTGTGTACTTTCCGTTCAGACGAAGCGTTGCTTCCTTTTCCGTCATTTCCAAATGACTGTACATCATATCCTTCCATTTTTCTTCGCTTCAGCAATGATTCCATTCTCGACGTCAATTCTTGTTAATTTCACATCGTGAGCAGTATCTTCAGAAAATTCTGAAGTGTAGCTTTTCCATTCGTAAAGATATTTATCCTTAAGCACTACCATAGAACCGGAACCAACTGACCAGTTTGTAATGTTTTGAGGAGTATTTAACCTTATTGCATATTATTTCTTTTGCTCTTGCTTCAATGTTCTGCACACGGCATACCCATTCCAACTGATTTTCGCCTTTCAGTTGTTCGGTTACACCCTCAGCCTTTTTCATCTGCTCCACAAGTGTATCAAACATCTTACGAGCCTGATTTTCTATTTTGGCACAGTGTTGATAAAGTTTGCCTTGAGTAAGTAGGGTTGTAAACAGCACTTTTTTGTTTTTAAGTAGATAATCCTTATGCAACATACCCCACTTGCCGAGCCTGACACTTGCATCTTCGGGTGGTAATACGAGATTCGGAATGAGATAATCACCGACATTACGATAGCTAATAAAATTTTTGTTTGACATAATGATAACCTCCTTTAATTTTGTACTTTCATTGTATAAATCAAAGAAGGTTTTGTCGAATGTGTGGATTAATAATTAAAACTTATTGTTTCTGTCCTAGTGTTAACAGCTTGTAATAACAAGCAAGTTGTTAAAACAGCAGAAATATCAAAACTTTAAAAATGAAGAATACTAAAAGTATAGTATAATTGCTTTCAGATAGTGCTATCAAACTATTTGGTGCTATTCCATTTAAATATTCACATACACACTTCTATAAAATTATACAAGGTATTTAATTTTTCTCGATTATATGCTATAATACCATAGACCAATAGTACTTTTATAATAAGTCGGAGGATTTAAATGGCTTCAGTTGTTACATTAAAAAGATATATAAAGCAGTGCGATGATATTATAGAAAAGAATGATATTGAACAAGCTGAGAAACTTGAAAATGAAATTGTATCAGTATTTCAAAAAGAAATTGAGGGGATACGAAGTGGCTTGTCAAATTATAGCCCGTGCATGATAGGCTCAACGCCTGATGGCAGAACCTTTTCAGCAGGAACGGATGTTGATTATATTGCGGATTTAAAGTTATTAAGGAGTAAGTTGCAAATGGAATTAGAGAAAAATGAATCTTATGAAGAACGCAATTCTGACGATAAAAAGAATAAAGTGTTTATTAGTCACGCAACAAAAGATAGTGAATATGTAAAAACTTTTGTAAACCTGTTGGAAGATATAGGTCTTTCTGAAGATGAAATAGTTTGTTCATCTATATCGGGATATGGCATTCCTTTGGGAGAAGATATTTATGATTGGTTATCAAGTCAATTCCAAGAGTTTAATTTGCATGTGATATTTATGCTTTCTAATAATTATTATCAAAGTGTTGCTTGTTTAAATGAAATGGGGGCAGCTTGGGTATTAAAGCAGAAATATGATACCGTTCTATTGCCAAATTTTGATTTTGTGCAAATAAAAGGAGCAATTAATCCTAACAAAATCGGAATAAAATTAGATAGTAATGCGGACGAATTAAATCATCGCTTAAATGAGTTAAAGGATAATCTTATCGAAGAATTCAGCCTCAGAGCGGTTTCAGCCACAAAGTGGGAAAGACATAGAAATGAATTTGTAGAAAACATTGATAAAATAACACCTGAAGAAGCTGCTGAAGATGAGCAGGAAATCGTTGGACAATCACAAAACTCTATATCAAAGGATGCAGGGATTTTGTTGGTTTATGCTGCAAGCTCTTCTGATGGACAAGTTACCAGATTGAAGTCAATAAGTGGTTTAGCAGTTTGCGGTGGAAATTGGAATTTTGTAGGCGAAGAGGCAACTGCTAGAGAAGAGTCACGTTGGGAAGATGCTGTAATTGAACTTGAAAACTATGGACTTATCACAGCACTGAGTTATAAAAGACAAATATTCAGAATAACAACAACAGGTTATGAAGTAGCAGATGAAATAAAAGAAAAATTTAATATTGATACAGAGAAAAATCCTGATGAATATTTGAATAATTAATAGATTGTGTCTACATAGAAAAGGGGTAACAGCGATGAATTTCGTTGTTACCCTAATGTTTTTGTTTTATATTTACTTTTTTCTAGGTTGTGAGTTAGCAGATTTAGCAACTCCGTTACCAAAATAATCATAGCTCAGAAAAACAAAAAATCCAAACCCTTTTCCTATTGGGAAAATTTGGTTCGGATTTTTCTGGTTTGGTGCGAGAGACGGGACTTGAACCCGTACGTACTGCTACACACGCCCCTCAAACGTGCGCGTCTGCCGATTCCGCCACTCTCGCAAGTGCTCATGTAGTATATCAAAGGAACAGGCAAAAGTCAAGGGTTTTTAACAAAAAAATTCAAAAAAATTTCAGCGCATTTTTAACACGCTGAAATTTTTGCTGTCGGAATTAAGAATAAAAATACTGTCGGGCAGATAGAAAATACCCGCTGAAACTTTCCCGTACCGGACAAAAAGGCTTTATTCATTCAGACCGAGAATCTCCGTTGCCGAGCCGCTGTCGATTTCCTCGACCGTTCTGAGCTTTTTCTGGATCATCTCGTTTCGGCTCTGGGCTGCGTCAAGCGTCTGACCGGCCTCGTCAATCTTCTTTTTGGCCTTTGCGAGAAGATCGCCGAAGGTGTCATATTGTTTCTTCGCGGCGGCGAGAAGAACGCGGACCTCTTTCGCTTTTTCGTTTATCGCAATGGCTCTGAAACCCATCGCAAGCGAATTGAGCAGGGCGGTTATGGTGCTGGGCCCCGATATCATGACATTGAATTCGCTGTGTATTTTTTCGGCTATTCCGCTCGGCGAACTGATTATCTCGCTGTAAAGTCCCTCCGTTGCGAGGTACATTATGGCAAACGGAGTCGTTCGTGGCTCATGAATGTATTTTGTTATCTCCTTGGCGCAGCCGAGAACACGCCTTTCAAGCGCCTTGTGAGCCTCGTCTATCGCAGCCTTATCGCCTCTGTCGGCGGCGTCGCAAAGTCTTGCGTAATCCTCCATGGGGAATTTTGAGTCGATCGGGAGATAGGTGAAATCATCTTTGTTGTCGTTTGAGGGTATTTTGACTGCGAATTCGACCATTTCGCGGCTGTTCGGCTTAGGATCGGTGACGACATTTTTATCATACATTCCCGGAATTGTCTGATCAAGAATCGCTTCAAGCTGGATCTCGGCCCATGTTCCTCTCGCCTTGACATTTGTCAGAATACGGTTGAGCGAGCTGACATTGTCAGTCACGCCTGTTGAAAGCTCTTTCATCTCTCCGAGAGATTTATAGACATTTTCAAGCTGTTCGGAAACCGCCTTGAAAGAAGAATTGAGCCTTGCGGTGAGGGTGGTGTTGAGCTTTTCGTCAACCGTCTGTCTCATCTGTTCGAGCTTTTCTTCATTGCTTTTCTGAAGCTCGGTTATAGAAGCTTTCACAAGGGCGTTCTGCTTTTCGTTTTGAATTTCGTTGGATTTTCTGATATCCTCAAGCGATGATGAAAGAGCCTTGGACATCTGAATCCGCTGTTCGTAATTATCCTGAGTCATTTTTTTCAAAAGCTCGTTCATTCCGTTCAGCGAGTCTTTGACCTCGGCCCGAAGCTGCTGTTCTCTGTGGGCCTCCTCCATTCTGTTGCGGCTGAACTGATCGTTGACGAAGGAGGAGAGAGATTTTATCTGTTCCGAAACAGCGGCCTGATTTCTTTCGCTTCTCTGAAAGAAATCGTCCGGCACATTGCTTTTCGGCTTTCTGACGAGAAGGATAACAAGCATTACTGCGCAAAAAGCTGAAATTATCAGCGCTGTGATCAATAAAGGTTCCATTTCATAACCCCACTTTCTTTTTCTCTGAAGATTATATCATTTTTAAGAAAATATGTAAAGAACGAAGCGAAAATTTGTTCGAAAATATTCGGTACGCCGAAGCTTGAGCTGACGCCGAAAAAGACTCTCGCCGATAAAACTCATCAGCTTAAAAAGGCTTGGCAATAAGCGGCTTTTCGTGGCGAAAACCAAAGAGCTTGAGGTCCTTTGCCCGACCTCAGGCTCTGCTTGCCGTGTTACCGCTGAACAAGGAATACAATATGTTTTATATCGATTTTTATATTAAACCGACAGAGATAAATTTAGTTTATTGGGCGGCTTCGGCTTATCAGAATCTGTATATAATTTTATTGATCAGCTTCTGGAAAATAAGGCAGGCGTCTGCAAACCCTGAGGCCAGATAATAGACGAATTTTCCTGTTGAGCCTTCTGTTTCGCATATTTTCGACTGCTTTTCAAGAGCGAGATCAGAAGCTCTGACAAGCTTATAATCGTAGCTGTTCGGCGAATCTTCTTTTATCGTTATAAGACCTGCGCCGCGGTTGAGATTGCTCGAATATTTGTTGTTGTGAACAGTCGGGATACAGACTATATCCACTCCGTCGACATTGGCTTCAAACGAATTGACATGATCGTGTCCGCTGAAAGACGCCATAACATCGCCGACCTCTTTCCACGCTGAAAGCTCTCCGTTGGGATCGCCGAGGGGCGGCTGAGGAGGCTCGAAAACAAATCCGGAGTAACCGCCGAAAAACGGAATAAGGGAATATGATTTTCCGTTGTAGTTGCTTGTCGCTTTTCCGAGGCTTATAGGCAGTTCGGGATAAAGAACATCATAGACCTCGGGAATTATAATATGCTGGAAGCTGAGCGCCGGAACTGTCTTTCCGCCGTTTTCTTCTTTGAGTTTCACAGCCGTTTCTTTGTACCATGCAATCTGGTCGGCGCTTATATAGTCGTAGCCGCGGACGGTCTTGTCGGGATTATCGGAGCCGGAGTCCAGAAACCAGAGGTTGAACACGGGCTTTGCCCCGTCGGACGACATGATGGGCAGATTGAAATTCCCGCAGCCGTATATAGCAGGATCGGCGTCATAGGAAAGGCAGCCGTATTTCTGATATATTTTGAGAAGCTCCTCCTTTGACACCTTTCCCTGTGAATCATCGTGGTTGCCGAAAACTGCGGCATAGGGTATATTCCGGCTTGTCATAGGCTCCGTTATTCTTTTGATGAGAGTCTCGTGCTCTTCAAGAGTTTCGGCCGTTGTGTTGTCACCGAGCAGAACGACGAGATCGGGGCTGTATTTGTCGAGAGCCTCGCTCATTATTTGCCTTGCGCAGCCGCTGCTTTCTTTGCTCTCATGAATATCGGTGAAAACCATGATTCTGAATTCTCCGCCGTTAAATTTCAGACTTTCCCGATCGGCGGCAAAGCCGTATATTGAAACCGCCGAAAGAAGAATCGCAGCAGTCAGCAGAAATGCGACAGCTTTTTTTATTTTCATTAAAACTCCTCCTTTTCATAAAATTATATCCCGAAACGAATAATGTGTCAATATTGCCACTTGAAGTTGCCGGGACTTCGGTATATGATATATAAAGGCAGGGCAAAACTGCCCGTTTATGAGACAAACGAAAAGGAGAATTGAATATGGATTTTAATTTCTTTATGCCGGTCAGGATATACAGCGGTAAGGGCGCGGTTAAAAATAATGCAGAAGTTTTTTCCGCATACGGTAAAAACTGCGGTATTGTCACGGGACGCAGCTCGGCATTAAAAAGCGGAGCGCTTGACGATGTCCTTTCGGTTTTAAGCAAATCGGGGATAAACTGTATCATATATGACAAAATCGAGGAAAATCCTCTCATTGAAAGCTGCCACAGCGCCGGCAGTCTGTTTCGCGAAAACAAGGTCGATTTTATCGTCGGAATAGGCGGCGGCTCACCGCTCGACGCAAGCAAGGCCATAGCTATCTATGCGGCGAACGAAAATCTCTCGCCTAAGGATATCTATTTAAGAAAATATGATAATTCTCCTTTGCCTGTGCTTCTGATCGGAACAACGGCCGGAACGGGCAGCGAGGTTACGGGTGTTTCGGTGCTTACCGACGGCGCCACAGGGAGAAAAAAGAGCATATCGGGAGCCGATTGCTATGCTAAGGCTGTTTTCGCCGACAGCTCCTACACGCAGTCAATGCCTTATGAAGTGACGATTTCAACTGCGCTCGACGCTCTTTCTCATGCCGTTGAGGGCTGCCTTTCTGCGAAATACGCCGATATGCCGCAGCTTTTTGCCGATAAAGCGATACCCATGCTCTGGGATTGCCTTAAATGGCTCGATAAAAATAAGACTCTGCCTGACGAAAAGATGAGAGAAAGCTTATATTACGGCTCGCTTTATGCCGGGATGGTGCTGAATCAGTGCGGAACGCTGTTCCCGCATCCTCTCGGCTATGTTCTCACCGAAAACTACAAAATACCTCACGGAAAGGCCTGCACTGCGTTTATGGGAGAACTTATTTCTGTCGGATATTCATATGCGAGAGAAAAAACCGAACGGATCATGGAGCTTGCGGGAACAAATGAAGATGAATTCTGTTCGGTAATATCGCGGCTGACCGCTCTGCCGGAAATAACAATGACAGATGAAGAAATTTCAAAATATTGTTCAAGATGGGACGAATCAGCACCGGGCAACTTCATAAACACACCGAACGGTTTTTCAAAGGCAGACGCAGAGCGCATATTCAGAAAGCGATTCGGCGTCTGATAAAAGACAATATTTTTTGCCGAATCTGAAGTAATTTGCAAATAGGCGGGCGGCGTGCACAAGTGCGCACGCCGCCCTGCGAAAGCGGTCAGTCTCTGCCGCTCACCACAAGCAGGATAGTTTCCTGAGCGATGATATACCGTTGCTGTTGTCAAAGGCAGCAAAATAATTGCTCCGCCGGTTTTCGACGGAGCATCGCTGATGCAGAGCTTATTTGAACAATTTGATAATATTGCCGAACAGCGCATAAACGACTTTCATTATCTTTGTTATAACGACCGGAGAAAGAAGATCCATGAACACCTTTGTGTCACTGCTGCCGGTGAGGCTGTCATATGTCACACTGTAAGTCTCGTAGCTTTCAACATCGTTCTCATCTATAACAAACATTCTGACTGTTCTGTTGCCGCCGTTGCCGTAGGTGGCAAAGCCTGTGCCGGAGTTGTAGCCCATTACTATGCCGTCGGAGGTTTTTCCGACAAAGTTATTGACATGATCGTGAGCGAAGAACGCGCCCATGATATCCCCCTTTTCAAGCCATGCCTGATACTGTCCGGTCACTTTGTCAAGATCCTCGCTGCAGGGTGCTTCACCCATAACATATGTGTCGCTTATCATTTTCTCGGGATTGAGTGCGTACCAGTTGTGGTCGACCATGCTGTATACGGCGCCCTCGGTCTTTGAATCGACTTTGTTGAGAAGCTCATAGATTTCCTTGACCGGGATATGCTGAAAGAGAAGAGAGGGCAGCGGCTCGCCACCGTTTGCTGTTTTCAGCTCATCGCTTTTTGCTTTGTACCACTCGACCTGATCCTGGGTAACGCCGCTGTATCCGCCGTTTTCGTCCTTGTTGTTGGTGTCGATCATATATATGTTCATGACCACCCTTGAGCCGTCGTGAGAATAGATGAGCTTGTTATATGTTCCGGCGCCGAAGCCCTCAGTGTCTGCGTAGCAGTTGGGGGATGAATAATAGAAGCCGGCCTGATCTGAAAGGCTGACGGCTTTTTCTCTGTCGTGATCGTGATTGCCGAATGTGAAGAGAAACGGAATGTCTCTTTCCTGCATCGGAGAGACGATATTATTTATGGCTGTCTTGACCTTTTTGTAATTTGCGGTGTAGAACATATCGGAAAGCTGGTCACCGACGAGAACGACGAGATCCGGCTTTTCGCTGTCAAGAGCCTTTTCAATGAACTCAACGGAACGCTTGTTTGATTTATCAAAATCCTGATAATCGTTTATCATCATTATCCTGAACTTTCCGCCTTCATTGAATTTCAGCGTTTTTGCGGCATTATCGTGAGCTGCGAAAGCCGGGCAGACCAGCGTGAAAGCTAAAATCAAGGTCAGAAGGGCAGATGTGATTTTTTTCATACTTTTGCTCCTTATCTTTTATCGGCTTATACTGTTATTTAATTCCGGCTCTCCTTGCTGTTTCTTCTGATTTCCATAAGAAGAAGAGGGAACACAAGATACTCTCTCAGAACAGCGGCGGGATATAAGCCTTTCGGTGACGGGGCGGGAACTCCGTCGGCGCGAAGGCCGGTCTGCTTGGCGATATAAGACGAGCGCAGGAGATGAAAATTACTGCTGAGAAAAGCTATTTTGGCCGTGTCAATATCGCCGCGGCTGCTGATTATCTTCTCGGCGTTGATGAAGTTTTCATATGTCGTCTGAGATTTATCCTCAAGGATTATCCGGCTGCGGTCTATTCCCTGAGAAACAAGGCCCTCGGCGATAGCTTCCGCTTCGCTGATCGACTGCCCGTCGTGAACTATTCCGCCGCAGGGTATCGCGACAGTGTTCGGATTTGCCCTGAGAAAATCGGCGGCGGCGTTGATGCGAAGCTTCAGCATTTCACACGGCTCGGTGCCCTCAACCTTGCAGCCGAGTATCAGCAGATAGTCCGGATTTTTAACATCTTTGCTTCCGGCATTTTTTGAGGCTCTGACATATTGCGCAAAGGAAACGCCGAAAGCTGCGGAAACGGCAAGTGTCAGTTTAGATAATTTTTTCATTTTTTTGCTTCAACCTTACTGTCAAAATATTTTGCTGTGAATTCATCGACCTTAGCCCAATACATATCCGGGTGGACCAAAGACGAAACGGCGTGAACCGCGTCAGAAACCGTCAGCTTATCCTTTTCGGCCGCGCACGCGTTATATAATTTATCCATCATGGAATAGGGAACGAATGTATCCTCCTGACCGTGAATGAACAGAGTCGGCGTTTTGCTTCTGCCGACCGCCTCAATCGGTGAGCACTTTTTGAAGTCAAAGTTTCCTCTGAGAACGGATATTTTATTGATTATCGGCAGGAACGGATAGACAGGCAGGTGGAGCATTTCGCCTATCTGCGCTTTATATTCGTCCCAGCAGGTTGTGTAGCCACAGTCGGCTACCGCGCAGACAACGTTATCCGAAAGGTCTTCGCCTGTGACAAGCATAGTCGTTGCCGCACCCATTGAAACACCGTGAAGAAGAATTTTTGCGTCCTTATCCTCTGAAATTATCTTTTTGATCCATGCGCATACAATATCTTTATCATAATATCCCATGGAGCAGTATTTGTTCCGGTCGAGAGAATGTCCCCGCATACACGGGAAAAGGACATTAAAGCCCTCTTCATAGTAGTGCCGGCCGAAATTGGAAACGCCCGAAGGCTCGCCGGAATATCCGTGAACACATATTGCCCAGTTGTGCGTGGCGACTTTGTTTCTTGCTATGTACGCATAATATTGTTCTTTATTTTCGCCGACGATAACGGCGGGAGCCGGAGCGGTTTCCCTGAACCACTCATAGCCCTTTTCGGCTTCCGGCGATTCATATTTGTTCTCGACTTCTTTGTCGCCGAAGATCTTGTGTTTGCTTAAAAATTCGATCATCGTTCTTGAGAGAACGCCCTCATAAATGAGACCGCAGGCGCCGACTAAGGCTCCCGAAGCCACTGCGGCAGCGGTGACAACCCCCTTAGCTGTTTTGTTCATAATTTTACCCCCTTAAATATATTCATACTTATTATACATCCTATTTACTTCCTGTTCAATAGGGAAACGGGGATTTTATTTTCAGCTTTGCAATATTCATGCTTACGGCGAAGATCAGACATATGGCAAAGGCGGTAACAGCGCCTTTCCCGGCAGTCTCCCTGCTTATCGGAAGTACTTTTTCAAAAATCAGGGCGGCGGACGCAGCCTGGCGTCCGCCGCCTTATGATTCTTGATGTTTATATATCGTCTCCGTCCTGTTCGGGAATCAGGTCGTTTTCGCTCGGAGTCCCCGTGTAGGAGCCGAGAGCGTCTGTATTTGCCTGAGTTTCGTCATGCCACACGCTGATGGCTTCATTGACTTTTTTGAAATTTTTGACCTTTCGGCGTTTCATGATTTCACCTCCCGCGACTATTTTTTGCAATGACAGCCGTTATATATTGATATAACTGAAAATTTAATATAATATATAAAAGCGGGAATATCCGCACCGTTTGAAAATCAGATTCCGGCGGAAAATATTTTTGAAAAATTCCGAAAGCCGATGCAACACTTCGGCTGTTTTTTTGCACTATATATATGAACGGATGTGATAAACCAATGAGCTCAAAGGAAATTCGTAATCTGGTCAAAGCCGCCAAAGGAGGAAACGCTGAAGCTTTCGGCGAGTTATATGAAATATACAGCGGCGAGCTGTTCAGCTACGCCTGCTATTATCTCGGCGACAGATACAGAGCCGAGGACGCTGTCAGCGACGCAGTTTGCAGCGCTTTTTCATCGGTGCAGACGCTGAGGGATCCGGGGGCTTTTAAAACATGGATATTCAAAATACTTATGCGCTCGTGTCAGAAGCAGCTGAAATACATAATCGAGCAAAGGTCGCAGCAGGATATCGACGCTCTCGGTGATCGGGAGGCCGGCGGCTGCGACGCCGATGAGGCGGAGGCTCTGAAACAGGCGCTTTCATCAATAGGCGAGGAGGAACGGCAGGTTGTGCTTCTTTCGGCTGTGGGGCAATATAACAGCCGTGAGATAGGCAGAATGCTCGGGATTCCCGCCTCAACGGTGAGATCAAAGCTTATGCGCACGACAGATAAGCTATATTCATTTTTGAATGAAGAGAGGAGTGAAAAAGATGAATCAGGAAGAAAAGCTTGAATTTTTAAAAAAGAAGCTCGAAGAGAAAAAAGAACCGTTACCTGTCTCACTTGAGAAAGATAATGTTGTGTCAATGCTCAAAAGCGTTGCTGTGAAAGAGAAAGAACCGGCGAGAATCATACCTTTCAGGCGATACGCTTCGGCGGCCGCTGTGTTTATAATCGTTATCGCGGCGGTGTTAGCCGCAGCCGGAATTATAACAGATAAGCCGCTCGGCAAAAAGGAAAATGCGACTACTCCCGCGTCCTATTCTCAGCAAAACGATGAGACTGCGGAAACCGGAGCTGCTTCATATTCCGAGATAGAGAGCTACTTTCTCAAGCACCACAAGATGATTGCCGATCAGGCATCGGAAAATGACGAAGAATTCATCGGAAAGGGATCAGATATAAACAGCAGCGGATCATATATCGCCGAAAGCGACGCCGCAGGTGTTCAGAAATACGAATACGGAGCTTTCGGAAAGACAAACATTCAGAACGAGGGCGTTGACGAAGCGGATATAGTCAAAAACGACGGAAAATATATCTATTTCGTTGCGAACAATAAAATATATATCGTTGAAGCGGCCGGTCTCAGAAAGCTCGCCGTTATTGACGACATAGACGGTGAAGAAGACGGCAGAAAGAGAAACACGATCAATAATATCTATATCAATTCAGACAAGATGATTGTTATCTCTTATGAAACGACCTTCACAGACATTGAGTCAAAATACAGCGACGGCAGCGACTCGTTAACTTCATCGGCGGGCTTAGCTTTTTGCAAAAGGCCCTGCGATGAAAAAACGGTTGTATATATCTATGATATCAGCGATAGAGCCGCACCCAAAAGAATAATGACTCACACTCAGGACGGCAGCTGCCAAAGCTCCAGAATGGTCGGCGAAGTGTTATACACTGTCGGAATTTATGATGTCGATGTGTCCGCAGGAAGGACCGAGGGCGAGATCAGAGACGGCTGCGTACCTGAAGTCAACGGCAAAAGAATAAGCGCAGAAAATATCAGAATATCATCTGAGGATAATGATGACAGCGTTAAAAGCTATGTTGTGGTGACGGCTTTCAATACCGAAAAGGCCTACGGCAGCTGCGCCTCGTTTGCATATCTCGGCTACTGCGACAACATATATTCAACTCAGGATACACTTTATATCGCTTCAGCGGATTATGAGGACGACACCGGGGAAGGAAGTCAGAGCAAGACGAGAATAGTGTCGCTGTCGCTGTCTGAAGAAAGTATCAGCTTCAGAGCCGAGGGCAGCGCAAACGGAGTGATTGACGATCAGTATTCCATGGATGAATACAACGGATATTTCAGAATAGTCACGACCGACAGCGTTATGAAAAAGGACGATTTCATTGATGTCAGCAATATATATGTCTTTGACAAAGACTTAAATACCGTCGGAAAGCTCACTGATTTTTCAAAGGACGAGAGCGTTAAATCCGCAAGATTTATCGGCGATACGGCATATATCGTGACATATGAAGACACAGATCCGCTGTTCATAGCCGATCTTTCCGATCCGACAGCCCCGAAAATAACGGGCGAGGTCAAGCTTCCGGGCTTTTCGTCATATCTCCACCCGATCGGAGATCAATATATTCTCGGTGTCGGATACGGCGGAGACGACGAGGGCGCCGACTGGAACTGCGTCAAGATCACGCTCTTTGATGTCAGTGACAGAAATGCTCCGAAGGTCGCCGACGAGGTCATTCTGAAGAACTCGTTTTCTGATGTCAATTACGATCCTAAAGCGTTCACCTATTACCCCGAAAAAGGACTTGTGGGAATACCGACGGTCGTTGATAAAGGCGGCGAATCCTGCTGCGCTTATGTGTTGCTTGACACAAACGGCGGCAGGCTCTCAAAGAAGAACACCTTTATCCACGATATGACCGATCCTGATGATGATGACTTTTCCGAGATGTTCAGAGGAACATATATCGGCAATACGCTGTTCACCATCAGTGAGGACGGTGTCTGCTCGTTTGATATCGAAAGCGGAAAGAAAATAAGAAGTCTTAATATCAACAGACGAGAGGAGAGAGCAACATGAAAAAAAGAATCATAGCAATTCTGATGCTTTTGGCGGCGGCAGCCGCTCTGGTCGCCTGCTCAAGAGCCGCAGCCGAGGAAAACAGCGGCACGGAGATAATCGGTCGGTTTGTCAGGGGAGAAAACGCTTATCTGATTGTCGATGAAAAGGACGGAACGCCTGTCAGCATGACGGCAAGCGGCTTGGATAAAGATGTATTCGACAGTTACAGCACCGGCGACAGAATCAGAGTCGTCTGCTCGCTGATAGCCGAAACATATCCGGCGCAGACAGATATATCTCATATTGAGCTGCTTGAGGAGGGAAAACCGGGCGATGTTCCGGCGGAGGCGATGTCAAAGCTCAGAGAGCTTGGCTGGATAAAATAAAAAAGCAGAAGAAAGAAAAATGAAAAAAGCAACGAAAGAGACGGCGGGCTGCCGTCTCTTTTGCTTGTCATAATTACCAAAAAGAAGCGCACGACTGGTAAGTCGTGCGTTTTATCTTTGCGTTATTGCAGGGCGTCTGTTCCGGCCGGTTCATTTCCTGTCGTCGGTTCGGCCGAAAACGGAGAAGATGCGTCGGGCGGAAGAGTCGTTGTGACATTCACTTCTCTTTCCGGCTCCTCAAGCGTTGTTTTGACTGCGGTTGTTTCCGACTCGGTCTCATCAGCGTCGGGAACGCCTGACGGCGCCGTTGCCGACTGAGTGCTGAACGGAGCGGTCGTTGTGGGAGCGTTCGAGATATCGAGCGCAACCGTGGTGCTGAAATATCCGATAAACGCGACCGTCAGCAGGGCGAAAATGCTGAGGATTATTTTGATATTCCTGTGCTCGTCGGGCGTCTCGTGCATTACCCGCAGATATTTCTGCTCCGAGCCGCCGCCGGGATAGTATTTTGAAAAGCTGTAATAGCTGCGTTTTACCTTAACGCCGTCGCTGTCCGTTTTTCTTTTTTTGTTTTGCTTTTCTTTCTTTATTGACATTTTAACACCCTTTCATCAGATAAATGAAGCCTGACCTGAAAGGCAGGTGAAAGCCAGCGAGAGAAGCGCAACATAAATGAACACGGCGGGCATCCCTCTGAAGGCTTTGGGTATATCTTTGTTCTGCGCTATGCGGCGCATGGAGGAGTTTATGAAAACAACGGCAAGCATGAAAGCAAGCCCGGCGCCGATGCCGCTGCCGACGGAGGCAAACACGGTGTTTGCACTGCGGCTGTTGATAATCGGTACGGCGAGTATCAGCGAGTTTATGGCGCACATGCCCATGGAATTCATGAACTTTCGGTTAGCCTTTAAAACGACTATGACGAAAACCGAAGAAATGATGTGAATGACCGCAAGAACGGCGGCGAACACGGCGACATGCCAGATGGTGTTCAGCGCGCGGATAGGCTCGATAAGGTCAAGCAGACTGCAAACGAGAGATGTCACGGTCGAATAATAGACTATCGTCACAAGATAGGTCAAAAAGAATTTGGGGCGTCTTGCTATTCTGATGGTTTCGCTTAAAGCAAGGCCTGAAGAGAATATCAGATTCTGGATCAGAAGGCTGTAGAGAGCCGCAGTCAGAAGTTGGAAAAACCAGCTCATTTCTCTTCACCTTCCTTTCCGTCGTCGCCGAATACGCCTGAGGTCTGTTCTTCGTTTCCGCCGGTTTCGGCTGAATCGTCGACCTCGATCTCCTCAATAGTTTCCGGGTCGCGAATGAAGCTGAGCGCACCGCTGGTTGAATGAAAGGCCTCGTTGTGAAAGACGGGATCATCAAGCGAAGTTCTCAGATTGAAGGTGTTGGTCGGCTGACCTCTGAAACGCTTTTGAATGAGCCACTTATGAAAAGCGGCAAGAAAGCCGAGAACTATAAGTCCGCCGAACGGCAAAGCCATTCCCGAAAATGTCGGCAGAGAGGTTATTTTTCTGCCCCACAGCGAGCCGCTTGCCGTGATCTCTCTGACAGCTCCGACAACAACCGAGGCCGCAATAAAGCCAAGGCTTGCTGCGACAGCGTCATAAAGGCTGTGTTTAACATCGTTCTTGACGGCGAATTTCTCGCATCTGATAACGATAAGGCTGTTGACGGCGAGCAAAGGCAGATAAATGCCCATTGAAGCATAGGTCTCTGAAAAATTCTTGTCAATATAGATCATAACGGGTATCAGCAGAGCAACCGACAAAAGCATATAGACGGCTATTCTGAGCCACCGAGAAAGCTTTTTTAATATCAGCGAAGCCAGAACTTCGTTTATTATCAGTATAACGCTCAATATCAGCGACATGACCAAGCTGAGACGCAGAGAAGTGAATATCGCAACTATCGAGCATATACCGATAGCCTGAGTTAAAACCGGGTTATATATGAAAGCGCCCCGAAACAGCATTTTGCCGAAGGAAAGCTCTTTTTTATCTTTATCCATTTTCACTGCCTCCCTCCGATTCAAGCTTAGCCTGTTCCTTGTCTTTTTCAAGCGCCGACCTGATAGCCTTTTTTGCGTCAAGCTGCTTTTTAATCAAAGCCGCATAGTCGGATACTACCGGCGCGACCGCATTCATCAGAAGAACACTGAAGCAGGCGCCCTCGCTGTATTTTCCGAAATACCTGATAAGCATACATATAACGCCGGCGCAGAAGCCGTAAAGCGCAGACGGCAGCGGCTTTCTCGGAGCCGAAACCGGATTATGCACGAGCAGGAGAGCGACGAATATGAGAGTGCCTGATGAAAGCTCCATAACGAGCGAGGTCAGAGTGCCTGAATTGACTCTCGGGAAAAGCACAGCCATTAAAGCGCAGGCCGAAATGAACGAAAAGCTTATAAGCATTTTTTTTGGTCTTTTTGCCAGAAGATATATCGCCGAGCCCGCCAGCGCTATCATGCAGGTTGTGCCCATCGGGCCGGGATTGACGCCGCTGAGAACGGAATATATCTCAAGCGGGTTGAGGTCTATCGACTTGCCGTAGGAAAGCATTTCACTGAAAGAGGTCCCGGCAACGAAATCGGGGCTTCCGAAAACGGGAGAAGCCGAGCCGACTGTGATAGGCGCATAGGTGAACACAGCCTCGGGGAAGCAGACGCACAAAAACGCAAAGCCTGCTGCGGCCGGAACGAACGGAGTCTTTCTCGCTCCGCCGAACGGCACCTTGGCGACTGCTATTGCAAAAATACTGCCGACGGCTGGGATATAAAGCGGGCAGACGGCGGGAAGCATCAGACTTATCGCAAGCCCCGTCGCTGCGGCGCTGAGATCTCCGGTCGTGTTATCTCTTTTCATTATCCGGCAGGCGATGTATTCCGTCAGCACCGCCGATATCACTCCGGACAGCGCAACTTTCAGAGCGTTGATTCCGTTGAGATAGCAGCCGACCATCAGAAGCGGCGCCATCATGATTATCATGTCAAGCGAATATTTATAAAGCGGATCTGTTTTTCTTATCAGATCGTCGTTGTCATATCTTTTTTTCTTTGGCAACAGGCTCACCATCCTTTGGCGTTTTTTCCAACATTTCTTCATTGAAATGCCGGCGAATGAATACTATGATATTAGTGCTGTATTTAACGAAGATGCCGGTTTTGATTACGCTGAAGCCGGTGCGCGGGGGAAAGCTCCGGGCCGCGCGGACGGGATAAAGCGCATAAAAAATTATCCGTCACATTCTGAAATTTTAATTATATCTTTTGAACGGGAGGTAGGAACAATGAACATCAGCGCTCCTAAAGAAAACTATATTTTTATTGAGCTGACAAACGAGGATATGAAGCAGCTGAATATTACCTATGCCGATATGGATTATTCCAATATCGAAACGAGGCGCGTTATCTGGACGCTGCTCGATGAAGCCAGGCACTCGCTTGGCAAGGATTTTGAGCTGAGCGACGATCTGAGGATCGAGGCTTTGCCCTCGGCCGACGGGGGCTGTCTGCTGTTCTTCACAATAACGCAAAAGCCCCTTTGCTATAAGGTCAAGAGCAAAACCGTTTTTCTCGCTTATCGCTTTCTGAAAATTGACGACGCCTTTGATCTTTCGGCGCTTATATCCGACAGAGACAAAGAGCGGATAAAAAGCAGTCTTTATTCATATTCGGGGCAATATCTGCTCACCGTCACGGGCGAGGTCAGACATTCCGTTCTGATGAAGCTGACTGAATTTGCTCAGCCGCTGGCTCACGGTGAAAAGGAGCTGATGAAGCTGACCGAATATGAGAAGTGTCTCATCAGAGACAGAGCCTTAGAAACACTCGGCGGCTTTGCTTCTTAATTCGGCTATCATATCCTTCGGCGACTCTGCGCCGAAAACCGCGCTGCCGGCAACGAAAACATTCGCTCCGGCTTTTGCCGCTTCTGCTATCGTTTTGAGAGATATTCCGCCGTCAACCTGGATAAGAATGTCGAGTCCTCTTTTTGAACATTCTTCCCTGAGCTTCGTTATTTTCGGCATCATATCCGCCATGAAGCTCTGACCGCCGAAGCCGGGCTCGACCGTCATGACCAGAACCATGTCAAGCTTATCGAGATAGGGATATATCTTTTCAATATCAGTTTTCGGCTTGACGCTGAGTCCCGCTTTGCAGCCGAGAGAATGAATCAGGTCTATCGTTTCTTCAATGTCGCTGTCGCATTCATAGTGGAAAGTGATGATATCCGAACCGGCGGCGGCAAAGTCTCTGATATATCTGAGAGGCTCGCTTATCATAAGATGAACATCGAATGTCAGCGGCGTCACAGGTCTCAGCACTTTGACAATGGGCGCGCCGAGCGTGATATTCGGAACAAAGTGTCCGTCCATAACATCTATATGGAGCCAGTCGGCTCCGCAATCCTCCATGAATCTGAACTGCTGACCCATTTTTGAAAAGTCGCAGGAAAGTATTGACGGTGATATGATTATCATAAAGCTGACCTCCGTGCTTTCGGTTTTATGTTGACTGCGATATAATTGAAATACAAATTATTATAACAATTTTTTAAGTGCAGGTCAATAAAAAGAGCGACGATATGTTTATATTGCATTAAATTTTCGATGTACCTTCAAAATTATTGACATTTTTACACAAAAATGGTAACATGACAGCAACAAACTGAAGGAGGTATAATATGATTAACGAAAAAGGCCTGAAAACATATTCCAAAAAAGAACGGAATATGTATTTCATCGGCATGGCGGGGCAGAACTGTATATACAGCACGATAAGCTGCATACTCGCTTATTATTTCCAGTTTACAATTCTGATACCTGCCGCAACGGTCAGTATTTTTATGACTATTGCGAGAGTGTGGGACGCTTTTAACGATCCGATGATGGGAACAATCGTTGACAGAACAAGAACAAAGTGGGGAAAATGCAGACCTTATCTACTTTTCGTTCCGATACCGGTCTCGATACTCACGACTCTTTGCTTCACAAACTTCGGATTTTATAATGCGGACGCAGGCATGAGCGGAAAGAATCTGCTTATCGTTCTGTGGTCCGCCGTTATTTACATACTGTGGGGAATGACTTACACGGCGGGAGATATTCCTCTTTGGGGAATAACCGCTCTGATGACCGAGGACTCGGAGGACAGAAACAAGCTTCTTTCTTTTGCCCGAATTGCCGGCGGCGTCGGTGCGGCTCTGCCTTATGTCGGGGCGCAGTCGATAGCTCTCGGACTCGGCAAGTTTTTCGCTCAGAAGGTCGGAAACGACGCTCAGGGTGAAAAGATCGGATTCTTTGTTTCGGCTCTTGTGCTTTCGCTTATAGGCGGCGCTCTTTTCCAGCTCGCCGGTCTGCACACAGAGGAAAAAATTGCTCCCTCTGAGGAAAAACACACGCTGAAAGAAAACTTTGCGCTGATGTGGAAAAACAAGCCGTTCAGACAAGTCCTCCTTTCAGGCATACTTTCAAGCCCCGCTTCGCTTGTCATGATAGCGGCGACTCCACTGATAACCTATTATTATTCAAACAAGAGCGGAACGCTCTATCTCGTTTATATCGTCATTCTCGGCGGAGCCATATTCCTCGGTCAGTTCGGCGCTATGGCCCTTGTCCCGAAGATACTTGAACACACCACTAAAAAGAAGGCGTATAATTACAGCAGGCTTTTAAGCGTTATACCTTATCTGACGATATTTGTTTTGTACCTCATATCGCCTCAGGGAATGAACAGACCGATTTTCGTTGCGATAGCGTTCGTCATATTTGTGATAGCCGGCGCTTCGCTCGGAATAACCAATGTTCTGCAATCCATAATGATAGCGGACGCAGTCGACTATGAGGAGTACCATAACGGCATCAGACCGGACGGTGTTTTCTTCTCGGGCCAGACCTTTATCGCCAAGCTCACTGCGGGCATTGCGACAATACTGAGCGGCATTGCTTATTCCGTGGTCGGATTTTCCGACGCAAATGTCGCTAAGGTCAACGAATATATCGCTAACGGCGGCATTGCGAGAGAAAATCCCGAATTTTCAAAATACATGGGGCTTTTATTCTTCCTCGTTTCGGTTCCGCCCGCGATTGGCAACCTGCTTGCGGCTATTCCGACATGGAACTATTGCCTTGACGACGATGAGCACCGGAGAATAATCGGCGAGCTCAACGAGCGCAGACATGAAGCCGAGGAACTGCAAAAAGCCGAGGCTTCCGAAAAAATATAAAATACAGCTTCAATAAAAAGGTCAACCGCCTGTGCGATAAAAGCGCACGGGCGGCTTTCTTAATTTCAGTATTTTTCGCGCTGTCAGCGGTAAAAATGATTTTCGGCGAAAAAATAAAAGCGCAGCAGACAAAAAACTGCTGCGCTTTTTATGCGTTTTGATTTTATGCGTTTTGATTATTTATATATTTTCAGCTGAGTTTATGAATGAACAGGCCGCTGAGCAGCTTGGGCTCAAACCATGTTGATTTCGGCGGCATGATCTTTCCGGCGTCGGCAATTTCCATCAGGTCGTCAAGCGATGTCGGGAACATCGAAAACGCCGCTTTCATATCGCTGTCGGCTCTTCTTTCAAGCTCGCCGAGTCCTCTTATGCCGCCGACAAAGTCGATTCTTTTGTCGGTCCTCGGGTCGTCGATGCCGAGAACGGGCGAAATGAGGTTGTTCTGAAGGATTGACACATCAAGTTTTGCAACGGGGTCGCTTTCGTCGAATGTGCCGCTCTTTGCGGTGAGCTTATACCATTTTTTGTCAAGGTACATTCCGAAGGTGTGCTTTTTTTCGGGCTTGTATGCGCCGGTTCCTTTATATTCCTCAACGGTGAATTTTTCTTTGATTTTATCAATAAATTCTTCCTTGCCGAAGCCGTTGAGATCCTTGACAACGCGGTTATAGTCCATTATTTCAAGCTCGTCCGACGGAAATGCGACGCTGAGGAAAAAGTTGAATTCCTCCGTGCCGTCATAATCGGGGTGTTCTTTTCTTCTTTTTGCTCCGACCTTGACCGCCGAAGCGCAGCGGTGATGACCGTCGGCTATATAGAGATAATCGACCTTTGCGAAAGCCGCCGTTATTTTTTCAATTACGCTGTCACAGTCGATCACCCAGACCGTGTTCCCGACGCCGTCGGCTGTGACGAAATCATAGACCGGCTTGTGATCCTTCTGCCAGGCGGAGATTATTTCCGCTATTTCCCTGTTTTCTCTGTAAGCAAGAAAGATAGGGCCTGTGTTAGCGTCGCAGTAGTCGACATGATTTATTCTGTCCTGCTCTTTGTCGGCTCTTGTCAGCTCATGCTTTCTGATGATATTGTTGTTGTAATCGTCAATGCTTGCGCAGCCGACGAGTCCGGTCTGACTTCTTCCGTTCATTGTCTGGCGATAAATATAGAAGCACTGCTTATCGTCCTTTTTGCAAATGCCGTCCGACACGAGCCTGTCGAGATTTTCTCTTGCTTTCAGATAGACCTTTTCATCATATATTTTAACGCTTTTGTCCAGGTCGATCTCAGCCTTGTCAACATGAAGAAAAGAATACGGGTTTCCCTTGACCATTTCTCTCGCTTCATCGCTGTTCATGACATCATAGGGCAAAGCGGCGACCTTATCCGCCATTTCGGGGATAGGTCTGATTGCGTTGAAAGCTTTAAAAACTGCCATTGTGATTCTCCTTAGTGTTTTCTATTATAAATCATTTTAAACTTTATCCCGTCGTTTGTCAATATATTTCGGGGAAAGACCTGACGGCCGAAACAACGAAAACGGAGGGATGGGACTGAAAGCTTATCTTTGAAAAAATTTCCGCCGCCGCTTCAAACGCCCGTATATTTCATCGCTTTCAGTAAAAAATATCCCCGTAAGGAGAGATGATTATGTCAGTTTCAAAAGACGAATACGGCAAGATGGCGGACAAAGCTTCACCGCCGTCGCCGGTTTTAAAAAATTGCTGTTTTGCGTTTCTTGTCGGCGGCTTTATATGTCTCCTGGGGCAGATAATTTTTGACCTTTGCAAAATGAGAGATATTGAAGAAAGCACCGGCCGGTCAATAGTGTCGATGAGTCTTGTTCTTCTGACTGCGATACTGACGGGACTCGGCGTTTTCGACAATATAGCGAAATTCGCCGGAGCTGGTACCATGGTGCCTATAACGGGCTTTGCGAATTCGATCGTTTCGCCGGCAATGGAGTTCAAAAGCGAGGGTGAAATTCTCGGAACGGCGGCGAATATGTTCAAAATAGCCGGACCCGTTATAGTTTACGGCTGCTCAAGCGCCGTGCTTTACGGACTTATCATTTATATTTTCAAGCTGTATTAAGGAGGAGAAACGATGGCTAAAAGAGTCGGCACTCACACCATTGAGCTTGAGAGCAAGCCGCATATTATCGCCAACGCGGCTGTCGTCGGCAAAAAAGAGGGCGAGGGACCGCTAAGAGATGAATTTGACTTCATCAACGAGGACACGACGCTAGGCGAGGAAACATGGGAAAAGGCCGAAAGCAGCATATTGAAAAAAACAGTTTCGACAGTGCTTGAAAAGGCAGGCCTTGAACCTAAAGATATTCAGACCATATTCTCCGGCGACCTGTTAAACCAGTGCATAGGTTCAAGCTTCGGACTCAGAGACTTTGAGATGCCCTTAGTCGGCGTTTACGGAGCCTGTTCGACGATGGCCCTGTCGCTTTGCATGGCCAGCCTTGCGATAGAGAGCGGAGCTTATAAAAGAGTAATTGCGGCGACCTCGTCGCACTTCTGTTCAGCCGAAAAGCAGTTTCGCTATCCGCTTGAATACGGCGGACAGAGACCGCCCTCAGCTCAGTGGACTGTCACGGGCGCAGGTGCGGCGATACTTGAAAAAAGCGTCGGCTCGCCGTATATTGACGCTATCCATATAGGAACGATACAGGATCTCGGAATAAAGGACGGCAACAACATGGGGGCGGCAATGGCGCCTGTAGATGTTAAAATAGAACCATAAATTAAGTGGTTGTCGCCATAAAATCTTACAGAATTTTCGACAGGAAAGGTGGTGAAAAGCCCCTGTTTTACCGGGGTTGCGGGTATTTTGGGGTTAGCAAATTCACCATATTAAAAATTTGCGAAAATCACTCGTTTACAATTTATTTACAATTGGTTTTTGACACAAAAATCAGCACTATTATTACAATAAAGAAAAATGAAAGGATGGAACAAATGAAAATTACATACCGAGAAGTAAATGGTTATCTTATCCCGAACCTTAAACTGCCACCTGAAGAGGCAAATATTAGGCTTGGAAAGTGGGGAATGATGCACAAATCTTATCTTGAAAAACATAAAAAGGTGCTTTTTAGTTTACTACTTACCCAAGGCAAACTGTATCAACACTGTGCAGAAGTTGAAAAGCAGGCACAGGATATGTAGTAAGCGCAGACAAGGAAACAAAAAGCAACGAGCTTGTTTTTGATATTACCTCTGACGGCAAGGTTTATAAAATCTTCGGTGACGGCACAACAGATGAGCTCGGTGTTCTTAAAGAATCTGACTACACCGCCGAGGAGCTTGAAGCGGCTATAAAAATCAGGATGCAAAGCTCAACATCGGCAGTATCAAAAATGCTTATGAGCTTTCTGATTGTATATTCCTGCAAAAGAGCAACGGCACTGTTTATCTTGTGCAATTCTTTTCCGATGGCAGAATAATGAGTGTATTCAAGCTCAACAGAACAGATAAAAGTGATATTCAAAACGGCTCATATAAGCTTTCCGAGGAAATATATTTTAACGGCTCGTACAGTTATCTTCCAAATTTTGAAAATGACAGAATTGAAATACGCACAAACGGCGGTATGCATATTTACCATTTCACAGATGAAGTGCTTTCTACCGGAGCTCGTTACGAAGAAGTAAAACTCAATAAGGAAAATTTTTCCGACCTGTTTGATAATATGGAAATATGGTCTGATAATAAAAATTACAAGGATTTATTAAAAAATAATAAAAAAGCCTGGTATCATAACACTCCCGATGATATAGGTGGCTATCCGTATATGTTACTGTTGCAAAAGGACGGCGCTTTATGTATGATTTTTGCTGATTTTGAAAGCGGAGAACCAACAAGAGTTCGATATGTTTATGCACTTGGATATGCAGAGAGTATTGAAAACGGAATTAGTAAAGTTGACAATAGAAATCTTGGCAATAAAATTAAAAATTACGACATTGAAGTTTTTGTTCCCGATAGCCTTGCTGATAAATATATAGATTTAATCCCATTATCTTTGGAATCATGGGAAATTTATGAATACAAACTCAATAATGAAGAAATTAAAGCAATTGAAGAAGAATTGGGAAATGGATAT
>JAQXMC010000002.1 GCA_029012445.1 Oscillospiraceae bacterium
TTTGCCTAAGTTAGCATCTAATGTCCATGAATTTGCTGACGCGTCTTCGACCTTCGTTACCTTCCAGCCGTTGAATACATAGCCGGTCTTTGTTGCCGTTGCGAGAGTTATGTCGTCTCTGACGGTATACTTGGTCGTGTAATCTCCGCTCAGTTCTCCTCCGTCGGCGTCATATGTGATCGTGTAGTGATCGCCGCTGTCGGGGTTGTTGTCTTCATGATCGCCGTCTTTGATAATGTAATAGAGCGTAATGCTTGTGCTCTTATCGCCGGCAACCGTGAATGTTTTGTCTGCAACGCTCGCATGGTCATAGGTATAGCCGCCGAAGTCTTTTCTTAAATCTGCGACTGTTACTGTATCCCCTGCCGTTGCGGTAACGGTCTTCGTTTCAAGAACATATTCATTTGTACCGTCAGAGTAAACATAGTTGACGGTATATTCCGTTCCGTTCGCTATTGCGGTGTAGGTGTAAACAATCTCGTTGCCGTCAGCCTTAAGCGTGATAGTTTGCTGTGTAGGTGTGTTGTAGCCTGCGATCTCTTTCGGAGCGTATGTGAACGCCGTGTTCATTGTGAGACCGGTTGCGGTTACTGCATCGGCAAGCTCATTTCCGCTTTCATCAACGAACTTAACTGTCGCTGTGATGTCCGTCTTTGCGGTGTATTTGTAAACAATCTCGTTGCAGTCAGCCTTAAGCGAGATAGTCTGCTGTGAAGGTGTGGTGTAGCGTGCGATCTCTTTCGGAGCGTATGTGAACGCCGTGTTCTTTGTGAGACCGGTTGCAGTTACTGCATCTGCGAGCTCATTGCCGCTTTCATCAACGAACTTGACTGTTGCCGTGATGTCCGTCTTTGCGGTGTAGGTGAATATTATGTCGTTTCCGTCGCCTGCCTTGACAGTGATAGTCTGAGCGGCGGGAGCCGTATAGCCTGCTATTTCGATAGGCGTTTCTGTGTAGGTCGCATCGGTTTCAAGACCGGCGAGGTCCTTGGCGGGAGCAATTTCATCATTTCCGCACTTATAGTAAACCTTACCTGTATTATTCTTGAGAGCTTCCCATGAAGCTGTGAAGGTCTTGTCGCCGGTCGAGCCTGCCTCAATAACGCCGCCGTCTGACCAGCCGTTGAAAGCATATCCGGTTCTTGTGGGTTCGACGAGCGTTATTTTGCCGCTTTCTATTGTGTAAGAAGTCGGATTTGCTTCGTTGTTTGTTCCACCGTTAAGCACATAATTTATCGCATATGTGTGAGCGGTAAACGAGCCTTTGACCGTAACATTGCTGTCGATCGTGAAGTTGGAATGATCCCATCCGCTGAAATCATAGCCGGCCGCCGAGGCATTCGGAGCGACTGTTACTGTTGCGCCGTATCTGTAAGTTGCTTCTGAGGGCAGCGCTGTGGCATCGGCAGGAACATTTCCTGTGTACTCATAATTAACCGTATAGGTAAGTCTGTCATACTTGACCTCGATGACTGTTGAGCCGTCCGCCGCAATGATTATGTTGTCATAGGAGCTGACAACTTCAAAGCCGTTATAGCTCTTGATTTCAACAGCTGCCTTATCGCCTGTCGTGCCCGTGAGCTGGGCCGTTTCCGCAACTGTATATTCATCGTTGTCAAGATTCTGCTGTAAGTATATGACTGTGTACTTAGTGTCGGTGTTTGCCTCCCACTTAGCCTTAACGGTTATGTTCTCCGCAGGCATCGTTGACGGGATATCTTTGTCCCAGCCTGCGAAGGTGTAGCCTGTCTTAGTGGGAGCTGCGGGAGCGGCAACTGCCGTTGCGTAATCCTGTGTTATCGGCGCGATATATGAGCCGCCGTCAGTGTCAAATGTTATCGTGTACTGATTAACTTTCCACTGAGCCTTAACGGTTATGTTCTCCGCAGGCATCGTTGCCGGAATCTCCTTGTCCCAGCCGTCGAAGGTGTAGCCTGTCTTGGTGGGATCTGCCGGAGCGGTAACAGCCGTCGCGTAATCCTGTGTTATCGGCGCAATATCCGAGCCGCCGTCAGTGTCAAATGTTATTGTGTACTGATTAACTTTCCACTGAGCTTTAAGTGAAACATCATTTGCGGGCATCGTTGCGGGAACGGTGTTATCCCAGCCGTTGAAGGTGTAGCCCGTCTTAGTCGGTGTTTCAACGCTCACTGCCGCTTCGTAGTAAACCTTAGTTGTTGTGGCAACTTCTGAGTTGTCGTTATCAACCGTGAGGTTATACTGATTTCGGTCATAATAGATCTTGAGAACGAGAGAGCCGTCGCCTGCAATATTGCCCTCGAGGACAGACTTTGAGCTGTTGAGCGTGAATCCGGTGATCTCGGGAGCTGTTGCTGTCGCTGTTGTGTCAGTCGTTCCGCTGAACGACGATTCGGTCTTGTCATAGCCGGAGCCGCTGACATTCATCTTATAGGTCTCAACCTTATAGGCCGTGTTTGTGTCCGGAGCATAGAAAGCTTCCACAGTTATGTTCTGCGAACCGATAGTTGCGGGAACATCCTGTGACCACTTGTCAAAGTGATAGCCGGTCTTGTTGGGTGTGGGTTCTTCGGTGAACTCGGGGATAGCTTCGCCGTATTTTGCGGAAACCGTCTTTTCGGTCAAGCCGTCTGCAAATTTACCGTCCATAGCCTTATAAGTGACCGTGTAGGTATTCTTTTCAAACACCGCATTATAGGTGGCGTCCGCTGTAACGGTTGAAGCTACCGTGCCCCAGCCGATGAAGGTGTAGCCCTCCTTTGTCGGAGTAGCGCCTGTGAAAGCAGGCGTTGACGCGCCGTATTTTATTCCGTTATCGGTCTGAACTGCTGTACCGTCTACGGCGTACTTAACGGTAAAGGTCTTTCTTGAATATCTGATAGTAACTACGGTCGAGCCGTTGCCTGCTATCGTCTGCTGATCGATCGGCAGCTGAGCCTCGAAGCCCTCATATGATCTGGCTGACGCCGCTGTCTGATCGCCGGATTTGCCTGTCAGAGTCTCGGTTTCGGTGAGTGCCGCATCGTCATATGTGCCGCTGAGAGTCTCTCTGACATGCTTGACTGTGTAGTTGACATCATTGGCCTCCCACTCTGCTGTGAAGGTCTTGTCGCCGGTCGAGCCTTTTTCGATTTTATCGCCCTCGGTCCACCCGACGAAGGTGTAACCTTCCCTTGCGGGAGCCGCAAGCGTGATCTCATCCTCGACCGTGTATTCGCTCGGGTTGGTGCTTGCGTTTGTTCCGCCGTTAAGGTTATAGGTTATCGTGTATTTATCGGCAACCTCGCTGAAGTGGGCGAAATACATTATATCCTCTTTGACCGCGACAGTGCCGGTTAAGGTGTTCATTCCGTCAACCTTTTTATTGTCGTAGTCACTGCTTGCGCTGTCTGCTGTCGACCAGCCGTCCCATACCCAGTGATAGCCGGTTCTTGCGCCGTCTCTTGTCTGTTCGTCTACGCTGTAGGTAACGGCATGGTTGAACTCAACTCCGTTAAATTCAGAGGTGGCTTCCGGACCGGCGAGAGCCGAGCCGTCATGAGTTAAGAAGTAGACATTGTAGGTTACCGTGCTTACATCGAACTTCGCAGTATATTCGTAGCTTGTTCCCTTTGAGTCGCCTGTTCCGACGGATTCAAGCTCAAAACCGACATCAGTGGCTGAGCCGATATCGCTTCCGTCGCTGTTCCTCTTTTGCAAGCTCCAGCCGCTCCAGTCAAATTTCTGCGTTTCGGTGCTTGCTTTAACGGGAGCGTCCCATGTGTAATCGGGTGTATCGCCGTAATAAAGCGTCTGTGTGCCTATCTCTGTTCCGTCATAGTTCAGGAATCTGACCGTGTAAGCACTTGCCCAGTAATCGTAATTGTAGTAACGGTCGCCGGTCGATATAGCCGCCGAAGTGTCTGAAAGCTCAGCGTCTGATACCGCGTCAAGTGTGGGGTTGGTTCCCTTGGCCTCGGAAGAATCAACGAGATAATTATCCGACGGCAGAGTTCCGTCGATAAACGGAATAGTGAATTGAGCGCCATGGCTGACGAGATAATACTTAGTCTCGGTGTAATCAGGTGTTTCGTCCTTTGCTCTGCCTGACCAGACATTGTGATCGACGGCGAAAACATTGGCGGCATATGTTGAAGAATCCTGATTCTTGAGAGCCTCATACGCTGTCTGAAGAGCTGTGTAAGCGTCATCATATGCCGACTGCTTCTGGCTGTAAGCACCGACAACATTGTTAGCTTTTTTAAGTGCTGTCTGATAATTGCTCCAAAGAGTTGAATTATACTTTGCGCTGATAAACGCCGTGTTGTTGCAATCGGTGACAAGTTCGGCAAGCGCCTTAGCGCTGTATGTGAACAGCTTGATATTCATTGTTGCTTTTATTGCACGCGGCGAATAAGTTGCCAGATAACTTTTTCCGTAGTTTTCACAGAATAAAACACCCTGGAAATCGTTTTCGGAATTAGTGGATGAGTTTATAGGATAATAAAGATCCAGATTAAATATCTTGTTGTTGAAATATGTTATTCCGAAGCTTTCCGCTCTTTGTCTTGCACTTTCGGGATCGCTTGTGCCTACTCCCAAATCAAAGCAGCCGTATGTGTTGTTCTTGTTATATCTTTCGGTATATTTTTGTTCATGAAGTGCGGGAGCTTTTGTCGTGGTGCCGGTGTTGACGGTATAAAAACTGCTATTGTTCCAGTAATAGCCTATCGGATATATTTTATATCCATTGCTCGGTCCGGCCTTGGCATCTTCTGAATTTCCGTCATCCCAGTAGTTGAGGACTATTCCGGTATTTCTTAAATTAGTATATTTATCCTTGTTGACAATCAGCTGAATAGTTGATGTTCCCTCGCAAAGATTTCCTTCTTTATTGGTTAAGCCGGATGGATACGATTGCCGTTCATAATTTGAAACATTTATCGTCCAGTTGCTCTTATTGAGCATTCCGTATCCGATATCAGCCGGAGGATTGCTTCCGTATTTGACTGAGACCGAACCGCCGATCATCAATGTTGATCTGTGGTTAGATTTACCGTCATATGAGCTGTCGTCGCCCGCCGAAAGAGAAAACATCGTCAGGTCACCGGTATTATTAGTGTAATAGCTGTCGCCAAAAGCTGTGGCATAGCTCATGACTCTGAAATAAGTCTTGGCTTGATATGTCTTAGCTGCGTTCACACCGGTCGATGTTCCCTGGGGAAGAATATCCATCTTATATGTAGCGGTGACAGTGAAGTCACCGGCTGCGATAGTGCTGCCTGTTGTCTGGGTGACCTTGAAATATGCGCTTTTGCCCGACTCTATGGTCTGGCCGCCTGACGCCAGTTCAACACTTGCCGTTGTTGGTGAGACCGATAAGGCCGTCACCGTTATCGGCTTCAGGCTGTGGTTTGTCGCTTTGATATAGAAATAGTTCTGAGTTGCGTAGCTGTCAGCCGTTCCGTAGTAAACATAGCCGATATCGCTGTCGCCCGAGTTTCCCAGAACTCGCGTTACGGGCTTATCCTTATTAGTACCCGTGCTGTTGACGACAGGCTCAACCGAAAGACCTGAGCTTATCTCAGTCGGGGGCAGAGTTGACTGCTCGCTGTCGGTTCCCATCAGTTTATTGGAGGCTCTGTCAAGCTTTGCCTTTGCGGCGTCGACGGAAGCCTGATTCGTTACTTCATCGCCGAGGAGCTTCTTAGCCGCCTGATAAGCCGAAACATAGCTATTCCACTTTGCGCTGTCAAATGCGCTTGAAACAAGGCCCTTGCTCTCATAGGTTGAAAGAGCGCTTCTTAAAGCCGCTTTGTTATATGAGGTTACATAATATGTGACAGAAAGCGTTGTTTTTTCATCAAATGTGAATATGTTGTATGCGTCTGACCAGATTCTGTACATAAAGTGGAAAGGAACATTAGTCACATTTTTGGGTATGCTGCCGTTGAGCCAGACTCTGAAAGTGTTCGCTCCCTGGCAGTTAGCGAGAATGGGCATATCTTCTTTTGTATTTGTGTCGCTCGTGTCATAATAGAACAGTTTTTCACCGCTGCTGAGTGTAGACCAGCTTGAGGAGGCGTCAGTGGTGTTATAGACGCTTCTCGTCTGATCCGAAAGAGCTGTCTCTCTGTTATCCGGGTCATAGTCGGTCTTGAACTCGGCGCTTACATCACCGCCGGCGTTCACAAAAGCTTTTGAAAGACCTATACGCACTATTTTGAGTCTCTGGCACTTATCTATATTACCGTTACGCTCGGTGTTGGAGTCAACGGCTTTATAGTTGAAGCCGGCCGCCTGCCATGTCGCCGCCTTCGATGTGTCAACATAGTAATATGCTGATGAGAAGTGGTCGTTGTTCTTGGTGTAGCTGGTGCTCGTGCACTTGCAGGAGCCGTAGTCCGATGTCTGATCGGCATTCGAAAGGAAGCCGGAGGTATCAGAATACTTATCGGCCATGTTATATTGCTTGAGCTTAAAGTATCCGACATTTGCATCGACCCATGTTCTGAAATTTGACGATTCAACGCCGCCGATAAATTCCTCGACCAAACGATGATATATCGTGTCGTCGGGAGCTTCGGCATATAAATACGCCTTTAATGTTGCCGCACTGCCGCCGACAGTGTAGTTGACAACAAATTCCAGATTCGTTGAATCGGCAAGATTCGAAGCTGTCAATTCGTAAGTGGCAAATGCGTTTTGCGCAAGGCTTGCGTTGGGCGAAACGGACTTGCTACCGTCCACCATGACATTTGCATTTGACGAAGTTATCTTCGTTACGGTCAAAGCAGAATTAGCCTTGAGCCTAAGATAGACAGTGCCGTTAAAACTGCCGTTAGTTTTCAGGTTAACACGATCAAGACGGGTTGTGCCCGTTGATGATGATGTGAAATAAACCTGCAAGCCGTTGAAAGCGTTTGCCGGTGTTTCCGCGCTCGCAGTGAATGCGAACGGATTACCGACGACAACGCTTGTCATTACCATAAGAAAGCTGAGGAACACGCTCAGCGTCTTAAGTAATGGCTTGTGTTTTCTCATAAAAATGCCTTCTTTCATTTTTTCTTGTTTTTCATGCCTCGCTGTTCTTTTCCGGATAAGACCTATCCGACCGCAGAAAACGGCCGGGCATATGAAAAACAGATCATATCAACATAATAATATCACTGTTTATTTCGATTTTCAAGAGTTTTCATGTCTTTTTTCGGACAAAGCAACAAAATTTGTTGAATATGCATAAATAATTTTATTAAATTTGTTCAATTTTTTTCTTGCCTCGGCTTTTCATCTGAAAGTCAACGCAATTCTGTCTTATTTGCGACAGCGCAAAAGTTTCAAGACATCTGTCTGATAAATTCGACTGTCTTATATGATACAAATATCCGCTACGCACCAACTCGGAGCGTACAGAAAAAAGGCATTTCAGGAAAGAGTTACCTGACAATCGGAAGCAAAACCCGCGTTAAAAAGTTCCCCTGCTGTCAATAATGAGGTTAACAGTTTTTGGGGGAATAAATGTGAAATTCAACAAGGTCGAGATATGCGGAATAAACACATCCAGGCTTAAAGTCCTCAAGGAAAGCGAAAAAATGCGCCTGCTGGCCCTCGCTCACAGCGGCGACAAAGCCGCCCGCGAAGAGCTTATCAGCGGAAATCTGAAATTGGTTCTGAGCGTGATTCAGCGGTTTTCCGGCAGAAACGAAAATCCGGACGACCTTTTTCAGGTCGGCTGCATAGGGCTTATAAAAGCCATAGATAATTTTGATGTGTCACAAGAGGTCAAATTTTCTACCTACGCTGTTCCAATGATTATCGGCGAGATACGCCGCTATCTCCGTGACAATAATCCCATACGCGTCAGCCGCTCTCTTCGCGATACTGCCTACCACGCAATGCAGGTCAAGGAGCAGCTGACGGGAAAAACGCAGCGGGAACCGACAGTCGAGGAAATCGCAGACGAAATGAAAGTCAAAAAAGAAACCGTCGTTATGGCGCTCGAGGCAGTCGTCGATCCCGTTTCGCTCTATGAGCCTGTTTATTCCGACGGCGGGGACACAATATATGTTATGGATCAGATCGGCGACAGCAACAGCGATGAAAACTGGATAGACGAGATACTGATGCGCCAGGCGATCGAGGAACTTTCCGACAGGGAAAAGTTTATATTAAATCTGCGGTTCATTCAGGGGAAAACTCAAATGGAAGTCGCAAAAGAGGTCGGCATCTCGCAGGCTCAGGTGTCAAGGCTAGAAAAGGGCGCTATCGGAAAGATCAAGGAGCATTAAGAAAAAATATTACGAAAGCACTTTTTGGATATATTCATGATTTATTCATACAAAGCACAAAATCCGTAAACATTGCGTATGTATTATGAAGAAAAAACAGGGAGGCAAACATTATGGAAAAAATAGCGGATTTCTTTCAGACTCTCATGTCGAGACTTGCAAAGCTATGGACTGTATTATACGACGCAATAATCACAATTAAGGGCAAGGATCCCTCAAAAGACTGATAATAAAAAGGGCGGGCTGAAGGTCAGATCTTCAGCCCGCTGTTTTTATCTTTAGATTTTATTTTATATTCAGTTCGGTGTCCTCAACCTCTGAGTCCTCTTTAAGCGTCTTTATCTCTCCGTTTTCACTCACCGCATATGTCTTCATATATCTCAGAACGGTCTTGCCGTCTTTGCGCGTCACAACTTCGGACAAGATAAATTTATACCATTTTGTTCCGTCTTCGGTGAAGCTCTCTTTATATTTTATGACCTGCTCGTTGCCGTCTGAGCCATCGACCACGCCCAGCTTCTCCGAAATAAGCTCCTCCGCTTCCTTTCGGCTCAGCTTCTTTGCCGCCGGGGCGGTGATCTCCTCATCGGAAATGAGCCGGCTCGTTATTGCAAATTCGGAATTGACCGATACGCTGTATTTTTTGACACGGACAGCCAAGCTTATATCTGAGCTGCCCGATTTAACACAGTAAAAATCAAGTTCCGTCTCGCCCTCGCCGACCGCCTCAAAAACAAACATCAGACCGCCGCTGCTTTCATCTTTCTGCGCTTCGTCACCGACAAGCTCAACAACGCCCTGCCTTGTCATTTCAAGCTTCCATGTTTCATCGGCAGTTTCACATTCAAGCGATATCACAAGCCCGAGGGTTTCCTTTCCGGAGCAGGCGCAAAGCGTCAGGGCCAGCAGAACAACACTCATCGCGCAGGATATTATTCTTTTCATTTTTATACACTCCTTTCCGTTGCTTCGCCGTTCCGAATCCGGCCGGACCCAAAACAGCTATCGGATTTTCTCCGAAATATATCAGAGCATCTATTAAGTTTCCTTTTCTTGTTTTGATCATTATAGCATATAGACTTTGTCGATTACAAGATTTTAACTGCAAAATAAAAAAATACCTGAGTTATAATCAGAAATTTTGGCGCAATATGTTGAAAAAATCATCGTTATGCTATATAATTATGATGTATAATAATATTAGTGGGTGTTTAAAGATGACGCAGTTTAAATTTAAAACGGAAGCTAACGGCTATTCAATAGAAGAAGTCGATAAGTACATCGAAATGCTTCAGTCGGAATATAAAAACGCTGTTCAGTGGAGCAACGAGATTGAAAAGCAGCTTGAAAACAACAGCTCGGTTGCCGATGCGTATAAGGAAATAGAAACATTGAAGAAAGAGAACGATAAGCTTCTCGGTGACTGCAAGCTCCTTGCGGCGAAGCTCAAAGCCATAAACGAGCAGCAGGAAAAGCCGGTCGAAAAAAAAGAAGCAAAGCCCGAATTTTACGATTCGGACACGGCGAATGTAGTCAACGGCATCATTTCAGCGGCGAACAAAAAGGCTCAGGATATAGTCAGCGAAGCCTATAAAACGCAGGATATGATCTTCGCAAACAGGATCACAAGCGCCCGGCAGGAGCTAAACGAGCTTGAAGAAAAGAAAAAGAAAGCGGAAGCCGAAATCGACGCCCTGACTAAGCTCAAAAACGAGATTCTCGGCAAGCTGAACTCAGTCAGAGAAAACCTTGAAGCTTAAAACATTAGAAAGGCAGAACGATATGCAGTTACACAGACCCAAATCACTGGACGATCTGAATGTTGATTTTTTCAGCGGAGATGTTCATCTTGATGAAGAAGATCTCGGTCCGGCCGAGCTCTCAGCCGAAGAAGAAAGCTCAAACGAAGCTGTGACCGACTTTGACGCATATACTGAAAGTGTACTGAACGGGACAGATATTGCCGATATCATCTCTGAACACAAAATGCCGCAGCTGCCGCAGAAGGATCCGTCGGAGCCTTACAGCAGGGAAGATATCATGAATTTTTTAGCTGAAGATTTTTCAAAGCTTGACGATATCCTCAACGATGTCACTTTCACGCAGGTTAAAGAAGAAGAAGAAACAAATGAAAAAACGGAGGAAACGGAAATGAACGACATAAACGCTCCCGTTGACGAGAAAGAGCTCTTTGAAAGCTTTCCCGATCTTTCGTCCTCGATCATAGACAAGGACGCCCGGCCGACTCCCGTCAGAGACGACAGACAAAGTGAAAAAGACGCAATAAAAAAGGCAAAAGAGAACGCAAAAACCTCGATAGAAAACGAGAAGAAAAAAATCAAGGAACAGAAAAAGCTCGAGAAAACGGTCCAAAAGCCTTTCGGAAAGCGCAGAGCGGCAATTTTCTTCCTGATTCTCTTTCTCATCATAGGTATACTTGCAAGTTCGTGCATCGCTTTGATCTATGCGGTCGATAAAGCCGACTACGGCCTTCTGAAGTTGGGCGGAACAACAATCGCCTATGTTGACGGTGAAAATATCGGCAGTGAAAAATATGTCGGCTCATATCTTTTTGTCAGACAGGGGCGGATTCAGGGCAATGACACGCTTTTGTTCATTGACGATGCAAACACAATGAAGGTCGCCGATGTTATAGCTTTCGGAGACGGTGTTTACGCAGTCAATATGAATTCCTCCGTTTACAGAGCCGAACAGTCAAAGATATTAGGCTACGCCGAAATTAAAACGCCCGACATCTCAGCAGTCAGAAATATAATCGTTGATTATTCCGCTGTTGTGTTTGCAGCTTTAGCTCTGTATTTTGTTCTGGTTATACTTTTCTCCGCAATAAGGATAAGAAAGCTCAACTCTGCTATAAGGCAGATTGAAGAAAGCTATGAATTGGTATAAAAACCGCAAAGCCGAGGCAGCCTGAAAAGGCTGCCTTTTAATTTGTGAAGCTATTGCCGATTAAACGGTCGCCCGACGGGCGCAATCCTTAAACTGAGTGAACACAGCTCTTTTTCCGTTTAAGTCAAAAAGGCAGAAAAACAAATGCCGGATTTATGGCTGAAATTTATTATCAGATATAAGAAGTGCGGAGGCCGTAGCCTCCGCATCAGACTGTCGATAAAGGCGCCCGAACGCATATAAGCTAAAAAGACGAAAGAAAAAGTCTGATTCTTTCAAACAAAATCGCAAACTGTTTCGGCGGCACGGCATTGAACCGCACCACCGAAAGCTTATATGCTTGGCATTTTTTCGGTCTCGGAGTACCTTTGTACGCCTGTCGACCGAAGAAAATGCCATCGGTCATCCTTTCTCGGCAGTCTCGCAGCTTGTCGAAAATTACTTTTTCGACAAGCTTGTGCGGAGGCCGTAGCCTCCGCACTTTGTTCTGATTATCAGAATTTCAGATCAACATAAATTCCGTAGTGATCCGAAAGATAGTCGCCGTTTATCTTATCGTCAATAACATGATAAACCAGCGGAGTTGTCTCTTTCGACACAAAAACATAATCTATGCGTCCCTTGAGAACGATCTTGCCGTAGTTGTGGAATGTGTCTTTGTCATCTGTCACGGGAGCTGTCAGCCTGCTGTCCTTTAGCTTTTCAGACGCAAGCGCATACATTTCTGAGCTGTCATCATCATTAAAATCACCGGTCAGCACCACAGGATATTTGCCGATAAACTCATCCGCTTTTCTGAGCAGGACCTTCATCTGATTTTCTCTCGCTTTTTCGCTGATATGGTCAAGATGCGCATTCATGTGAACATATCTTTCGCCGGTTTCTTTATTTTCAAGAAGCACCCATGTGCATATTCTTATATTTTGCGAGCCCCAGTTCTTTGTTCCGGGAACATCGGGATTCTTGGAAAGCCAGAAAGTGCCGGAATCAACTGCGTTATATTTATCCTTCCGATAGAAAACCGGACTGAATTCGCCGAGCACCTTTCCGTCCGTTCTGGCAACGCCGACTCGGGCGTAGTCAGTCAAATGCTCCTCAAGATAAAGAATCCACTCCAAAGTCGCCTCCTGAAATCCCATCGAGTCCGCTCCTATCTCGTTAAGCTGAGCCACCATTCTCGGCGCTCTGTATTCCATTGAGGTTTTGCCGACGCCCGAAAAGCGAAGATTGAACTGAACGACTCTGACATCGGCTGAGTCGGCGACAGGCTCGACCGGATTGGCTTTAACGGCGTCGCTCCCACCGATAAGCGAAGTCAGACAAAGCATCAGCGCAAGAAAAGTCTGAACGGCTTTTGTGTAAAAAGTAACAAACATAAAAATATCTCCTTGTCAGTTTTTTCGATTATAACATAAAAGAAAAAGCGTGTCAACCGATGAAAAAACGGCAAGCGCCAGCCCGCCGTCTTTTATATTTCAGTTCATTCTGCTTTTTAGAGCCTCAAGCGTTATTTTATATGCCCGGTTTTCAAACGGAAGCTCTGCCGGCTTGAGGTCAAAGCCTTTTTTCTTTGCGATAAGTCCGGCAAAATATTCAAGCAGATGCGGATTTTTCACAAGGCAAGGCCCCGTCAGATGCGTTCCGTAGAAGCTGCCGTTGACTATTCCCTCATTTTTATCCTTATCGGAATTTCCTGCTCCGAAGTCGCAGACGAACATTGGTTTTTCCCGGCTTGTTATCTCGCTCGCCTTATTTATAAAGCCGACGCAGGGCTTGTCAAGAAATCCGGCCGAACATATCTCGTCAGTGAGAGTTCTTTTCTTATCGCTGACAGAGGTCTCAATATCAAACCAGCCCAAGCCCCCGGTCTGAGAGCCGTCCGGACTGATTATTTTCTTTCCGAACATTTCAAAGGCGTTGCCCGTCGCAAGTATTATTGCCCCGCTGTCATAAGCCGACCTGATATCCGCTTTGGTTTTCTTGAGATTTTCAAGCGCAACAAGCTGCTTTTCTTCCGTTCCGGAGCCGATATATATGAAGTCGTATTGTTTGAAATCGACATCGTCATAAAGCGAAAGCCTGTCGACGGTGACGGCCGCGCCCTGATTTTCAAGATATCTTTCAAGCGCGCTCACATTGCCGTATTCACCGTATAAATTCAGCAAATCATAATATAAATGCAGTATTTTGATTTCCATATTTATCCCCTCACTTTATAATTTCAACGGCCGAAAGAAACTTATCCTTATCGGAGAAGCAGGTTATTGTGTAAAGTCTCTTGTGGCCTGCCCGTTTTATAGTTTCCACCGCTTCGGCCAGATTTTCAATAACGCTTATTCGGCTTTGGTCGATATCCGTATAGGAAAATCTGACGGCAAGGTCGTTTGCGTATCTGCCGCAAAGGTAGATGTGTTCCGTGTTTTCTTTTCCGAGGAGACCGAAATTGATATCCCAGAGCCAGCTTGTCTCGCTTGTGAAATATTTGCGGCTGACGGCGTCGACAATGATTATAACGCCGTGATCCTCCTTCTGATCGGTGACATAACGGATAGACTGATCATAGGAGACCGAATTTTCGTGTTTTGAGGTCAGAAGCGTTCCGAAGCTGTCGCCGAGCTTATAATTCACGACTCTTCCGTTGGTCAGAACATAGTCGCTTATGCTTGCGGCGATGGTCTTCCGGTCAACGCCCACCAGATCGCATACCGCAAAGCAGGCGAGCATATTATAAGCGTTATAGATGCTCTTGAGCGCAAGCTTTATCCTGCTTTCACCGTTGACCGTGATAACTCCCGTGTCAAGGTCGGCGTCAGTTATTGTGTATTCGGTCGGATTTCTTCTGAAGCCGCACTCGGGGCAGTGATAAGAACCGATATGATTATAGTGATAGAAGTCATATTCAAGCTTTGAGTAGCAGACCGGGCAGTATTTGAAATCGTCATAAACGCCTGTGTTTCTGTCAGTTGAAAACGACTGCCTGTCCATTCCGAACCAGACGACATCGGCGTGATCCCTGCCGAAGAGCGACACTATCGGATCGTCGCTGTTGAGGATAAGCTTGCTCTCGTCGCCGATGCTTTCCTTTATTGCGTTCCACACCCACTGGGGATGACCGTTTCTCGTCAGCTGATCGCGGTAAAGGTTAGTTATGACGAAATGCGTCGGCTTGAAATATCTGAAGGTATATTTTGCGTATCTCTCATCAGACTCGATAAGCAGGATATCGCTCTTCATTCGGCCCGAAAATGTGCTGTCGCAAAGAATGAGCGAGGTGACGCCCTCGATCTGGTTTGAGCCCTCTTTGTTATACGCGACCTTTTTTCCCGCAGATCTCAGCACCTGCGATATCATTTCAACCGTTGATGTTTTGCCGTTGCTTCCCGTGACGGCGATGACTGTATCGGGGAGCTTGACATGCTTCAGAACATCGGGATATATTTTAAGTGCAAATTTTCCCGGAAGACTGCTCCCCTTTCCGACGAGCTTTCCGATAAATCTGAGCAGCTTGCAAACAAAAACCGCTAAAAACATTCTCATTTTTAAATTTTCCTTTCTTTCAGAACTACTAAGAGAGTATATATCAGCGCAAGTCAAAAAAGCAATAGCTTTGCTTAAAATCAGTGCGCGTCAAACCATGTTTTTCCCTCTCCGACATCGGCGATAAGCTCAACTGACATTTTGCAGGCGTTTCTCATCTCTTCGCCGAGAATCGCAGCGGCTTTCTCTTTTTCGTCCTCAGCGGCCTCGACTATCAGCTCGTCGTGAACCTGCATTATAAGCTTTGAGCGCATATTTTCGCTTTTGAGCCTGTTATAGACGCGCACCATGGCTATCTTGATAATATCCGCCGCAGTACCCTGGATAGGCATATTCCGGGCGACTCTTTCGCCGAACGCCTGAAGCATTTTGTTTGAGGAGGAAAGCTCCGGAAGATATCTTCTTCTGCCGAACAGCGTGCTTACAAAACCGTCCTCTCTCGCTTTGGAAACGATGTTTTTCATATATTCGTCAACGCCGCTGAAATTCTTCAGATATCCTTTTATATAAGCGTCGGCTTCCTTTCTCGTGACGCCTATATCCTTTGCAAGGGAGAATGCGCCGATACCGTAGACAATGCCGAAGTTGACGGCCTTAGCTCTCGTTCTCATAAGAGGAGTGACCATCTGCGGCGGCATATTGAACACCTGAGAAGCCGTTATCCTGTGGATATCCTGACCGGAGTTGAAAGCTTCTATCATATTTTTATCCTGTGAAACATGGGCCAGAACACGAAGCTCAATCTGAGAATAGTCGGCGTCGAGAAGAACGCTTCCGCCGCCCGATATGAAGAATTTTCGTAACTCACGGCCAAGCTCCGACCGGACGGGTATATTCTGCAAATTCGGATCCTGAGAGGATATCCGGCCTGTTCTCGTTTCGGTCTGATTGAAAGTGGAGTGTATTCTGCCGTCGCTTCCGATGACCTTGAGAAGTCCGTCGCAATATGTGCTTTTGAGCTTGGCGAGCATTCTGTATTCTAGAACATCGGCAACGACAGGATAATCCCCGGCAAGCTCCTCAAGAACATCTGCGCTTGTCGAATAGCCGCTTTTCGTCTTTTTTTTGCAGGGTATGCCGAGAGTTTCAAACAAAGCGGCTCCCAGCTGTTTGGGAGAGTTGAGGTTAAACTCAAAATTCGTCTGAGCAAATATGCGCTTGACAACATCTTCTATCTTAGCGTCAAGCACCTTTGAAAACTCGCTTATTCCGTCCCTGTCGACCAAAAAGCCCTCCGTCTCCATCGAAGCCAGGACCTCTGAAAGCGGCAGCTCTATATCATAAAGAAGCTCATGCTGGCCGTTTTCTTCAATCAGGCAGCCGAGCTTTTCACAAAGCTTTGGCAGTATTTCGCAGTCCTCCGCTTTTTCAAGAAGCTTCTCCGGGCACTCAATATTCCTGCCGTCCGTGACGGAATATTCCTTTGAAAGGCGGCCGACCGAATAGTCGTTGGCGGAAGGGTTAAGAATATAACCCGCAAGAGAAGTGTCAAAGGCGGCGTTTTTAAGCTCAAAGCCCTTTTCAAAGCAGTATTTATAAAGCTGCTTGATATCAGAGGTGTATTTTTCTGCGTCGCCCGAAACGAACTGATCGGTAAATGAGTCAAAATCGAAGCGGTCGCCGCTGACGAGCCTGAGAGAGTCACCCATATTGAAAATGAGGCCTCTGAGCTTTCCGTTTTCAAAAAGACTGATGAAAAAGGCCTTTTTCATGTTGTGAAGCTCGCCCAGAAGCTTCGGCAGATCCTGTTCCTCGGTCAGAGAGACCGTTGTTTTCTTTTCTTCTTTTGGAGCTTTAGCCGCGGCTTTTTCCGAAGAAAGACCGAGCTTTTCTATCATTTCGAACATTTCGAGTCCGACGAGCATATTTATCGAATTGAACGCATCGGCGTCCTTTATTTTATAGTGCTCGAAGTCGCAGTCGATTGGAGCGTCAAGGCATATTGTTCCGAGCTTCCGGCTGAGATATGCGCTGTCCTTTCCGGCTTCAAGCTTATCGTGAACTCCCTTTTTTATATCAAGCTCATCAAGATGAGCATATATATAATCGATATTGCTGAAACGCTTTATCAGATCGCCCGCCGTTTTCTGACCGACTCCGGCAACGCCCGGTATATTATCGGAGCTGTCGCCCATCAGAGCTTTTATCTCAATCATCTGTTTCGGCTCAACGCCGTAGTCCTCCATGAGCTTTTCTCTGTCATAGTGCGTTGTCACGGCCTTGCCCATCTTCGTTGAGGCGAGAAGAACTGTCGTGTTGTCGCTGACAAGCTGAAGGCTGTCTCTGTCTCCCGTTGCGATAAAGCATTTATCTTCACCCGTGACATGAGCCGAAAGAGTGCCGAGAATATCGTCGGCTTCATATCCGGCTTTTTCGACGATCGTGTAGCCCAGATAGCCAAGCAGCTGCTTGAGCACCGGCATCTGACTTGCAAGCTCCGCAGGCATTGCGTGTCTTCCCGCCTTATAGCCGTCATACATTTTATGTCTGAAAGTCGGTTCTTTAAGGTCAAAAGCGATCGCCGCCCTGTCCGGAGAACATTCCTCTCTCAGCTTTATGAGTATGCTCAGAAAACCGTATATTCCGTTTGTAAATCTTCCGTCCTTTGTCGTCAGAAGCTTTATTCCGTAGAAGGCTCTGTTGACAATGCTGTTGCCGTCAATAACAAGAAGTCGCATAGCGCTCACCTCAATGATAATTTCTTATTCGTTTTAGTATAGCATTTTTTTTAACTTTTGTGTGCATTTTGACAAAATTTATGATAGAATATATAAGTTATTTTATTTTTGGAGAAGCGGAATGAAAATAGGAAACACAGAATTGGACAGCCGCGCAGCCGCTCTCGCCCCAATGGCGGGAGTTGCCGACATGGCTTTCAGAGAGCTTTGCGTGGGATACGGCGCAGCCTATGTCGTCAGTGAAATGGTCAGCAGCAAGGGAATCACAATGTCCGACAGAAAAAGCCGGCAGCTTCTCGTTCTCAGTGAACGGGAACGCCCCGCCGCCGTTCAGATCTTCGGAGACGATCCCGTTATCATGGCTCGTTCCGCCGAGGAATGTCTCAGATATCGACCGCAGGCTATTGACATAAACATGGGCTGCCCCGCGCCGAAGATATCGGGTAACGGCGGAGGTGCGGCGCTGATGAAAAACCCGAAAAAAGCCGAAGAAATAATCCGCGCCGTTGTGAACGCAGTCGATGTTCCGGTCACGGTCAAGATAAGAGCCGGCTGGGATAATGACAGCATCAACGCCGTTGAAATAGCCAAAAGAGCCGAACAGGCCGGAGTTTCGGCTATAACCGTCCACGGCAGAACAAAACAACAGATGTATGCTCCGCCCGTCAACAAAGAAATAATTGCGGCGGTCAAGAGAAGTGTGAGCGTACCTGTTATAGGAAACGGCGATATTGTTGACGGTGAGAGCGCGGCTAAAATGATCGAGGACACAGGCTGCGATATGGTCATGGTCGGCCGCGGCGCTCTCGGCAGGCCTTGGGTGTTTTCTCAGATCAGCGCTTTTCTCAAGCATGAGGCCATTCTGCCCGAGCCGCCGGTCAGCGAGCGAATGAGAGTCATGGTCAGGCACATAGAAAAAATCTGCGAATACAAGGGCGAGAGAGTCGGTATCAGAGAATCGAGAAAACACGCCGCCTGGTACATGAAAGGCTTCAGGGGCGCCGCCGGTTTTCGGCGTGAGGCCGGCACTATCGAAAGTCTCGATCAGCTCAGAGAGCTGGCGTACCGCGTATGCGTCGAAAACAGCTGACTTGCGCCGGCGGTGACATAAGTTTCTGTTTTGGGAATATACTTGCAAAGTAATATCATCAAGGGGTGACTCAAATGAATGAAAGTGTTAAAAAACTGATAACGTACGCTCTGGAACATTCTTTGATCAAAGAGAGCGATCGGGTGTTTATGACGAACAGAATTCTGGAGGTCATAGGCGCCGACAGCTACGAGGAGCCGGAGGAGGAATACGGCGAGATAAATCTGGAGGAGGTTCTTTCTTCCCTCATGGATTACGCCGCCGAAAGCGGAGCGTTAAAAGAGAACGACGCAACTCACAGGGATCTTTTTGACACTAAAATAATGTCAGTTCTCGTTCAAAGACCGAGCGAAATAATAGAAAAGTTCAATTCTCTTTATGAACAGTCGCCGGAAAAAGCGACCGACTTCTATTATAAGTTCAGTCAGGACACCAACTACATAAGGCGCGACAGAATAAAGCGGGATGTCAAGTGGATAACTGAAACGGAATACGGCGACCTTGATATCACAATAAATCTCTCAAAGCCCGAAAAGGATCCAAAGGCCATCGCAGCCGCAAAGCTTCTGCCGCAGTCCGGGTACCCCAAATGTCAGCTCTGCCGTGAAAACGAGGGCTATGCCGGAAGAATCAATCACCCGGCAAGGCAAAATCACCGCATAATCCCCGTGACGATAGACGGCTCACCGTGGGGCTTTCAGTATTCACCCTATGTTTATTATAACGAGCACTGCATAGTGTTCAATTCAAAGCATGTTCCGATGAAGATAGATGAAAGCGCATTCAGAAAGCTGTTCGACTTCGTCAAGCTCTTCCCACACTACTATGTCGGCTAGAACGCAGATCTTCCGATAGTCGGCGGCTCTATTCTCTCTCACGAGCATTTTCAGGGCGGTCGCTACGAATTCGCGATGGCAAAGGCTCCGATAGAAAAGGAATATGTTATTCCCGGCTTTGAAGATATGACCTGCGGCAGAGTCAAATGGCCGATGTCCGTTATCAGGCTCAGAAGCGCAAGCTCTGAGCGGCTTGTCGCTCTCGGAAGCAAAATTCTCGCCGCATGGCGCGATTACACAGACGAAAAGTGCTTTATCTTTGCCCGGACCGGCTCAGAACCGCATAACACCGTAACTCCGATAGCAAGGCAGAAAGACGGTATCTTTGAGCTGGATCTCGTTCTTAGAAACAACATAACGACCGACGAACACCCACTCGGCGTTTTTCACCCGCACGCCGAGATACACAATATCAAAAAAGAGAATATCGGGCTTATCGAGGTTATGGGCCTTGCCGTTCTTCCGTCAAGGCTTAAAAATGAAATGGCTCTTTTGAAAAAGGCTGTTTTAAAAGGCGAAAGCTTTGAAAACGATGAGACTATCGGAAAACACTTCGCATGGTTTAACTCGTTCAGCGGCAATTACACATTCACCGAAGAAAACATAACCGATATTCTTCACAAAGAGATCGGAAAAACATTTTCAAAGGCTCTTGAACACGCAGGTGTTTTCAAAAGAGACGAAAACGGAATGGCGGGCTTTGACAGATTTATAAGTTCGCTGAAATAAAACGAAAATCAGAGCAGACAACAAGCTGCGGCGCACTCCAAACCCGGTGCGCCGCAGCTTATCTGTTTTTATTCGGAATCCGATCCGTTACTTCGATATTATGTCTCATCGCTCAACACGGCGTGAGCGCACTTTATTCCGTCAACCGCAGCGGAAACTATTCCGCCCGCATAGCCGGCTCCCTCGCCGCAAGGATAAAGCCCCCTGACATTCGTCTGGAAAAATTCGTCTCTTATTATTCTGACAGGCGACGAGCTTCGTGATTCGGGAGCGGTGAGAACCGCGTCGTTCATGGTGAAGCCTTCAATCATTCTTCCCATTTTTACAAGTCCCTCCTGCATGGTGTCCGTCACCTTTTTCGGCAGGACAAGCCTTATATCGCTTGGCGTAACGCCGAGCGGATAGCTTGGTCTGACTGCGCCGAGCCTGACCGAGGGCTTATTTGAAAGAAAATCACCGACCAGCTGGCACGGAGCCGTATAATCCCCTCCGCCGACTCTGAAAGCTGTGTGTTCGATTTCTTCCTGCAATTCAAAGCCTGATAAAACATCGTCGCTCGGGAAGTCCTCCGGCTCTATCCCGACCAGAAGGGCGGAATTTGAATTTTCGCCGTCTCTTGCATATTCGCTCATTCCGTTGACGACCACTCCGTGATATTCGCTCGTGGCGGCCACAACCGTTCCGCCGGGGCACATACAAAAGGTATAAAGTCCTCTTGAATGAGGCGGATGACACGCCATTTTATAGCTCGCAGCGCCGAGAGCGGGAGAGCCTGCGAAATCGCCGTATTGCGATCTGTCGATGAATTCTCTCGGATGCTCTATCCGGCAGCCGACGGAAAAAGGCTTTTGCATCATAACAACGCCCTTTCCGTGAAGCATTCTAACTGTGTCGCGGGCTGAATGGCCTATTGCTAGAATGAGACAATCTGTCTCAAAATCAACACTTTTTCCGTTTTCTTCATAGGTAATGCCCTGAATAAACTTGTTATAGACAATGATCTGCGTCAGCTTGCAGCCGAACTTCACTTCGCCGCCAAGTGAAATTATCTCCTCGCGCATTTTCTTTATGACTCCGCCGAGCCTGTCCGTTCCGATGTGGGGTTTGGCTGAATATATTATCTCATCCGGCGCGCCGTGAGAGACAAATTCCTCGAACACCTTGCGGATAAGGGGACTTTTTGTTCCGGTGTTGAGCTTTCCGTCCGAAAAAGTGCCTGCGCCGCCCTCGCCGAACTGTATATTTGAATCGACATCAAGCTCTCTCGTCAGGCAAAAACGGTCAACATCGGCTGTTCTCGTTTCAACATCTCTGCCCCTCTCAAGAATCAGAGGTCTGAGGCCCGCTCTGGCTAAGGTGAGAGCCGCAAATATTCCGGCCGGACCGAACCCGGCTATAACCGGCCTGAAAGCCGATGCTCTCTTGTTTTCAGGCATTTTATACTCATATTTTTCAACGACGCTGACCTTGTTTTCCGGGAAAGCCGCCGCTATCATTTCTTCGTCGCCGTCGATCTCAACATCAAGCGAAAACACAAATCTGATATCGTTCTTTTTGCGGCAATCTATCGCTTTTCTGTATATTGTGAGACTCTTTATGTCGCTTTTTTTAATTCCGAGCGTTCTCGCCGCCTTTTTATAAAGGTCATCGGCGCTGTATTCAAGCCCGGTTTTTATCTCATTTATTCTTAACATTTCGCACCACTTTTTCCGCTATACTCCTCGCGGCGAGTCTTCCGCTCGACCACGCCCAATTCAGATTAAAGCCCCCGCAGTCACCGTCAACATCGAGTATCTCTCCTGCGCAAAACAGATTTTCGACCTTTTTCGACTGCATTGTTTTTCTGTCAAATTCGTCCGTATCCGCTCCGCCGGCCGTGACCTGGGCGAAAGAAAAGTCCTTTGTTCCGCTGATTTCAAAAGTGAAGCTTTTCAGCGCAGCCGCCAGCTTGCCGAATGTTTTTTCCGGCAGGCCGCCCGCAGCTTCGGCTCCCGAAATTCCGAGACTTTTCAGCACCGACTGACCGATCTTCTTGGGCAAAAATCCGCTCAGAATATCCTCTGCGGCTTTTTCAGGAAATATTCCCGCCTGTTTTTTCAAGCACGCCTCAAGCGTCTGCTCATTGTAAGACGGGACGAGGTCGACCGACACTGCGGCGTTTTTTCCGCCGCTGTTGATATATGGCGAAGCATAAGCCGAAATTTCCATAGAGACTATTCCGGACAAGCCGTAATCGGTAAAGAGAAGCTCCCCGTGTTTTTGACAAGCCACTTTTCCGTCAAGGCTCAAAGTCATGTTGACCTCACATCGAACACCTTTTAGCTGTTTGACACAAACCTTATTTTTTGTCTCAAGTTGAACAAGACTCGGGGATAGTTTTGTTATTCTATGACCAAACGAACGAAGAATTTTATAGCCGCTGCCGTCTGAGCCCTGACTCGGCGCCGCCTTTCCGCCGGTCGATAAAACGACAAAGTCATATCCGCCCTTTCCGTTGATGAAAAATTTTCCTTCCCGCTTTTCGACATTGTGAACACGAATATCGGTAATAATATTAACGCCGAGATTCTGAGCGGCAAAACGGAGACTGTCAAGAACGCTCGACGCCTGATTGCTCAGCGGATAGACGCGGCCGCAGGGATCTGTTCTCGTATAAAGACCGATCGAATTAAAAAAGCCGATATTGCTTTCCGGCGGGAACACACTCAGTGCGTACGAAGCAAAAGCCATGTTCCGATAACCTCCGCTTTCGGCTGAAAGGTTTGTGAGATTGCACCGGCCGTTGCCGGTGGCGAGCAGCTTTTTCCCCACGCGATCGTTGCCCTCAAAAACGGTTATTTTAGCCCCGCAGCCCCTTCCGGCAAGCTCAACGGCGCAGGCAAGACCGGACGCTCCCCCTCCGATTATTGCGACATTCACAGCGTTCACCTCCAAACAGACTCTTAACCTTTATATTTTATCATCAGTGATATTTGTTGTCAATCGTTTGACATGAAGATATATAGGTGCTATACTTAAAGAAAAATCCGAGGACGGTAAAGTATGAAATCCTTATCAATAATATCGACGACCTACGAAAAAGAAAAGGGCGCAAATCTTGACGAATGTCTCGGCTCGATTTTTTCGCAGACAGTCCTGCCGCAAAGCGTCGTTCTCGTTGCGGACGGACATCTGAACGATGAATTATATGAAGTCATCGACAAATATAAGGCTGAATATCCAGAATTATTTGTCTTTTATGAGACAGAAACCAACAATGGTAACTGGTACGCCTCAAACAAGGCAATAGAGCTTTGCAGCACCGATATCATCGCTAAGATAGACTCGGACGATATACTTATGCCGACATACGCAGAGAAAATACTTTCCGCATTTGAAACGGGAATTGACATTTGCGGCGTTTATATCGACGAATTTGACGACGGGACCAAAGCCCTTCTGACAACCAAAAAGACTCCGACCAAACACGAAGAGATCTATAAATTTGCAAAGCGGAGAAATCCTTTCAACAACCCCGGAATTGCTTTTTCAAGAAAGCTCGCAAATGAAATCGGCGGCTACAAAAATATGGTCAGGTGCGAGGACTATGATTTTGTGGTCAGAATGTTAATGGCGGGCGCAAAGGGCATGAACATTCCCGAAAGCCTCGTCCGATACCGCACATCGAAGGACAACATGAAAAGACGAAAGAACTTTGTCAACACAAAGTGGTTCATTATTTCAAGATACAGAATCCACAAGGCAGGCTTCAGCTCTTTTTCGGATTTTCTGATACCGTCCGCCGCCCAGCTTTTGCTGTTCATAATGCCGTCCGGGCTGACGGGAAAAATATATAAGCTTCTGAGAAAATAATTCGGCGCCGACGAAAGAACAACATGAATTATTCTGACAACACAGGCTGTTAATTCGGCGCAGAACAAAATCAAAGACATAATTAAAAGCTATAATTTACAATCAAAGCCGGATCGAAACGCTTTGTTGTAGCTTATAGCTTTTCTTTTTATATATTTTTGCTTTCTTATTTCACCCGGCAATAAACATGTTAAGATTGGCAAGTGCACTCTTATTTATGGAAAACAGAAGCTCGCATATCATGCTTTCGTCCGCCGCATAATCGGAACGGATCCACTGAATAATGATGCCGGCGCTTCCGTTCAGTATATATGAGTAAATATACTGCTCGGCATCCTTTTGAAATGTAATATGCAGATTTTCAATAAATTGCAGAATTGACTGCTGCATAAATCTCGACCGGAACTCCGGCTCGGCTGAATCAACAAGCAATGTTCTGAACGGCTTATCGTTGTCCTTTATATATTTTAAAAAAGAAAGAATATATTTATGCGCGCCGATATTGTTTTCCGCTCCGATTTTTTTCAGATGATCCTCAGTCGATAAAAGCAGTTCGTTTTCAACCTCCAAAAGCAGATCCTTCGGCTCGCTGTAATGCGCATAAAATGTTGAGCGGTTCAGCTCGGCTCTCTGACAAAGCTCCCTGACGGATATTTTCTCCACAGAGCCTTTTTCTCTTAACAGATCCATAACCGCGCTTTTGAAAAGCATTTTTGAAAGCCTTGTTCTCTGATTATTCTTGGTGTTCATATATAAATAGCTCCTTTCCGACACGCCCAAAAGACTGATAAAAGTCAAATGGCTATAATCGTTGGTTTCGCCACGCATATTGAGTTTTTTAAACAGTTTAATTTTTTCAAGATTAATACAACCAAATTCGCTTTATTTGTCGGTTTAACGGCCATGTTTAAATAAACTGATGATTGTCAAACCGACGGTGTGTCGTTATAATTAGAGTGTAATATAAAATTTGCCTTTTGTCAAACAAAAAGTGAGGTAGAAAGTATGAAAAAATTGATGAGTTCGCCGGTTTTTGAAAGCCGGATCAAAAGTCAGGATGTTCAGAAAAGCGAAAAGTGGCTCGGTTACCTTCTGGGGCCGGCCGGTGCGTTGCTGCTAAATGCGGTGCTAGCCAGTTATCTGAATGTGTATTACACCGATGTTTTAAAGCTGACTAATGTCTGGAATGGAGCTTTTCTTGCTGTATTCCCGGTCATTTCAAAAATTGTCGATGCGATAACCAACATCATTATGGGTCAGATTATCGACCGAACCAGAACAAAGCAAGGAAAAGCAAGGCCTTATCTGTTAATTGCCGCCGTATTGCTTCCGATTACGGGAATTCATCTTTTTACTGTTCCTGTGGCTTCTCAAACTGTACAGGTTGTTTGGGTTATGCTCTCATATAACCTCTTTTATTCGTTCGCCTTTACTATTTACAATATGAGCCATAACCTTATGGTTCCGCTTTCAACAAGAAATATTGAACAAAGAGGAAGCCTTTCGGTTTTCAACAATATTTCGAGTGTTGCCGCAACCGGAATTATTGTTGCTCTGATCTTCCCGATGCTGATTATGCCTGCAATCGGCGTCAACAAATCGGCATGGATAACGGTTATGTCAGTCGTGGCAATTCTTGCGCTTCCTCTTACCCTTGTTGAATACTATTTCACCCGTGAAAGAATCACTGAAGAGGGAGCAGACAGCGAAAAGAAGACCGTCTCTGTGAAAACTCAGCTTTTGAGTGTTATAAAGGACAAATATTGGGTTGTCATTTTTCTCTATCTGATTGTATATCATATCGGTTCAAACCTGAAAAACATTTCGCTGATTTATTTTTGCAACTATGTTCTCGGCTCCTATAATGACGGTATCACACAAACGATGGTTTCCATTATCGGTGGAATACCGATGGGAATTGGCATGTTTGCCGTCTGGCCGCTTGCAAAAAAGTTCGGAAAAAGAAATCTGACTATGGCAGGCTTTGTTTTGTATGCAATAGGCGGCATTGTCTGTTTAATGAATCCACACAACATGGTGGTTGTTCTGATAGGTCAGTTTATCAAGAACATCGGCGGCTTGCCGTGTGCCTATGTGTTTATGGCTCTTTTTGCCGATGTGCTTGACCACATTGAATGGAAATACGGATTCCGGGTTGACGGCCTTTCAACCTCAATCCTGTCAATCATTTTAACGGTTGCCGGCGGCGTTTCGAACAGCATTTTCAACTTTATGCTGTCAAAAACGGGATATATTGCTCCTGAATTTGTGAACGGCGAGACAATCGCTGCAGTTCAGAACGCTTCTACGCAAAACGCCATTACATTCGGCTTTCTTGGATTTGAAGCCATCACCGCTTTCATTATGATTGCTTTGCTTGCGTTCCTCGGCGTTGAAAAAAATCTTGCAAAAGAGCAAGAGGAAATCAGAATCAGAAAAGGACTTGAAGTTGAATCTTCATCAGACGAAAAAGATGATATCGAAGCTTCAGAAATCAACACAGAAGACGGCTCAAATGACGGCAGAATCTGAAATGAGCATATCGGCAAAGAGACATATGTTGAGCGCTGGGAGTCGGTCTTATCGGAAAAGAAAATAAAAGAACCTATTAAAACGGAGAAATCTTATGAAAGCTATCAACTTAAAAACAGAATATCTCAAAAATCCGATCGGAATCAGCATAACAAAGCCGCGGCTTTTTTGGAACTGTGACGGCGGAATAAAACAAACCGCTTACAGAATTGTTGCCGAAAACGAGAACGGCGAAATTCTGTGGGACAGCGGAAAGGTCGACTCTGACCGGATGACGCATATCCGCTGGGGCGGAAAGGCGCTCAGGTCAAGAGACACGGTTTTTTGGAGCGTCAAGCTCTGGGACGAGAACGGAAACGAGGGTACTTTCAGCGAGAAAGCCTTTTTTGAAATCGGACTTCTGGATAAAGCCGACTGGAAAGCGAAATGGATCACAGGAAATTATACTGCCGACGCTTCAACAGAAAACAAAAAGAAAGCCATCGGCAAATCGTTTATTTTGCAGGGTATTGATTATCTGATCGAAAGCAACAGGCCCGACAACCAGAAGCGGTACCCCGTTGACTGCTTCAGGCAGGTGTTCACGCTCAGAAAGAAAGTAAAAAAAGCAAGACTTTATATAACGGCCTGCGGACTCTATGAAGCGAGACTCGGCGGCGAAAAGGTCGGCGATTTTTGCCTCGCCCCCGGTATCACAGACTACAAAAAACGGATTCAGTATCAGACCTACGATGTCACCGATATGCTAAAAACCGGCGAAAACAGTCTCACGGTCGAGCTTGCCGACGGTTGGTACAGAGGCTCTGTCGGAGCATGGGGCTTAAAGCAGGAATACGGAAACGAGACAAAGCTCATAGCTCAGCTCGAAATAAAATTTGATGGCGGAACCGACGAAACCGTTATCAGCGACGGGAGCTGGCACTGGAGCAGCGACGGCCCGATCCGCTTCGCCGACAACAAGGACGGCGAAATCGTTGACGCCGATATGTCACCTAGCTATAAGGATTGGGCGATGGTAACCGACTGCGGTGTTGTTCCGACCGCTTCAAATAATGTTGCGATCAAAGAAAAGGAACGCTTCAAGCCTGAAATAATCAAAACCCCGTCCGGAAAAACAGTGCTTGATTTCAAGCAGAATTTCGCAGGTTATATTGAATTTAATATTACCGCAAGACGGGGTGATAAAATTTTCCTGCGGTTCGGCGAAATGCTTGATGAAAACGGCGAGTTCACCCAGAAGAATATCCAATGCTCCAATAAGCATATAACCACCCCCTTGCAGCAGATAGATTACACCTGCATGGACGGCGAAAACCATTATAAAACAAAATTTGCTATTTTCGGCTTCCGTTATGTTCTCGTAAGCTCTGACGCCGATTTCAAAGCCGATGATTTCACGGCAATCGCAGTATATTCCGACATGGAGCGGACCGGATTTTTTGAGTCTTCAAACGAGCTTCTCAACAAATTCGTTGAAGCCACTGTCTGGTCAACAAAGAGCAACAGCGCCGATTTGCCGACCGACTGCCCGACAAGAGAGCGGCACGGCTGGACCGGAGACGCACAGATTTTCTTCCCGAGCGCCTCTTATCTTTTTGATTATGCGGCGTTTTCAAAGAAGTATCTTGCCGATATGTATGACTGGCAGAAAAAAGACGGAAAGCTTCCGCAGATAGCGCCTCCCGGCGGCATTGATTTTTATATGAGCTTCATGAACGGCAGCGTCGGCTGGTCGGACGCCGGTATTATAATACCTTATTATTTCTGGAAAAAATACGGCGACACGGACATACTTAAAGAATACTTCGGCAGAATGAAACGCTACGCCGAATTTATGATCGGCCGGATAGGTAAAAACGCTCCCCTTTCGAAGCCTGTCAGATTAAAGGGCGAAGGCGGAAAATACATTGTCAACGCCGGTCAGTCCTACGGCGAATGGGCAGAGCCGGCAGATGTTTTTCCAAATAAATGGACTAATACCATTCTGCCGCATCCCGAGGTTTCGACTGCTTATACCAGCTATGTGCTGCGCCTTATGGGTGAGATCTGCGAAGCGCTCGGAGAAGAGAACGACGCTAAACGCTATTTCGATATCAGCGAAAAATGCAAGAAAGCATATCAGGAGCTTGTGAGAACACCCGACTTTTCGCTTGACACCGACAGGCAGGCATCGCTTGTGCGCCCGCTCGCTTTCGGCCTTCTTGACGAAAAACAGACCGAATACGCAAAAAAGCGCCTCATCAAAGCCCTCGAAAACTACGGATACAGACTCGGAACCGGCTTTCTTTCAACTCCGCTTATTCTATCCGTTCTTGAAAAATATGACATTGAGTCTGCTTTCAGACTGCTTGAAAACGAGCAGATGCCCGGCTGGCTCTTTATGACGAAAAACGGCGCAACAACCGTCTGGGAATCCTGGGAAGGCACAAAGGCTCAGGGAGGAATCGCATCTCTCAACCATTACTCAAAGGGCGCGGTTTGTCAATGGCTGTTTTCTTCAATGTGCGGTATAAATGTTGACGGCGAAAACCATTTTGTGATCTCACCCAAGGTCGGCGGTCACTTCACTTATGCAAGAGCAGAATATAAGAGCGTTTTCGGACTTATAAAATCCGGCTGGGAAAGAAAAAGCGGAAAAACCGTTTTTCATCTGGAAGTTCCCGCTAACTGCTCGGCAGATGTAATTTTGCCGAACGGCGAAAGGACGACCGTTACGGCGGGAAAATATTCATTTGAAGTTTCTTGTTAAAATGGCGAATTAGACTTTTTTCGCTACTGATTTTATAAAAGAAGCAAGCTAAAGCACAAATTATGTATCATAGGCGGATCACAGAAAAAGTAATTTCCGATTCGCCGCTGCCGGTTTCGAAGCCGCTTTAATATCAGCGAAAACCTGCGTACATATTAAACAGGCTTCAAAACCGATATAAAACTGTGAGGAGAAGTTATCATGAAACAGAAAACAAAACAAACAATCGCAATAGTGCTGGCGGCGGTTATTCTCTCGGTCGGCGGCTATGCCTTCGGCGCGAGCAGAAGCATTAACATCGGCGTCAACATAAATTCTGAAAACGCAGCTGCCGTGAATCCGGTCGCCGTGTCTCAGGCTCCGGCCGCAGCGCCGTCATCAGAAAGTCAGACGACCGAGGCGCCGCAAAGCTCCCAACCGGCAAATTCAGGCGACACACAAACCGAACAGCCGGACGCAGCTACGCCCTCCGATAATGCGTCGGACTCCGATATGTCGGTCGAACAGATAGTCGAGCTTTATAATTCTTCGGCCAACAAGGTCAAGTCCGAGGCGTCAACACTGACGAGAAATTATAAAAAGCTTGAGTCGCTCCCCGAATATCTTGAGCTTCCGGCTGCCATTCAGGGCATCGGCGGCGCAGCTATCAAGCAGTTTGTCAAAGGCACCGACACGCCCGAATCATGGACAAGCAAAGAGGATATGCAGACCGTTTTTCCCATCGGCGGAACAGACTACACATCTCACATGACGCCGGATATGGTCGCGAGCGCAAGCTGCACCGAGGCAGGCTCTTCATATCAGCTCGAAATCAAGCTTTATGACGACAAAATCACAAGTCCCGAAAAAGGTGAAGGATACGCAGGCGTATTTAACACGGTCACGGCCTCGTCGATAAGCTCAGTCAGCATACCGACCGTCACATTCAACTCAATCGATGTCAACGGAATCAACGGCTCGATCTCCTGTACTATCGACAAAAAGTCAAAAAGAGTGACCGATATCACTTTCAGAAACACGGATATTCTTGCGATTGACGCAAAGGTCGCTTTCAGCAGCGTTACGGCAAAGCTTGCCCTTGCGGTTGAAGAAAACTACACGATAGAATATTAAGGCGGAGTTATCTTGAAAAAATATTATTTAGCTATTGATATCGGAGCCTCATCGGGCAGACACATTCTCGGCAGCGTTGAAAACGGAATACTCTGCCTCGAGGAAATCTACCGGTTTGACAACGGGATAAAAAATGAAAACGGGGCGCTCGTCTGGGATACGGAAAGGCTTTTATACCATGTCAAGAACGGCATTAAACGCTGCGCTGAAATCAGAAAGATACCGACAACTTTAGCCGTTGACACATGGGGAGTTGACTATGTTTTGCTCGATGAAAGCAACAAGGAGATACTCCCTGCCATATCCTACCGCGACGGAAGAACAGCCGAAGCATCAAAAGAAGTTAACAAAATCATTTTTCAGACCGAACTTTATGAAAGAACGGGAATACAAAAGCAGAATTTCAACACTATCTATCAGCTTTATTGCGACAAAAAAAGCGGAAAGCTGAAAAACGCAGCCCACTTTCTGATGATGCCGGAATATCTTTCTTTTAAGCTGACCGGAGAAATCAGAAACGAATACACCAACGCAACGACAACTAACCTTGTCAACGCAAAAGAAAAGGAATGGGACGGATATATTCTCGACAGGCTCGGCTTGCCGAAAGAAATTTTCAGTCCGCTTTCACTACCGGGTACATCGGTCGGACGCTTCACCGAAAGCGTCAGAAATGAGGTCGGTTTTGACTGCGAGGTCGTTCTGTGTCCGTCCCACGATACGGCGTCGGCCGTCGCCGCCTGCCCTGTTGAAAAGGACAGCGTATATATTTCCTCAGGCACATGGAGCCTGATAGGCACGGAAAACGCCGAACCGATCCTGACTCAGGAGGCAATGAGAGCCAATTTCACAAACGAGGGCGGGATAGAATACCGTTTCCGCTTTCTCAAAAATATCATGGGTATGTGGATTTTTCAGAATATCCGCAATAATCTTGAAAAGTCTCTTTCATATGATGAAATGATGCAGATGGCTTTCGGAAGCGACTTTGAGGAAAGAATAGATCCGAACGCCCCCTGCTTTGTCGCTCCGGATAATATGATCGAAGCGGTCAGGACATATTTAGGAAAGCCCTATCTTCCGCTTTGCGATGCGCTGTCAAGCGTTTATCACTCACTCGCCGAGTCATATAAAAAAGCAATTGCTGAAATTGAGCGCATCAGCGGCAAAAGAATCAATTCCGTTCATATCGTCGGCGGAGGCAGCAAGGATAAATATCTCAACCTCCTCACTTCTCTTTATACCGGAAAGAAAGTATATACAGGCCTGACGGAGGCTACGGCAACAGGCAATATTCTCTCTCAGATAATGGCCGACAGAAAAATCAGTCTTGACGAAGCGCGAAAAATAATCAGAACGACCTTTGAGATCAAGGAGGCAGAAAATGAGCAGATACAGCGAAGCTAAGGAAATATACGCAAAATACGGCGTCGACACGGAAAAGGCGCTTGATGAGCTAAAAAATATCCCCGTCAGCGTTCACTGCTGGCAGGGCGACGATGTGACGGGCTTTGACAGCCGCGAAAGTCTTTCGGGAGGAATTCAGACAACGGGGAATTACCCCGGCAAGGCAAGAACACCCGAGGAGCTTATGGCTGACATTGATAAGGCATTTTCCCTTATACCCGGCAAAAAGAAGCTCAATCTTCACGCAAGCTATGCGATTTTTGAAGACGGTGAAGCGGTCGGCAGAGATAAAATCGAGCCGAAGCACTTCAAAAAGTGGGCGGATTTTGCGGCAGAGAGAAATATAGGACTTGATTTTAACCCGACATTTTTCGCTCACCCCATGGTGAAAGACAATCTGACGCTTTCTTCTCCCGATGAAAGCGTGCGCCGTTATTGGGTTGACCACGGCAAGGCCTGCCTGAAGATCGCCGAATATTTCGCAGACCGGACGGGCGTGCCCTGCGTTATGAATATCTGGATTCCGGACGGTTACAAGGATATCCCCGCCGACCGGTTTTCACCGAGAGCAAGATTTAAAAAGAGCCTTGATGAAATTTTGTCCGTGCCTTATGACAAGTCAAAAGTTTATGTTACCCTCGAAAGCAAGGTGTTCGGCATCGGACTTGAAAGCTATACGGTCGGTTCGGCCGAATTCTGCCTTTCCTATTCAGACAGAGCCGGAATAACGCCTCTGATGGATAACGGTCACTATCACCCGACGGAAACAGTCAGCGACAAAATACCGTCCCTGCTGCTGTTCAATGAAAAAATCGCCTTGCATATCACCCGCCCCGTCCGCTGGGACTCAGACCATGTTGTTCTTTTCGACGACGAGACAAAGGAGATCGCAAAGGAAATCGTCAGAAACAACGCAACCGATCGCGTATTTATCGCAACGGACTATTTTGACGCGTCGATCAACCGCATTGCCGCATGGGTAACCGGCGTCAGAAGCGTTGAGAAAGCCTTGCTGTTTGCTCTTTTGCAGCCGAATGAAAAAATGCGACGTCTTCAGTCCGAAAGCAATTTCACGCAGCTTTTGGCTCTTTCGGAGGATATGAAAACCGCTCCTTTCGGCGATGTCTGGAATGAATATCTGAAAAGAGAAGGCGTTGAAAGCGATTATCTCAAAGAAGTGAAAAAATATGAACGGGAAGTACTGGTGAAGCGCAGATGAAAGATATTTTGACTTCTCCCTTTGTGGAGGAAATGAAAAGCACGACCGCAAATATGTACCGTCTCGGATGGGACGAAAGAAACGGCGGTAACATAAGCTATATGCTTGACGAAAGCGAGGTCGCCGAGTATCTCGACCTTGATAATGTCATCAGAACGATTCCGACCGGCTTTGACGCAAAGGAGCTTATCGGAAAAATATTCATAGTCACCGGTACGGGAAAATATTTCAAGAATGTCAAAGACGACCCCGAAAACAACCTTGGCATTATCAGAATAGCTAAGGACGGCACGACAGCCGAACTTCTTTGGGGCTACAAAGACGGCGGCAAATTCACCTCTGAGCTTCCGGCGCACCTGATGAGCCACACGGCAAGGCTCAGCGTCGATCCCGAAAACCGCGTAGTTATGCACTCTCACCCGACAAATACTCTTGCTATGAATTATGTTCACGAGCTTGACGAAAAGAAGCTGACGCACACACTCTGGGAAATGTGCACAGAGTGTATCGTTGTATTCCCGGACGGAGTCGGCGTTCTGCCCTGGATGCTTTGCGGAACAAACAGCATAGGCGAAGCAACCGCCGAAAAAATGAAGGAATTCCGCCTCGTCATCTGGGGAATGCACGGCATTTACGGCGCGGGAAAAACCATGGATGAAACATTCGGACTTATCGAAACAGTTGAAAAGGCGGCGCAGATATATATGCTCACAGCTCACCTGCCGAGGATAAACACGATCAAAGACAGCGAAATGAAAGAGCTTGCCGAATACTTCGGCGTCAGATACAGAAGAGATTTTCTGGAGCTTTAACGCTCTGTTTTCCCTTTCAGATTTTATTAGAGCCAAGCTCCAGCTGCAATCAAATTGCAGTCGGGGCTTGGCTCAGGCTTTATAAAACAAAGCGGCAGTCACAGATGACTGCCGCTGTCTTCTTTTTATCAGTCGCGGTTTCTTCTGCCGTGACCGCCGTTTCTGTTTCCTCTCGGCTTTCTCGGAGCTTCGCCGCTATCCTCGGGAACCAAACCCTCAACCTCGATAAGAGCGTCTCTTCTTGAAAGATTTATCCTGCCCTGATCGTCTATCTCAGTTACCTTAACGATAACCTCGTCGCCGACATTCACGCAGTCCTCAACCTTGTCGACTCTCTTAACATCCAGCTTGCTTATATGGCAGAGTCCCTCCTTGCCCGGAGCTATCTCAACGAATGCGCCGAACGACATAAGACGCGTTACGACGCCCCTGAAGATAGAGCCGACCTCAGGATCGTTTGCAATGGTGTTGATCATTGTGAGAGCTCTGTTAGCGTCATCAAGATCAAGAGACGAAATGAAAATTGAACCGTCCTCTTCGACATCGACCTTGCAGTTGCACTCTGCGCAGATCTTCTGAATGACCTTGCCCTGCTTGCCGATAACATCGCCGATCTTGTCGGGTGATATCTTCGTTGAAAGCATCTTCGGTGCATATTTTGAAAGCTCTTTTCTCGGCTCCGCAATGCAGGGAAGCATTACTTCATCAATAATCTTGCAGCGGGCGTCATAGGTCTTCCGGAATGCTTCTTTGATTATCTCGGGAGTAAGACCGTGAATCTTGAGATCCATCTGAATGGCGGTAATGCCCTTCTTTGTGCCTGCGACCTTAAAGTCCATATCGCCGAAGAAGTCCTCAAGGCCCTGGATATCGACCATCGTCATGAAGCGGTCGCCCTCAGTGACAAGACCGCAGGAAATGCCGGCAACGGGTGCCTTTATAGGTACGCCGGCCGCCATGAGTGAAAGCGTTGAGCCGCAGACGGAGGCCTGTGATGTTGAGCCGTTTGATGAAAGAACCTCGGATACAAGTCTTATGGTATACGGGAACTCTTCAACTGACGGTATAACGGGCAGAAGAGCTCTTTCGGCAAGTGCGCCGTGACCGATCTCGCGCCTGCCGGGGCCTCTGGGAGGCTTCGTCTCGCCGACCGAATATGACGGGAAATTATAGTGATGAATATATCTCTTGCTCTCTTCCTCATCAAGACCGTCGAGCAGCTGAGCGTCCGACATAGTGCCGAGCGTTGTGACGGTGAGGACCTGAGTCTGACCTCTTGTGAACATTCCCGAACCGTGAACACGGCTGAGAAGATCTATCTGAGCGTTAAGAGGTCTCATTTCGTTTATGCCTCTGCCGTCAACCCGCTTGCCCTCGTCGAGCAGCCAGCGGCGGACTATAAATTTCTGAAGCTTATAGAGGCAGTCGTCAATCTTATCGGCTTCTTCGGGGAATTTCTCGTCAAATTCAGCGTGAACAGCCTCATATATCGGCTTGAGTCTTTCATCTCTTATTCTCTTGTCATCTGTGTCGAGAGCGGCCTTCACATCTTCGATAGCGAAGTCCTTAACGGCGTTATAAAGCTCCTCGGACGGATCGTTCGACTCGAACGGTACCTTTTCCTTGCCGATCTCTTTCTGAATACCTTTTATAAATTCAACAATCTCTTTGTTGGTCTCGTGAGCGAACATAATGGCTTCAAACATATCGTCGTTGCTGACTTCGTTTGCGCCCGCCTCTATCATTGCAACGAGGCTGTCCGTTGAAGCAACGGTGACCGCCATTTCACTCTTCTGTCTTTCTTCAAATGTCGGATTGATAACATATTTTCCGTCAACAAGACCGACCGAAACGCCGCTGATAGGACCGTCCCAAGGGATCTCTGAGATCGAGAGAGCGACCGAAACGCCGATCATCGCCGTTATCTCAGGCAGGCAGTCGGGATCGACCGACATGACCGTTGCGACAACGCCGACATCATTTCTCATATCCTTCGGGAAAAGCGGACGAATAGGTCTGTCGATAACTCTTGAGGCAAGCGTAGCTTTCTCGCTGGCCTTGCCCTCTCTTCTCTGGAAAGAGCCGGGGATCTTTCCGACATAATAAAGCTTCTCTTCGTAATCAACGGAAAGAGGGAAGAAATCGACTCCCTCTCTGGGCTTTGCAGACATAGTTGCCGTGCAGAGAACCTCCGTTTCGCCGTATCTTATAAGACACGATCCGCCTGCAAGCTGAGCCATTTTGCCCGTTTCGACAACGAGCGGACGGCCGGCAAGCGTGGTTTCAAATTTTCTGAAATTTTCAAACATCTGATTTACCTCTCTGAAAATATTTTCACAGCAAGGCAGGTTTAGCAATAAATTCAACGCCGCGTCGGCGCTCAATTTAGTGCTAACCCTTTGTGAAGCCTTACTGTTATTGATGTGATTGTGTTTTCGCGCAAAATCCGCGCGTACCGCAAAACAATCAAACGCAAAGGCAGACGAGATAGCTTTCAGCTGCCTCATCTGCCGTGTCTGACTTATTTACGCAAGCCGAGTCTCGAAACGATAGAACGGTATCTCTCAATGTCGACCTTCTGAAGGTATGCGAGAAGGTTTCTTCTGTGACCGACCATTTTGAGGAGGCCGCGGCGGGAATGATGATCCTTCTGATTGTTCTTGAGATGCTCGGTGAGATCGTTGATTCTCTTTGTGAGAACTGCGATCTGGACCTCCGGTGAACCGGTGTCGCCCTCGTGAGTTGCGTACTCAAGCATTATTGCTTGCTTTTCTTCTTTTGTCATTTGACTTTCACCTCTTTGAAATATTTGCATTTAAGCCGTGCACTCAGGTAGAGGACAGGTGAATACCCCGGCGGGGTTTGCTCCAATATCCGAGAGCAGGCAGAATACTTGAATAGTATAGCATACGGCGCCTGAATTGTAAAGAGAAAAATCCAAAAATTTAAGTTTAAGTTTATTTTTCTTTATTCAACCGTTTGACCGTACGCCCGGGCTTATCATATATATTTAAGCTCAAGCTTTCCGTCGCCGACATCAATGCTTATTCCGCATATATTTTCGTCACAGCGGTCGATGATTATGTTGGCTATTTCATCCTCGACCTCGCGTCTTATCACATTGCGAAGCTCTCTGGCGCCGCTTGCTCCGCCCTCAGCCTTTTTCGCCAGATATCCGCAGACGCCGCTGCTCCAGGTGAGCCTTATGCCCTTATCCTTGAGCGGCTCGACAAGCTCGTTGAGAAGCAGGTCGGCTATCTTTGTGTAATCTTCTTCTGTCAGCTCGTTGAATACTATAACCTCGTCAACTCTGCCGATAAACTCGGGCCTTAGAAATTCGGAAAGCGCTTTCATGACCTTTTCCTTTGTCGCTTCGCCCTGATTCTTGCCGAAGCCGAGCGCATTGGCTTTTCTCTCGCTGCCGGCGTTCGAGGTCATTATAATGACAGTGTTTTCGAAATTGACCGTTCTGCCCTGAGCGTCGGTTATTCTGCCCTCGTCAAGTATCTGAAGCAGAATATTCATAACATCGGGGTGAGCCTTTTCTATTTCGTCAAACAGCAATATCGAATAAGGCTTTCTTCTGACCTTTTCGGTCAGCTGACCGGCTTCATCGTAGCCGACATAGCCCGGGGGTGAGCCGATTATTCTCGAAACGCTGTGCTTTTCCATAAACTCGCTCATGTCAAGACGAATGAGCGTTTCGGGCGTATCGAAAAGAAGATATGAAAGCTGTTTGACAAGCTCCGTCTTGCCGACGCCCGTCGGGCCGACAAATATGAATGAGGCGGGCCGCCTCTTGGCGCTTATCTGAACGCGGCTTCTTCTGATTGCCTTTGAGACCGCTTCAACAGCCTCGTCCTGACCGATTATCTTGGATTTAAGCTGGGTTTCAAGGTTTGCCAGCCGCTTGATATCGCTCTCCATTACCTTGTGAGCCGGGATACCCGTCCACAGCTCAATGACCTTGGCTATATCCTCCTCGGTCACGGCGTTATCCTGAGCCTTTTCTTTAAGCTGCTCAAGCTCGTTTTCGCACTTGACTATCTCTGACTTGACATTTGCCACAGCTTCATAGTCGATGGGCTCGTTTTCTTTTGGAGCGGCGAGTTCTTCTTCGTCAAGCCTGAGATCTTCGAGCTTGCGCTCGCTCAGCTCATAGTCGCTTATAGCTTTGTTTCTGAGATTCGCGCAGGTGCAGGCTTCATCGAGAAGGTCTATCGCCTTATCCGGCAGAAATCTGTCTGTGATATATCTTTCGGAAAGAACGACCGTTTTTCTGACAAGCTCATCGCTTATTCTGACCTTGTGATAATTCTCATAGTTGCTCTTGATTCCCATTAAGACGGTCACCGTTTCTTCAATAGACGGCTCATCAACCTTGACGGGCTGAAATCTTCTCTCAAGAGCGGTGTCTTTTTCAATATATTTTCTGTATTCTGTGAAGGTAGTCGCGCCGATCACCTGAATCTCGCCTCTTGAGAGCGCGGGCTTCAGAATGTTTGCGGCGTTCATTGAGCCTTCCGCGTCGCCTGTTCCGACAAGATTATGCACTTCGTCGATAAACAAAATGACATTTCCGTCGTCCTTGACCTCCTGAATCAGGCTCTTTATTCTGGATTCGAACTGACCTCTGAACTGTGTGCCGGCGACAAGAGCCGTCAGATCAAGAAGGTGGATCTCTTTGTTTGCGAGCTTTGCTGGCACCTGACCTGCCGCGATCTTGAGAGCCAAGCCCTCGGCTATGGCGGTCTTTCCGACGCCGGGCTCGCCGATCAGGCAGGGGTTATTTTTTGATCGGCGGCAAAGTATCTGCGTCGTTCTGTAAATCTCCCTGTCTCTGCCTATTATCTGATCGAGCTTTCCCTCTCTCGCCTTTTTGGTCAGATCCGTGCAATAGGCGTTGAGGCATTTGCGCTTTTTCGGATCCTTTTTTCTGTTTCTCCGCCTTTTTTCCGCCCGGCTTTCGCTCCCGTCGTCACCATCGGGATTTTCCTGAATATCGGTCTCTTCGGGCGGCCGGTTGTTCATATCTCCCATAAGCCCCTGCAAAAACGGAAGCGTGGGAACTCCGCCCTCTTCAAAGCTTCCGTCCTCGCTCGAAGCGGGGAAAATATTACCGAACTGCTCTGTTATTGCGTCAACATCGTCCTCGGTTATTCCCATTGACTGCATCATCTGCTTGATGGGCCCGATATTCATTTCCATAGCGCATTTGAGGCAATAGCCCTCCGAGGTTGTCTTACCGTTCTCAACCTTTTGTATGAACATTACCGCAGGTCTCTCATGGCATTTGCAGCACATCATTTGTTTCATTTATCTGTCTCCTTAGGTTTTTATAAATATGCTGAATTATTTCTTTTTTTCCTTTTTTCTGTCTGTTATAAGCTGCTTATATATCGTCGGCATATAGCTTGCGAAAGCAACGATCGTCGCTATGACAGAAATTATAACAAGGGTGAAGGTCAGCCAGACGGGCATCGTCCAGAACGAGGTGAGAGCTCCGACCGACGGACCGAAAGCGATAACGAGTATCATTACCCCATAGAAAATGCAGGTTGCGACCTTGCCGTAAATTTCGGCGGCGCCCGGCCTTATTCCCAATGAGATCATTACCGCACCGCCGACGACCATAATCAGATCCTTGAGAAGGAATATCAGGAACACCCAGCTGAACGCTCTTATCATCTGATCGTCAGCCTGTCTGAATTTGATGAACATGATAATTGCTATTGTGATTATAGTCAGCTTGTCGGCAACAGGATCAAGCACCTTGCCGAGGTTGCTGACCTGATTGAAGTGTCTGGCGATCTTTCCGTCGAACAGATCGGTCAGGCCCGAAATTCCAATGATTATAGCGGCGACAAGCAACTTTCCGTTAAGAAGATAATAGCCGAAAAACGGGATAAGGATTATTCTTATAAACGACAGAAGATTCGGGATCGTTTTCCAGTTGCTGAAAAGATCCTTCAATAAATCTTTCATTAGTATGTCCTCCTAATTCTGAATTTTAAAAGTTTTCAGAACATTATCAAATATTCCGATCAATTTTGAATCCGCAACAAGAGAGGTGAAGCTCTCGTTGTCTATAAAGCCGGCCGCAAGCTCAAGAACAAAGCACACGACGGCAATAACGATCACTCCCTTGAGCGCTCCGAACAGCAGGCCGAACAGTTCGTTAGCCTGTTTGAGAGCCGGAAGCTCTGTGAGCTTATCAAGAAGCAGAGTGACAAGCTTTAATATAAGTACCGCCAAAGCGAAGACCGCTATAAACAGCACGAGTCTTATAACAGCGGTGACGATCGGCGAGACAATGTCCGTCATCAGAACATCTGTCACATTCGATCCGCTTTGACCGAGTTTTTCGGAAAGAGAAGCGGCAAAAGCGTCTTTATCAATTCCTATAAGACTGAGAAAGCCGTTCATGCTTTCCGGTATGCTGTCAAGCGCCGACTGCACCTGAGAGGCTGCGGAGCCTCCGGCCGAAGCCAGCTCCTTTTTCAGCGCGTCATGGGCTCTCTGCTCAAAATAAGCAGAAAAGATATACGGAGCGAAGCGCAGCGAGACTATTCTCGCAACGATAATCGCTATCAGGTTTGACGCAAGATCCATAAGGCTCCTGACAAATCCCCTTTTCCAGCCGGCTATGACGCATACGGCCAAAAGCGCAGCCAAAATTATATCAATTATATATTCCATTGTGATTCTCCTTCATTTTTAATAGACGCTGTTCCGCACTCATATAACACCCCCATTATAGTTCAGATTTTATATGCTATCACATAAGTGTGAAGATATATTCACATAAAAGTTAAAGATTATTTTATTCTGTATTTATAAACCCCGTTGTCTGACAGCGCATATAGGTTTTTGCCGGACACGAGCAGCTTTTCGACGGAGCCGTTGACCGGAATGCCGTCAATTTTTTCGCCTGACGATATGCTGTATATCAGAACCGTTCCGGAGATCAGTATATATGCTTTATTTCCGTCCGAGGTGAAATCGAGCACATCGCTTTCGATCTCCTCTTCAAAAACCTTTTCGCATTTTTTATTGACGATCATCAGACTTTTTTCATTCAGAGATCCGAACTTCTTTTTCAATATGGCGGTCGTCGATCTCTGTCCGTAGGAAAAGCCGGCAATTTTATCGTCCTCATAGCTGAGGACCTCGCTTTTCGTTTCGTCCATGTCGGCTATCATATAGCTGATGTCGGTTATCACGCCGACGCGCTTGTTATCAATAAATTTTATCTTATATACGGTTTCGTTCGGATATTCGATTTTGTTTTCAACCTTGAGGGAATCAATATTGAAATAATATATTCTCGAATACTGCTCGCCGTTTCTCACATTCACGGACGACACCGCAACTGAGTTCCCGTTTTTCGACAGGGCGACATCAATAAGATAATCGTCGCTGCATTCCCAGCCGAACAAAGCCTTGTTCTTGGAGGAATAAACCGTCACGAGAAGAGTGGACTGGGCGCTTCTCGTTATTATTGCGTAGTTGCCGTTGGAGGCTATATCGCAGTTGATTATCTCCTCGTCGAGGTCGTTCTGATATATGATCTTCGACCTGTCGGCTATCGTGTATTTGCCCGTTGAGCGCTCAAAAACTATGTATTTGCTGTCGGCTGACTTGAAAACGGGATTAGAGTAGCCAATGGAGGTCGAATATCGCTTTTCTCCGTTTGACTTGAATGAGATAAGCGAGTTCGCCGTGACGACAATATCGCCGGACGAAAGATGAATCCCTCCGATGATTTCGCTGCCCGATGTGAAGAGCAAAGCCTCGTTTTCCTCCTGTGACTTGTCGCTCTGCGCCTGTTTTGTTCCGTTTCGGACATGCGGCGCGACATAAAACGCCGTGAACGCAAGAAGTGCGACCGAGATAATCACTATGAGCGTAAGTAATATTTTCTTCTGTTTTTTTCTCCCTCTGACCTTGACGGGCCTTGCGGCTCTTTCTTTTTCAGTGTTTGTCATCGTTGTTTTCTCCGTAAAAAACCTTGTTCAGATACAGTCCGCAGGCGGGAACGGTAACCCCCGCTCTGCTTCTTTCCCTGCTTTCTATTATCTGCGGTACGCTCCCGGCTTCAAGCTTACCGCGGCTTATATCGAGAAGCGTTCCGACCGCTATTCTGACCATGTTATAAAGAAACCCGTCGCCGCTGACGGTGAAAATAACCCTCTCTCCCTCTCGCCGGACGGTGAAATCATAAACGGTCCTGACCGTGTCTTTCACGCATGAGCCGGCGGCGCAGAAAGCTGCGAAATCGTGCGTTCCGATAAACGCTTTCGCCTGACCGTTAAGAAAATCCTCGTCGAGCTTATATTTATAATGATAGGCGCGGTTTATGAGAAACGGATCTCTGACCTTTGAATTGTTGATAATATAAACATATTCCTTACCCTTGCAGTCAAACCGAGCGTGAAAACCGTCGCTCACCGGACTGCAATCTGTGACGGCAATCGTTTCAGGCAAAACGGCGTTCAGCGCATAAACCATTTTTTCGCACGGCATTTCGGTCTCAAGCTTGCAGTTAAAGCAAAACTCATTTGCGTGAACTCCGGCGTCCGTCCGGCTGCAGCCGTGAACGCAGGCGTCGGTTGAAAATATCCGTCTGACGGCGTCCGTCACGCACTGCTGAACTGTGACGCCGTTAGGCTGAATCTGCCAGCCGTGAAAAGCAAAACCGTCATATTTTATTTTGAAAAGATAGTTTCGCATTTTCTCACCTCAGATAAGCGAGCCAAAGTATTTATTCAACAATACAACGCCCGCTATACAGGTTGAAACTGACAAAAATGAGACAATATCGCGCAGTCCGAGCTTCATTTTTTTCATTCTCGTTCTGCCCTCGCCGCCCTGATAACAGCGGCATTCCATTGCGAACGCAAGCTCATATGCTCTTCTGAAGGCCGAAACGAGCAGCGGAACGAGTATCGGGATAAGCGCTTTGGATCTGGCTATCAGGCCGCCGCTTTCAAGGTCGGCTCCTCTCGCCTTCTGGGCGTTCATGATCCGGTCTATCTCATCTATCAGCGTCGGAATAAACCTCAGTGCAAGAGTCATCATCATTGCCAGCGTATGCACCTGAACATGAAAGACATTCAGCGGTGACAGAAGCCTCTCTATTCCGTCCGTGAGCATGGTCGGCGTTGTGGTATAGGTCAGAAGTGAGCTCGCCATTATCAGCGCAATTATTCTGACCGCCATGAATATTGCGGTATATATTCCCTTAGTTGTTATTCTGATGAATGACCATGCAACTAAAGTTGTACCGCCTGAGACATAAAACAGGTTAAGCACTGTTGTGAAAATTATGATCGGCAATATCGGCTTAATGCTCTTGATAAACAGTCTGAGCGGGACCTTTGACACAAGAATGACCGCAATCAGAAACGCCGACATCAAAAGCAGTGACCACGCATTTTTGCAAAGGAAAATCAGAACGATAAACATGACCGTCAGGATTATTTTTGATCTCGGGTCAAGCGAATGAACAAACGACCTTTGAGGGAAATACTGACCGATGGTTATATCCTTTATCATTTCGCGCTGCCCCCTTTCAGATATCTGAGCAGCTCTTTTCTTCCGTCCTCAACGGTATATATATCCGTTCTGACATCGAAGCCCTTTTCTTTGAGCTTGAGAAAAACAGATGTTATTTCGGGTATATTCAGTCCCATGGAAACAAGCTCGTCCGCTCTCGAATAGACCTCGTCAACCGTTCCGAACATAGCCTCCTCGCCTTTGTTCATGACGAGAACCTTGGTCGCTATTTTCGCAACATCCTCCATGCTGTGAGACACTATCATAACCGTGCTTCCGGTATTTTTTCTGTATTCCGATATAAGCGACAGAACGGTGTCTCTGCCTTTCGGATCAAGTCCGGCGCAGGGCTCGTCAAGCACAAGTATTTTCGGCTCCATAGCCATAACGCCGGCAATGGCGACACGCCTTTTTTCTCCCCCTGAGAGATCAAAGGGCGATTTATCGAGATAAGTCTCGTCAAGACCGACAAAATTTATTGCCGTTCTGACCCGTCTTTCTGTTTCTTCTGAGCTTAGCCCCATATTCTTCGGCCCGAAAGCAATATCCTTGCCGACGGTTTCCTCAAAAAGCTGATATTCCGGATACTGAAAGCAAAGACCGACCGAAAATCTTGCGTTTCTGGTCGACTCCTTGTCCTGCCAGATATCAACACCGTCAACGAACACACTGCCCTCTGTGGGCTTCAGCAAAGCGTTGAAATGCTGAATAAGCGTGCTTTTGCCGGAGCCGGTGTGACCGATAACTCCGATAAGCTCGCCTTTTTCGATATCTATGTTTATGTTTTTTACAGCAACATGCTCAAACGGAGTCTTTATTCCGTATATATAGGTCAGCTTCTCCGTTTTCAGTACTGTAACGCTCATTCTTTCACCTCCGCAGCTTTTCAAATGCCGACACGAATTCATCAGCCGTCAGAACATCGCCGAGATCGATGCCGTCATTTTTCAGCAAATATGAAAGCTCTGTCGCCTGCGGCACATCAAGTCCGATCTTTTTTATCTCTTTTATATGTCTGAATACGTTTCCGGGCGTACCGTCATAGCGTATTCTTCCGTCGTCAATAACTATAACCCTATCGGCCTGAACAGCTTCATCCATATAGTGCGTGATGAAAATTATGGTGATTCCCATGTCCCGATTGAGACGCTTTACCGTGTCCATAACCTCTTTTCTGCCCCTCGGATCCAGCATCGCCGTCGGCTCGTCAAGAACGATACAGTCCGTCTGCATCGCGATAACGCCCGCTATTGCGACTCTCTGTTTCTGACCTCCCGACAGCTTATGCGGCTCATGCAAACGGTAATCGAACATTCCGACAGCTTTGAGAGACTCGTCAACCCTCCTGCGGATTTCCTTGGGATCAACACCGAGATTTTCCGGGCCGAAAGCAACATCATCTTCAACCATCGTTGCGACTATCTGGTTGTCGGGATTCTGAAACACCATTCCGACCTTGCGCCTGATGTCGTTTTTTCTGTCCTCATCGGCAGTGTCTATGCCCTCGACAAGAACTTTGCCCTCCTGAGGAACAAGAATAGCATTCGTCAGCTTCGCCAGGGTGCTTTTGCCCGAGCCGTTGTGGCCGAGCACGGCAACAAAGCTGCCCTTTTCGACGGACAAATTTATGTTTCTGAGAACTTCCTTTGAATTTTCTTCCTGTTCGTCATATCTGAATGTGACATTTTCAAAATCAATAATACTATTCATGTCTGTTCCTTTTCCGATCATCTTTTCCAAACAGCGGAGGCTCCGCAGGGCAGGATCATGTTCGTTTCCGTGACGGGCAGCCCTATCTCGCCTGAGGTGACCTCGCCGCCGAATTTCGGCCTGACAACGGCGCCCAGAATATATTCCATGACCGAGGCCGAAAGCCCCGTTGTGTATGAATTTATCAGCATCATAAGCGAACCGTCATATAAAAGCTCGCTGCAAAGCTCAACGAAATCATATATCTCGTCCTCGAGCTTCCAGACCTCGCCGCCGGGGCCTCTGCCGTATGACGGCGGATCCATGATTATAATGTCGTATTTGTTTCCGCGCCTTATCTCTCTCTTAATGAATTTTATGCAGTCGTCGACTATCCAGCGCACCTTTCCGTCGGCAACTCCCGACGAAGCGGCGTTTTCCTTAGCCCAGGCGACCATTCCCTTAGAAGCGTCCACATGCACAACGCTCGCGCCTTCTTTCAGACAGGCGACTGTTGCCGCTCCCGTGTAGGCAAAAAGATTGAGGACGCTGACATCTCTGCCGGCCTCTCTGATGAGCTTTCTCGTGTAATCCCAGTTGACTGCCTGCTCGGGGAAAATTCCCGTATGCTTGAAGCCCATATTTTTCACATTGAAGGTCATATCCTTGTATTTTATCTGCCAGCGCTCCGGGATATGTCTTTCGATCTCCCATTTTCCGCCACCGGTTTTCGACCTTTTATAGTACGCGTCGGCCTTGCGCCACAGGGGATTTTTCCTTTCGGTTTTCCAGATCGCCTGCGGATCCGGTCTGACAAGAATCACATTGCCCCATCTTTCGAGCTTATCGCCGTCCGAGCAGTCAATCAGCTCGTAGTCTTTCCAGTCGCTCGTATATCTCATTATAAACCTCTTTTATATAAGTCTTTCCCTGACAACTTCCGCTATTTCGTTCGCAAGCTTTTCTATCTGCTTCTTATCCTCGCCCTCGAGCATGACTCTGACGAGCGGTTCTGTTCCCGAAACTCTGACAAGAACTCTGCCCTTGTCGCCGAGCTCCTTTTTCGCCGACTTCACCGCAAGCTTTATCTCCTCGTCATAGGCATATCTTGCCTTGCCCATGTTCGACACTCTGACATTGACCATAACCTGAGGATAGACGGTCATGCATTTCGCAAGCTCCGACAGCTTCTTGCCCGTTTTTTTCATCACTCTCAGCACCTGAAGCGCCGTCAACTGACCGTCGCCCGTTGTTGCGTAGTCAAGAAAAATAACATGACCGGACTGCTCTCCGCCGATCGAATATCCCTTCTGGAGCATCGTTTCGAGAACATATCTGTCGCCGACCTTTGTCGCTTCATAAAGAATACCGTTCTCATCGCAGAATTTATAGAAGCCCATATTCGTCATGACCGTGACGACGGCTGTGTTCTTTTCAAGCTCGTTTTGCTTTTTCATGTATGCCGCACAGATAGCTATTATCTTATCTCCGTCAACAAGCTCGCCGTTTTCATCAACAGCCAACATTCTGTCCGCATCGCCGTCGAAAGCGAAGCCCGCCGTCAGATGATGCTCCTTGACATATCGGCTGAGGTTCTCAATGTGCGTTGAGCCGCAGTCGGCGTTGATATTAACGCCATCCGGCGAATCGGACAGCATATCGCACCTGGCGCCGAGATCTGTGAAAAGCTTTTCCGCGCTGACGCTTGCCGAGCCGTTGGCGCAGTCAAGCGCAATATGCATTCCGCTGAAATCAACATCGACCGTTTTTTTCAGATGCTCGATATAATCGTGAACGGTGTTTTGGCTTTCACTGACGCTGCCGACTGCTCCGCCGATCTTGAGCGGGGGCTTATCGACTTCGTCAAGGATTATTGATTCTATCTGTTCCTCTATCATATCGGGCAGCTTATATCCGTCCGACTTGAATATCTTTATTCCGTTGTATTCGCAGGGGTTATGCGAAGCGGATATCATTACGGCTGCGTCATAGCCGTATTCTTTAACGAGATAAGCGACAGCCGGAGTCGGCACAACTCCGAGAGTCATAACATCCGCACCGACGGAGCAAAGTCCGGCCGCTATTGCGCTTTCAAGCATTGTTGAGGACATTCTCGTATCCTGACCGATAAGCACCTTAGGCTTTTTGTGTTTTTCATCGGTCAGCACCATCGCCGTTGCCCGGCCTATTTTCATTGCCAGCTCACAGGTGAGCTCAGTGTTTGCGACGCCTCTGACGCCGTCTGTTCCGAATAATCTGCCCATTTTTATTTTTCTCTCCTCAGTTTCGTTTATATTCAATCCCCAGATGCTCATATGCCTGAGGTGTGACTATTCTGCCTCTCGGAGTTCTCCCGAGAAAGCCTATCTGCATAAGATATGGCTCATAAACATCCTCTATCGTTACCGCTTCCTCACCTATTGCGGCGGAAATAGTCTCAAGTCCGACCGGACCGCCGTTATAGCTTTTGATCATCGTTGTGAGAAGGCGTCTGTCAGTGGCGTCAAGTCCGAGCTCGTCTATCTCCATTCTCTTGAGAGCGAGACAGGCGGCCTCTCTGTCAATAACGCCGTTGCCGACAACCTGGGCAAAATCTCTCGCCCGTTTGAGTATCCGGTTGGCAATTCGCGGAGTGCCTCTTGAGCATTTAGCTATCTGAAGCGCTCCCTCGCTGTCTATTCCTATCCCAAGTATTGCCGCACTTCTTGAAACTATGCGGCTGAGCTCCTCGGGTGTGTAAAGCTCGAGTCTCATCACAACTCCGAAGCGGTCGCGAAGCGGAGCCGAAAGCTGGCCCGCTCTCGTTGTCGCTCCGACAAGCGTGAATTTCGGAAGATCAAGCCTTATGGATCTTGCCGACGGGCCTTTTCCGATAATTATATCAAGAGCGTTATCCTCCATTGCGGGATAAAGCACTTCTTCAACGCTTCTGTGAAGCCTGTGTATTTCATCAACAAAAAGAACATCGCCCTCGTTAAGATTTGTCAACAGCGCCGCCAGATCGCCCTGTTTCTCGATAGCGGGCCCCGAAGTCACTCTCAGATTGACATTCATTTCATTCGCTATTATTCCGGCAAGAGTGGTCTTTCCCAAGCCGGGCGGGCCGTATAAAAGCACATGGTCGAGGCTCTCGCCTCTCGACACCGCCGCCTGAATATATATTTTCAGATTTTCCTTGACCTTTTCCTGCCCGATGTAATCATCGAACACCCTTGGTCTTAATGAGGTCTCTATATCTGCGTCCTCGGAGGTATACTCCGTTGCCATTATTCTTTCTTCGTTATTAAAATCGTTCATTTCATATTCCCCGATATATTAAAGGATCTTCAGAGCCTGAGTGATGAGCTTTTCCACGCTCAGACTGTGATCAAGCTTTGCCACCGCCGCCGATGCCTCCGACTGCGAATAGCCGAGCATCACGAGCGCCTCGACCGCTTCAGCCGTGTTTGACTCGAGCAGCATCTGACTTTGAGCGAAGTTCTCACCCGTACCTGAAGACGGGCCTGTTTTCATTTTATCTTTCAGCTCAAGCACGACTCTCTGCGCAATCTTCGGTCCGACGCCCTGCGCTTTTGTTATCGCCTTCACATCTCCGGCTGAAACGGCGAGCGCAAGTCTGTCGGGCGTGAGCTGCGAAAGTATCGCAAGAGCCGCCTTCGGCCCGACGCCCGAAACCGAAATCAGCATTTTGAAGCAGTCAAGTTCGCTCTCGTCATAAAACCCGAAAAGCTCAAGCGCGTCATCTCTGACGCTGAGATATGTGAACAGAGTGACTGCGCCTTTTTTATCCGAAAGCTCGTTTAGCGTTGTCAGCGTGACGGAGCACCTGAATGCAACCCCGCCGCACGATATCGCCACAGACGAAGCGTCCTTATAAACGATTTCACCGGTCAAGCTATAAAACATTATTATATTCCTTTCCTTATTGACATATGAGAAGAATAGAGCGAGCCGCTTGCGTGCGCATGGCATATTGCCATCGCCAGGGCGTCCGCCGTGTCGTCGGGCTTCGGCACCTTTTCAAGATTCAGAATGCGCCTTGTCATCTCCTGAACCTGCTTTTTATCGGCTCTGCCATAGCCGACAACACTTTGTTTGACCTGTAAAGGCGTATATTCAAACACGGGCAGCCTGTTCTTCTGAGCGGCCAGCATCAAAACTCCTCTGGCCTGACTGACATCAATAACCGTTTTCGCATTATTATTATAGAAAAGCTTTTCAATGCTCATCACATCCGGCTTGTTTCTTTCAACGACCTCATTGAAGCCGTCATAAATAAACTCGAGCCTTTCGTTGAAGGGCGTTCCGGCTTCGGTTATTATTGCCCCGTAATCAATGGTTATAAAGTGATTGTTGCGGTAATCGACAACGCCGTAGCCGATTATCGCATAGCCGGGGTCGATGCCCAATATTATCATCGTATACTACCTCATTATAATTTATCAATCCAGTATAACATACTTTTTTTAATCTAACAAGTATTTCGTTCATTTTTACATCAACATTTTCACAAAAAGCCCCGACAAAACAAACGCCGTGAAATCGGCGAAAAGTCCCGCGTAAAGAGTACAGCCCGTGTTCTTTATTCCGACTGAGCCGAAATAAACGCTGACTGCGAAAAAGGTCGTTTCCGTTGAGCCTGTCATAACGCTCGCTATTCTCCCCACCGTTGAATCGGCTCCGTATTCGCTGAGAACTTCTCCGTAAACACTCAGTGAGCCTGAACCGGAAAGCGGACTCAGAAGAGCCAGCGGCAGCAGCTCGGCTTTTATTCCGACTCGTTCGAGAACGGGAGACAGCGCCGAGGTCAGAAAGCCGATAAAACCGCTGCTTCTGAGCATATTTATTGCGACGGTTATTCCGATCAGCGTCGGCAGAATGGAATAAAGAGTCTTTATCCCGTTTTCAGCGCCCTCGACAAAGGCGTCGAGCACGGCGACCTTTCTGAAAACCGCAAAGCCCACAGTGAAAGCGATCACCGACGGCAAAATATAAAATGAAGCCTCTGTCAGCATTCCGGCGCCCCCTTTCGCTTGCCGTTCATCATTATATAAGCCGCTGAAAGCCCAGCCGCCAGTGAGCAAAGCGATGTCAGAATACAGCAGGGCACTATATCAAACGGAGTTTTGCAGCCGTGCTGCTGTCTGAGAGCGGCGACTGTCGTCGGGATCACCCTCATTGACGCTGAGTTCATCACAACGAAGAATATCATATCTCTGCTCGCGGCGCTCCTGTCGGGGTTTACGCTCTGGAGTCTTCTCATGCTCTCAAGTCCGAGCGGAGTCGCAGCGTTTCCGAGTCCGAGAAGATTGGCCGTGACATTCATGGACATGACCGATATTATATCCTCTTTATCTCTGAGAGACGGAAACAAAAGCTTCATCACCGGCGACAGTGCGCGGCTGATTATCAGACTCAGGCCGGAACGCTCCGTTATCTTCATTATCCCTCCCCAAAGAGCCATTGTCGACAGCAGCTTCACGGCAAGCTCAACCGCTTTGACCGCTCCGTCAACGACGGACGCAGATAAGCTTTCGACATTGCCGGTCAGGATCGCCGAAACAAACGACAGCGCAATAATCGCCGCCCAAATTCCGTTCATCATAAAAAACACCTCGTTGAATTCTATGAGAAAAAGGCGGCTTAAAGACAAAAAAACAGCTAATATTAAGTAAAATCAGCAAAACTATGGAAATTTTTTCAGACATGTGTTATAATACAGAATCGTGAGTAATAAATATTTCGAAAAATAAAAAATTGATTCATTTTATTTTCACGGAGGAAAATATGAACATAGTTATCGTCGGTTGCGGTAAGGTCGGTTCGACTCTTGCCGATCAGCTCGTCAGAGAAGGACATGATGTCAGTGTTATCGATATAGACCCGAACGCGGTCAAAAAGGTCACTAACCGTCTCGATGTTCTCGGAGTTGTCGGAAGCGGTTCAATTCACAATGTGCAGGTTGACGCCGGCGTTGAGGACGCCGATCTTTTCATCGCCGTCACTCCGAGCGATGAGCTCAATCTTCTTTGCTGCCTGATGGCTAAAAAGTCGGCTTCCTGCAACACGATAGCAAGAGTCAGAAATCCCGATTATCTTTCGGAGCGCAGCTTTTTCAAGGAGAGACTCGGCCTTTCCGCAATAATCAATCCCGAATACGAGGCAGCCTGCGAGATAAGCAGACTTTTCTGCATACCCTCGGCAATTGAGGTCGACACATTCGCGGGAGGCAAGGTCGAGCTTCTGAAAGCCGCCTTGCCGGAGGATTCGCCGATAGCCGGAAAGTCAATAATGAACGCTTTGGGCAAAATAAGCGGCAAAGTTCTGATCTGCGCGGTCGAAAGAGGCGACGAGGTCATTATTCCGACAGGCTCTTTCGTTCTCAGATCAGGCGACGAAATATCCTTTATCACTTCAAGAAAAGCCAGAGAAACAGCCTTCAAAAAGGCGGGGCTTGACGCCGGACGGATAAAAAGAATAGTTATCGTCGGCGGCGGTAAGATCTCGTTTTATCTTGTCAATATGCTCGTTGAATACGGCTTCAAGGTTAAAATAATCGAAAAGAACAAGGAAAGATGCGAATTTCTTTCAAGCGCTCTGCCGTCCTCGGTCGTTGTTATAAACGGCGACGGCACGGATCAGCAGCTTCTTTATGAGGAGGGCATCGACAAGGCTGACGGCTTCGCTTCTCTGACCGACATTGATGAAGAAAACATAATGCTTTCAATGTTCATGGCAAAAAGCTCCAAAGCTAAAGTCGTGACTAAAATAAACAGGCAGAATTTCGCCGACATTATAAATAATCTGAATATCGGATCCGTGATATATCCGAAATTCATTACGGCCGAAACGATAGTCAGCTATGCGCGGGCTCTGAAAAACTCGCAGGGCAGCAATGTTCAGACGCTTTATAATATCGTCGGCGACAAGGTTGAAGCTCTCGAGTTTCTCGCCAGAAGCGAGTCGGAAGTAATCGGTGTACCTCTCAGCGATCTTGAGCTTAAAGATAATCTTCTTATCTGCTGCATCGGCAGAAACGGAAAGACTATCATTCCCAACGGTCTGACAACCATCGAAATCGGCGACACTGTTGTTGTTGTAACAACGCAGAAAGGTCTGAACGATCTCAGAGATATTCTGAAATGAGAGGCTCAAGATGAACATTTCAATGATCTTTTATATACTCGGCTGGGTGCTTTGCACGGAAGCTGGCGCAATGCTTTTCCCCTGCATCATCTCAGTAATATATTCAGAAACGACCGGAATATATTATCTGATAACACTCGCCGTCTGTCTTGTGACAGGGCTTGCGATAATTTTCAGAAAGCCGAAAAACACAAGGTTTTACGCCAAGGAGGGCTTCGCAATAGTCGCTCTGAGCTGGATAGTCATGAGTCTTATCGGAGCCGTTCCTCTTTGCATAAGCGGCGATATCCCATCGTTCATGTCGGCTCTTTTTGAAACCGTTTCCGGCTTCACAACGACCGGCGCAACCAACCTGACGGATATTGACGCGCTTTCCAGAACAAGTCTTTTCTGGCGCAGCGAAACTCACTGGATCGGCGGAATGGGAGTTCTTGTCCTGATACTGACGCTCCTGCCGATAGCCGGCGGTCAGAATATTCAGCTGATGAGAGCCGAAAGCCCCGGCCCGACGGTCGATAAGTTCAAGCCGAGACTCAGACACACGGCAATGATACTTTATATCATATATTTCATCATGACCGTTATCGAAATAATGTTTCTGCTTTTCGGCGGTCTTTCAATGTTCGACGCTGTCACCATAGCTTTCAGCACAGCGGGAACCGGCGGCTTCACAGCCTCAAACGCCGGAATAAATGCTTTTCACAGCTCATATATAGAAATAGTGCTGACGGTATTTATGATACTTTTCAGCGTGAACTTTTCGTTCTATTACATGATGCTGGCGCGCCGCTTCAAAGACGCACTCAAAAACAGCGAGGTCTGGACATATCTCGGCATTATCTTAACCTCCGGAATCATAATCTCGCTGAACATATATAAAATGTTCCCGAGCGTTAAGGACACGCTGAGAAACGCTTTCTTTGCGGTCTCCTCAATCATATCAACAACCGGCTTCTGCACGGCTGACTTTGACAAATGGCCCCAGCTTTCAAGGCTGATTCTTGTTTTGCTGATGTTCTTCGGAGCCTGCGCCGGAAGCACCGGCGGCGGTATAAAAATATCGAGGATAATGGTTATGGTCAAGAGCGCTGTCAGCGAGGTCAGACACACCATCCACCCGAAAAGCGTTAACGCAATCAAGTTCAGCGGCAAACGGGTTCCGACCGAAACGGTCAGAAACATCAAATCGTTCTTTATCATTGAAATGATAATACTCGCCGCTTCGGCTCTCGTTGTCAGCCTTGATAATTTTGACTCGACCTCGACCGTCACTGCGGTCATAACATGTATGCAAAATGTCGGACCCGGTCTTAACGCAGTCGGCCCGACCGGCAATTTCGCTTCATTTTCAGTGCTGTCGAAAATAGTTCTGATTTTCGATATGCTCGCCGGAAGGCTTGAGATAATGCCGCTTCTTGTGCTCTTCTCCCCCTCCGCATGGAAGAAAAATTAAGCGAAAATTCATCCGTACCGCATATTAAAATCAAGGAAATCAGACTCGTTAAAATTTTTAACAGTCATGAAAAATAAACTAACTGAAAAGGAGAATTTCTATGGCATTCATTTATGCGAGCTGCGCTTTAGGCGCAATATGTTTGATTTCATTTTTGGTCAACTTCAACAAGAAAAGAACGGTTATCGGCGTTTTCAACAAAATGACGGTTTCGATCTTCTTTATCATGACCGCATTCTTCGGTATCCTTCACAGTATGGATAAAATCGGAGATCCCTCGATCATAAAGTACGGTCTTCTCGTTCTTATCGGCCTTGTGTTCGGTATGCTCGGCGACATATATCTCGATCAGAAATGGGTCTATCCCAACGACGAGAAAAAGTATCTCTACGCCGGCTTTATCACCTTCGCTATCGGCCATATATTCTACATAACCGCACTCGCCGTCAAAGCGCAGCTTAAATTCGTTTATGTTCTGCTCGGCGCCTGCGTCGGTCTTCTTGTTGTTATAGTCAATATATTTATCGAGAAGTTTACGACTCAGAACTTCGGTGAATACAGATTTATCGTCATGCTCTATTCGCTTCTTGTCGGCACAACACCCGGCGTTGCTCTCGTTGCCACGATCATGACACACGGCGAGCCCGCATTTATCGTCTTTTTGATCGGTGCAGTATTCTTCCTGCTTTCCGATATCGTCCTTTCACCAATGTATTTCTCAAAAGGCAAGAACACTCCTGTCAACTTCGTGATTAACCATGTCACATATTATATCGGTCAGTATATGTTCGCTCTGTCGATCATCTTTCTGAAGTAATCATATAAAAATTCAGCACGCACCTGCTTAGCAGGTGCGTGTTTTTGCCGGTTAAAAACCACCTGATAGTCTGAGCCTCCCGCTTTTCGCGGGAGGCTCAGACTATTATTCTTTAATTATATGCTTTTATTTCAAGCTCAATATTTCTTCTATCGGACCTCTGAACGGCTCTGAGCAAGGAATGGGCCTGCTCGGATCTTCAATGACTTTCTTATATTTCTTGAGCTTGAGGTCATTCTGACACTGGAATTTGGATATCGTTTCGATCAGCGCCTCACGCTTATCCGCATTGCCCTTGATAACATAGTTGACAAGCTCGACCTCAACCGTCTCGTTCCGTCTGACCTTGAAGATATCGACTGAAACAAAATCGTTTGTCTTGCTGCTGAGCTCAAGGCGCTTGTCGCCTCTTGAAACGATTATCTTGTCACAGCTTTTAACATCCTTGAACAATAGCTCATAATTTCTCTTATCAGGAACTACGCTTGAATCTCCGTCCGGAGCCGAAATTGTGAATCTGAGCGACGAACCGCTTGAGAGCACCTTAAAGCGCGTTATTGCGAACTTGCCGTTCTCATATTCGTTCGTTTCACCGTCGTCCTCATACATATCAAAGCTGCCCGCGCCCGAATAGATCATAATCTGCATATCGGCGGGATTTTTCCAGTCGTTGGTTTCATAGTGCGCTCCGAGAGGAATTATCGCTCCCTCTTTTGCGAGGACCGGAATGCTTTCAAGGCCTCTGTAAAGCGTATATTCCCTGCCGCCGGTGTAAACTCTGCCGTTATATATATCAGTAAATTTACCCTTCGGCAACCAGACACTGACCTTGGCCATGTTGGTCTTCGGGTTTCTCTTTTCAGTTATCGGGGCGACGATAAGCTCCGATCCGAACGCATATTCGTTTGGATAGCTGTATGCCTTTTTCTCATCGGGATACTGATAATACAGCGGCTCGCATATAGCTATGCCGTCCTTGTGGGTTCTGTAATTCATCGAATAGAGATAGGGAATCATTTTGTGTCTGGTACGCAGGCACTCGGTTGCGATATTCTCAACCTCGCCCTTGAATTTCCAAGGCTCCTTGCCCATGAACTCGTTTTGCGTTGAGTGAAGTCTCATTATCGGGCTGTAAAGCCCGAACTGCACCCAACGAAGATAAAGCTCATCGTCCTTGCGGCCCCAATGATGTCCGCCGATGTCATGGCTCCACCATGTGTAACCGACATTGGCTGCGTTAGCGGTGAAATAAGGCTGAAAATCAAGGCACTTCCAGCTGATGGTCGTATCGCCCGAAAATCCGAGCGGGTAACGGTGAGAGCCTATCTGAGCGTACCTTGAAAGAATAAGCGGCCGTTTATTGCCTCGGCGCGAATAAAGATAATGGTAGTGATTGAGCGCCCACAGCGGATCGAGATTTTTTATCTTTGTGTTCTTGCCCTGCTGCCAGTCGATCCACCAAAAATCAACGCCGTCCTCCTCATAAGGCTTGTGAAGAACATCAAAATATGCCTGGACATATCTCTTGCTCGTGATGTCAAACGGGATATGCTCCTTTGTGTTCGGATTTATTCCCATTCTCTGCGCAAACTCGGGATACATATCCTCAAACGGACGAACTCCCTGAGCCGGATGAACATTGAGCGTGACCTTGAAATTGTGATCCTTGAGCCACTTCAGAAAGCCCTTGTAATCGGGGAAAAGCTCCGTGTTCCAGCTGTATCCCGTCCAGCCGTCCGGCTGAACGGCATTGTTTATAGCCTTGGGCGGAAACTCATTGAACCGGAATTTGCCGTCATCACCGAAGCGAGTCAGATCAACCCAGTGCCAGTCCATATCGACAGTCGCAACCGTTATCGGAATCTTGCGGTCGATAAATTTCTGCATAAGGTCGATATATTCCTGCTGACTGTAAGCTTTATAGCGGGACCACCAGTTGCCCAGGCAGTATCTCGGAACGAGCGGCACCTTTCCGCAAAGAGAATAAAGAGCGTTGACGCAGTCTCTGTAAGCATGACCGTATGCAAAGTAATATTCATCTTTTACTGTGGGCTTTCTCTCGGAAATGCTGAAATCCTCGGCAATAATGTGGGATTTTGTGTCGTCAAGCACGGTCACGCCCTCGGTTGATATAAGGCCGTTCTCAAGTCTGACCGCTCCGAAGGTGAAGTCCAGCGTTCTGTATGTGCCTTTAAGATTACCTTTGCTGTAATCAGTGACGGTTTTCCCGTCGGATAGGGTAACGCTCAGCATTTTATGAGACTTGAGATTATATTCAAAAGCGGTCTTTGCGGTGATTATTTTCACATTATAGCCGTTCTGAACGATCTTATATTCCGGTCTGTCAAAGTCTCTGTACCACACGCACTGAGTCGGCTCGTCGGTGAAGCTTGAATTTTTATCGACCTCCACTCTGAGAAGTCTGTCGGAAAGCACGCTGAATCGGACATCTCCTCTGATAATAATGTGGCTTTCCGAGGTTGCGCTTTTTCTTTCAAAAGAAAGATATTCTCTGAAAAAGTCGTTTGCCATTATTTTTTCTCCTTTCAGTTCTGTTTCTCCACTATCTTATACTCATTGTCTATTCTGAAATACGGGCACTCCTTATATGAGCCGTGCAGAAAATGCTCCATTTCGTCCATGTCAATATCGACATCGCAGATATTTTCGCCGTATTCTTCATCATAAACATAGTTTAAGCAAAATTCGCAGTTTTTCTTATACATGGCGTCTCCTTATATCGTCTCTTCAAGATAATCGAGCACACGCACTATTCTGCCGTGTTCAAAATAGATCCTCGGAACGCGTCTTGCGAAGCCGCAGATAAACTCATAATTGAAAGTGCCGGCCTTCTCGCTCATTTCCTCAAAGGTTATTTCGTCGTCTCCGTCCTTGCCGAAAACGGTCACGATATCACCCTGACAAACATCGGGAATATCCGTCACATCGACCATCATCTGATCCATGCATATCCTGCCGACGATTTTAGCTCTTTTTCCCCTTATCAGCACCTCGCCCTTTGATGACAGCGACCTGTAATAGCCGTCAGCGTAGCCGAGGGAAACTGTTGCTATTTTCGTTCCCTTTTTCGCCGTGTATGTCGAGCCGTAGCTTATCGGCGTATCCTTTTTCACGGTCTTGACATATACTACACGGCTTTTTATTTCCATTGCAGGGCGAAGGTCAATAGCGCTCTTGTCAACCTGCTCCGACGGATAAAGTCCGTACATGACTATACCTGCTCTGACCATATCAAGATATCCGTCCGGAATGTCGACGATTCCGGCGCTGTTGCAGATATGCCTGATCGGAATGTTTATGCCCCTTTTCTCAAGCTCCGAAAGTATATGGAAGAACTTTCTTTCCTGCTGCTCGGCCGAAGCCTTATCGGCGCTGTCGGCGCAGGCAAAGTGCGAAAAAATTCCCTCAATGTTTATATTCGGAAGCTTTGATATTTTCTCTATCTCGTCAAGGCTTTCGTCATCGGCGTCGAAGCCGATTCTGCCCATTCCGGTGTCTATCTTTATGTGGATATTCGCCGTGACGCCGCACATGACCGCAACATCGGACAGAAACTTCGCCGTTTCATATTGAAAAACAGTCGTTGTTATGCCATATTTCATGACGCCCTCGAAATCACCGGGAAAAACATAGCCGAGAATGAGTATCGGCTCTCTTATTCCTCCCTTTCGAAGCACGACCGCCTCCCGGTAGGTTGACACGCCGAAGCCGTAGACCAGCTTCTCCTTGCTTAAATATCTTGCTATCGGAATAGAGCCGTGGCCGTAACCGTCGGCTTTTATGACGGCGAGTATCTTCGTATCCTCACCGACTTTTTTTCTTATTGCCTCTAAATTATGCTTTATGTTATCAAGATTTATCTGAGCATAAGCTCTTAAATTTTCAAACACCGGATCCACCTGCTTCATTTTAAAAAGTCTTTTATTGCGGTAATGTCCAAGCCGTCATAATTCTCCAGGAATTTCAAAAGATGCCCGGCGATAATTCTGACTCCTCCGGCGCTGTCGCTTTCGATGTTGAGCGGCATTATCGGATCATGCACGCTGAGCCTGAGAAGAAACCAGCCGTCTCCGTTTTCCTTGCCGAAATTGACGCGCACTCCCTCGCGGTTATCGTCGGCGATCAGCCATCCGTCCGCACTTTGAGCGTACCTTTCAAGCTCCTTAATCACCTTTTCACCATAGGCTCTGAAGTCCTCGGCGAGTATTCTGAATCTGAATTCTTGAGCTTCGGCAGGCTCCTCAAGCTCCGCTATGAGCGAATCGATTGTCCTGCCCTGTTTGCCGAGCTGCGCCATTTTGATGATTATCTTCATCATCAGATAAGCTCCGTCGTCGAGATAATAGTTCTCTCTGAATGCGGCATGACCTGAGGTCTCCATAGCGAGAGGGCAGTTCACTCCGCTTTCATTCAGTTCGATCTGACGGTCTATAACATTCTTATATCCGCGTTTATATCTGTAATGTACGCCGCCGAGCTTCTGCTCGATGAATTTTTTAAGCCCGCTTGAAGTGACGCTGTCCGTGACGACGGTTCCGCCCTCGTTGCCCTCGAGCGCAATAGCCGAGGCAAGAGCCACCAGCCTGTTGCGGTTGATCTCCTTTCCGTTAGCGTCAACGCAGCCGGCTCTGTCAACATCTGTGTCGAATATAACGCCGAGATCGGCTTTGCCCGCAAGAGTCGCTTCGCATATTGCCTGCATCGCAGCGGGATTTTCAGGGTTCGGAATGTGGTTCGGGAACATCCCGTCCGGCTCAAGATAGCGGCTCATCGAGGTGTCGGCACCGAGCGGAGAAAGAACATCTCTCGCAAAAAAGCCGCCCACTCCGTTGCCGGCGTCAACTGCGATCTTATAGCCCTTGAGCGGATGCTCGTAGTCGTCAGCGTTGACCTGTTTTTTTATCATGCTGCGGAGATTTGCCGCATACTGCGACATATAATCGGCTGTGACGACCTCGCCGGCCTCATTTTTAAATATGTTTTCTTCGTTCTGCGCATATTCGAGTATAGCCTCGATATCGCTGCCCTCAAGTCCGCCCTGACGGGTGAAAAATTTGAGTCCGTTCCTGTGATAGGGGTGATGGCTCGCCGTTATCTGAACCGCCGCGTCGCAGCCGAGATCGACGGTCGTCATAAACATGGCCGGCGTTGAGGCAAGCGAGCAGTCAACGACCGTGAAGCCGCTTTTTGTCAGCGCCGATATGACCTGCTTTTTTATTCTTTCGGCTGAAATTCTCGAATCATGGCCGACCGAAACCCTGCAGTTATCTTTTTCAATGCGCTCCCTCAGCCACTTTGCGAAAGCGGCAGTCATTCGGAACACATTTTCGTCCGTCAGATCAAGAGGCTCGTCTTTCACGGCGTCAACCGCAACGCCTCTGATGTCTGTTCCGCTTTTAAAATGCTTCCAGTATTTACCGAGCACTTAAACTCCTCCTTTTTCCGTCATTTCTTCAGTGATCTCCAACAAGAATTTATACATTGGCTCAAACGCCTTATAAGCCTTTTCAAGCTGCTTCTCAACGCTTCCGTCAAATAGCTTTTCAAGCGAACTCAGCGGGGTGATGAAATAAAGCTCCCTTGCGTTGTAATATAATTTCAGCTTCTGATCTTTGCCCTCGCTTCTATCTTTTTTATAAAGCGAAAGGCTTGGTTCGGCGCCGACGCTTTTTGCGCTTTCAACGGCTTTGAGAAACTCGCCGCCCTTTTCGTCAAGACGGCGTCTGAAGCACTCCATAGCCGCCGGACGGCAGTCATAGATGCCGACGCCCCAGTTCATTCCGTCGGGCGACGCCTCAAACCACATACAAGGCTGATCGGACCATTGCTTTTTGTGGCGCATGAACATAACCCAGATATGCTCTCTGTAAAGCGACTTATCTTTTGTGTATCTTGTGTCTCTCCTTATTCTTGATATCATTTTGCTCGGTATGAGACACATTTCGGGATCAAGATTGCTCATAAGAGGTGAAAGATCGTTTATCAGCGCGTATAACGGTTTCGTCACACCCGCCTTTATTTCTTCCTTATGAGCGTCATAGAACGCCTTGCTGTTATTGAATCTGTTTTCGGCAAGCAGCATCATAGTCTCCGGAGAAATACCTTTAAACTCACTCATTGGCCTGCATTACCTCCTGAGCGGCGAGAAGAACGCCTATCTTTGACGCATGAAAATCCGTTCCGCCCTGCATCCACACGGCGAACGGCTCTCTGAGAGGAGCGTCGCCTGAAAGCTCGATCGAAGAGCCGAGTGTGAACGCTCCCGCCGACATGATAACCCGGCAGTCATAGCCCGGCATATCCCAAGGCTCCGGCGTGACAAACGAATCAATCGGCGAGCCCTTCTGAAGTCCTTTGCAAAAAGCGATCAGATTATCGGGTGTTTCAAGCTTTATCGCCTGGATTATATCGTGTCTGATTTCGTCCGGCTCCGGGGTAACTCCGAAGCCCATCAGCTTCATGACCTGTGAGGCGAACACAGCCGTTTTAACAGCCTCGCCCACAACTCGCGGCGCATTGTATATGCCCATAAACAGTTCTCTCGACTGGCCGAGCGTTGCGCCGACCTCTCTGCCGAGTCCGGGCGTTGTCAGCCGGCAAGCGCATTTTTCGACAAGATCATGTCTGCCGGCGATATAGCCGCCGGTTTTGGCTATCGCTCCGCCGGGATTCTTGATAAGCGATCCCGCAATTAGATCTGCCCCGACTGAGACAGGTTCTGTCTTTTCAACAAATTCGCCGTAGCAGTTATCGACCATTACTATAACATTCGGATTTTTTCTCTTTGAAACCTTGACTATCTCGCCAATTTCATCAACCGAAAGCGACGCTCTTAAATTATATCCTCTCGAACGCTGGATGTATACCATTTTTATTTTGTCGCTGACGGCATTTTCAATCGCCTCAAGATCTATCCTGCCGTTTTCGTCAAGCTCGACCTGCTCATATTTTATGCCGTAATCTTTAAGGGAGCCCATGCCGTCCTTGCCGGAAAGTCCGATAACGGGCTGTATTGTGTCATAAGGCGTTCCTGTGACGCAGAGCATGGTGTCGCCTGTCCGCAAAACGCCGAAAAGCGCAACGGCAAGAGTGTGAGTGCCGCAGGTGAAATTGTGTCTGACTATGGAGTCCTCGGCGCCGACCGCCTGAGCAAACACCTTGTCGATAGTCTCTCTGCCCCTGTCGTCATAACCGTAACCCGTTGATTCGGCAAACATAGACTCGCTGACGCGGTTATCAATAAACGCCTTGAGCATTTTCTGCTGATTATACTCGGTGATCTCATCAATTCGGTCAAAATAAGGTCTGACGCTGACGAGCGCCTTGTCTGATATATCCTTTATCTTATCATTTATATTAAACATGAATTTCCTTTCCGTTACTCCGCCTTGTGTATTCCCCATCTGCCGACCGTCTCAAAGCCGAGCTTTTCATAATATCCGGTCAGCTCTTGATTCTTTGTCATAACAAATATGTTTTTCTTGCCTTTTTCCATAAGCTGCGCTGCCAGCGTTTCAACGCAGCTTTTTGCCAGGCAGCGTCCCCGGAAGGCGGCGTCTGTCGCAACTCCGCTTATAACCGCATCTTCAGCTGTTTCTGCGCTCGTGAGTGCGCAGGAAATAAGCCTTCCGTTTTCATATACACCGACGCTTCTCAGCATATCCCGGCTTTTTCTGAACATTATATCCGAAAGCCACGGCAGGTATCCGGCGCCGACCGCCTGAGCTCCGTTCACGCTGCAAAGCAGCCCGTAAAGCGCCGCAGGCTCAACATCAAAAGCAACATTATCAGCCCTTGCTCCGCCGCCACAAAACCGCAGAATATCGCCGGTCTCCGCACTGCCGGTCAGCCTGATGGCCGTGTCGGCGTCTGAAAACAGCGCAGTGAAGCCAATCGCCCGAACGAACTCGCCGAGCTCTTCAAAATCGGCGTTTTCATCGGCATAAACCGTTATATTCCCGTCCGTTTTGCCGACGGCCGCAGTTATATTTCCGTTTTTCAGCTGCTCCCAGAACATTGCGAAGCCGTAACCGTTCCCGTAAGCCCGAAGAAGCGCCCCGACTCTTGCGCCGACGGCGTTGCCCGAGCAAAACCTCAGAACCTCGTCTGCGCTTTCTTTATCTGTCAGGCGAAGCATTCGCAAATTCCTCGTTCATCAGCTTCGCCAGCTTATACACGCTTTGCATATCCGCCTTGTTCGCAACGCAGGTCGCAGAGTGAATATATCGGCACGGGACGGAGATCGCAAGAGTGTAAACGCCGCCACGACTTGTGTGAATGGATCCGGCGTCGTTGCCGCCGGCAACCGTAGTTTTTGTCTGCCACGCAACGCCGTTTTTTTCGGCAATCTCTCTTGAAAGTCTGAAAAGCTCTCTGTTATAGACGGTGGATCTGTCCATAAAGGAGACCGCCGCTCCCCTGCCCAAGAAGCAGACGCTTTCCGACTCGGGCGTGTCGGCCGTGTCGGACGCGGTAGTCGCTTCAAGCACTATCGCATAGTCGGGCGCCACTGTGAAAGCCGCAGTCTTTGAGCCTCTGAGGCCAACTTCCTCCTGAACGAGAAAAGCAAAATATGTGTCATATGAGACGCCTTCATCTATCATTTTAAGCATAGCGGCGCAGCCGAAGCGGTCATCAACGGCCTTGGCTTTTATAAGTCCGTCACCGAATTGAGTGAAATCCGAAACAAAATAAACGCTGTCGCCGACCGAGACATATTTTTCCGCTTCCTCTTTTGACGAGGCGCCGATATCAATACACATATCCTTTATCTTGGGGCATTTTTTAAGCTCCTCTTTTTCGCAAAGGTGAATGGGCTTAACGCAGACGACTCCCGGGATATTGTCTTCGCCGACAGTCACATTTCTGCCGAAAACGACCTTTTCGTCAACGCCGCCGACCGGCGTGAATTTTAGAAAGCCGTCGTCCGTGATGTATCTGACGATAAAGCCGACTTCATCCATGTGAGCCGAGATCATGACCTTATTGGCGGCCGGGTGCTTTCCTTTGACAAAGGCGATGACATTGCCCATGGGATCAACCGTGATATCAGCCTTGTCGATGATTTTGGACAATATATATTCTCTGACCTTTTCCTCTCTGCCGGAAGTTCCGTTTATCAGGCAAAGTTCCTTTAAATAATCAAGCATTTTCTTTGCCTCCGTTCTCAAGAATATAGCAGGCTATAAGCTTGGCCGAATTTTCGATATCGTCTGTGTCGATGACCTCGGCCGCAGTGTGCATATTTCTGAGCGGAACCGACACGGTGGCCGTCTTTATTCCGCCTGCGCTGACGGATATCTCGTCTGCGTTTGTTCCGGTTGATCTGCCCATAACCTCGCAGTCATAGGGAATACCGTGTTCCTTGGCTGTGTAGACAAGCGCAAGTGACATTTCTCTGTCAAGCACCGGCGAAAAGCCTATAAGCGGGCCCTTTCCGAGCTCTCCGCCCTCCTCTTTGCCGACATCGGGCTGTGTTGCAAAGGTGACATCAACCACTATCGCTTCGTCGGCCTGATTTGCGAAAGAGCCGGTCTTTGCCCCTCTGCCGCCGACCTCCTCCTGTGAGGAGAACATGAGGGTCAGATCGGCGGTGAAGCCCTCTTTTTTCAGAATTTCGACCGCTTTTATAAGTACGGCCACGCCCGCTCTGTCATCGAGCGCAGCGCTTGAAATTCTTTTTCCGAGAAGCTGATTTTGTTTGTTTCTGATTATTATTCTGTCGCCGGGGAAAACCAGCTTTTCGGCTTCTTCCTTTCCGAAGCCGATATCTATTGCCATCTTGGTGATTTCGGGGAGCTTATCGTCGTCGCCGGCAAGATGAGGCGGAACGGAGCATATCACTCCGAACAGCTTTTCTTTGCCGAAGATTTCGACCTCACTGCCGATAAGCGTTCTCGGATCGACTCCGCCGCACTTATCAAAAAGCACAAAGCCCTTTTCGTTGACTCCTCTGACGATAAGTCCTATCCGGTCAATGTGAGCGTCAAGCAGGAATCGTTTTCCCCTGCCCTCTATCCGGCCTATGACATTGTTCATTCTGTCGATGTGAACATCGGCGGATTGCCCCAGGATCTGACACGCACATTCGCACGCCGCCCTTTCGTCGCCCGAAACGCCCGCCGCATCGGCGAGTCTCAGGCAAATCTCTTTAGCATCCATGTTGTCTCTCCTTATTTAAAATACATATAATACTGACATTTTATCATGCCGTTATATATTTTTCGTCTCTTGTCCGCTCTTCTTCCGAACTGCTTTTCAAAGTCGTCGTTCGGAGCTATTATATAGTACGCCCAGCCGTGTTCCGGTCTGAACTTTCTGCCCATTATCCGATAAAGCTCGTTGGCCTGCTCTATGTCTAGAAGCCTTTCGCCGTAGGGCGGATTGCAGATGACTGTTCCTTTTTCGCTTTTCTTTCTGAAATCTCTGATGTCTGCCCTTTCAAATCGGATATATTTTTCGACTCCGGCTCTTCCGGCGTTTACCTGAGCAATTTCGAGCGCCGACGAATCAATGTCGGAGCCGTAGGCGACAAACTGACTGTCTGTCAGAGCCAGCGACCTTGCCCTCTCCCTTTCTTCGCTCCAGACGCTCTGCGGGATATTCAGCCACCTCTCGGCTGAAAAGTGTCTGTTCACTCCGGGCGCTATGTTGTTAGCGTACATTGCGCCCTCGATCAGTATTGTCCCCGAACCGCACATCGGATCGTACAGAGTATGATAAGGTCTGACTCTGGCTATATTCACGAGCGCAGCGGCGATCGTCTCCTTGATCGGAGCGAGATTCGCTTCGAGCCGGTAGCCTCGCTTGTGAAGTCCGGCTCCCGATGTGTCGAGCAGCAGACTGACACGGTTTTTCATAATAGAGAACTGCACCTGATAGACCGGTCCCGTCTCCTCAAACCAGGATATGTTATATTTCGTTTTCATTCGCTCGACTATCGCCTTTTTGATGATAGCCTGACAGTCGCTGACGCTGAACAAATCGGAATTTATTGAATAGCCTTTGACGGGGAAAGCATCCTGACTGCCGATCCAGTCCTCCCACGGCAGTGCTTTTGTTCCCTGAAAAAGCTCCTCAAAGCTGTGAGCTTCAAACGAGCCGACGAGTATCTGTATTCTTTCCGCATAGCGCGAGCATATATTTGCCCTCGCAAGCATGTGTTCGTCGCCCGAAAACAGCACCCGACCGTTTTCACAAACGACATTTTCGGCCTCAAGCTCCTTCATTTCGTTTGCGATGACGGATTCAAGCCCAAGCAGGCACGGAATAACAAAATTTATCTGCATATACTTAACCTGTCCTTTTGTCTGATGAACTGCGTTTTACGCTTTCGGAAGCGCAAAATTCACAAAAAATACGGCGGCACAAAAGTGCCACCATATTATATCACATTATATTAACTTTTTCAATCAGCTTTTTTCGGGAATAAGCAAGCCGTAGCCGCCGTCTTTTCTGGCATAAACGACGCAGATCTCGTTAGTCTCGGCGTTGATGAACATATAAAACATATGGCCGAGCATATTCATCTGAAGTATCGCTTCGTCGATGCTCTGAGGCTTGAGAGGAACCTCTTTTGTTCTGACAAGCTCAAATTCTTCTTCCTCCGTGACAGGCTCGCTGAACTCTGAGAAGTCGATCGGAGCTGCGCTCTTGAATTTCTTTTCGAGCTTTGTCTTGTTCTTTCTTATCTGTCTGATAAGAATATCAACGCAGTTGTCGAGAGCGTCAATCATATCGTCGGATCTTTCCTGTGCTCTGAAAATGACTCCGTTATGATTGATCGTAACCTCAACGACCTTGGCGTTTCTTTCAACCTTTGCCGTTACCTTGGCAACTGCGTCGTCGCCGAAAAATTTATCAATTTTCGAGAGCTTTTTCTCCGCTCTTTCGATGAAAGAATCCCTTGGTGTGCACTTTTTGCCGATAACTGTTACTTTCATAACGACATCTCCTTTATATATATTAAATCCGAAAAGCTGAATATCAGCTTCAGGATTGTTACCCTTTTTGCATTATTATAATAGCACATTTAAACAAAAAAGTAAACTGTTTTAACTGATTTTTATTAAAGATGTCTAAATTTCGGCATATTTCAAGCCGCAAGCGCAGTTTTATTCAACACCTCTGTAATAAAGTCCTCTTGTGAATTCTCCGTCAGCCTTTTCACCGTCCAGATATGCGCCGACCGTTGCTGCGACTTTTTCCCGGCTCTCCTTGGTGAAATAGAGCGTTATGAAATCGACATTCTCTATCTCGCCGAGTCTGTCAGCCAGATATATCGGTCTGGAATTGAGCACCTCGCTGCAGCCGTTTGAGCAGACAACGGGGAATTTCACGCCTAACCTGTCTGTCAGATAAGAATTACCCCCGCAGCTGCCGCAGGTTTTTCCGTTTCTTATCGGGCAGTTTCTTGTCAGCATCAGCGGAATGTTCCCATAGGCTATTATTCCCCGCTTCACTTCGCCGCCGAGTCGCTTGATCTGCTGCAAGGTCAGCTCAGCCGAAACGGTGACCTCGCTCACGCCGAGCTTTTCCGCTTCTTCCAGCGAAAGAGTGTTGAATATATTCAGTGTGAAGCCTGTGTGTATTTTCATTGAGAGCTGTCTTGCCATCGCAACGCCGTCAAGGTTTGTCGCATAAGCCAGGTCAAGCCCGTTTTCTTTGAGAAGCTTCAGTCTTTCAAATATTTTATCGGCATTTGAAAATATCCCTCTCGGTATCTCTACACCGATTCTTATATGTGAGTTCAGCTCCATCAGCTTTCCGATATCGGTATAAATCGGAAGATAAACCGTATCAATACCCGAAAGATCTTCGGGCAGCTGAGATATATCGGAAAGTCTGATATACAGTTTCTTTTCTCCGCATATATGTTCAGTATGAGACAGCTTTATCGGAATAAATCTCTTTTCTTTTCTTTCGCCGAGTTTTCTGAGGAGGTTATCGAGAACCTCGCGCCTCAGCGCATTTATCGCACTTGAGGCAACTATCAAGCCCTCGTCAAGGTCTATTTCAATGTCATTTGCAAAAAACGGAGTTCCCCCGCATTTTGATATTCTGTGTCTGAGAACCTCTTGCGTCATGGGCTTATTCAGAGCTTTTTCGGGAACGACTCCGCTGTCGGCGAAATAGCTCTTGCCCATTGCCGAGCCTGAAAGCGTGACGGTTTCGTTTTCGATAACGCTGAGATAAAAGTCGACCGGAATAAGCGGCTGTTCCTTTTCATAAAGCTTTTCAAGCGTCGGCAGCACTTCTTTTGCCGCCGTTACATCCTCTTTCATTCTTGTTCCGAACATATTTCTTGAGAGCTTGCCCTCAAAATAGCCCTTTGTGAAGCCCGAACGAGAAAAAACGGCTCTCAGTGCGGCGTTTATTTCGGCGTTTTCTTCGCCCCTGACCGCATTTTTGCAGGCGGTCGTTGCCGCCGCAACATATTCCGGCCGCTTCATTCTCCCCTCTATCTTGACAGAACACGCACCCGCCTTTTCAAGAGCCGGAATTTCATCTGTCAGTGACATATCTTTCAGCGAAAGATCGTGGCCCGTTCCGTTTTCGGCGGCAAACGGCAGCCGGCACGGCTGAGCGCAAAGTCCCCTGTTTCCGCTTCTCGAGCCGAGCATGGCGCTGAGATAGCACTGACCTGAAACGCACATACAAAGCGCGCCGTGAACAAAACATTCAAGCTCCGCCGTCGTGTTCTTTCTGATATTTTCAAGCTCCTTAAGGCTCGTTTCGCGCGGAAGAACGACTCGGGTGAAACCCATCTCGCTGAGCATATTTACCCCGTACGCCGTCTGAACAGACATCTGTGTGGAAGCGTGGCGCTTTATATCCGGGGCGCACTCGCGAGCCAGTCGGGCAGCTCCGAGATCCTGCAAAATAAGCACATCTGCTTTTGAACTGCAAATGTGCTTTATCGTGTTGACAGCGTCGGCTGTCTCGCCGTCGGTAATAAGTGTGTTGAGGGTGACATGAACGCTCACCTGACGCTCATGAGCATATTGAACGGCGGCGTCGAGCTGCTCATAATCAAAATTGCCCGCGTTTCGTCTGGCGTTGAAATCTTTTGTTCCGAGATAGACCGCATTTGCTCCGCAGCGTATTCCGGCGCAGAGAGCTTCAAAGCTGCCGGCGGGCGACAAAATCTCAATAGCCATGCTTATTTGCTTTTCTTTCCGCCTGTTTCGCCGCTGTTTCCAGCGAGATTCATCTGTGAAAGAAGCGAGCGGATCTGAATGTTAAGTCTGTCGATCTCGAGCTTCGAGGCCTCAAGCTCTCTTTTGGCGTTTTCAGCCTCGTGCCTTGCCCAATCAGCCTTGCTCTTGGCGCTGGCGGCGTCATCAAGATAATCCTTTATCTGTGAACGGAGATTGTCGGCCGTTATATTCGCTTTCTTGAATTCATCCGCATAATCAAGCGCAAGAAGAACTGCGGCCTGCGTTGTCGAAATGTGCGGATTTTCTTTCATGACATTTGAAAGAGCCTCGTTCAGCTCCGCTCCGAGCTCGGTAACATAGTTGACATCATCCTCAGTGATTATTGCGTATTCGGCTCCGCCGATCGTGAGCTTAACTCTGTTCTTGATCATAATTATCGTCCTTTCCTTGCATTGAAACAAAATTCCGATTTTCATTATACTATAATATCTGCGAATATGAAAGACCTAAATTAAATTTTTTCTGCTAAATTCTACTGTTTTTATAGAATTTTTAATTTTTGGGCTGTTTTTTGTTGACATTTTAACGGTTTTATGCTAATATAAGCACAATAATTCTTCACCGATCACAGCTTCGGCTGTGATTGCTTTTCTTTTGTCAAAATTTGTCGGGAGGAAATAAATATGGAACTTGCCATTCGGAATTTTGTTGAAGCTTTTGACCGGTTTTCGAGCAGCTTGCCCGATAATCTGATTTATATGATCCGGATAGTCATCTGCGCTGCCTGCGGCGCCGCCATAGGAATTGAGAGAAGCAAACGCCAGAAGGAAGCCGGAATCAGAACTCACCTTATCGTGGCGATCGGCTCGGCGCTCATGATGATCGTTTCAAAATACGCTTTTGACGATGTTGTCAGGGCGGACGCTTCCCGAATCGCGGCCAACGTTATCACAGGCGTCAGCTTTCTCGGCGCCGGTGTTATCTTCGTCAAGGACAGTTCTATCAAGGGCCTGACCACGGCGGCAGGCATCTGGGCGACTTCAGGTATCGGACTTGCGATAGGCGGCGGAATGATCATAGTCGGCGTATTTTCTACAATACTTATAATCATTCTTCAGATTTATCTTCATAAGTACGCAGGAAATATTGAGGGCGCACTTAATACCTACATAAAAGTAACGCTTAAATCTAATCAAACCAATGTTATGAACCGATTGATACAATGTCTGGACGATCACCAAATAGAAGTGGTGAACCAACGGGTTAAGCGGAACAAAGATGAAACCTATACCGTCAATCTTGCCATCAAGGTTCCGAGAGAAGAACGAGTCGAAAATCTCAGCTATCTTCTCGAAGAGGATGAAGATGTCGTTGCAATAGAAGTTTAAAAGTGTAGGGTTTGGATTATGAATATTTATCTTAAGATCGCATTGATAACAGCTGTTTCCGGCGTCGGCGGAACAGGACTCGGAGGACTTGTCGGCGCATTGTTCAAGCGTGACTCGCGGAAAATAGTCAGCCTGCTGCTGAGTTTTGCCGCCGGCGTAATGCTCAGCATTGTTTGCCTTGACCTTCTTGATGAGGCGCTGAATCTCGGCCTTGAGCGCGGAAAGATAGCCGTACTTTATATAATTATCGCTCTTTGCATAGGCTACGGTCTTGTTTATTTTCTGAACTATGTCATAGACCGCCACACGAACAAGGAAGTTCCTCATGTCAGCGACGAGTCCCACCCAAAAACAGCCGACGATCTCGGAGAACTTATTCACAGCGACCACTTTGATCAGCATAAGAAAAAGAACTCAGGTCTTTTCATCGCCGGCGTTGTCATGGCGTTTGCCATCGCCTTGCATAACCTGCCGGAGGGCATCGTTATCGGCGCGTCCTACGCCAAGGACAACAGCTCTATTCTTTCCGGCAGCGGCTTCATAATGGCGCTTGTCATCGGTCTTCACAATATCCCCGAAGGAATGGCTGTTTCGGTTCCTCTCATTGCCGGCGGAGACAACAGAGCGCACGCTATAATCGTCACTGCGCTGAGCGGAGCGCCGACCATAATCGGTGCGCTGATCGGATACGGCGTCGGAATGGTCAGCGATCTTATGCTTCTTCTTTCACTAAGCTTCGCAAGCGGCGCAATGCTCTATGTCGTTATGGGTGAGCTTCTGCCGGAAGCGTTCCTGATGTGGAAGTCAAAAATGCCCGCTCTGTCGGCTTTCATCGGCATGATATCGGGACTGCTGATAATTTATATGTGAAAAGAGAAAGAGCGCAAAGGCGCTCTTTTTTATGTTCTCATTTAATATTGAATTTTCAAAGAAAACCACCGATCACCGGTGGTTTTGATTTTATATTCCGTATTCTGAGTTAAGTCTCTCTGCGACCGCTTCAAGAAAACCGTCCGTATTGACGACAGTCGGTTTTTCGCCCTGCCACAGGCTGACAAGATCGCCGGTTATCGTTCCGCTTTCAACTGTTCCGAGCGTCGCTTTTTCAAGCTTATCCGCAAAATCGACAAGCGGTCCGTTTCCGTCAAGCTCGCCTCTCTTGCGAAGTGCGCCGGACCAGGCGAAAATAGTTGCGACTGAGTTTGCGCTTGTTTCCTCGCCCCTCAGGTGCTTATAATAAAGATCCTGTATCGTTCCGTGAGCCGCCTCATACTCATAAACACCGTTCGGAGACACAAGGACTGATGTCATCATTGCCAGCGAGCCGCAGGCCGCTGAGATCATATCGCTCATAACATCGCCGTCATAATTTTTGCAGGCCCATATGTATCCGCCGTCGGATTTCATTGCTCTTGCAACGGCGCTGTCGATAAGCATATAATCGTATCTTATGCCGAGCTTGTCGAATTTCTCCTTATATTCTTTCTCAAACATCTCGTCAAAGATATCCTTGAAGGTGTGATCGTATTGCTTTGAGATAGTGTCCTTTGCGCCGAAGAGAAGATCCTGTTTAAGATCGACCGCATAGTTGAAACAGCTTTTCGCAAAGCTTCTTATCGACGGGCAAAGATTATGCTGACCGAGAGCCACGCCGTCTGACGCAAATTCTTTAACAAGCTGTCTTTGCTCCGTTCCGTCCGGCATTGTCATGACCAGTTCGACCTTGGCCCCGGCCGGAACCTTGAACTCAACCGCATTATATATGTCGCCGTATGCGTGACGGGCTATCGTTATCGGCTTAGACCAGTTCTTGACGCAGGGCTTGATGCCGCTGACCTGAATTGGCGTTCTGAACACGGTGCCGTCAAGAATTGCTCTTATCGTTCCGTTGGGACTGCGCCACATTTTTTTTAGCCCGTATTCTTCAACGCGCGCTGCGTTGGGCGTTATTGTTGCGCATTTGACTGCAACGCCGTATTTCAGCGTTGCTTTCGCGCTTTCAACCGTCACCTCGTCATCGGTTTCATCTCTGTGTTTCAGTCCAAGATCATAATACTCGGTGTTAAGCTCAACGAAAGGCAGAATCAGTTTTTCCTTTATCTTCTGCCAGATTATCCTTGTCATTTCATCGCCGTCCATTTCGACGATTTTGTTCATTCTGATCTTTTCCATTGCGGACCCTCGCATTTTGTTTTATTTCTTGTTTTTATAATATTCATTAAGCTTTTTGCGCTTTTTCCTGTCGTCGAGCAGCTTATCGGCGAACTCCCTGTTGAGCGTACCGATAAAGCGGAAAGCCGTTTTGACATTTCTGATGAGCAGCGGCCTGTTCCAGACATCTCTTTGCGCCCACTCGGTCGTGTCATACATTTTCATTATGTTTATAAGGTCTTTTTCAAATGTCTCATACGCCGGCTTGCGCTTGCTCCAGCCGTTCTGCGCAACGGCGATAAATCTCGGGAAGCACATATATATCATTCTGTCTATATCCGAAACATATTCGCACCAGATCGGCGTTTCCACTCCGATGACCTTTCCGTTGACCTTGTCGTCATAGTTATAGACCTTTTTGAGCGGCGTCATCTCATAGGGATAGTCCATATAGTAATGATAGAAATCGCTGATTATTATTCTGTTCGGGCTCTTTTTGCAAAGATTATCCTTATCCATCCAGAGCTGGATAACATTCTCTGAGCTGAGATTTCCGCCCTTGAGGCTCTCGTTCCAGCTTATAACGGTCTTGCCCCTTGATCTCAGATAATCGCTGACTCTGTTGACGAAATAGCCCTGAAGCTGCTCCTCGTTATCATAGCCGAGCTCCTTCATCTTCGCCTGGCATTTTTTGCAGGAAGTCCACTGAAGCTTCGGCACTTCGTCTCCGCCAATATGGAAATATTCGCCCGGGAATATGTCGCAAAGCTCATCTATTATATCGAAAATTACCTTATAGCTGTTTTCGTTGCCGGCGCAGAGAAGATCCCAGAAAATGCCGGCCGTTGTCTTGACCTCGACCTTGTTCCCGCTGCATGTAAGCTCCGGCATTGCGGCAAGAATACCGGAGGAATGGCCGGGAATGTCTATCTCGGGAATGACCTCAATGAAGTGCCGGGCGGCGTAATCAACGATCTCTTTCATATCGGCTTTTGTGTAATATCCGCCGTAGTCCTCATCGCTTATCTCCTTGCCGAAATAAGAGCCGTGTCTGACAGAGCCGATCTCGGTCAGCTGAGGATATTTTTCGATCTCTATTCTCCAGCCCTGATCCTCTGAAAGATGCCAGTGAAACTTATTGAACTTGAACGACGCGCAAAGGTCGATCATTTTTTTGATATCGGCAACCTTAAAAAAGTGACGGCAGCAGTCGATCATAAACGCTCTGTAAGCATATCTCGGCTCATCCTCAATTATCATGCAGGGTATGCAGTCGCCGTACTGCTGAAAGAGCTGCTCCAAGGTGATGTCGGCGTAATAGAAGCCGGCGTCTGTCGACGCTTTGACCGTGATCTTATCTTTAATTGTTATTTCATACGCTTCTTTCCCCATATCGGGGACGGTCTCCTTGACGACATCGAGCTTTCCTATAAGCATACCGCCCAGAAGAGCGACCTTTGACGGTGCGGGAATAATTGACGGGTACATCATGTCAGTTTCCCTCCTTTTCGGTTTCTTTGCTTTCTTTTTTCTTGTGGAACAAAATTTTGTCGACCGGGAAATACAGGAAGAACTGAACGGCGCTGCAGACCATTGTCGCAGCGTTGGCCGCGAGGTTATCGCCGACGCCCTTTCTTATCAGAAGCTCCTTCAGCGTGGGATTGAGCCAGGCCGAAAATGTGATAAGAGCGATAGTGAAAACTATGTATATCGGGAGTGTGACGGCGACATTTGCGCCGGAGTTGAAAGTCTTTTCCCTGTTGACAAAGAAAGCGACTATCTGCGCGGCGATATTCGCAGTGTTATTGACGATGAAATATCCGAGGCCGCCGGCTTCGGCAGCGCAGGCGAATACCCACCAGTGAAAATCGCGGCTGTAAAGATTGGCGATAGCGGGAATGAATTTGAGCGTGTTGAGAAGCGCAAACTGCACTATCATGGCCAGCAGGCTGACAAAAATAAATTTGACGAACTGCCAGAAAGTGACAAGTGCGCTGCCCTTCTTCTCCGCCGCACTATCAATTTGTGAAAGCTTTGACATATGTTTTCTCCTTTTATATGTATTCTTTTTTCATGACATGTATATCTTCGGGATAGAAATAAAGTCCGACCTCGGTATCCTCTTTATAAGGGCGGGTGGTTGTGACCTTATATTCGTATCCTTTGGTGCAGAAGGTTACATCATAGGTTCCGGCTTCGATCTTTTCGGGATCAAAGTCATATTTGACCTCGCTGATCTGGACCTGCTCGCCGTCGTCAAGGCTCCACGCGGACGCATTGGCCCATGTCATCAGGTCTGTGTCGATAGCGACGCTGTCTCTGACATCCTCGACCTTTTTAAAGATATTCATAGCGTATATCTCTTCGCCTCTGGCCTTGCTGACGACTCTGTTTTCCTGCTTGACGACAGCGTTGACGGTGATGGAAGTACCGCCGCCTGTTGAAAATGTGACGGGATATGTTCCGATCTCCGGTTTTATATCGTATTCTATATCTCTGATCGAAATTGGCTCCTCGGTCTCCGAGTCCCACGCCTCAGCGCAGGCAAGAGCTATGACCGTCGAGTCTGAAAGCTCTTCAACATCTTCAATATCAAGCAGAAAGTTGCTCGCACTTATCTTTTCGCCCTCCTGCTGATTGAACACCGGTCTGTCGTCCGAAAGCTGGAGAGAAACGGTGATAGAAGTTCCGACTCTTGTTTCGACTATGAGCTGATGATGTATTCCCTTAAATATGTGGGACTTGACGACGCCCTTGAGCATTCCTTCCTCTTTCGGAACGACATCTATGTTGCTCGGCCTGATGACAACATCAACGCTTTCGCCTTTTTCAAAGCCCTCAGCGTGGCATTTGAATTTTTTATCCTCAAACATAACAACATCGTCGTCAACTATGACTCCGTCCATCATATTTGTTTCGCCGATAAATCTGGCGACAAACTGGTTGGCGGGGTACTCATATATCTCCTCGGGGGCTCCGACCTGCTGAATAACGCCGTCGTTCATGACAACTATCTTGTCTGAAAGCGTGAGCGCCTCCTCCTGATCGTGGGTGACGAAGATAAATGTTATTCCGACCTCCTCGTGTATGCGGATAAGCTCCTGCTGCATTTCTTTTCTCAGCTTCGTGTCGAGAGCCGCCAAAGGCTCGTCGAGCAGAAGGACCTTGGGCTCGTTGACAAGCGCTCTGGCGATGGCTATTCTCTGCTGCTGGCCGCCGCTGAGGCCTGAAATGCTTCTTTTTTCATATCCGTCAAGATTGACGAGCTTCAGCATTCTCTTGACCTTCTGAACAATAACATCCTGCGGCTCTCGCTTTATCCGCAGCCCGAAAGCAACATTTTCAAACACATTGAGGTGAGGGAAAAGCGCATAGCTTTGAAAAACGGTGTTGACCTCGCGCTTATAGGGCGGAAGCTTCGATATCTCTTTCCCTTCAAACAGCACTTCGCCGCTGTCAGCGGTGATAAAGCCGCCGAGTATTCTCAAAAGCGTGGTCTTTCCGCAACCCGACGGACCTAAAAGTGTCACAAATTCGTTCTCATAGATATCGAGAGAAAGATTGTCAAGGACGGGTTTTTCGCCGTCATAGCTTTTAGTAATGTTCTTGAACTCAATAATTTTTTCCATCAAAGTCACTTCCGTTAAATTTTCTTTTGCGCTTTTCAACGATTTTATATTATCGGATATTATATCATCTTTTTTATTCAAATGCTATACTTTTTTCAAATTGTTTCAAGTCTTATGCTGTTAGTGCTTCCGGTTTTTCCGCTGACCGTTCCGCCGACGACTATCACCTTGTCGCCCTTCTGAAGTTCAAGAAGCTTCGCAGTGGTTTTCGCCGCCGCATAGAACATGACCTCGGCCGAATCGAACTGCTCGCACAAGGCCGGAATAACGCCCCATGAAAGAGCCAGCTTCCGCCAGACCTTGACGCTTGTCGTCAGCCCGATAATGTCTATATCCGGTCTGAAACGGGAAACCATTCTTGCGCTTCTGCCTGACATGGAGCAGACTGTTATTGCTTTTGCTCCGATAGTCAGCGCCATGCTGCAGGCGGCGTGTGAAACGGCGTCGATATTGTTCTTTATCTCAAAATCAGTCTTGAAAAATCTGTTGTTATATCTGATATTGCACTCGGTTTCTCTGCAAATGGCGTCCATAGTCCTGACGACCTCGTCCGGGTGCTTTCCTATCGCCGTTTCCCCCGAAAGCATAACTGCGCTTGTACCGTCGTAGACTGCGTTTGCAACATCTGATATCTCGGCTCTCGTGGGCCTGAGATTAGTTATCATGCTCTCGAGCATTTCCGTCGCCGTTATGACGCGCCTGCCCTTCATTCGGCAGGTCGTTATCAGCCGTTTCTGAATGGCCGGCAGCTTTTCATAGGGTATCTCGACTCCGAGATCTCCCCTTGCGACCATAATGCCCTCGCAGCTTGAGCATATCTCGGCTATATTGTCGACTCCGGCTCTGTTCTCAATCTTAGCGACGACATCAATATCCTCGCCGCCGTTTTCTTTGAGAAACCGTTTGATATCCATAATATTTTCCTTGTTCGACACGAATGAAGCCGCAATATAGTCAATGTCGTTTTCAATGCCGAAAAGTATATCGGACTTATCCTGCTCACTGAGGAACACCTGCTTGAGCACCTTGTCCGGGAACGCCATACTCTTTCTGTCCGAAAGCTCTCCGCCGCTGACTACCTTGCACCTGATATCGTTTCCGGCTGTCTCAATGACCTCAAACTCGACCAAGCCGTTGTTGACCAATATAATGTCACCGGGATTCATTTCCGCCGTGAGTCCTTTATAGCTGACGGATACCCTGCTTTCATCGCCGACAATGTCGTCTGTTGTGAAAATGAAATCATCGCCGTCATTAAGGGTTATTTTTTTGTTCTTGAAGGTCCCTATTCTGTATTCGGGTCCCTTTGTGTCAAGCATTATCGCAACGGGAAGTCCAAGCTCCTCCCTGACCTTTTTGATAAGATCTATCATTCTTTTATGAGTTTCGTGATCTCCGTGAGAAAAGTTGAGTCTTGCGACATTCATTCCCGCAAGGCACATTTTTCTGAGCGTTTCCTCATTGCCGCAGGCGGGGCCCATTGTGCAGATGATCTTCGTTCTTCTCATTAAAAATTACCTCTTTTCATAGCGTCGGCTATATTTAATTATTGCTGCCGCGCCGTTAAATTATTCTCTTCATCCTTTAATGCTTTCGACGGATATTTTAGCATTATTATCCATAGAGGTCAAGATTAAAGTTATCGAAATATCATAAGGTACGCTCCGGCCGCAGCGCAGATTAAATTTTCCGTACGGTCCCCGATATTAAAATACCGTTGATTTTTTTGTTCACAATATGATATACTTATGTTACAAAGATATATTCACAAACAACGGAAAGGTGGAAATCAAATTGAAAAAAACATTCTCGGCTGTTGTCGGTCTTATTCTCGCGCTGACATTGGCTGTCTCGGTGTCTCTGCCGGCCTTTGCCGAAGACTCCTGCGGCTGCGGCAAAACTCCCGTCATCATGGTTTCGGGATTCGGCGCCACGACTCTCGTTCAGGTCAATGATGACGGCTCCGAAAGCGTAGCTTTCCCATTCACAGTTCAGACCGCTCTGAGCGTTGTCAAAAAGCACATTTCAAAATTCGATGTCAATAATCTTATGCCGTTTGTTCAGGCCGTTATAGGCGATCTTCTTGAGCCTATCAGAATGAATCCCGACGGTTCCTCAGTCCACGAGCTGAAGCCGATCTATTCCTCAGCCGAGGATACCTCCTATGCCGGCTTCGTCAAAAATAACGCAACAAATTACATTCCCTACGGCGACTCGGACTTTCTTGATATGAAGTCTGCGACTGCCCGCCTCGGAGACGATCATGTTTTCAATTTTCTTTATGACTGGCGTCTCTCGGGCGACAAGGTCGCCGATCTTTTCCTTGACTATATCGAACAGGTCCGTTCCCTGACAGGTCATGACAAGGTCAGCGTTTATTGCCTCAGCCAGGGCAGCACGGCTGTCGCTCAATACCTTTATAAATACGCTGATAAGGGCTATATAGATAAGCTTGTGTTCGACAATCCCATATTTGAAGGCTCATATTTTGTTTCGGATATTCTCAACGACAAGAGCGAGATCTATAATCTTGATATCGACACTCTCATAGATCTTCTTGAAAATATTATTCACACCGAAGTTGATCTTTCCGAGATCCTCGCAGCCGTCATTCCCGACACCGTTGACCCGACCGTGAACAGCGCAGTCAAAGCCGTCGGTCTGTCAACGATCCTTCCTATCGCTAAAAACTCGCCTGCGTACCTCGAAATGGTTCCGCCCGATAAATTTGATCAGGTTTGCGCCGACTATTTCAGCGACGAGGGCAACGAAAAAATAATTGAAGACGCGATGAAGGTCAGAAACGGCTATATGAAAGACACCGCCGGAACTCTCAGACGTGCGGCGGGCTTCGGCGCCGAAATTTCAATTGTCTCCTGCTCCGGCGTCGGTCTTGTCACCGGAACGAATGTCCAGTCGGACAGCATCGTCAATCTCTCTTCATCATGCGGAGCTTATTGCTCCGAAGGCCGGAACAAATTCCCCGATAATTATGTTCAGAAAGAATATTCCGGTGGCAGAAATCTGATCTCGCCCGACAGAACGATTGACCTTTCAACGGGATTTATTCCCGAAAGAACATGGATAATCAACGAGCGCTATCACGGCCAGGGCGAATGGGCGCCGAACTCACTCAGGCTTCTTGAAACGCTGCTTTACACAAGCGATCTGACCGATGCCTGGTGCAGTGCGGAATTTCCGCAGTTTATGCAGAGCGACGATCCGAACAAGGATGTTGTCGCAACCTTCGCCTCAACAAACAGCTTATATGCCGTTCAGAACGGAGACGGAAAGCTTGTCGTCAAAAATGTTGCGACCAAGAACTGCGTGCTTATAACCGATATTTCAGCCGAGGGCGCAGAATTAACTTCAGAATCGGAGCTTCCGATTAAGCTTGCGGCGGGTGAACAGCTTGTTTTAACTCTCGACACTTCAAACAAAACAAGCGGAAAAATAACAATAAAATATTATGAAAGCGACAACTACTGCATGGAAAAAACGAGGACTTACAGCTTCTCGGTAACCGATAATTATTCAGGTCAGCTCACCGGCTCTCAGGCAAACGGAGCCGAAAACAGCCCGCTTGATAAAGCGGTTTCAAAGATCTGGAGCGTTGTTTCACAGCTCACAAGAATGTTTCTTTCATTAGTGAACAACCTGATCTCAAAGATCGGTAAATAAAATATAATAAGGCGGAGCGACAAAAAGTCGCTCCGCTTTTTATCTCATTTCCGACAAGCTGTGAGACTGCCAATAAAAGATGACCGATGGCATTTTCTTCGGTCGACAGGCGTACAAAGGTACTCCGAGACTAAAAATGCCAAGCATATAAGCTTTCGGCGACATGGTTTGATACCGTGCCGCCGAAACAATTCGCGGCTTGCATTTCTGCAAGCCGTTCTTTTGTTATCAGAATTCTTTTATCATCTGATTATATTCAAGAAAGTCATAGCCGAGTCTTTTATATAGCTTTATCGCTCCGGCGTTTTCAAGCTCAACCTCGAGTCTGATCCGTTTGACATCGCTGCTCCGGTTTTCTTCAAGAAATCTGAAGAACTCCGTTCCGAGACCGTGAGAGCGAAACTCGGGCTTTATATAAAGCTCCTCCGCCCAGATAACCAAGCCTCCGGCCTCCTGCGAAAAGGTCTTGGCGACAAGTGCGTAGCCCGCCGTCTCGCCGTCTTTTTCAAGAATATATCCCTCGGCGTATCTGTCGCTTGTCAGCATCTCGTCAAGGGTGCGTTTGAAATATTCCTCGGGAACAGGATGCAAAACCGCGCTTGAAGAATAAAAATCCTTGGCCATTTTCAGATATTCTTCCGAATCTCTCTTCTCTATTTTTCTTATCATTTAGTGCCGTCCTTTTTCTTGATTTTCGGTAATATCAGACATATAACCACCGCCAGAACAGCCACGACGGCTATAACTATCGGCAGAATATATCTCATATTGTTATCGCCTGTCACGGGAATGGGCATAGCCGACGCCTCGGCGGCGAAGACCTGTGTCAGGACCGCTATGCAGCTGAGCGCCATAAGCCCCGCAAGGATAATGCAGATAACCTTTACCATTTTTTTGCTCATCATAGCTTTTCACCTCAGTCGATTTTCATATATTTTTTCATATCTGCGCCGATCCTGTCGCTGAGAGCCAGCGCATTTTCTCTTGTGTCAGAAGCGGCGGTGATATAGACCTTGATCTTGGGCTCTGTTCCCGAAGGTCTGACGATAACGCCGCTGCCGCCCGGAAGCTTATAGGCAAGAACATTTGATTTCGGAAGATTTATCTCCTTTTCAGTCTCGTCTGAGACAACAACTGTCTTGCTGCTCATATAATCCGAGATCTCCTCAACCGGGAGACCGGCTATTGTCCCGGGAGCATTCTCTCTGAGATCTTCCATCATATCCTTCATTTTCTGCATTCCCGTTGCGCCCTCAAAGCTGAAGTTCAGCAGCACATTGAGATACATTCCGTATTTCTTATATAGGCTCTGCATCTTATCATAAAGGCTTATCCCTTTTGATTTATAATAGCAGGCCATTTCGCATATCAGCATTGAAGCAACGACTGCGTCCTTGTCTCTTGCGTGTGTGCCCGAAAGGTAGCCGTAGCTTTCCTCCATGCCGACGATGAATCGGTCTTCTTCGCCCTTCGCTTCGAGCTTGGTTATAAGCTCGCCGATATATTTGAAGCCCGTCAGCAGGCTTATCGTTTCGGCCGAATAGGACTTCGCCACCTCATCGACAAGCGAGGTCGTGACAAAGGATTTGACAACGATCGGATCTTTCGGAAGCGTTCCGAGCTCCTTTCTTCTTGAAAGAAGATAATCACACAGAAGTACGCCGACCTCGTTACCGGTCATAAGCTTGTAGTCGCCGCCGACATTTACGGCTATTCCGACCCGGTCGCAATCCGGATCGGTCGCAAGAAGAAGGTCTGCTTCTTCCTTTTCGCCCATTGATATAGCGAGCTCAAAGGCCTGCTTTATCTCGGGATTCGGGAACGGACAAGTCGGGAAATTACCGTCCGGCAGCTCCTGCTCCTTAACTACCCTCACATTGTTTATTCCCTTTCGTCTGAGAATCTCCCTGACCGGAATGTTGCCCGTACCGTTAAGAGGGGTATATATAACCTTGAGATCGCTGCCGCTGCAATCATAAACGCCGGCTGACAGCACCTTCTGATAAAACTCCTCGAAGATCTCATCGCCGATAAATTCGACCTTGCCGCAGGAAAGAGCCTCATCGAAGCTCATTTTCCTGACTCCGTCGAACATATCGACCTTCTCAATGAAGCCGTAGGTTTTGTTTGCCGCATCATCCGTCATCTGATATCCGTTCGGATCGTAGCACTTATATCCGTTATATTTCGCCGGATTGTGGCTGGCCGTGATAATTATTCCGGAGCTGCATTTCAGTCTTCTGACGGCAAATGAGAGCATCGGCGTCGGAACGAGTCTCGGATAAAAATAAACCTTTATCCCGTTCGCCGCGAGAACACCGGCCGCGCTCTTTGCAAACACATCGGATTTAATTCTCGAATCGTGGGCGATAGCGACAGACGGAGACTCAAACTCGCTGTTGAGATAGTCGGCGAGTCCCTGCGTTGCCTGATTGACTGTGTAAACATTCATTCTGTTCGTTCCGGCGCCTATAATTCCTCTTAAACCCGCCGTTCCGAACTCAAGATTTTTATAAAATCTGTCAAGTATTTCGTCGTCATTTCCCTCAACGGCTCTGAGCTCGGGAATTATGTCGCAGTCGTCCTTTGCTTTTTCGAGCCAAAGACTGTATAAAGACTTGATATCGTTCATATGTGTCGCTCCTTTAATTATGATAGTATTTGTATCAACTGATACAGTATTTTCTGTTTCTGTCAATTCTTGATCGCATTTATAAAGCAAACGGCTCCGTCGGCGGAGGAAATATATATTCCCTGCGAATCGGCGTTTGCGCCGTAAAAACTGTCGGCAAAGAAAACGGGAAGCAGAACAGCGTTGCTGATCAGATGCTCCTCGGCCTGTTTCAGGCTTTTGAGCCTATCTTGATTATCGCCCTTTTGAACGCATTTTATAAGCCGGTCATATTCCGGGCTATCATAGCGGGAAAACGCCTTGACGCCGCTTTCAAGAAAATCAGCGGCAAATCCGCCTGACGCAGTTATCGGCGCATACGCTATCTGATAGCTGCCCGAACATATATCCTTCAGAAGCTCGGCTTCTTCAACAACGCTGACTCTGGCGTCGCAGCTGATGCCGAATATCTTCTGCAAATTCTGAAGAACCGCGCGAAGCTGATTTTCATGCTCCTGAGTGCATTTTATCGTTATGCTCATACCGTCCTTTTCGAGCTTGCCGAGAGCCTTTTCCCAATACTTTCCGGCTTTTTTAGCGCTGTAATCAAGTGAACCTGTCTCCCCCGCCTTTTCACGGTAGGAGCCGCCCGAAAGCATGACAGAAGGCGGCAGCGCGCCGGCTGCGGCTTCGCTCATATATTCGCTTTTTTTCATGAGACTCTTGTCAAAGCCGTAGCATATGGCAAGCCTCAGATCGCGGCAGGACATATCGGCGTCACTGCAGTTGAATATCAGGCCCCAAAGCGTGTTGCGTGATTCTGAAAAGCTCACATCTCTGTCGTTTTCTATGCTTTTATACTGCTCGAAGCTCAGCGGGGTGAAATCATATGTGCCCTGAGACAGCTTTTTAGCTCTTGCGTCAAGCTCACTGTTGACGGAGAAAAACACGCTCGCCGGCTTTGCTTCGTTATCGCCGGAATAGCTCAGATTCTTTTTGATTGTCACAGATGTGTTTTCATTCCAGTTACTGATATAAAACGGGCCGTTATATATCAGATAAGAGCTTGAAAGTCCGTATCTTCCGGCGGTTATATTGAAAAATTTTTCGTTGCAGGGCATGGCGACCGCCGTTGTTAGCACCGTCAGAAAATCTTCACTCGGGTAATCAAGCTTTATCTTCAGCTTATAGTCGCCGTCCTTCCTGACTCCGAGCTTTGACGATGACATATTTCCCGCATGGATCGCCTCTGCGTTTTTGATGCAAAGCAGCTTATCCGCATTTTCGGAGTTTGTGGTTTTGGCAACCGCTCGCCTTAGCGCAAATATGAAATCATCGGCAGTCAAGGCGGTTGAAAAGCTTGTTTCATAGTCCTCGCCTATCGTCTTTCCCGCACTCTTTGTCACATACCACACGGCGTCTTTTCTCAGATTGAAGGTGTAGCTCAGGCCGTCGTCGGAAACGCTCCAATCGGTCGCAACTCCCGGGACTATATCGCCGTTTTCATCAAGTCTGACAAGCCCCTCAAAGCAGTTGTTGATTATCGAGAGCGCGCCGCTGTCCGTTGCTATCTGAGGATCGAGATAAACGGGATCGTTGTCGATCGGCATCGTGAAGCTCTTCCCCTCCTCGGGCTTTTTCCCGCAGGAGGTCATGACCGGAATTATAAGAATTATTGCCAATATAGCAGATAGGATATTTTTTTTCATCTTTCTTCCCCTGAATCAGGCAGCGTACGCCGGAAAACTTCTGCGCACTGCCGGCAATTATTTTTCTAATTTCATTTTAAGCCCTGTCGCCTTCTGCCCCCAGCTGTTAGCCCAGCTTTCGCAGTAGAGCTTATAATAGGAAACATTGTTTCTCTTGCGGTATCCCTCAAAAAAGTTACACCAGATCGCCGACGGAAGCGCAATAACGATCCAATAAAGAGGTCCGAGAAGCAGGCACTGCCATGAATGTCCGTATTCGTGTATTCTTGTGTTGTAGGTCCAGGTTTCGCTCGGGTGATCCTTTCTCATGAAAATAAATGTTCCGAGCGACAATCCGCCCTGATTCCACGGAACATAGACTATGTTCGAATATCCGATCTTGTCGTGGTCATATTTTTTTATCCCGACGCAGATGATATAAGCTATGCCTCCGATTAAATTGACAGTTAACCCCCATGTCCACTGCCAGAAATAGAAAAGAAATTTTTTCATCTTTTTGCCCCTCCCGGTGTTTTTATTGTCATGACTGAGCGGTCTCAGCCTTTTTCATTTCGGTCATTTTAACAAGTATTATATATTCGCCGTCTTCGTTTTTGTCAAGCGTATGTCCGTTTTCTGCGGGGTTATCCTTTCCGAGCCATGTATTTTCAAACTTCTGACCGGAAATGAGCTCGCAGCGTTCAATCTGTTCTTTCGTCAGCTCGACCGAACCGAACTCCCACTTGGTCGCTATTGCTGCTCTTATCATTTCATGATCCTGCTTTGTCATTCTGAATCGCTTGAGAAGGAACAAAGAAATGAGCGCCGCCGCTATCGGGATCACCGCAACGCAGAGCCTGACGCCCCAGATTGCGCTTGAGGTCTGCGGGTAAAGGCCTTTGTTAAGCTTTTCATATTCCTCGACTGCTTTTCCCGTTACGAGTCCAAACGACTGCATTGTGAAGGTAACAAGCGCAGCCATAACGCCCGACGCGCTCTTTTTGATAAGTGTGCTGAAGGTCGAGATAACGCCCTCTCTTCTTCTTCCGGTTATGAGCTCGTCAACATCGGTGAGGTCGGGGAATATATTGGTTGAAACAAAGCCCAGGCCGCTCATTCCGAAAGGATAGAGAATCATGCTCAGCATCATGAGAGCCGCCCAGACGACAGACATGACTCCGCCCTCGCTTCTGCCCATGAAAAGACCTATCGCAAGGCCCGCTATCATAAGCGGAGTGACTATATCGCCGCAGCGTTTTTTGCCGTATTTCATCGTGAGCGCATAGTTGAGCGGAAAAGCCGCAGCCTCCGCAATACCGGCGACTATATTGAATATGGCGTAAAGGCTATATTGGTTTGCAAGATATTTGATGTAATACACCTTAGAAGTCATATAGAAGCCGGTCGAGAACTGATAAGCAAGGCTCATGAAGAAATATTGCCTGAACGAGCGGTTCTTGAATACATAGACATATTCGTTTATAACATATTTAAAGTCAAATTTCGGGAATTCACTGTCAAGAGAGCTGGGTTCCTTTGTCTTTATGAAGGTGAGAAAAACAGCCACTGAATAGAACAGGGAAAGAACAACGCCGATCATGGCAAAAGGCGTTCTTGAGCTGCTTGAAAGGTTATTGTTGCAGCCGAACAGAATAAGAATAAGTATAACTATACCGAACGAGGGAACCATACCTGCGGAATTGAACAGATATCCCATGGAGTTATACTGTGTTCTAAGATTATAGTCGGGAGCAAGCTCAGGCAGCATCGCCGTGTGAGGAACCTCGATTATCGTGTATGCCGTCTTATAAAGCATAAACATTGCGACGAAATATATCGTAGCTTTAACGGAGTCTGCCCTTCCGTCAAAGCCGAACGAATTCCACATAAGCGAATACGAAATAAGCAGAACGGGAATGCCAAGCAGCAGATATCGCCTGTGCTTTCCGTATTTCGATCTGGTCCTGTCCGTTATAATGCCCATTACGGGGTCGGTTATTGCGTCCCAGAAGGTTGCCAGCATAACGATAAGGCCCGCTCTTTTAAGCTCAAAGTTGACGACATCTGTCAGAAATATCGAAAAATACATTGTGATTATGTAGCCCGAGCCGGCCATTGCCATGTTGGAGTAGCTGTAATTTATCATCGGCAATATCGCCGTCTTGAAATCGCCCTTGACTCCTATGGCTCTTTTGACTTTTTCACCAAAAGGTTCCTTATTTTTACTGTCCACTAACGATCAATCCTTTATATAAGTTAAATTGTTTCAGCCTTGTTTCTTTGCCGATTTGCAAAATCCACTCATGCAGCAGATATCGCATTTCGGCCGCCTCGCAACGCATACCTCTCTGCCGAAAAGCACACATCGGTGGCAAAAATCGTTGCTTTCCTGCGGCGGGAGAAGCTTTTTAAGCTCGATCTCAACTTTCTTTGGATCTTTTGTGTCAACAAGGCCCAAGAGATTTGATATTCTGATAAGGTGAGTGTCGGCCACAACTGCCGGCTGCTTATAGACATCGCCCATTATCAGATTAGCTGTTTTTCTGCCGACGCCCGGGAGACTTGTCAGCTTTTCTATGCTGTCAGGTACCTGCCCGCCGAATTCGTCTCTTATCTTTTTCGCCATATTGACAATATCGGCGGCCTTTGTTTTATAAAAGCCGCAGGAGCGGATTATCTCCTCAACATCGGCAACATCGGCCCGGCAGTAGTCGTCGAGAGTTTTATATTTTTCAAAAAGCGCGGGAGTGACCATGTTCACTCTGGCGTCTGTGCACTGAGCCGAAAGTCTCGTCGCGATCAAAAGCTCAAGCGGATTTCCGGCGTTGAGCGAACACAGAGCATCCGGATATTTTTTCTTAAGCGCCCCGACTGCCGACAGCGCTCGCTGCTTCTTCGTCATTTTTCACAAACTCCTTTGATCTGCGTCTCCAATGGAACAGATATTGCTGGGCTATTCCCTCGACTCCCTTTGTGCACTCCGGCAATCCGTCGGGGTACATTTCGGCCATTATTCGCTTAACCCAGACATCAACGGGAAATGCGTTCATTTTTCCGACGCCGTAAAGCAGGGTACATTCGGCAACCTTCGCTCCGACGCCCTTGATCTTCATAAGCTCTGATCTCGCTTCTTCTATCGGCATTTCACCGAGAGAAGAGAGCTTCACTTCACCCGACGACACCTTCTGAGCAGCGTCTATAATGTACTTAGCCCTAAAACCGGCCCGAAGCGGAGCAAGCTCCTCAACGCTTCTTGCGGCAATAGTCTCACAATCCGGGAACGAATAATCGTTTTCACCTATTCTTTCGCCGAAAGTCTCGCAAAGCCGCCTGACAATGCCCTTGATTCTCGGAATATTGTTGTTCTGAGATATTATGAAAGAGCAAAGCGCCTCCCACGGCTCCTGGCGCAATATCCGAATACCGTAAAATTCTTTCACGGCTTTTTTCAGCTTTTCATCATCAAACGAAGCGCATATTTTTTCATAATCTCTGTCGAGGTCGAAATACGGCCTCCATATTTTTTCAAATTTATTTATGTCGGTATGCTCGAAAATATAACCCTGATCGGTCTTTTTAACATCAAGAATTTCGCCGAACGCAACGCCGTGAAAGCCGCCGTCGGCTCTCTCGCTGAATCGGAACGCCTGACCGCAGTCGAGACAAAGCGGAATATCCAGGCATTTAACTCCGGAAAGAATAACATTTCCGTCCTTTTCCGAAATGTTCATCAAACCACCACGCATATCCATAATGACATTTTATTATATCATAGTTATATTTTTTTGTATACCCCTTTTTGTCGAAAAAAAGCGGCTTCTGCTCACGACATAATATTAAATCGGGCATAAAAACAGCACAGGTGGCTAAAATATAAAAGATGAATTTTCAGTTGGGAGAGAAAAGACATGATAAAAGGCGTTAATCACCAGGTAGTTGAGGTCAACGACACTGCCTGTGAATATTTTGAGAGGATAATTTTCTTTGTTAAACCGGAGTATTCCTTTGTCAGCGAAGGCAAGATCAGAGAGCGCGCCGGGCGGATCGCCAATTCGACAACGCTTCCGCCGCCGACCAAAAAGAGCGACAAAGCGAAACTTTTCGACTTTTTGAAAATGGCCGCGGCCGCTTTGACCGGAGCTGTTATCTGCGCAGTCGCTATGCATTTTTTGGGGTGAGAGAGCGGCGGGCGCGGTAGCCGCAGGCGAGTGCCCGCCGCGCGGTGACACTTACCCCGACGCGCAGCGGCGCCGCAGCCGGATGACGGCTGCGGCGCATATATTTTTCGCTTATTTGATTTAACCGATATCAAGTTCAAGCTCGACCTCGTCCTCATCGCGTCTTCCGCTTTCGCTGAAGCCCAGAGCCTTATACATATCAAAAGCGACCTTGTTTTCCGGCTTGCAGGTCAAAAGAATCCGGTTTGGGTCACCGAAGGGCTTTTCTTTTATATATTCAATAGCCCTCTTCATCGCCGCTTTGCCGTAACCCTTGCCCTGTTCGCTTTCATCTATCATCATATGCCAGATGTTATATGTTTCCTCATCGTAATCATAGATCACCATGACATATCCGACCATTTTATCACCGGAATAAATGCCGAACGGTGTGCACTGATTGCGATAAACATATGCCTGCGCAAGACTTCTTATGGGGTGAGAAACAAATTTATCCTGCCCCTCGCCCAACCTGAGATTAAAACAATCAATAAAGTTTGATTCGTCAATATTTTTTAAATATATATTCTGCAATCTCTTTTTCCGCCCTTTCTTAATATCCGAGCTTTTCGCCGACTATAACTATTTCTTCTTCGCAGCTCCCGACTTTTCTAAACTGAATGTTCATGGCGTTGCATATACGCTCAGGGCTGCTGCAGTCATAGCACTTTTCACCTTTTTCAGCGCACGGCGTTTTCTTTCCGAGTCTTTTTGCATTGAGCGGAGAAGCAACATTTCTCGCTCTGTCTATCGCACCGTGAAGATCCGGCGCAAATTTGTTTATTCCGATGATGTAATAGACCTTTTTATGACCGTAAAGCGAAGACGATATCCGGTTGCCCGTGCCGTCTATATTGACAAGCTCGCCCGTCTCGCCGGCTCCGTTGACGCTGAGAAGATAAACATCGGTGTGCATAGCCTGTTCAAGAACCTGCTGAGCGGTCATTCCCTCAGGGACATTCCAATGGCTGAAATATCGATTATGCTTTGACAGCGACTCGATCAGTCCCATTTCGTTTATCGTCATTGAGCCGCCTGAGGAAACCGTCACTCCGTCTATTTCTTTGTTCAGGTATTCGGAGGCCTCTTTGGCAGTGTCAAAATAGCTGACCTCGTATCCTTTTTTTCTGAAATTTTCAATCGTTTTTTGAATATCCATGGCTTCTCCTTTATTCTTCGCTGAATATAACGGTGAGATCACCGTGCTTTTGAAGTATTGACGCCGGAACCCGGGGTGTTATTTCGCCGTAGATTGCTTTCTCGACTATGGCCTTTTTCGACTCTCCGTTGGCAAGCAGCAGAATTTTTCCCGATGACATTATCGTTCCGATTCCGACGGTGACAGCCTTCCGCGGAACTTCGTCAAGACTTTTGAAAAATCTCGAATTGGAATTGCGCGTTCTCTCGTCAAGCGTGACGATATGCGTTCCCTCGGTGAACTTATCAGACGGCTCGTTGAAGCCGATGTGACCGTTGACTCCGATGCCTAGTAGCTGAAGATCTATGCCGCCCGCTGAAGAAATAACTGCGTCGTATCTTCTGCATTCTTCTTCCGGATCAGCCGCCATTCCGTTGGGAACGTTTGTGTTCGCCTTGTCTATGTTTATGTGATCGAAAAGGTAAGTATTCATAAAACAGCGATAGCTCTGCTCGTCCTTTTCGGATAATCCGCAGTATTCGTCCAGATTAACGGTTCTGACCTTTGAAAAGTCCGCTCTGCCGTCATCATAGGCCCTGATAAGCTCCTCATATGTGCCTATGGGCGTTGAGCCGGTTGCGAGTCCCAGCACGCTGTCGGGTTTTCTTCTGATCTGACCGAGAATAATATCCGCCGCTCTCTTGCTAAGCTCCGCATAAGTTTTGACCTTAATAAACTCCATTTTAACCTCCTCTGAACGGTGTCAGTTTTATTTGATTTTCTTTTTTATCAAGTCAAAGAATACACCTAAGAGCGCGGAAAATCAACCCCGAGCGGCGATTTTCACATCAACTGTGCTTGTTTTATCGCTATAAATACAAGATATCTGATATTTTCCGGCTCTGCGCCGAAAACTTTACCGCCGATTGCTGAAATCTTACGCATCGCCTCATAAGAGCGTACCGCAAAAAAAGCAGGGACTTTCGCCCCTGCCGATATTGTGTTAATCCTTGACGATCTCTTTTAAGCCTGCGGCAAGGCCCGCAAGCCCCTGAATTTCCGACGGAATGATGATCTTTGTCGCCTGACCGTCGGCAACCTTTCCGAGAGCCTCAAGACTTCTGAGCTTGATGAGTGCTTCTCCCGGGTTGGCTTCATTGATTGCCCTGATGCCCTCAGCCTGAGCTTTCTGAACGGCAATGATTGCCTGAGCTTCACCGTCAGCCTCACGGATCTTTGCCTCTCTGACTGCGTCGGCGCGAAGAATAGCGGACTCCTTTTCAGCCTGCGCCGCCAGAATCTGCGCTTCTTTCTGTCCCTGAGCGACAAGTATTTTGCTTTCCTTGTCTCCCTCGGCTCTGAGTATAGCCTCTCGTCTTTCTCTTTCCGCCTTCATCTGCTTTTCCATAGCGTCCTGAATTTCTCTGGGCGGAAGGATATTCTTAAGCTCGACTCTGTTGACCTTTATTCCCCAAGGATCGGTCGCTTCGTCAAGTATTCCTCTTATCTTGGCGTTGATAGTGTCTCTCGATGTTAGCGTGTGGTCAAGTTCAAGCTCGCCGATAATGTTACGCAGCGTGGTGGCTGTGAGGTTTTCAATAGCCGAAAGCGGGCTTTCAACACCGTAGGTATAAAGCTTAGGATCGGTTATCTGATAGAAAACGACCGTGTCGATCTGCATTGTGACATTATCCTTTGTGATAACGGGCTGCGGCTTGAAATCAACGACCTGCTCCTTGAGGGAAACCACCTTTGCGACTCTCTCAAAAATGGGAATTTTAACATGAAGTCCCGTCTGCCATGTTGCGCTGTAAGCTCCGAGCCTTTCGATAACATAAGCCCTTGACTGAGGGACTATTTTGATGTTGCAGGCAACGATAATTGCCACTAACAGAATTATTCCTAAAATTACATACATTAAGGGACCCATAATAATACCTCCGTTTTAACATTTTGATGTTTTTAGTCTTTTCGTTTGACAATGAGCTTGACGCCCTCTATCGCTGTCACGGTCACTATCTCACCCTGCGGGATCTCAGTGCCGTCAGCGCTTCTTGCCGTCCATTCAACTCCCCCGACCTTAGCGGTGCCTCTGGCTTCGGTGTTTGATATGCTCTGCGTCACCACAGCGTCCTGCCCGATATACATATCGGCATTTGTCGGCTGTATCTTCGGAGTCGAAAACTTCTTGACAAAAGGTCTTGTCAAGCCAAGCATGGCGACCGAAACTGCGACAAAGATGATAAGCTCGACCACAGGCGGAGCATTGAGCGTTTCGGCAATCAAAGCCGCCAGAGCGCCGATAGTGAACCATATGGATACCAGCTGAACGGTGCAGGCTTCAACGATTGCGAACGCCGCAGCGAGCACTATCCAGACAATCATCATCTTGGTCATGAAATCCACCTCCTTTATTTTGCCGCGGATTCTGTTTATAAGGTTTCCGCTATAATGATATTAACACATCCGGCCTGATATTTCAACTGCCGGATGAAATATCCTGAATTTGCCGATATTCTTTCAAAATTCAAGCTGACTGACGCGCTTTTTTATTTATGTTTTTCTGATAAGCCTCCGACTGAGCAGATATTGTTAATTATTTAACAATTCGTTTAAGCTATTATACAATATCTTTGATTCAAAAGCAATAGTGTTTATAAAAATTTTTCTCAATCGGATACACTCTTTTAAAACGGTGCACCGGCGGTCTTCCGAAGATATAGTACCGTTTCGAAATACGGCAAATTCTGAACGGACGGAATTATCAGGTCAGACTTTCGCACTGCATGATTGCCGCACGGAAAATTGAGCTTTGAGTTGCGCGCTCCGGCATATAAACGCTTCATGAGAAGGCTCTTTTCTCCTGTTGCTCATACCCGTCGCGTACCGCTAAAAAATATTCCCGATGCTTATCTCCTCGTTCATCTTCAGATCCTCTGTCATATTTATGCACTCAAGGCAGTTTTCAATAAGCTCCTCGATGTCGTCCATATCGGCCAGATCCTTCAGCGTCGGCAAAAAGCTCTGCATGGTGTCAAGCGCCGAATGGTTGACAAGAACAGAAAGCACGGTGTGATTTTTTTGCCACCAGCTGTCGAGAAACCTGCCCTTTTCAATGAGCTCCTCCCGTGTTCCGGTTTCGGCTATGTCGATGCAGTCGGTCAGCTCCCCGATCAGCTCATCGCAGGTCTTATTCAGAGTGTAATGCCCCCAAGTGCTGAGAAAAACCGCAAATAAAAGCAGGAATATCGCCGCAGCAAGCCTTTTCATTTTTCCGCCCCCTTCAGAACTATCGTTCCCACGCTTCGCCTGTCGGCTGTCATCAGCAAAATGTCGGACTTTTTCAGCTTTCTTTTTTCAAGTTCTCTTTCAAGTTTTTCGTCGTCAAGAAAGCAATATCTGAAATTTTCGCCTATCACTCTTCCGTCGCTCACCACAACAACGGGTATTCCGTCGTTCTGCGTTTCGATGTTCGCCTGACCGGCGGTGACGGTCTTGTTCTCCGGGAAAAGCTCGGCGCTTATCGAGCCGTTGGTCTCGGCGTAGGCATATGACACCTCGGTGATGTCAAAAATGTCCTTTTGTCTGAGCGCCTCAGTCAGATCATCAATAGTGAGTCTTATCTGCTTCAGCTCCTTCTCCTTTATGTTTCCGTTTTCTATTATCATAACGCTGTTGCCCTGCAAAGCCCTGCGAAAGCGCGTTGACTTCATGCTGATATAGGAGACAAAGATTTCGATTGATACAAGAAATATGACATTCGTCACAGACGACAAAAGCGGCGCCTCGCTTTCCTCGATGGGTATTGCGGCTATTTCGGATATCAGAATCGTTATGACGAGATCGGCCGGCTGCAGCTCACCGATCTGGCGTTTCCCCATAAGCCGCACCCCGACGACCAGCAGCAAATAAGCAATGAAACCGCGAATAAGACTGACGATCATAAAAAATACCTCCAATATATAGGTAATCAACCTATTATTGGAGGCTCGGACAGCCGATAAAGCCGCAAAACGCAGAAACTCAAGCAAAATTTGTTATTAAAGAAATCCGATTTGATAATTTGCTGTTCCGTTTATAAACTGCGCTTTATGCTGACTTCTCGGAAATTCCGTTTCTGCTTACTGCGTCAGCCGCCCTCTACCGTATAAATATACGCCGACGAGTGCGGCTTCCTTGTCTTTCCGACTTTCTCGGCTGTCCGCCGGCTTGTCGAAAAATTTTCGACAAGCCGTGCCTCCAAAATAGGTAATCAACCTATTATTGGAGGCTGTTTCACTTTTTATTCGAGTGCTTCCGTTAATTCGCCTATGACCGTGTTTGAGATCAGAAAGCCCTCTTTTGTCAGACATATTCTTTTTTCGCCGACCTTGACAAAGCCGTATTTTTCAAGCTGCTTCGCCGTTTCAATAAACTTCCGGCCGACGGGATGAGAAAATCTTTCACTGAACGAATCGTATTTCAGCCCCTCGCAAAGTCTCAGCGCAAGCATAACATATTCTTCCTCATCGCCGCCTCTGCCGTCGGAAATTTTTTCGGGAGCAGCGATATATTTTTGCAGATCACGCTCATAATGATATCTTTCTCCTCGGTAAAACGAGTGAGCGGCAGGTCCGAACGAAATATATTCTTCATCCCGCCAGTATTTAAGGTTATGCCTCGAGCTGTAACCGGGCTTTGCGAAATTTGATATCTCATATTGCCTGAAGCCGAGCTTCTCCATATAGTCGCAAAGGAACAAATACATATCGCATACTTCGTCCTCGTCGGGGAAAGGAAGCTTGCCGCGCATTTTTGAAAAGAAGGTTCCCTCCTCTATTTTCAGCATATATGCGCTTATATGCTTAACATCGAGCTGCATGATGAACATTATGCTGGCAAGAAGAGATTCTTTATCCTGAAATGGTACGCCCAGCATAAGATCGACCGATATGTTTTTTATGCCCGCTTTCTTAGCCTCATCGACGCAGTGCCTTATGTCGCTTCTGTCGGATACTCTGCCTAGGATACTTCTTTCCCTGTCGACTGCGGACTGCATTCCGAAAGAAATCCGGTTCACACCAGCTGCAAAAAGTGTCTCAAACAATACACTGTCAGAGGAGGACGGGTTACATTCAACCGTAATTTCAGGATCAACAAGCTCAAATTTTTCACGGACGGCCGCCAATATTTCAGCAATTCGTCTGCCCCCGATCAGAGACGGTGTTCCGCCGCCGAAATAGACGCTGTCGACCTTTTCTCTGTTCGGAAAAGCGGATATTTCTCTGACAAGCGCGCTGACATAGTTATCAATGGTTTCTTCATCGGAGCGCATTGAATAGAAATCGCAATAAGGGCATTTGCTCCTGCAAAACGGAATGTGGATATATATTCCGAGCATAAAAGCTCCTCCTTTAATTGATAAGCTTCGGCGGATACGGTTTTATCGTATCCGCCGGTGAATATAGGCAGTGAAAAGGTGCGGCGGGCGCGGCAGCGCCGTCCGGCGCAGTGCCCGCCGCGCCCACAGCGAGCCGGAAAATGCTTTTCCGGCTCGCCCCGTCGCCTGTTTTGTTCTGTTTTATCAGTTATCTTCAAGCTTGAGAACAGCCATGAAAGCCTCCTGCGGAACTTCGACCGAGCCGAACCGGCGCATACGCTTTTTGCCCTCTTTCTGCTTCTCAAGCAGCTTCTTCTTTCTCGTGATATCGCCGCCGTAGCACTTCGCAAGAACATCTTTTCTCATAGCCTTGATAGTCTCTCTGGCTATGACCTTGCTGCCTATCGCGACCTGAACGGGTATCTCAAACATCTGCCTCGGAATATTATCCTTGAGCTTTTCGGCGATTTTTCTTGCTCTGCTCATCGCTTTTTCACGGTGAATGATAAAGCTGAGCGCATCTATAATGTCGCCGTTGAGAAGAACATCGAGCTTGACCAGATCCGAGCGCACATATTCGCTTATCTCATAGTCAAACGAAGCGTAGCCCCTCGTTCTCGATTTCAGAACATCAAAGAAGTCATAGATTATTTCGTTGAGTGGCAGTTCGTAATGTATATCGACTCTGTCCGCCGAAAGATACTGCATATCCTTGAAAATACCTCTCCTGTCCTGACAGAGATCCATAATCGCCCCGACATATTCACTCGGAGAATAAATGTGAGCGTCGGCCATAGGCTCCTCGCAATAGTCAATATGCGCCGGGTCGGGATAGTGGGTGGGATTATCTATTTCGACGACCGTTCCGTCCGTCATGTGAATTTTATATATAACGCTCGGTATCGTCGTCACGAGATCGAGATTGTATTCTCTCTCAAGTCTCTCCTGGATTATCTCAAGGTGCAGAAGCCCGAGAAAGCCGCAGCGGAAGCCGAAGCCCAGTGCGCCCGAGGTTTCAGGCTCATATGACAAAGCCGCATCGTTTAGCTGAAGCTTCTCGAGAGCGTCTCGCAGATTTTCATAATCTGCTCCGTCGGCGGGATAAATTCCGCAGAACACCATCGGATTGACCTTGCGGTAGCCGGGGAGGGCCTGCGTTGCCGGCCATTCGGCCTTTGTGACCGTGTCGCCGACTTTTGCGTCTCGGACTGTCTTGATTGAGGCAGTTATATAGCCGACTTCGCCCGCGCTCAGCACTTCGCACGGTTCAAGCGAGGTTGCTCTCATATAGCCGACCTCAACGACCGTGAATTCGGCTCCTGTCGCCATCATTCTCATCGTTTCGCCCGCTCTGAGCGTACCCTCTTTGACTCTGACATAAACTATGACTCCGCGATAGCTGTCATATATCGAATCGAATATCAGCGCGCGCAGTGGTGCATTGTCATCGGCGACGGGCGCCGGAATGTCGGAAACTATCTTTTCAAGCACCTGCTCCATATTTTCGCCCGTCTTTGCCGACACTCTCGGAGCCTGTGAGCAGTCGATTCCGATATCGTCCTCGACCTCGGCGCACACCCTGTCGGGATCGGCGGCGGGCAGATCTATCTTGTTTATGACCGGCACGATCTCAAGGTCATGGTCAAGCGCAAGATAGGTGTTCGCAAGCGTTTGCGCTTCAACGCCCTGAGAAGCGTCAACGACCAGAAGCGCCCCCTCGCAAGCCGCAAGTGAACGCGAAACCTCATAATTAAAATCAACATGGCCCGGCGTGTCTATCAGATTCAGCTCGTAATCCTTGCCGTCCTTCGCCTTGTAGTCGAGTTTGACGGCGTGCGCTTTAATCGTGATGCCTCTCTCTTTTTCAAGCTCCATATCGTCGAGCAGCTGAGCGGTCATATCTCTCTTGGCAACCGAGCCGGTCAGCTCAAGGAGCCTGTCCGCAAGGGTGCTTTTGCCGTGGTCAATATGGGCGATAATCGAGAAATTCCTTATATTTTCCTTTGGTACTGCCAAATTAGATCACCTTTTCAGATTATTTTAACAAAGCCTCACACGCTGCAAGCTTGACGCATATGCACAAAAGCTGAGTTGCCGTCATGAGTTCGCTGACCGGCGGCAGAGACGGCGCTATTCTGATATTTTTATCCTCGGGATCCTCACCGTAGGGATAGGTCGCACCGACGGTTGTCAGCACCACGCCCGCCTGTCTGCAAAGCTCGCCGACGCGCTTTGCCGTTCCTTTCATTACATCAAGCGAAATGAAATATCCTCCGTTCGGCTTATGCCATGAAGCGACGCCGAAAGGTCCAAGCTCTTTTTCAAACATTTCGCATACGGCGTCAAATTTCGGCGCCAGGTGTTCTTTGTGTTTTTCCATATACGCAATCACATTTTCCGCCTTGCCGTCAAAATATTTGACATGGCGAAGCTGATTGAGCTTGTCCTGGCTTATTGTCTGATATTTCATTCTGTTTTCGATTTCTTTAATGTTGCTGTCGCTTGCCGCAAGAGCCGAAACTCCCGAACCTGGGAAGGTTATCTTTGATGTTGAGCAAAACTCAACGACCATATCCTCGTTGCCGTATTTTTTCAGCTCGTCGAAAATATTGAGCAGCTTATCCGGAGTGTCGGTGAGGTCATGAATACAGTAAGCATTGTCCCATATGATACGGAAATCCTTAGCTGCTGGCTTCATTGCGGCGATGCGTCTTACTGTTTCGTCCGAATATGTTATGCCCGTCGGATTCGAATATTTCGGAACGCAGAACATTCCCTTGATCTTCTCATCTCTGATAAGCTCCTCGATTATATCCATGTCGGGGCCGTTTTCATTCATGGGAATGTTAATCATCTCAATGCCGTAGTATTCGCAGATTCCGAAATGTCTGTCATAACCGGGCACGGGGCAAAGGAACTTCACTCCGCCCTGCTTCAGCCAGGGCTCGCAGCCGCCTATTCCGCTGACCATGCACTGAGTTATGAAATCAAACATCAGAGTCAGGCTCGCTGTTCCGCCGATTATCACATTTTCGGCGTCAACGCCGAGAATATCGGCAAACAGCTTCCGACATTCCGGAATACCGAGAAGTATCCCGTAGTTCCGGTAGTCTGACGGCAAGCTAAGCTTTTCATATTCCTCGCTCGACAGCGTGTCCAGAAGGCCGTCCGACATATCAAGCTGATCCTTTGACGGCTTACCTCTTGACATATCAAGCTTCAGGCCTTTCGCCTTGAATTCATTGTATTGGCTTTCAAGCTCCGACTTGAGCGAAAGCAATTCGTCTCTCGAAAATTCTGATATTTTTTTCATTAACTAACCTTTCTGAGATCAAAATTCGGCTGAGCCCGTCGTTCTCGGGAAAGGAAGAACATCGCGGATATTTGAAATGCCCGTGAGATACATGACAAGTCTCTCAAAGCCGAGACCGAAGCCGGAATGCTTTGTTCCGCCGTATTTGCGAAGCTCGAGATACCACCAATAATCTTCTTCCTTGAGTCCGAGCTCGGCCATTCTCTGTTTGAGAACATCGAGTCTTTCTTCTCTCTGCGAGCCGCCGATTATCTCGCCTATGCCCATAACAAGGCAGTCGCAGGCGGCAACAGTCTTTCCGTCGTCGTTAAGGCGCATATAGAACGCCTTTATCTCCTTGGGGTAATCCGTAACAAAAACGGGCTTTTTGAAAATCTGCTCCGTGAGATATCTTTCATGCTCGGTCTGAAGATCGCAGCCCCAGAATACCTTATATTCAAATTTGTCGTTATGCTCCTCCAGAATCCTGACAGCGTCGGTGTAGGTAACTCTTGCAAAGTCCGAATTTGCGACAGCCGTCAGACGCTCAATGAGTCCCTTATCGACGAACTGATTCAGAAACGCCAGATCCTGTTCGCAGTGAGCCATAACATATTTGATAACATATTTTATCATCGCCTCGGCGAGATCCATATTGTCCTTGAGGTCGGCGAACGCGATCTCCGGCTCTATCATCCAGAATTCGGCCGCGTGCCTCTGAGTGTAAGACTTTTCGGCTCTGAATGTCGGTCCGAAGGTATATATCTTGCCGAACGCCTGAGCCATTATTTCGCCCTGAAGCTGACCTGAAACCGTCAGTGAAGCTTTCTTTCCGAAGAAATCCTGGCTGTAATCTATGCTGCCGTCCTCATTTCTCGGCGGATCGTTGAGGTCGAGAGTCGTGACCTGGAACATCTCGCCCGCTCCCTCGCAGTCGCTGCAGGAAATAATAGGCGTGTGGGCATAGATGAAGCCCTCGCCCTGGAAGAACGAGTGTATTGCGTACGCGGCGACCGAACGGATTCTGAAAGCCGCCGAATATATATTGGTCCTCGGTCTGAGGTGAGCGATAGTTCTGAGATATTCAAGAGAGTGTCTCTTCTTCTGAAGAGGGAAGTCCGGAGTCGATTCGCCCTCAACGGTGACCTTGACCGCGTTTATTTCAAACGGCTGTTTCGCCTCGGGGGTGAGGATAAGATGGCCCTCGACGATAACGGCGGTGCCGACATTGAGCTTGGCCGTTGCCGCAAAATTTTCAACCTTTCCGTCCTCATAGACGACCTGCAATCCCTTGAAGCAGCTTCCGTCGTTTATTTCCATAAAGCCCAGCGCTTTTGAGTCGCGGTTTGTTCTGACCCAGCCGCAAACGGTTATTATACCGTCAGCGTATTTTTCAGCGTCCTGCCAGAGCTTTGAAATTTCAACTCTTTGCATAATTTTTCCTCCTGTTTGAATAAAAAATACGCATATTATTATACACCACCGCTTCATTTAAAATCAATAGAAACGGCCGAAATTTTCCGTCCGGAGACAAAAGCGCCGGCGGTGCTAAAGCACGCCGGCGCTCAGTTATATTCAATTTATGCATTTGAAAAGCCTTTATAGCCGAGAACCTTATTCAAAATTCTGTTAGCTAAGCTGAGAAGCTTTGTCAGCAAAGACATGAAGAACGATTTTGCGTTTTCTTTTTTAATCTGTTCTTCGGGCACCGACGACTGCGCTATCTTTGTTCTGATAGCCTCAAAGCGCGCCTGCGCCGCATTGAAAGCCTCCTCGTCAACAACGGTTGTTGAGAGCTGTTCATCGACCTGGGCTATCGCCGCTCTGAGCTCTTCGGCGTCCTCGGGCGAGAGCTCGCTCGCGTCATAATCTCTCATGTCGTCGACCGAATCAATCAGATCTTTTGTCACTCTTGAATTGTTGAACTGCGGGAACTCGTCGGGATATGAATAGACATCCTTGAAGCTTTCATCCCACAGCAGTCTGACCGCAAGCTTGATTATAACATCGCAGCTGCCCGTTCTCTCGTGGTTATGATTATAGAAATAGAAGGTGTGATCGGGTAAAAGTCCCGTTGAAGCGTCAACCATGTTGTGCGGATCAATGTGGTTGTGAGTCGGATCCGAACAGGTGCCGTAGGCATTCCCCTGCTGAACATAGCCTTCGCCGAGATTTCCGTTCACCTTTGCGCTTGTTGCTCCTATCGAAGTCGAAGAGAGCTGGATGATACCGTCCGCATTGACCTTATTCCATGAGTCGACTATCGGGTAGAGCGATGTATTGTAGCCGACAATATCAAAAACCTCGACGCCCTTTTCTCTGAATTTGAGCAGATTCTGCTTTGCGTTCAGCTGCGCCTGATAATATCTGTCGGTCTGCGCTCTTATCACAGCCTTGTTATCGCCCATAAGATATTTTTCGCGGGCAACCGGATATGATCCGGACGGAATAAGCCCCCAAAGGCAAGTCGAATTGACCAGATAGTCGTTTATCAGCTTATCGACAGCTATATCAAGAGTGTCGTTGAGAACCTCCTTCGGGAACACACGGATAAGAAGATCTATGAGATATCCGAGCCATTCGTTATCCTTGCCGAGGAGCATCGGGAACATATAATCATAAAGAGCGTCGTCATCGTCGATAAGACCGTTAGCATAGATATCGCCCAGAAGATTTGAGCCGTCAATCGCAGGAACTATATAGACTATCCTGTTGATGTCGTCTGCGACTTCGGGATAATATTCCATGACCGCATTGAAGATCGAGCCGCCCTGGCTGATGGGAACGACATTGACCTTATCGTGACCTGTTTCCCTCTTCACCTGTTCGATCAGATCCTTGATCTGTTTGGCGAGCTTTTCCATATTGTCAAACGACGAATAGGAGAAGAAATAGAGATGATCCTCTCCGGCTATGTCGATATAGCTTTCAAGCGGAATAGCGTTAAGCGCCCATTCCTTATCGTGTTCACTGAGTCTCGCAAAGCTCGTGTCGTATTGCACGGCGCGGACATCATGAACAAAATTTCCGTTATCGTCGGACTTTATTCTTCCCATGAGGGCTTCGCCGAGAACATCGGCAAGCGCATTGGCGAACTCATATTGCTTATCCTTCTGGGTGATGAGCGTTTTTGAAAGAGGCACAAGCGCCTTTTTGAGAGCATTCTCAACTGTCTCCGAGGTGTCCATAAAGAACGGTCCCGTTCTCTCATTGCCATTTGAGTCAAGCATTATCTCGCCGTTTTCATCGTAGCACAGAACTTCGCACTGAAAAAGACCGGGAATGACTATCGACGGACATTTTCCGCATTTTCCGCCGCACGATGTATATACGCCGTCTTCAGCCGAAGCAAAAAGTCCCGCCGCCGGAAAAATCATCAGCAGGCAAAGCAAAATTGATATTAGTTTTTTCATATTGCAGCTCCTTTCGTTGATACGCCGACAATCGGCGCCGTTACAGATATTTTACACAAGTATATTACTCTTTTCAATACATTTTGCCGAATTCATAAATTATTTTTGTTTTCGGCCCGGCGTGATAAAATTTTTAGACTATACTATTGAAATAATGATTTTTATGTGTTACAATGCACAGCGATAACGATAATCACTATCAATAAGAACGGAGGCAGTTTATGAAAATCACTAATGATATCCATTATGCAGGCGTAAACGACCATAAAATCGACCTCTTTGAAGGTCAGTATGATGTACCGAACGGTATGGCGTACAACTCATATGTTGTAATTGACGACAAAATCACGGTCTTTGACACGGTCGACGCCCGTTTCACCCACGAATGGCTTGATAATATATCTGAGATTCTCGGTTCAAGAAAGCCCGATTACCTCGTTATACAGCATATGGAACCCGATCACTCGGCAAATATCGCAAACTTTCTTAAAGTTTACCCCGACGCGAAGCTTATCGGCAACAAAAAAACCTTCACAATGATAGGTCAGTTCTTCGGCAACAGCTTTGAAAAAAATCAGGTCGTTGTTTCCGACGGCGACGAGCTTAACACCGGCAGTCACACCTTCCGCTTTGTTTTCGCCCCGATGGTTCACTGGCCCGAGGTCATGGTGACATATGACATGACGGATAAAGTCCTTTTCTCGGCCGACGGCTTCGGCAAGTTCGGCGCTCTCGATGTTGAAGAGGACTGGGCCTGCGAAGCAAGGCGCTATTATTTCGGCATCGTCGGAAAATACGGCGCTCAGGTTCAGCAGCTTCTTAAAAAGGCCGCCTCTCTTGATATTCAGACTATCTGCCCTCTCCACGGCCCCGTTCTCAGCGAAAACCTCAGCTATTATATCGGCCTTTATGACACATGGTCATCATACGCTGTTGAATCCGACGGCATCATGATAGCTTACACCTCGGTCTACGGTCACACGAAAAAGGCTGTTGAGGCGCTGGCTGAAAAGCTGAAGTCAAAGGGCTGCCCGAAGGTCACAGTCAACGATCTCGCCCGCTGCGATATGGCCGAAGCTGTCGAAGACGCTTTCAGGTACGGCAAATTAGTGCTTGCGACGACAACATATAACTCTGATATTTTCCCGTTTATGCGCCAGTTTATTGACGAGCTTGTTGAAAGAGGCTATCGCAATCGCACGATAGGTCTTATCGAAAACGGTACATGGGCTCCGACGGCGGCCAAAGTGATGAAAGATAAATTTGCCTCCTCGAAGGATATCACATTCACCAAAACCACGGTAAAGATCAAGTCGGCCTTAAACGATGAAAACAAACAGCAGCTTGAGGATCTGGCGGACGAGCTTTGCGGCGAATATATAGCAAGGTCGGACAATAAGGCGAACAAGAAAGACATGACCGCTCTTTTCAAGATAGGCTACGGTCTTTATGTCGTAACATCAAACGACGGAAAAAAGGATAACGGCCTTATCGTCAACACGGTCGCGCAGGTAACCAGCTCGCCGAACAGAATAGCGGTCACAATAAACAAGGATAACTATTCGCATCACATTATAAAGCAGACCGGAATAATGAACATTAACTGTCTGAGCGTTGACGCTCCCTTCAAGGTCTTTGAAAACTTCGGTTTTCAGAGCGGAAGAGCAGCCGACAAATTCGCCGACTGGGATTTCTGGCGTTCAGACAACGGCCTTGCCGTTCTGCCGAGATATATAAATTCGTTCATGTCTCTCAAGGTTGAGGACTATGTTGACCTCGGCACTCACGGAATGTTTATCTGCTCCGTCACGGAAGCGAGAGTTATAAACGACAAAGAGACCATGACATATGATTATTATCACAAGGATGTCAAGCCGAAGCCGGAAACCAAGGGCAAAAAAGGCTTTGTCTGCAAAATATGCGGTTATGTCTATGAAGGCGACACTCTCCCCGATGATTTCGTCTGCCCTCTCTGCAAACACGGAGCGGCGGATTTTGAGCCGATAGGCTGATATGAAGATATAGAAATATAATTAGCAGATATGAGAGTCAAGACCACCGGTTCAACCGGTGGTCTTGACTTTTCAGAGTGCGCTGATAAACCGGATAAAGCGCTGTTTATTATCAGAACAGCATATCGTCAAATCGCTCTCTCATATGCAAACTGATCATTATTATTGATAAAAATAGTGATTTTGTTCCTTTGTTATCGGAACTTCAGACAGACAGAAATGACGGACGCCTCAGCGTCCGTCATAGTTTTTTTATTTTTGTTCGTCGAGACTCAAAGAATAGCTTGATATGAAATCATCCATAAAAGAATCGACTTCTTCCATGTCCATTTCTCTGATAGCTTTGAGCGTCGATCTTTTCGCCTCTCTGAATTCGCTGTTGCCGGCCTTTTCTTCCTCAATACATTTCACCAGTGCCGATATTTTGTCGGCGGCCTTGACGATCTTCCAAAGATAATCGTCGGCTTCGTTTTTGAAAAAAGCGTCGCGATAATAAGGCTTTAAATCGTCGGGCAGCATATTGAGAAGCGTTTTGCAGGCGTTATCTTCAACCAGCTGAAATTCTCTTCTCAGCTCTCTGCTGTGATACTTGACGGGCGTCGGCATATCGCCTGTGATTATTTCGGGCATATCGTGATAAAGTCCGAGAAAAGCCGCCCTTTCAGCGTTCAAATCACCGCCGAAGCGAACATTTTTGATCGTCGCCAAGCAATGAGCTATCGCGCTGACATCACAGCTGTGCTGACTGAGATTTTCGGTTTGCGTGTTTCGCATCAGAGCCCAGCGGTTAATGTATTTCATTCTCGAATACAGCGAGAAAAAGTGATATCCCATTATTTATCAGCCGGGGAAGGACATTACATAGGTGAACTGAGCGACTGCGCTCTTATCCTTTAAGAAGAGAATGTTAGCGTGCTTAACATCAGCCGTCGTGATAAGAACATATTCAGCCTTGGTCATCATCTTTGATGCTTTGTCATATGTAACCTCGCAGTAACCGCCGCCGCTTGTGAGAACAACATTTGAGTTCGCGTCGCCTTCGCTCCACTTAAGAACCGAAATGTTGGCGAGAGCCGAAGCAACATCTTCCATAACATTGAACATATTGCCCTGAGCGTCTGAGAACTTTCTTGAATTGGTAACCGATGCGGGGAAGAGCTTGATCGTTGCTGTTCCGTCGCCGTTATCGGTGTATTCCGCTTTATCAATATCGGCTGCCGTTGTCTTGCATTCCTTGCCCTCGTCGGTGTCGGAGTAGGGAGGAAGCTGAAGATCAGTTCCATTTGCAGTCATAAACTTGTCAGCAAGATTTTTAACAGTTCCGTTTTCAGAGCCGTCGATAGTAACGCTGTCGCAGGTCATGCTGTCTTTGCCCGTGAAGGTGCCGGTGGCTTTGGTCGTGTTGTAGACCTTAATATATTCGGCAACAATATCTTCCTTTGGAGAAGTTGAGCTAAGCTCGCCCGAAGACGCGTTGTCGGACGCGCTTGTGTCTGCGCCGGCTGAATTGTCAGCGGGCTTTGACGCATCTGTTGATGCCGGCTGAGAAGCGTTGCTTGTGTCTGCGCTGCTCGCGTTCGTGTCGGAAGCAGCCGGCTGAGAAGCAACATTGTTCTGAGCAACAGGCTGAGCGCCGGAATAGTTGACATTGACATTTATTGTCCTGGTGCAGGCAGCAAGGCTGAACACAAGCACCAAGGCAAGCGCAATACTTATAACCCTTTTAGTGTTCATGAGTTTTCCCCTTTTCAGATAAATTTTAGTATTGATTCAGACTTATGTCTAAAGGCATTATAAAGTTTATAACAAATTATGTCAAGTACAATTGAAAATTTCGATTAGATTTTATTAAATAAAATAAATTCCGGCATTGATCTGACCGCCTTTTCAATAAAAAGTGCAGCTGCGTTAATCAATTATATATTAAAATTTCCCGCCGCAAGCAGGTTTTATCTGAAAGGTCTGATTTTTTCAAAAAATCTCTCATTCACATTTATTTACCGATAATATTGTTATCATTTCAGGCAAAATTATATTTGCGGCAATAAAATTGCCGTAACGGAGTGAGAAAATGGTAAAATTTATTAAAGCTTCTTGCGCCCTTCTTTCCGCCGCAGCACTTTTCGTTTTCGGCTTTGTCGCCTACGGAATGCGCAGCATTCCCGACGAGATCGTTGTTTTAAGCGATCAGAGCGTTCTTGCGGCCGAGCCGTTCAAGGTCGAAATAGCTTCCGACGGAAAAGGCGCCGAACAGGCAAGTCTCAGCAAAGGCAACACAGACAGCTACACCGTCAATATCAGTCTTTTGAATATCATTCCGATCAAATCTTCACATGTCAGCGTATCTCAAAGGCACTATGTCATTCCCAGCGGAGAAATATTCGGTCTTAAACTTTATTCCAACGGCGTTATGATAGTCGGCATAAACGATGTCAACACCGAACAGGGAGCCGTTAATCCGGCTAAAAAAGCCGGACTTAAGGTCGGCGATATAATTCTCAGCATAAACGGAGTCAAAATCAATGACAGCGCTCAAGTATCTGAACTTTTCAGCAAGAGCTCCGGCGAGCAGGTCAGCCTGAGCGTACTAAGAAGCGGCGGCGTCATTGAGGTGCGGTTTTCTCCCGTCAGATCGCCGGCGGATAACTGCTATAAGGCCGGAATCTGGATCCGCGACAGCGCGGCCGGCATCGGCACTATAACCTATTACGACACCAACAGCAGCATTTTCGGTTCTCTCGGCCATGCGGTTTGCGATGTCGACACAGGACAGGTGATACCTATTCTGAACGGCGAGGCCGTAGCGGCGAAAATAACCGGCTGCTATAAGGGCAAAAGCGGTTCGGCCGGTGAGCTTTGCGGCGTTTTCAGCGGCGGCGCGATAGGCCGGATTATGATAAACGGCGACAACGGAGTATACGGAATTGCGGACACGGCAAAGCTTGAAAGCCGCAATGTTGTCCCAGTTGCGACACCCTCTGAAACCAAGGAGGGTAAAGCGCAGATAATTTCAACCGTGGACGGTAACGGCGCAAAATACTATGACATTGAGATAACAAAGATATACAAGGACGGGAACTTCGTCAGAAATATGGCGGTCAAGGTGACCGATCCGGCGCTGATTGAAAAGACGGGCGGTATAGTTCAGGGCATGAGCGGAAGTCCTATCATACAAAACGGCATGCTTGTCGGGGCGGTGACTCATGTGTTTATCAACGACTCACTTCAGGGCTATGCCATTTTCGCCGAGAATATGCTTTCCACCTCCGATTATCTTTACGATTGCCTTTATAAGGAAGCGTCTTAAACTGTTATGATGCAGGGCGCCGCTCTTCACTTTTTTACACGGGCGGCGTCCGTTTATATTTTAAGCGGGGTTTTTCATAGATCGGGCCGATCTCTCAGCCGGAACAGGTAATGAATAATTTCGTTCAGTAAAGCTTCAGCCTTCGTCTTGAAATTTTTTGCCGTGTGTTGTATCATATTCTCAAACAGCTGAAAGGAATGACGGCTTATCAAAAGCTTTATCATAACAAAAAACGACTCGGATCAGCGCCTCGACAAATTTGTTTCAAAAAGCGTTCCGAATCTTCCGAAGTCGCTGATGTATAAATACATACGCCTGAAACGCATCAAGGTCAATTCCGGTCGGGCCGAGATATCGACAAGGCTCAGAGTCGGAGACAAAGTTGATATGTATATAAACGACGAGTTCTTTGAAAAAAGCGAGACAAGATATGATTTCATGGGCGCATCAAAAAGCCTCAATATCGTTTATGAGGACGATAACATAATGCTGCTGAACAAGAAAGCGGGGCTTCTCTCCCACCCGGACGACTCCGAATATGTCGACACTCTTATCGGCAGAGTCAAGCGCTGCCTTTATGAAAGGGGCGATTACGATCCCGACGACGAGACTTCTTTCACGCCTGCCCTTGTCAATCGTATCGACAGAAACACATCGGGAATAGTCATCGCCGCAAAGACAGCCCCGGCGCTGAGGATCCTCAATCAGAAGATGAAGGACAGAGAGCTTCACAAATATTATCTTTGCGTCGTTCACGGCAAGATGGAGAAGGAAAGCGGAATTCTGACCGGATATCTTGTCAAAGATGAGACAAATAACAAGGTGTTTGTTTATGATAAAATGCGCGAGGGCGCTAAAAGCATAAAAACCGAATATAGGGTTTTAAGGTACGCAGACGGTTTGTCGCTCGTTGAAATAGAGCTTCTGACAGGCAGAACGCATCAGATAAGAGCGCACTTCGCTTCTATCGGTCACCCGCTTCTCGGCGACGGAAAATACGGCTCGAACGCACTGAACAAAAAAAGCGGACTGAAAAAGCAATGTCTTTGCTCTTATAGGCTGGAGTTTGACTTCAGGACCGACGCTGGGGAGCTTAACTATCTCAACGGAAAATCCTTTGAAATAAAGGATATCTGGTTCAGAGACGAGTTTGACTCGCTTTGCAAAGAAAAATAAAGAAGAAATCAGCTTCGTACTTATCGGTCATTCTTTATTCCGTTAAAGTTCAACAGTTCAACGCGCAAAATTTTTTCAACTTTTTTTGAAAAATGTATTGACAACGCCGTTTCTGCGATATATAATGGGCAAAAATTAAATACACCCTTTGATAGAGGCGCGGACATTATCAGTATTCCGGATCAAGGTCGGTAAACCGATCCGGCTGAAAGGAATCTCCGCCGAAGCCCGGAAAAGGTTACCGCTTTTTCCCGGCTGGGATCATGCAGAATATGCATGGAACTGTCACTTTAGTGGAGCGCTATCAACGGTATAAAGCGATCCGGGCAACAGGCCCGCTTCTTCAGCAAATAACCGTGATACTTCTCCGTATCACGGTTTTAATATTTTTATGCAAAGGAGCAACAATCATGAAAAAGTTAGTCTCAATCGTACTCGCGGCCCTTTTGATATTCTCATTTGCGGCTTGCTCAAACAACGGAACAACCGACACAGAAAGCCAGAATCAGTCGGGCGTCGCCAAAATCGCCGACGCTAAATCAATAGCCGATCTCCAGGGCATGAAGATCGCCGCTCAGCAGGGCACCTTCCACGAACAGGCTCTGTCTCAGATCAAGGATGTACAGAAATCAACATATCCGAAATTCGCCGATCTGCTCGTCGCTCTCAAGTCGGGCGCTATCGACGGTTATATTTCCGAAGAGCCGACAGCTCTCGCAGAAACTCTAAATGACAGCACTCTTACCTACCTCCCCTTTGAAAACAACACCACCGGCTTCACGGCAGGCAAGGAGGATGTCGGTATCGCAATAGCAGTCAAGAAAGGCTCGGATATCAAAGACAAGATCGACTCAGTTCTTTCTGAGATCCCCGAGGAGACCAAGAAGGCTCTCATGGAGCAGATGGTCAAGCTCGCAAACGGTCAGGATATAGGCGAGATCGTTCTCAAGAGCGACGCACCCGAAACCACCACCGGCACTCTCAAGGTCGGCATGGAATGCGCTTACAAGCCGTTCAACTGGTCCGAGACTTCAGCTTCGGTCGGCGCTGTACCCATCAGCGGCGAAGGCAAGGAAGGCCTTTACACTAACGGCTATGATGTTCAGATCGCTCAGTATGTCGCAAATAAGCTCGGCCTCAAGCTCGAGATATATTCAATCAAGTGGGAGTCTCTTATTCCTTCCGTCAACTCCGGAACGGTCGACGCCGTTGTCGCCGGCATGAGCCCGACAGCCGAAAGAGCCAAAGAGGTCGACTTCTCACAGACCTACTACGAGTCAAACCTCGTTGTTATAATCAAGAAATAAAACAGGGAATTTAAAGATATGGGATTTTTACAAGATGTTATAACGATCGTTAAAACCTATTATCCTCAGCTTCTGAAGGGCGTCGGGAACACTCTCCTGCTCGCCCTGACGGGCACGGTCATAGGTCTTGCGATCGGACTTCTGACAGGCATAATCAGAACAACTCCGTTTTCAAAGAATGCTTTTTTCAGAACTCTTCACAAGATAATCAACGCCGTTATAGCGGTATATATCGAAGTTTTCAGAGGCACGCCCATGATGGTTCAGGCTATGGTCATTTATTGGGGCTACGCTTTCGCCACGGGCGGAAAAACGCTCGCTCTTATCCCGTCGGGCATCCTTATCGTTTCGATAAACACGGGCGCTTATATGGCGGAAATCGTCAGAGGCGGCATCATTTCGATTGACAAAGGTCAGTTTGAGGGCGCAATGAGCATAGGCATGAATCACACTCAGACCATGTTCAAGGTCATAATTCCTCAGGTCATGAGAAATATCCTGCCCTCGGTCAGCAACGAATTTGTTATCAATATAAAAGACACCTCCGTTCTGAATGTTATCGGCGTCACTGAATTGTATTACTTTTCAATTATTATTCAGACGCAGAACTACAAGACATTCCAGACATATTCCATAATATGCGTTCTGTATTTCATAATGACATTCACGGTAACAAGAATCCTGCGCTTTGCGGAAAAGAAGCTCGACGGCAAGGATAACTACACCGTTTTCGGTTCGCAGTCCTGTCCCGAAGCCGAGATCCACATTGACCGAAAGGAGGCGGCGGAATGAGCGACGGAAAAATAATTGAAGTGTCTCACCTTCGCAAGCATTTCGGTGACCACGAGGTGCTCAACGACATCAGCTTTTCTGTCAGCAAGGGCGAAACCATAAGCGTTATCGGCGCTTCCGGCTCCGGCAAAAGCACCATGCTTCGCTGCATAAATCTTCTTGAAGAACCGACGGACGGCGAAATACTCTTTCACGGCAAGAACATTCTTGACAAGGATTTCAAGCTTTCCGAATACAGGGCCAAGGTCGGCATGGTTTTCCAGAGCTTTAACCTGTTCAATAATATGACGGCTCTCGAAAACTGCATCACAGGTCAGGTCTCCGTTCTCAAAAAGCACAGAAAAGAAGCCGAAAAAACGGCTATGCAATATCTTGAAAAGGTCGGCATGCTGCCCTATATCAACGCAAAACCAAGGCAGCTTTCCGGCGGACAAAAGCAGAGAGTGGCTATTGCAAGAGCTCTTGCGATGGAGCCAGAGGTTCTTCTCTTTGACGAGCCGACGAGCGCGCTCGATCCGCAAATGGTCGGCGAGGTTCTGACGGTCATGCGCAGTCTCGCAAACGAGGGACTGACGATGATTGTCGTGACTCACGAGATGGCTTTCGCAAGAGATGTTTCCGACAAGGTCATATATATGTCGGACGGCGTTATCTGCGAACAGGGCTCGCCACAGGAAATATTTGAAAATCCGCAGCAGGAGCAGACAAAAGACTTCCTGTCAAGATTTTTGCAGAAATAACAAATAAGGAAACCGCGCAAGCCGAACTGAAGCCGCGCGGTTTTTTGCTGTCCGGAGAAAAAATTTCTGCCGCTGTATTGACTTTGACTGTGTGTCAAAGTATAATATTGAAAGCCTATAAATGCCGTAGGTTATATGGCGCACTGCCGTTGCCTGCGGCCGCAAAATCAAGTTTTTCCAAGGAGGAAACGATATGAGCTTTTTACCAATGACCGATTATGAAAATTCGAGCGAGGAGGTCCGCCGCGAATACGACGACCAGATCGCCAAACACGGCCGCATCACCAACATGAAGCGCACCCTTCTTCACAGTGTTCCCGCCTTCAAGGCCTATATGGAATGGTACACGCTTTATGATCTTCTTGTTCCGGTTGTCGGCGACCGCGCGCTTTCACTTTTCTCTTACGCTATATCCAACGGAAACGACTGCCTTATATGCTCGACATTTTTCCGCAAGATCCTCATAGACTCCGGCGACGATCCGGATAATCCGAAGATATCTGATGTTGAGCGTCTGCTGATGGATTTCGGCTCGGCTATCTGCTGTGATCCGCATAATATTCCCGATTCGATTTATGAGGAATTATCCGAGAAATTCACAACAGAGCAGATAGTCAATCTCATCGCTTTCGCCGGTATAATGTATGCGACAAACCTTTTCAATACCGTGGCAAAGGTTCCTCTTGACGAGATATTATATAAATACCGCAAAACGGAAAAAGAAAACAAGGAGTAATCAACATGAAAGATTTTGAAAATAAAGTAGCATTTATCACAGGCGCAGCTCACGGTCAGGGCCGCGCGGTGGCTCTCGCTCTCGCTGAGGAGGGCGCAGATATCGCAGCGTTCGATGTTGCCAAAAAGATCGAATACCCGGCATATGATTTCGGAACTAACTCCGAGCTTGAAAGCCTCGCCGACGAGATCAGAAAGCTCGGCAGAAAAGTCGTCACCGCAGTCGGCGATGTCCGCGACGACGCCGCAGTCACCGCAGCGGTCGAAAAGACGATCAAGGAGCTCGGAAAGATCGACATTCTTTTCAATAACGCCGGAATCTGCGCATACGCCACCGTTGACGAGATGACCGACGACGAGTGGAACGCAATGATCGACATCAACCTCAAAGGCCCCTTTAATGTCACACGCCGCGTTGTACCCTATATGAAAAAAGCCAAGAGCGGCGTTATTATCAACAACTCCTCAGTCATGGGACTCAGAGGCGGCAACCGTCTTTCGCACTACACCGCTTCAAAGTGGGGCTTGACAGGTCTGACAAAGGCATGGGCCATCGAGCTTGCGCCCTATAATATCCGAGTTGTCAGCATCCACCCGACGGGAGTCAACACACCGATGAACGACGGTCTTGCAGCTATGGAGGGCATGACGCCTATCGAGATCGCCGAGCGCTCGGCTGGAAATCTCCTGCCCGTTCCGTGGATTGAGCCTGAAGATGTTGCAAACCTCGTCAAGTTTGTCGCAAGCGACAAGGCAAGATATGCCACAGGCTCACAGTTTGTTATAGACGCAGGTCTTCTCACGGTCTGAGCCGGAAAACCGTTATCTGATAAACTTATCGCCGCCCGAAAGCTGTTTGCTTTTCGGGCGCCTTTGTTTCGCTGAAACTGACGAAAATTCAAAAAATCGTCATGCTGTGAACATATGCTTGATTTTCAAACGGCGGCGCTGTCTCCCTCCCCTGCTTTTTAATCGGCACAGCAACGCCACACAAAATTAAGATTTAGGACATCTCTTTGTCTTGACAATTTTTTCTGCATTTGATAAACTTGAAAGGATATTTATTTAAGTTTATGACAACCATAAAATCGGCGGACGGAGGGATCATAATGGAGCTTTCTTTAGTAATACCCTGCTATAACGAAGAAAATAATGTCGTTGCGTTTTTCAATGAAACTCAGCGCGTCTTTGCCGATCTCCCGATTACATATGAATATGTTTTCGTCAACGACGGAAGCAGCGACAAAACAGCGGAAAATCTCAGCCTTCTGTTTGAGCAAAATGAAAGTTCAAATATAAAGGTCATCAATTTTTCAAGAAACTTCGGCAAGGAAGCCGCCATATATTCGGGGCTTGAGAACGCCGAGGGCGAGCTGACCTGCATTATCGACGCCGACCTTCAGCAAAGGCCGGAGGTAGTGCTTGAAATGCTGTCGGTTCTTCAAAGCGACGGCGATATCGACTGCGTCTGCGCATATCAGAGCAAGCGCAGGGAGAGCAAGCCCGTCAGCTTCATGAAGGAGTCGTTTTATCGGATCATCAACAGTTTTTCAGACACTGAATTTATCCGTGACGCAAGCGACTTCCGCCTTTTCAGGAGCAATGTCAAACAGGCCGTTTTGTCGTTGACCGAATATCACCGCTTTTCTAAAGGCATTTTTGCGTGGGTCGGCTTCAACACAAAATACATTCCCTATGAAGCTAAAGAAAGAAACGACGGCGAAACAAAATGGTCGCTCAAAAAGCTGTTTCGCTATGCGTTCAGCGGAATAACCTCTTTCACCGCAGCGCCGCTCAAGGCCGCCGCAGGCTTCGGAACTTTAAGCTTTATCGCCGGTCTGGTTTACGCATTGGTCGAAATAATCAGGATAGCTGCCGGCGCCGCTGCCGCGTCCCGTCTGACATTATTGATAATATTGCTGCTGATTATCGGCGGAATACAGCTTATATGTCTCGGAACAGTCGGCGTCTATCTCGGAAAGGTATTTTCTCAAGTGCAAAACCGCCCGATCTGCATTGTCAAGAGCGTTCTCAAGCGTGAGAAAACTGAAAAATAAGAGGTCATTTAATAATGAAAGCTTTCTATGAAAAGCACAGGGAAATTATACTCTATGTTGTTTTCGGTGTGCTGACTACCCTTGTTAACTGGGGCTCATATACTTTTTTCGTCAGAGTTTGCTCTCTCGGCGTTTCAGTCTCAAACGCTCTCAGCTGGTCGGCAAGCGTTATTTTCGCCTTTCTGACAAACAAAAAATGGGTGTTCGAGTCAACAAGCTGGAAACCCGCAACGCTCCTCAGAGAGGGCGCGACCTTTCTTTCGGCAAGAGCGCTGACAGGAGCTATTGAGCTTATTTGCGTTCCGTGGCTTGCAAAGCTCGGTTTTGACAAGCCGTTTTACAGCTTGTTTAACAAGCTCGGCATAAAAATAGGGATTCTTTACACCGACGGAATATATTCCAAGGTAGTTCTTGCAATCGTGATTGTTATTCTTAACTATGTTTTCTCAAAGCTGATAGTTTTCAGAAAAAAGCAGGCAGGCGCGGCTTAAAGCCCGCCTGTTTCTTTGTTATCGGAAGTATGTCAGCTAAAATTAGTTTCTGTTCAAGGGGGGCAAAAGCTTCTTCGCTGTGCGAAGAAGCGCGCGGCCGCAGGCCGCGCAGTTTCCCGCAGGGAAACACTTTTGCCCCCCCGGCTGACCTTGACCGCCCTTTATCTCAGGAGAACAAAGTCCGACAAAGGCGAAGCCGCCGCGCTTTCGCGCGGCGGCTTCAAAAAGTGTGTCATATCATTTCACATATCATATTGCTGAGCTCTGTCGGATTTTCAATGCTCATTCCGCCGATAAGCCTTGCCTGAGCGTAAAGTATCTTCGCATATTTCGCAATGGCTTCGGGGTCCTCCGCATAGACTTGTTTGAGCTTTTCTGCTATCGGATGGTCAATATTTATCTCAAGCACTGTCTGCGCTTTGACCTTGTTGTCGTTGGGCATCGAGTCGAGAACCTTTTCCATCTCAAGCGATATTTCGCCCTCGCTCGTCAGGCAAACAGGGTGGTTTTTGAGGGTTGAAGTGAAGCGGACCGCAGTCACGCCATCGCCTATCGCTTCTTTCATCTTGTCAAGAAGCTCCTTTGAATCGTCGTTCTCTTTCTTTATCTGCTCTTTTTCTTCGTCCGTCTCTATGTCGAGCTTATCCGCGCAGATATTTGTGAAGGTCTTGCCCTCATATTCGCGCAGCATCTTGAGTGCAAACTCGTCGACATCGTCGGTGAGATAGAGAATCTCAAAGCCTTTATCCTTGACTGTCTCTGTCTGCGGAAGCATATCTATCTTGTCGGTTGTTTCACCGCAGGCGTAATAGATCGTTTTCTGATCCTCTTTCATTCTTGAAACATATTCCTCAAGGGTGACAAGCTTCTTTTCGCTTGACGAATAGAACATGACGAGATCCTGAAGAACATCCTTGTGAGCGCCGTAATCCGAATAAAGTCCGTATTTCAGCTGCAAACCGAAAGCTTTGAAGAATTTGTCGTACGCCTCACGGTCGCTGCTGATCAGTTTTTTAAGCTCGGATTTTATCTTCTTCTCAACATTTCTGGCAATGAGCTGAAGAACATGATCATGCTGAAGCGCCTCTCTTGAAATGTTGAGCGAAAGGTCGGCGCTGTCAACAAGTCCCTTGACAAAGCTGAAATAGTCGGGCAGAAGCTCCCCGCATTTGTCGGTTATGAGCACACCGTTTGAATAAAGCTGCAAGCCCTTTTCGTACTCCTTGGTATAGTAATCATAGGGCGCATGAGAGGGAATGTAAAGCAGGGCGTCATAGGTGACTGCGCCCTCGGTCTTTGAATGAATAACATGAAGCGGCTTCTCCCAATCATAGAACTTCTCGGTGTAGAAGTTGTCATATTCCTCCTGAGTTATCTCGTTTTTGTTCTTTCTCCAGATGGGGACCATGCTGTTAAGCTGTTTTTCCTCTGTATACTCCTCGTATTCATCCTCGCTGCCCTCTTTAAGACGCGAGGAGGTAACATTCATAAGAATGGGATATCTGATATAATCGGAATATTTCTTGACGATTGCCGTGATTGTGTATTCTTCAAGGAACTCGCTGTATTTTTCCTCCTCGGTGTCTTCCTTGATGTGGAGAGTGATGACCGTTCCGGGATCTTCCTTGTCGCATTTTTCTATTGTGTATCCGTCAGCGCCTTTTGATTCCCAGCGATAAGCCTCGGCATCGTCGCCGTGCTTTCTGGTTTCGACAGTGACCTTGTCGCTGACCATGAACGCCGAATAGAAGCCGACACCGAACTGACCGATTATCTCGAGATCGGATTTTTTCTCATCGTCTCCCGCACTTTTCTTGAAGTCGAGCGAGCCGCTCTTTGCTATCGTTCCGAGATTATCCTCAAGCTCCTTTGCGCTCATTCCGCAGCCGTTATCGCTTATAGTCAGTGTGCGGTTTTCTTTATCGGCGGCGAGCCTGATGTGATACTCGTCCCTTGCGAGTCCGCCTTCGCCCTGAAGAGAATGGTAATACTGCTTATCAATAGCGTCGCTCGCATTCGATATCAGCTCTCTGAGAAATATTTCTTTATGAGTATATATCGAGTTTATCATCATATCGAGCAGCTTTTTCGATTCCGCCTTGAACTGTTTCTTTGCCATTTATATCACTCCGTAAATTTAAAAAATTAGCACTCTACAATTCAGAGTGCTAATTTATTATAGTCTTATTTTAACTTTTGTCAAGTGTTTTGAAAAAAATATTAGTCAAGCGCAACGATTTTGTCTGAAAGCTCGGCTATTTCTTCCTTATTGTGAGTTATCAGAATAACCGTCTTGCTTTTCGCCTGCTGTTTTATAACATCTATAAGAACGCTTTTAGTCTCATCGTCAACTCCGTTGAACGGCTCATCCAGAATAAGAACGCCGCCGTCATATGCCAGCGCTCTCGCCAAAGCGGTCCTCCGCTTCATTCCTCCGCTCAGCTCATTCGGCGTCAGCTCTGCGCTATCCGCAAGGCCGACTCTTGAAAGCCAGTATTCAGCTGTTTTTTCGTCGGACACACACTTCACATTATCCTTGACGCTTAGCCAAGGCAGAAGTCTGTCCTCCTGAAAAACGACCGATATTTTGTCGCCCTCAACAGTCACCGTTCCGCTTTCCGGCTTTTTCAGTCCGCATATGAGATCGACTATCGTGCTTTTCCCTATGCCGGATTTTCCGACTATACAGGTTATGCTATTATCCTCCGCCGTCATGTTAAAATTCTTCAGTATAGGCTTGTTTTCAAAAGAAAAGGTGAGATCATTTATTCTTATCATGTATTCTCTCCCCTTTCAGCAGATTTTTCAGTATCTTCACGACCAGCTTTTCCAATATGAAGCTCAGCGCTATGACAACGAAAGTCCACGCAAAAAGATCCGCCGTTTCAAGATAGACCTTGCTGTTATAAAGCTCGGTGCCGATATAGCCCTTCGGCGTCGAAAGCACCTCGGCGGCGATACCGGCCTTCCATGCAAGACCGAGAGCCGTGGTGACGCCGGTCACAAACGAGGGCATGACAGACGGAATATAGATCAGCTTCAACAGCTTTCCTTTGGAAAAAGAATAGACCTCAGCCATCTCCAGAAGCTTCGGATCGGTTTCTTTTATACCTTGAGTGACATTCGCCCAAACTATCGGAAGCACCATCAGAAAGCTGATAAATACCGATATATTGTCCCGTTTGAGCCAGACCAAGGCGAGAATTATAAACGATGCAACCGGCGTGGCCCTTATTGTGCTTATCATCGGATAGAAGAAATCATATAGGAACCCGACTGCCGCAGTCAGAACCGCAAGCAGTGTACCGGATATAACGCCGAGAAGATAACCCTCCGATATTTTCAGAAGCGATCTCGCCGCCGCCAGCCAGAATGCGCCTGTGCGCATCAGCTCAAACAAACGAAGCCCCACCTGAACAGGTGAGGCTATCAGAAGATCCTTGTTGACAGCAGAGCTGATGATCTGCCAAATCAGCAGCCAGATCAGAACTGCGCCAAAGCGTTTGATGAAAGTCTTACTTTTCGACATAGTAGAGGTTTTCATCAGGAAGCGCTCCTCCGATCGACTTGGGATCGGCATTCAGGAGAACTTCGAAGTTGCCGACCGCAATTTTTTTCATTTCGTCGCCCGTTATCAGAACAATATTACAGTTCGGGATAGCCTCCTTTGCGACAGCCGCCGACGGGACTATGCCGTTTGAAGCAATGAGCTCGCATATTTCATCGGTGTTCAGATTGACTGCGACGACGCTTCTCTTATAGTCTTCAAGGAAAGCCTTGAGAGCATCCGGATGTTCCTCTGCAAAGCTCTTTGTAGCAATAATGCAGCCCATTGCGAACTGGGTGTCAGAAACCTTTTCCCACTCCTTGGTGATGTCGACCGCTATTCTGACATTCGTATTCTTCGTCATTACCGCCGTCACATTCGGCTCGGGGAGAAGCGCTATCTGTGCTTCTCCGGTCGCCATGAGAGTTGCAACCTCGCTGTGCTCAGACTTCCAGATGATCTCAACATCTTTATCCTTATCGAGACCGTTTTTCTCCAGAAGATAGTTGAGTGCGTACTCCGGAGTCGCCCCCTGACCGGAGGCATATATCGTCTTTCCCTTGAGCGAAGCGATATCAGTCACGGTGCTGCCGTTTTCAAGAATATAAAGTACGCCGAGCGTGTTGATTCCGACAAGCTTTATCGCTCCGTTCGTCTTTTTATAGAGAGCCGCCGCGAGATTCAGCGGGCAGGCCGCAATATCAACGCTGCCGTTTGCAATGAGGCCAGCAAGCTCGGTCGGCTGAGCCGAAAGCGTTATGTTATAGTTGTTGTATTCGCTCGAATCCTTCTCGGTGAGCTTTGCCATGCCCATACCGGTCGGTCCCTTGAGTGTGAACACATTGACATCCGTTTTTTCAGTCGGAGTCTTGTCTGCGGTGCTGCCGCAGGCGGCAAAGCTCAGCAGCATAAGCGCCGCAAGAAGAGCGCAAATTATTTTTTTCATATTGATCATACCTTTCCGAAATCAGTTGTTTATATATTCTCTGAGCTTTTCTTCGTTCAGCAGACGGATATATTTTCCGTCCTTTTCAATAGCGCCCGAAGAAACAAAGCTGTCGAATGCGCGGTAAAGAGAAGCCCGGCCGATATCGAGACTGTCGGCAAGCTTTGTATATGGTTGTTTAAGCTGAAGCGTTTTATATCCGCCGAAGCTTTCTATCAGGAATGAAGCGAGCCTGCTCTCGGCGCTTCCCCCGGTGAAAGAATCTATCCTGCTGTTGAGATAATAAAGTCTGTCAGACAGATATGAGATGAAGTTTATCGCCAGAGCCTTGTCCTGAATCATCAGAACATTTATCGTTGATTTGTCGATGAAAAGGACTTTTGTTTCTGTTGCGGCAACGAGCTTTGAAACATAATAGCCTCTTTGTGAATAAAGAGTTATTGCGCCGAAGACCTCGCCCTTTGAAAGAGTGCTGATGATAACTCCGCTCGCCGGCTTTATGACATTAACGCTGCCGCGGATTATAAAACCTAGGCTGCTCTCATAATTATCCGGCGAATAGATAACATCGCCTCTTTTGTATGTAACGATTGTTTTTTCCTGAGCTTCAAGAAGATCGCTTAGATTTTTCCGCGATACGCCGACAAAAAGCTTAGTGCTGCAAAGTGCGTCAAGCACCTGTTTTGTTACCTTCATTTCCGTCACCTTTCCGCCCGCCGAGTCATTATTGAAAAGCCGTCAGTCTCACCGGCGGGCAAGGCGGTCCGACTTTTTTTCAAAGCTGCTGCACTCCGAAAGCTTTGATAATTCATGTATTAAATAGCTTTGTTTTGTCTTATTTGATACACTGTAACAACTATAAACGATGTTTTCGTTTTTGTCAATACCTTTTATGAAATATAAGGAAAATATATCGGCTCTTAATAAGCCGGTGGAAAATTCAATTTACTTTTTGAACAAACAGTGATATAATGTAGAAAAAGACAAAAAAATGTCGCTCATGGAGGTATTGCCGTGTTCACAAAAGTCAGAAGCATGGGGCTTATCGGACTAAGGTCATATATTATAGATATTGAAATGGATATCTCGGCGGGACTGCCGCGCTTTGATATAGTCGGACTGCCCGACGCGTCGGTCAGCGAATCAAGGGACAGAGTCCGCTCGGCGATAAAAAACAGCGGATATCAATACGCCGACCGCCGGATAACGGTCAATCTCGCTCCCGCCGACATAAAAAAAGAGGGACCTATCTATGATCTGCCGATAGCGATAGCCATGCTTGCCGACACAAAACAGCTTCGGTGCGGCCTTGAAGACAAAGCGTTTATCGGCGAGCTTTCTCTCGACGGTCACATCAGAAAGGTCAACGGCGTTCTGCCCATGGTAATATGCGCCAGAGACAACGGTATAAAAGAGGTGTTCGTTCCGTTTGAAAACGCCGCAGAGGCTTCGGTCGTCAGCGGAGTCGATGTTTACGCCGCAAAGTGCCTGTCTGAGGCAGTCGATCATCTTTCTGGCAAGAAGCTGATAAGGCCGAGCGTTGCCGGTGACTTCGCCGAGATGATAGATAACATACCGTATCTTGATTTTGCCGATGTAAAAGGTCAGTATCATGTCAAGCGGGCGCTTGAGATAGCGGCCGCCGGCGGTCACAACACGCTTATGATCGGACCTCCGGGCTCAGGGAAAAGCATGCTTGCCAAAAGGATACCGTCCATTTTGCCTGATATGACATTTGAGGAAAGCCTCGAAACAACGAAGATATATTCGATCGCCGGAGCGCTCCCGAGCGGCACATCGCTCATCACAAGAAGGCCTTTTCGCTCGCCGCATCACACGGTTTCAACGGCGGGGCTTTCCGGCGGCGGCCGGATCCCCCACCCCGGAGAGCTAAGTCTCGCCCACAACGGAGTGCTGTTTCTCGACGAGTTGCCGGAATTTTCGCGTCTCGCCATGGAAACAATGCGTCAGCCCATTGAGGACGGCGTTATAACCATCTCGCGAGTCAGCGGAACTCTTACCTATCCCTGTGAAACGATGCTCGTTTGCGCCATGAATCCGTGCCCCTGCGGATATTACGGGCATCCGACAAAAAAATGCACCTGCCCGAGCGGAGCTCCTGCGAAATATCTCGCCAAGGTGAGCGGACCTCTGCTTGACAGGCTCGATATTCATGTTGAGGTACCTCAGGTTGAATTCAAAAAGCTCGCAGACGACGAAAAGGGCGAATGCTCCGCTGACATCAGAAAGCGTGTTAATGCGGCAAGGCGTATTCAGCAGGAGAGATTTAAAGGCACAAATGTGAAGTGCAACGCCAAGATGACGCCCGACATGACAAGGCAATTCTGCAAAATAGACGAAACGCAGAAAAAATTTCTTGAGGAGAGCTTTGAAAAGCTCGGACTTTCAGCAAGAGCATATGACAAAATATTGCGTGTGGCAAGGACAATAGCCGACCTTGACGCCAGCGAAAACATAGAGCTTATTCACCTGCGCGAGGCGGTGCAATACAGAAGTCTTGACAGAAAATTCTGGAAGTAATTTTATATAAGCGTTTAACCTGTTTTGCGCCGTCGGATTTTCAATATTCTTCGTTTATTTTTAATTCCTGCGCGATTCAAGCTGTGAGTCCCGACGGAATAAATCATGAATTGCTGAAATTAGGTATTGACAAACCGCGGCGCATTTGATAAAATTTAGAAGTTCGAAAACACGGAGGAGTACCCAAGAGGCTGAAGGGTCTGGCTTCGAACACCAGTAGGTCGGTAACTCCGGCGCAAGGGTTCAAATCCCTTCTCCTCCGCCAAAAACCGGACACCCATTTTGATACGGCAGATATCAAAACGGATGTCCGGTTTCATTTTAGAAAAGCTCCGTTGCAGGGCTTTTTTTCTGTATAAATTAACGCTGACAGGCTCTTCGGATATTTAAAACGGCTGTTTGTTTTCTCTTATTATATATCCTGATAGAACAAACCGTGCCGGGTGCAATACCACACCAAGCGTCCGTGCGCAAAGAAAGGAATTCGCACTTGCAGGTTCCATTCGGGGTATTGTTTACGCATAATAACAGTATCATCCGATATAAACGCAACGAAAGAAATAAAGTGCTCTTTGCTCATTTCATGGTCGGCAGAAATATAGTATTCATTTTCAATTCTCTCAACATCAAGTTTATTTCTGCCTTCCGCCTTCGTTAATTCCAAGGGACGCAGCTTTTTCCCGCAGCAGGATATTGAAGTGTCGGTTAATACGATGATTATATTCCCACATTCAGGGCACGCATAGATTTTTATTCTTTTCATGCGTCCCCCAAGAATATTATTTTTTGTCAGCTGTCCGCTGAGCATCTCCGATAAATCAACATTAAAAATATCAGACAATTCGGATAGCAGTGAAACATCGGGACAGCCTAAGCCACGCTCCCATTTTGAAACAGTTTTATCGCTTATGTTCATGCATCCGGCTAACTCGGTCTGCGTCATTCCTTTTTCTTTTCGCAATTGATAAATCAGTTTGCCGATTTTGCTGTTATCCATGCTCTTTCGCCGCCTTTCGTTTTAATTATAAAGCCAATGCGGAATCGAGTCAATAAACGCTCCGTTTAGTTCTTCACTATCGGTACAAAAAAAACAGGGAAAACAACATGAAATTAAAGGAACGCGCAAAAAAACTGAAAACAGATATCCCCGCCATATTTCTGGCTTTAAAAGACAAGGAAACTCCGATAATAGCGAAAATCTTTGCCGCCTGCACAGTGGCTTATGCTCTTTCGCCCGTTGATTTAATACCGGACTTTATTCCTGTTCTGGGATATCTTGATGATGTTATTATATTGCCGGCACTGATCGCATTAACAATTAAGCTGATACCTGAAGATGTTATGGAAAAAAACAGAAAATTATCCGAAGGATTATGGAGCAACGGAAAGCCCAAAAGGTGGTATTACGCTATTCCGGTCGTTATAATCTGGTGTCTGATAATCCTGCTGATAATAAAAGCAATATGGCTATAAAATTTTCAGAAATATAGGTTTTGAGAACGGGCAAAATAAACTGCAAAATGACAAATCAAGATTTCATAAGGAGCGGTACAATGAGTTTAATCGGATCAAGCTGTATCTTTCGTCTTCGGATATCGGAAAGCAGAAAAGCATGTTATAATATACAGGAAACAACAAAACAGAATTTAAAAAGGATTAGGTTTTAATGGATAATATCATTGAATATATCAAAGAAAAATATCACCCGTACGCTCTCATCGTCTATGGTTCCTTTGCAGACGGAACTAATAATATGAACAGCGATTTTGATGCGCTGGCAATAGCTGATGTTTTCGAAAAATCACATGATAATTCTGTGATTGACGGCACGAAACTTGATCTGTTCATTTATCCCACAGACACATTCAATGAAAAAACCGACCTAAACGATTTTGATCAGATATACGACAGCAAAATTGTCTTGGATACTGACGGTATCGCTTTAAAACTTGTTACAAAAGTAAGAAACTATATTGACAGTAAACCTAAGAAATCAAAGAGCGAAAACCATCTGAATGTTGAATGGTGTGAGAAGATGCTGTTAAGAATACAGCGAAACGATCCCGAGGGTTTCTTCAGATTGCACTGGCTTCTGGTTGACAGTCTTGAAATATATTTTGATCTGATTGGGACTGCATATCAAGGTCCGAAAAAAGGGTTAAGAAAAATGTTTGAAATTGACAGGCAGGGATATGACATTTATGTAAAAGCACTGAGCAGTTCCGAATATGTTCACATTCAGCAATGGGTGCGATATCTGCGTAAAATATGTGAAAGTAATTAATATCGGCTTACGGGCGATCAGGCACTCATAGCCGCCGTTACAAGGGCAACATTCTGCTATAACCAAGTTCTGATAATGACTGATCATTATATTTTATTCAAAAGTTAATCATGTTTGATTTGCAGCTATTATACAAAATAAATCCGGACTTTTCACCGATCGGTGTTGAGCCCGGATTTTTTATTTGTCGTGAGGCAGCGGAAAGGTGCCGCCTTCGTTCTGTGATAATAATAAATGCGGTTTCAGCGGACTTCGGATATTGAGGTTTCGGCGAAAATGAAATCCGATGAGCGTTGTTATTCCTGACTGCAGATCTGATCTATCAGAGCCAGTTCCTCCGCTGTGAATTCGGTATTTTCAACGGCTTTTATATTGTCCAGGATTTGCTCCGGTTTTGACGCGCCGGTCAGAACGCTTGTTACGACTGAGTCACGAAGCACCCACGCAAGCGCCATCTGCGCCAGACTCTGACCTCGCTGCTCCGCAAGGTCGTTCAATCTGCGAATCTGATTCAGCCGCTGCGGCGTCAAGGCGTTTTTCTTCAGAAACCGCCCGTCAGTCATAACACGGCTATCCTCGGGAATTCCGTTCAAGTACCGATTTGTCAGCATACCCTGAGCCAGCGGAGAAAAGGCGATAATACCCTTCCCAAGCTGCGCAGAAGTTTCTTTTAGTCCGTTGCTTTCAATTGTCCTGTCAAAGATAGAATAGCGGTTCTGGTTGATAACAAACGGTACTTTCAGTTCCGTCAGAATCGCCGACGCCTGCGCCATGCGGGGCCCGTCATAGTTGGAAAGGCCTACATACAGAGCCTTGCCGGATTGAACTGCCGTGGCAAGTGCGCCCATAGTTTCCTCAAGCGGGGTATCCGGATCGGGACGATGATGGTAAAAAATATCCACATATTCAAGGCCCATTCGCTCAAGGCTCCGGTCAAGACTTGCCAGAATATACTTCCGGCTGCCCCACTCGCCGTAGGGACCGGGCCACATATAATAACCCGCTTTTGTGCTGATAATCATTTCATCCCGATAGGGAGCCAGATCTTCTTTCAGAATACGGCCGAAGTTCTTTTCGGCAGAGCCCTCGGGAGGGCCGTAGTTGTTAGCAAGATCAAAGTGAGTAATGCCGTTGTCAAATGCCGTGAAGCACATTTTTCGCATATTTTCAAAGCAGCCTGTGTCTCCGAAATTATGCCACAGGCCCAGAGTAACGGCGCTCAGCTTCAGTCCGCTGCTGCCGGTGCGATGATAAGGCATTTTTGAATAGCGGTTGTCCGATGCGTTATACATTAATTTCACTCCTTTATTAAATACACTGCCGGAGAGCAGCAAATATATCAATTCAAGATCCACAAAAATTAACGGGCTATTATGATAAAACCGGCATTATAAAAAATGATATTTATCTTTTCCGATAAAAGGCGCAACTTTTGTCCGTGAAGCGCAAAAAGGAATTACTTCATTCACGATTTCAGCGTAATCGCTACCTATAACAAAAGTTTTTATCATTTTCCCTTTCAGCTTTTTCCTGCACTCGTTTTTAATCGGGTATTGCTCTTTAGAGAAGTAAAGATAATATGTATTACCTTCCCCTCTGGTTTGTCCGCAATAAGAAAGTCCCCAATCTTTTATCTCAGTCCATTCAAGGTTTCTTTTTGAAAACCAGGTGTTACAAAAAATACCTTCATCGTTAATTGTAATCTTCTTGCTGTTGGTCACAAAAGCAAATACGCCCATTCCCGAAACAATCAAAATCCAGACACAGACAAAAATCAAACCGAAAACATCGGATAAGGTATATCCCTCTTCAAAAGGCAGCAAGCCGAAAATCAACCGGATTCCCATAGCCGCCATGAATATAGTTGCTATTCCGATAGCTAAAAAGATATTATTTCTCTTCAGCACTATTTTATTTTCAGATTGATTCAATTCAAACATAAAATTTGCACCTCATATGTGTTACGGCATATTTTTTAGAGATAAGTACAGTATGTTATGAAAATCATCTGTAAACTAATAATTAAAAACAAAACCCCGCACTTTAATGGTACAGAGTTTTGTTTTGACCCTGTACACCGTAATAGCACAACAGATATTTTGCTTAAAAATCGTGATCTTCCGTGAAAACATTTAATTCCAAAGAATTGCCAAATGGCACTATAATTCACCCGTTTTACAGCTACGAAATAGCACAATCATTTATCGCTCACAAATTATTTAACCTTTCTGTTTCCAAATCTTCAACAACAAAACTTCCGTCATTGACTTCGTTCAGTCGCGATTTTATTTTTGATATAAGTTCAATCATTACATCTTTTTCTGCTTTTTCTTTCTCGTGATTAAACCAACAAGGCTCATCGTGAGAGTCAAATTCATAATAAGAATCAAACAATTGTCTTGCCGTTTGATTCAGTTCGCTTAATACCGTGTCCTGCTCAATTAGAGGATATTTCCATACAGAAATTCCATCGGAATTCAGCACCCAAATCGGTCCATGTAAAAATTCATTCATTAACCTTATTTTATACATTTATTTAACCTCCATATTCTATCGGATAAGCTGTTACTATAAATCCGTTAGTGCCTATACCGGCCAATACATAATATTTTTCGTCGAAATAATATATTCTTTCAAAACCGTTTCGTCCATTGATATTTTTTAGTTCATTTGAAACAACGGAACCTTTAGTAACAATATTATTAAGAAAAGATGGAATTTGCTCTTTTGAAATACCAAATGCGTTTTCAAAATCTTTTGAGTGTCCCGGAGTTTTTCCGTTTCCGTTAAATATATGTTCAAGTACGGCAGTTGAATTGCCTTTTTCTAACCATACGGTCTGTCCTGTCTTATCTTTGGTTATAAAAACAATATCTTCTTTACGGAATTTTGCGCCATTACTTTCAAGTTCCTTCATTAACTTATTCGTCTCATTGTTTTTCGTTCCTTCAGTATTTCCAAAACCACCGTGAAATCCTGCGCCCATTAAGCATCACCCAACTTTCGATGAGTCTGCATAAAGTTACTGTCAAATTGCAGAATTTTTATGCCTTGCTTTCGGTACTTATCAAAGATGTAATCCGGTGCAGTTCCGTAAACCACCATCATTCTCGGATTAAGTGCTTTAACCGAATACTCTAAGCCATTGATAAAATACGGTCGTTCTTGCAAAAGCTTGATACAACCGTGAGAACCGACGGCGAAGGTGCTGTTTCTCGGCACGCCCGCACAGCATAGGCCGTAGGTGCGTTCATCGCCCCACCGCACATTCGGTATTACCGGGATACCATTTTCCTGCAACCAATGACCGATTGCTCGGCTTCGATATGTATTCCACTGTTGCATTACAAGCGGCATATCACGGTACAGACTGAAATCCGGCGTGATAACGCCCTTGTATTTTTGTAGGATTGGCAGGTACTTCTGCGGATTGTTCCATAACCTTTCAAAGTTTGCATCATCCTCATAGAAGTGAACGAAGCAATTGTAATCCGTGCCGCCAACTGCCTTTGAAAACGGAATCAGTTTTTGCGGAATGCTGCTTTCCGGTTTGATACACGGGATTTCAAGTTCGGTATCAAACTGCGCATTTTTTACCAAAAATGCGTGAAAAACATCCTTGCACCCATTGCGGGTGCTGTTTTCTTTAGACATATTTATGTCCCTTTCTCTGCTTGCCCAAAGCAGAAACCGATCCGGGCAGGCAAAATTTTTCGCCCGAACGGATTGACAAAGAGACAGAAATATGCTATCATATTCGTACCCAAAAGGAATATGTAATAGCA
>JAQXMC010000003.1 GCA_029012445.1 Oscillospiraceae bacterium
TACGACAATTTTTACGACAAACCAAATAAAGTTATGACATCTTATGTGAGGTTATGTACTTTAATGAAAACGGTTTGGATTAACAAAGTAAGGAAAAGAGAGGTTAAATCAGGGTATAAGATACTCTCCCTTGAAATCCCGACGATGAAGTCATTAGACTGATTCAGTCTGGATAAAGGTATATATCACAAGTTAACGGAACTTATCGAAGGTTTTTAAGCCAATGCTTAAACCAATTTAAGCCGAAGTTAAGCCAAAAACGCTTGTAGAATTATGCAAGTTGAGATAAGTTAAGATAACTTACGACAAGTTACCTTTGATGAATTGTATAATGCTACTTTTGTAGATGGAATTTGCTTGAAAGACAAATGGGACAACATAGAAACAATTGTGGCAAACAATACTTTCAATCTTTCGGACGAACCCGACGATTTATACACAGTTTATAAAGAATTGAAATCGACGGCGGTATCGGAGCAATAAACATTGAATTTTCAGAAAACTGAATTCAGAAAGCGGTTTGAAAAATCGCCATGCGGCGAATTATGTTGCGTAAAAGAAAAGTGGCAAAAGCCACAGCACGCATATCGCTGTTGGAGCAAGATTGGCTTACTGATGGGCTTAGATATGAATCGCTATATAAGTAGTGCATGATTATGCCCTTTTTGGCATTTGCTATTGACAAATAAACGGTCGTTTACTATAATTCAAGTAAACGACCGTTTACATATGTGAAAAGAGATTTTTTATGTTTTGTAGGGATACAATATGGGTGATACTAAGGGAAAAATTTTATTAACAGCTCTAAAGTTATTTGCAAGAGACGGTTATGAGGCTGTATCTGTCAGAAATATTGCAGAAGAACTTGGAATAACCAAAGGTGCTCTATATAGGCATTATAAAAATAAACGCGATATTTTTGACAGCATCGTTGGCAGAATGATACAGATTGATGCTCAAAGAGCAAAAGAATATCAGATGCCGGTTGAACAGTATGAGGAAATGCCGGATTCTTATTCAAATACGTCTTTGGAGGATATAGAGAGATATACCGTTGAACAGTTGAAATTCTGGACAGAAGATAATTTTGCATTGCTTTTTCGAAGAATGCTGACTTTGGAACAATATCGAAATGCAGAAATGGCAGAGCTTTACAATCAGTGCATTGTTGAAGGGCCGGTTTCCTATATGGAAGATTTGTTTCGTGAACTGACAAAAAAAGGTGTATTGAAAGAAGAAAACCCAAGACAGCTTGCAGTAGAGTATTATGCCCCGCTTTTTCTTCTTATCAGTATGTCCGATAAAAAAGGAGAAAATGAGGAGTATGTTGAAATTCTACGTAATCATACAAAGCAGTTTATACAGAATCATGGGGTGGAATTGGGAGAAGAAAAAAGAGAAAAGAGATTACCATGATTCAGTATGGCTTAACAGAGTCAGTCGAAAAATCAGCGGAACCTTTTGTTGATTTGACTGTTTCACGGGTTATTTCACAGGGAAAAGGAATGTATCTGCCGGTTTCTTCGCACGGTAAAAAGAGGGGGGATTATCAGGAAGATTCCTATATGGTATACACTCAAAAGCAGAATACCCGGCAGCAGGCGATTTTGTTATGGCTGACTGGAACAAAAACGAAGGCAACACAATAATCCATGGTGATATACCGGTTGATTGATTTCATCCATGCTGAGAACTGATAAATGAAAATCGCTATATGGAAAACTCGCAGGTTTGTCCGGCGGAGAAAAAGCAAAAATTTAAAAACATATCGAAAATGAATAAAAGAAATAGAAAGGTTGAGGGAAAATAATGATTAAAAATAATATTGTTATTCGTTTAGAGAAAAAAGAAGAATATCGAGAAGTGGAAAATATGGTAAGAGAAAGTTTTTGGAATGTGTACCGTCCGGGATGCTTTGAACATTATGTGTTAAATCAGCTTCGAAATGATCCGGCATTTGTTCCGGAACTTGATTTTGTTATGGAACTGGATGGTAAGCTTATAGGTCAGAACATATTTATGAGAGCAATCATAAAGGCCGATGACGGAAGAAATATTCCCATCATGACAATGGGACCGATTTGTATTGCGCCGGACCTAAAAAGAAAGGGATACGGAAAAATCTTATTAGACTATTCTTTAGAAAAAGCAAAGGAACTTGGATGCGGTGCTGTCTGCTTTGAAGGCAATATTGATTTTTACGGAAAGAGCGGTTTTACTTATGCGAGCAAATTCGGCATCCGTTATCCTGGTTTGCCGGAAGGTGAAGATGCGTCATTCTTTTTGTGTAAGGAATTGATTCCGGGATATCTGAATGGAATTATGGGTGAGTATTCAACACCGCAGGGGTATTGTGTGGATGAAGAAGAGGCAGAAGCGTTTGATAAGGAGTTTCCGGTTAAGGAAAAAATGAAGCTTCCGAGTCAAATATTCTGAGAACGAACAATAAAAGGCAAGAGGAAAAATATAGACATAAATAATGTGAAATGAGGGTTGTGAATAAAAAGGGGAATGGAAATGTTCTTGCATCATTTATGCGTTCATGGCTGTTGACGCCGGTCTAAATGTTCAGCATAGGACTACTGATACCTCAATCCGCATGTAACATTATATTAAAATAAATGAACACCCCCGATGCTCTCTGTTATCTTATATTACTATTGATTTATCAAGCAGTGAGCCGCCGATATTTATTGCGTGGTCGCCGACTCTTTCAAAGTCAATTATCGTGTTGATGAACAGCATTCCTGTTTCGGTCGAATAAGCGTGTTCTTTGAGCCTTTCAATGTGCTTTTTGTTATAAAGCCCCGTCAGCTCGTCAACCTTTTCTTCAATATCGTTGAGGCGCAGAAATTCTTCCTTATTGACCTTTTGATTTTTCAGAACATTTATAGCTCCGTCAAGCAGCTGCGTAACCGTCTGCAGAATAACATCTATATCCCTGACAACATCGTCGGGGAATTTCTTTTTCTTATTAACGGCTTGCTCAGCAGCCTCAAGAATATTCATCGCGTGGTCGCCGATTCTCTCAATATCGTTGACCGTGTGATACAGTGTACCTATAAATTCGGCGTCCTTGTCAGACAAATCGAGCTTATTTATCTTGATCAGATAGTCGGTTATCTCATTGTTGAGAAAGTTGATTTTCTCTTCGCCGTGTCTGATGCTTTCAGCCTTTCCGAGGTTGCCGGTCATCAGCGCTTCGGCTGCGGCAACAAAATTATCCCGTGCGATCCGAGCCATTCTTTCCGTTTCTCTTCCGGACTGAATAACGGCCATGGGCGGAGTCTGAAGAATCCTGTCATCTATAAAGCGGAGCTTGAGAGCTTCATCTTCGCCCTGCTTGTCTTTGATGATAAGCTCCGTCAGTTTAATAAACTTGCTGCTGAACGGCATCAGAATAAGGACAGAACCCGCATTAAAAATGATGTGAAGCAACGATATTTGAAGTACCGGGTTGTCCGTCAGCTTTTCAATAAGATGAACATACGGCGTAAATCTCGTAATAAGGAAAAATATTATAACTCCGGTGCAGTTGAACAAAAGGCGGAAGAACGCCGCTCTCTTTGCGTTGACCTTTGTCCCGACGGAAGAAAGAAGCGTCGGCATGACAGCGCCTATGTTCTGACCGAGTATGACATAAGCCGAGAAGCCGATCGGAACAAGCCCCTGCATTGCGATTGCCTGAAGAATACCGACCGAAGCCGATGAAGACTGAATGATAGTTGTTATCACAAGACCGATGAGAACTCCCACAAACGGATTTGAATTGTTTGTGATGAAATTATGAAAAACCGCCGATGTTTTGAGAGGCTCCATTGAGTCAGACATATAATTTATGCCCATAAACAAAAGACCGAAGCCTGTGATTATTTCACCGATATGTTTCAATATCTGCTTTTTTCCGAAAAGGAGCAGTGCAACGCCTATAAATACGGCGAGAGGGGCTATGCTGTTGAGGTTTAGCGAAATGATAATGCTCGTGACGGTCGTTCCTATATCGGCTCCCATTATAACGCTGACTGCCTGAGTCAGATTTATAAGTCCCGCATTGACGAAGCCAACAACCATTGCGGTCGTTGCCGACGAGCTTTGAACAACGGCTGTGAACGCTATTCCGACGAGCAGGGCAAGAAATCTGTTGCCGGTTATGATGTTCAGAAGTCCCTTCAGTCTGTCTCCGGCGGCATTTTCAAGGCCTTCTCCCATAAGCTTCATACCATAGAGAAAAATTCCTATACCACCGGCGAGCTGAAGAATATTTGCGATCGTCATAAACACAATTCTCCTTTTCTCTGAATATATGCGGTCGTTTTTATTCTTGTTGCGTATTTTATTATATAGTCTTGACTTAAAAAATTAAACACCTTTTGTTAAATAATATAAAAATCAATGTTTTTAATAAAAAATACTGCTTGAAAATCAAATAAAATATACACATTTGCACAAAGCAAAATACAGGGCTTTTTAAATAAAGATTATAAAAATATTTGTTCAGGTGTTGAGTTTTATTAATTTATATAGTAAAATTAACAGGAAACAGCGGAGGATTTCTCTGCTATGCGTCATGAATTTCAGGAAGGTAAAATATGGCATCAGAAGAATTTTCAGCCTTGAGAAAAAGGATTATAGATAAACAGTTTTCACGCATGAATCCCATGCAGAAAAAAGCAATATATAATGTCAACGGTCCTGTTCTTGTTCTTGCGGGCGCGGGAAGCGGAAAAACGACCGTTCTTGTCAACAGAATAGCAAATCTCATCAGATTCGGAAACGCCTATAACACATCGTACGCAAGATTTGAGCCGACACAGGACGATATCGCACTTATGAAAGCGTACCTGAACGGAGAAACAAGCGATTTGTTCGAGGTTGAGGATCTTTTGAGCGATCACCCGGCCGAGCCTTGGCAGATACTGGCGATAACCTTCACAAACAAGGCGGCGAGTGAACTTAAAGAAAGGCTTGAAAAAATGCTCGGACCGCGCGCAAACGACATCTGGGCGAGCACATTTCACTCAAGCTGCGCAAGAATCCTCAGACAACACGGCAACAGAATCGGCTTCTCAAGCCATTTCACCATATATGACGCCGACGATTCAAAAAGACTGATGAAAGAATGTCAGAAATTTCTTGGAATTGACGACAAGCTTTTGCCGCATAAGACGATATTGCATGAAATAAGCATGGCAAAGGACTCACTCGTTTCACCGTCCGAATTTGAGAAGACATATCGCTCAGATGTGAGAATGTCGAAAATCGCAGCGGCATATAAAGAATATCAGAAACGGCTGAAACTCGCCGACGCAATGGATTTCGACGATATAATAGTCAACACTGTCGAGCTTTTTGAGACCTGCCCCGATGTTTTGGAATATTATCAGAATAAGTTCAGATATATCATGGTGGACGAATATCAGGACACCAACCATGCTCAGTATAAGCTTGTTTCACTTCTTGCCGGAAAGCACGGAAATCTTTGCGTCGTCGGCGATGATGATCAGAGCATATACCGTTTCAGAGGAGCAACGATAGAAAACATACTTTCTTTTGAGGATGAGTATAAAGACTGCCTCGTTATAAGACTTGAAGAAAATTACAGATCGACGCAGAATATCCTTGACGCTGCGAACGAGGTTATCAGCCACAACAGAAAAAGAAAAGGGAAAACGCTCTGGACAGGCAACGGCTCGGGTGAAAAAATAAACGAAATAATAGCTTATGACGAGACGGACGAAGCCAAGCTGATTGCTGAAAAGATATTTTCGCTCACGAGCGGCGAAAAGGGTGAAAAATATTCCTTTTCGGATATTGCCGTTCTCTACCGGATGAACGCTCAGTCAAATGCGATAGAACAGGCTTTTGTCAGAAGCGGTATACCGTATAGAGTTGTCGGCGGACTGAGATTCTATGAGCGTCTTGAGATAAAGGATGCGCTGTCTTATCTTGCGGTAGTTGACAATCCGTCCGATGAAATAAGGCTCAGGCGAATAATCAACACCCCCAAAAGAGGAATAGGCGATATGACGGTTTCAAGAGCTTCCGATATAGCGGCGCAGCTCGGAATGAGTCTTTTTGAGGTCTGCGAGCGAGCGGATGAATTTGCCGTTCTTCAGAAAAGCAGCAAAAAGCTAAAGGAGTTCACCTCGATGATAAATCTCGTCAGAGACGAGAGTGAAAAGCTGAATTTAGTTGAGACATTCAAGCTTCTGATGCAGCAATCAGGATATGAAGCGAGTCTGGCGCTTGACTTAGAAAAGGGCGAAGAAAGGCTCGAAAACCTGTCGGAGCTTGAAAGCAACCTGCAAAACTTCATGAACGATAACGGTGAGGATGCAACGCTGAACGATTTTCTCGAAGAGATCGCTCTTATGACGGATATTGACAACTATAACGCCGAGGCCGAAGCCGTTGTTATGATGACGCTGCACTCGGCAAAGGGCCTTGAATTTCCCGTTGTGTTCATTCCCGGAATGGAGGAAAGTATTTTCCCGGGAAGCCGGAGCATGTTTAGCGAAGACGATATAGAGGAAGAACGCAGACTTGCCTATGTCGGGATAACGAGAGCCAAGAAAATACTGAATCTCAGCCACGCGCGCTCGAGAATGATGTTCGGAACGACAAACAGAAATAAGACATCGCGCTTTTTAAGCGAAATTCCGCCTGAACTCATAGAACAAAGCGGCAGACCGCCGGAGTCGCCGTTTATTTCGGCGGGAAGAAATGCGTCGACAGGGAGCTTTTATTCTCAGCCGCCGAAAAAGAAAAACTTCGATCTCGGCTTTTCCGGCAGCGGAAAGAAAGAGCCTGTCAAGACCTCATACAAGGTCGGAGACAGCGTTAAACACAAAAAATTCGGCGAAGGCGTTATTTTGCAGATAACGCCGATGGGCAACGACACAATGCTTGTCATAGCATTCAATGAAGCAGGAACTAAGAAATTGATGGCAAACTATACAAAATTTGAATAGGAGGATTCTATCATGAAAAAGTTTATCTCAATTTTACTCGCACTGATTATGGCGCTTTCATTAACAGGCGCAGCTTTTGCCAGGGAGGACATAACGCCTGTTGTTGTCGTCAGAGGAATGGGCGAATATGTCTATCTTCAGAATGAGGACGGCAGCAAAACTCAGGTTTTTGCTCCTGACTCCAAGAGTATTCTTGAAGCCGTGGCGCAGTTCGCACCGGGGCTTGCAAAGTCAATTCTCACTAATGATTATTCGGATCTCGGACCATATGTGACAAAGCTCAAGGAACTGTTCATTCCGATGTCATGCAACGACGACGGTACGCCGAAATATAATCTGACAGTCGATTATACGCCGGAAAGCGTCGGCAATTATCCGGAAAAGCTCAATAATACTCAATGCTCGGAGTGGGGAATCGCTAAGGCTGTCAGCGACGCCGTCGGCACCGACAACACCTATTTCTTCACATATCTCTGGAACAGAAGCCCATTGAGAATAGCTGACGACCTTAATTCTTATATTGAAAATGTCAAGGCTGAGACGGGCACAAAGAAAGTTTCGCTTATCGCTTGCAGCATGGGTGGAACTATAACAATGTCTTATCTTCAGAAATACGGCAGCGACAGCGTTAAGAATGTTGTTCTGGCTTCAACGGCTTTTCTCGGAACGGAGATAGTTGGTAGGCTCTTTGTCAAGGATCTTGATATCAGTCTTTATGACGCCCTTGACTATTTCGGCGCATTTTTCGGCCCAGACTTCGCCGAGAGCGCAATGCAGATAATCAAGAAGGGTCTGATGCAGGCGAGCATTTCCGGCAGTGTTGACAAGTTCCTTGATAATCTGACGGCAAATCTGCTTGATATTGCTTATTCGGATATTTTCCGGGATACCTTCGTTACCATGCCCGGAATATGGTGTCTTGTTCCCGAGAGCTACTATGAGGACGCAAAACATGCGCTGTTCCCCGACGGAAACGAGCCTTCATTTATCGCGACGGATGTTGACTATTACATGAATAATGTTCAGTCTCATGCCGCCGACATTATAAACGAAGCCGAAGATAACGGTGTGAATGTCTATATTACCGCGTCCTATACCTGTCCCGGAATTCCTGTCTATAACGGAAATGAATCCTACACCGACAATCTTATTGATCTCAAGTACGCTTCAGGCTGTGCCACCGTTGCGGATTACGGCAAAAAGGTAGTTCCCGTTGACGACACACTTAAAAACTGCACGGCGCACGATCATATTTCACCCGATAAAATTGTTGACGCTTCAACCTGCATACTTCCCGATCAGACATGGTTTATCAAGAATATCGGCCACATGGGATATGAATACGGCAAAGACAGCTGCGGACTTCTTGTTTATCTTCTGACAAGCGAATAAAAGGTCAGCGTATATTCAAACGACAAGTACCCGCAGTTTGTGAATGTGAACGATGTCACTGGCAACTTTGAAAAGGTCAGCGATACGGTCAGTTCAAGCGACAGCTCATTTTATCAGCTTCTGTTCGACTTTGTTCTGAATATACTTAACTATCTTATAAGTCTTATAGGTAAATTCGCATAATGAGATATAATGTGATTGATTTCGGAGCCGTCGGTGACGGCGCTGCCGATGACTCCGAGAGCATACAAAGGGCTATAAATGCGTGCGGAAAAACAGGCGGAACTGTCATTTTTCCGTCTGACCGCACATTCCTTTCGTCTTCGATTATGCTGAAGCCGGGTGTTGAACTTCACCTTGAAAAGGGTGCGCTGCTGAAAGCGACGGGCGATATACACGGATATATCAGACCGTCTGAAACCTTGAACGATCCCAGAATGGCTCTGATCGGCAATCCCGTGACGGACAAGCCCGCTTTTGCATTTATTTATGCCCGAAAAGCGGATAATATTTCGATAACCGGCGAAGGTACTATTGACGGTAATTGCTACGCTTTTGTCAAAAGGATTAACGAGTATTATGTCACCGGTTATTTTTATCCGAGGCCGACGACGATATATATTGAAAACTGCAAAGATGTTTTTATAGGCGGTGTGACCATAAGAAACGCCCCGTTCTGGACCGTTCATCTTGCCGGCTGCGAAAACGCTCTGATTGACTCAGTAACGATCCGCAATCCGCTTGATGTTGCTAACAGTGACGGAATTGATCCGGATCACTGCAAAGGCGTTGAGATCAGAAACTGCAATATCCGTTGCGCAGATGATTGCATATGTCTGAAAAATACGGCAGGAAACATAGAATACGGTGATTGCAGCAATATCTATGTCCATGACTGTGAATTGATATCGACCTCAGCCGCTATCAAAATCGGAACGGAGGGCGTTGCCGACTTTCATGATATTTCATTTGAAAGATGCAGAATATCGGCAAGCAACAGGGGAATATCTCTTCAGATAAGAGACAGCGGAAGCGTCGCTCGTGTTCTTTTCAAGGATATCAGCATAGAAACAAGGCGCTTTAACGGCTCATGGTGGGGAACTGCGGAACCTATAATACTGACATCGTTCAGGCGAGACAAAAGCACCGTCAGCGGAAGAATTAAAGATGTCTCTTTCGAAAACATTGAGTGCGACTCGGAAAACGGCGTTCTGATAAGCTGCGACGGCGGCGAGATCGAAGATATTTCATTTGTTAATGTCAATGTCAGAGTCAGAAAAAAGAGCAAGTGGGAATGCGGACTCTATGACCTAAGACCTTGTGCGGATCACGATATCGTCAAGGCATGGAATAATGCTCTCAGGCTCAGAAATTGCAAAAACATAACTCTGATTTCTTCAAGTTTTATGCTTTTAAAAAGAAAAAACGCATATGATAGATACGCGGAGTCTTTTTTTGCGGAGAATGTGAACGGACTTTTCACGAAAAACGCAAATTTTGGGGCTGAATACGAATAATTGTAAATTGATTTGGAAATTTTGTTTTTTCTCTTTACACCGGTGGAACAATTTAGTAAAATACTATCGGCGCAGACAGTGATCTGTGAAAAATAACGAGAGGTGTCAAAAATGGAAACAGCATATAAAAGAATACTGCTCAAGCTCAGCGGAGAGGTGCTCGCCGGCGAGGGCGGAAAAGGCATCGACTTCAATATCGTTGACAGCATATGTGAGGCTATCAGGGACTGCCGCCAGCTCGGCACACAGATAGGTCTTGTTGTCGGCGGAGGCAACTTCTGGAGAGGAAGAAGCAGCGGCAATATGGATAGAACAAGAGCCGACCACATGGGGATGCTCGCAACCGCAATGAATTCGCTCGCTCTTGCCGATTCGCTTGAACAGATGGGCGTTGATGTCCGCGTTCAGACGGCTATCAGCATGCAGCAGGTTGCAGAGCCTTATATAAGAAACCGCGCTGTCCGCCATCTTGAAAAGGGCAGAGTAGTTATTTTCGGCTGCGGAACAGGCAATCCGTTTTTCTCGACAGACACTGCGGCAGCATTGAGAGCCGCCGAAATCAATGCCGATGTTATCTTTAAAGCGACGAATGTCGACGGCGTTTATGACAAAGATCCCCATAAATATCCGGACGCCAAAAAATATGACAAGCTCACACACAGTGAAATTCTCAACAAGGGCTTAGCCGTCATGGACAGCACGGCGGCTTCGCTTTGCAGAGATAACAATATTGATATTCTTGTGTTCAATCTCAATGATCCGCAGAATATCGTCAGAGCCATTAAAGGTGAAAAAATAGGCACCCTTGTTGAAGAAGGTTAAGAAAAGGAGTAATAATTATGGAAGAAATTTTCGCTAAAACAAAAGAAAAAATGACGAAAACGATCAGCGCTCTTGAGTCGGAATACAGCGCTATACGCGCCGGCAGAGCTAATCCTCAGATTCTTGACAGAGTCACGGTCGACTATTACGGCACAGCAACCCCGATAAATCAGCTCGCTTCGGTTTCGGCAACGGAAGCGAGAGTACTTACCGTTCAGCCGTGGGATAAATCTGTTCTGAAGGCTATCGAAAAAGCCATTCAGACCTCTGATATCGGAATCAATCCCATGAACGACGGCAATGTTATCCATCTGACTTTCCCGCCTCTCACCGAGGGAAGAAGAAAAGAGCTGTGCAAGGATATTCAGAAGACGGCCGAAAACTCAAAGGTAGCTATCCGCTCAATCCGCCGCGACGCTATCGAAAAGCTTAAAGCTAAGAAAAAATCCTCTGAAATCACCGAGGACGATCTCAAGGACGGCGAAAAGAAAATTCAGAAGTTCACAGACGACTTCGTTGCAGACATTGACAAGATAGCTGCAGTTAAAGAAAAGGAAATCATGGATATCTGATAATTTTGTAGGGGCGGATATTTATCCGCCCCCGCAGTTCTGATAGACATATGGTTTATTTTGGAGAGCTTTTATATGTTAAAGGAAAATTTACCTCATTTTGAAATTTTGCCGGAACATGTCGCCGTCATTATGGACGGCAACGGAAGATGGGCGGAAAAGAGAGGCCTCGACAGAAGCGAGGGACACAAGGAAGGCGGCAAGGTCTTTCGCAGAATCTGCGATTACGCCGCCGATCTCGGAATAGAATATCTGACTTTTTATGCTTTTTCGACCGAAAACTGGAAAAGGCCCGAAAAAGAAGTCAATGCTATAATGGATCTTTTCAGGGATTACCTTCTTGAAATGCAGGAGAGAAAAGAGGAAAACGAGGAGAGAGGATATCACATTCGCTTTATAGGCGAAAAATCGGGCGTACCTGAGGATATTCTCGAACTTTTCAACACGGTTGAGACCGACAGCGACGACAAGCGCAAAACATATATCAATATCGCCGTCAACTACGGCGGCCGAAGAGAGATAGTCCATTCGGTCAGACAAATTGCGGAGAAGATCAAAAGCGGTGAGCTTTCACCCGATGATATAGATGAAGATACGGTTTCAAGCTATCTTTACACAGCCGGTCAGCCTGATCCGGATCTGATAATCAGACCGAGCGGCGAATACAGACTTTCGAATTTTCTGACATGGCAGAGCGCTTATTCTGAATTCTGGTATTCCGATGTTTTGTGGCCTGATTTCACCGAGGCCGATTTCAACAGGGCTCTTGATGATTTTCAAAAGCGTCACCGCCGTTTCGGCGGAGTTTAAGGAGGCGGGATCATGACAAATTTTCTCGAAAAAGCAAGCAAAAAATTTAAAGGCGAAAGAACTCTATCAACAATAATAATCGTTACATTCATGTTATTGTTCTGGGCGCTTTCATATAAGCCCTTCAAGCTGCCGATAACGCTTATGACAGCACTGATATCGTCGCTTGCGACCTATGAGCTTTTAAAGTCGGTCAAATGCCGGAACAAGGTCCTATATGCCGTGACCATGATATACAGCGTGGCGGAAGTTTTCCTGCTGTCATATAAAGTCAGCGTTATGTGGACCGTTCTGTTGACGGCTTATATTATTGGCATAATGATATTGATGGTCATTATGCACGAAAGCACGAATTATGTTGACATAATCTGCGGCGTTTTCGGCTCGGTCGTTTATACCTACAGTCTGTCATGCTTTATTCTGATAAGAGACTTTTATCTTCTGCCCGGCGGCGCAAACTACACAAAGCAGGATTGCTTCTGGTTATATCTTCTCATATTCGGCGCTTCTTGGCTGAATGATGCCGGCGCATTTCTCGTCGGCAGAAAATTCGGAAAGCACAAGCTTTGCCCGAAGATCAGCCCGAAGAAGTCGGTCGAGGGCGCAGTCGGCGGAGTGGTAATTACCGTTATCGCAGTCAATATTGTTTATACTGTTTACGACCTGATTATCAATGCTGTCTACGGCTTTCACACCCTGGGCGGCGGAGTCAGAAGATATCTGGTGATGAGCGCCGTTACCGTCGTTCTCTCGATTCTCAGTATGTTCGGCGATCTTAGCGCATCGGTCCATAAAAGAAAGTGCGGCATAAAGGATTACAGCAACATTCTGCCCGGTCACGGTGGTATTCTCGACAGATTTGACAGCTCTATTTTCGTTCTTCCCGCAATGTACGCATTACTTTGCACTTTCGGGACATCAAAGCTGTTTTTCTGATAGGGTGATAAAATGAAAAATATATCAATACTCGGCTCAACGGGTTCTATCGGAACGCAGAGCCTCGATGTCATAAAAAAGAACGGATATCGCGCGGTTGCCCTGACAGCCTATAATAAAGTTGACGAGCTTGAAAGACAGATCAGAGAATTTAAGCCGAAATACGCAGCGCTTGTTGACGAGACGGCGGCAAAGGAGCTTAGCTCAAGAGTCGCTGACACAGACACAAAAATATATTCCGGCCTTGAGGGCGTTTGCGAATGTGCCTGCGCCGATGAAGCTGACACGGTGATAAATTCCGTTGTCGGAATGGCAGGGCTTAAACCGACTCTCGACGCCATAGAAGCCGGAAAAAAGATAGCCCTTGCTAACAAAGAAACGCTTGTTGCCGGCGGACAGCTTGTCATGGATAACGCAAAAAAGAAAAATGTTCCGATTCTTCCGGTTGACAGCGAACATTCGGCTATATTTCAGTGTCTTCAGGGCTGTCATGATAAAAAAACGCTGAAAAAAATAATACTGACCGCGTCGGGAGGTCCTTTTTTCGGCAAAACTAAGGATGAACTTAAATCAGTAACAGTCAGAGAGGCCTTAAATCACCCGAACTGGTCGATGGGTGCAAAAATAACCATCGACTCTGCTACAATGATGAACAAAGGACTTGAGCTTATTGAGGCTGTCTGGCTTTTCGGAGTGAAACCGGAAAATGTGGATATAGTCGTCCACAGAGAAAGCGTCGTTCATTCTCTTATTGAATATGTCGATAATTCGGTCATTGCCCAGCTCGGTGTACCCGATATGAGAATACCTATTCAATACGCTCTGACTTATCCCGAAAGATATGAGTCTCCCGTCAGTGAGCTGAGCCTAGCGGATTACGGAAAGCTCACTTTCTTTAAACCCGATTATGACACTTTTGAGTGCATAAATATCTGCAGAAACGCCGTTATGAAGGGCGGACTTTATCCGGCTGCCGCAAACTCGGCAAACGAAGAGGCCAATTATCAGTTCAGACACGGAAAAATCAGCTTTCTGCGCATACCCGAGCTTGTCAGACTCGGAGTCGAAAAAGCTCCCGATAAAGCCGATTATACTCTCGAAGATGTTCTTGAAACAGACAGAGAGGTTCGGGCGTACATTAAGAGCCTGATATAAAACGATATAAAGAGGTGGAAAAATGAAAACGCTTCTGAGCTTTTCTTTTGCATCGGTCTGGGGCAAGGCTTGGCCGATTATAATAGCGATACTTTTCTTCGGACTTATAATACTCATTCATGAGTTCGGTCACTTTATCTTTGCGAAGCTGTTCAAGGTCAAGGTCAACGAGTTCGCTCTCGGAATGGGCCCGACTTTATTTAAAATTCAGGGCAAGGAAACAAAATATGCAGTCAGACTCTTCCCCATCGGTGGCTTTGTCAGCATGGAGGGAGAGGACGAAGAAAGCGAGGACGAAGGCTCGTTTTCAAAAAAGCCCGTCTGGCAGAGAATGATCATAGTCATTGCCGGAGCGACCTTCAATCTGATATTGGGCCTCATTATATGCTGCATTATTCTCGGAACGAGCGAGCTTATATCTACCACACAGATATACGGCTTTGATGAAAATGCCGTCAGCTCGCAATATGGGCTTGAAACGGGCGATAAGATAGTCAGAATCGACGGAAAACGCGTTTATTCCTCATATGATCTTTCTTTTCTCATGCAAAGAAGCAAGGACGGTGTTTTCGATTTTGTCGTTGAAAGGGACGGCAAGAAAGTTGAGCTTGACGGCGTTAAGTTTGCCACAACGGAAACAGACGGAAGAATGACGATCATATATGATTTCATTGTTGTCGGAATTGAACCGAGCTTCGGCAATGTTGTGAAGTATTCTTTCGGAGAAGCGGCTTCAATCTCAAGAATAGTTTATCTCAGCTTATTTGATCTTATCACCGGTCAATACGGACTCAGCGACCTTTCCGGCCCTGTCGGAACCGTTCAGATAATCGCTGAAGTAGCTCAGGATTCTGTTAAACATTATGATTTCAACAGCCTTTTGACGATCATGGCGCTGATAACAATAAATATCGGACTGTTTAACCTTTTGCCTATCCCGGCTCTCGACGGAGGAAGATTTTTCTTCATGCTCATCGAGCTGATATTCAGAAAGCCCGTCCCCGCGAAATATGAAAATCTGATTCACGCCGCCGGTCTTGTGCTGCTGCTGATATTTATGGCTGTGGTTTCTTTCAGCGACATATGGAAGCTGATCCAGGGCAAGACATATTTATAAGAGGTGTGAGAGATGTTTGAAAGAAGAAGATCAAAGCAGATAAAAATCGGCGATGTTCTTATCGGCGGAGATAATCCGATAGCCGTTCAGTCGATGCTCAATGTCGAAGCTCACGATATCGAGGGCAATATCAGACAGGCTCAGCAGCTTGAGAAAGCCGGCTGCCGGATAATAAGACTCGCAGTTCCCGATAAGGAGGCCGTCAAGACCGTTTATGAACTTAAAAAAAATATATCCGTGCCGGTTGTTGCGGATATTCACTTTGACTATAAGCTGGCGCTTCTGAGCGCAGACGCCGGAGCGGACAAGATCAGAATAAACCCCGGAAATATCGGCTCAGACGACAGAGTTAAGGCGGTTGTTGATAAGTGCGTTCAGAAAAATATTCCGATAAGGATCGGGGTAAATTCCGGCTCCCTCGAAAAGGATATTCTCGCAAAATACGGTGCTCCCGTTCCTAAAGCGCTTGCCGAGAGCGCTATGTATCATGTACGGCTGCTTGAAAAGTTTGACTTTTCAGACATCGTGATATCGCTGAAATCGTCAAATGTTAACTACATGGTCGAGGCCTATGAGATAATTGCACACGAGTGCTCTTATCCGCTTCATCTCGGGGTGACCGAGACCGGAACCGAGCGGATGGGAACGATAAAATCAAGCATCGGAATAGGTTCACTGCTCGTTCACGGCATCGGTGACACCATAAGGGTTTCTCTTACTGCCGATCCTATCCGTGAGGTGTACGCAGGCAACGACATCTTAAAGTCGATAGGACTCAAAAATGACAGTCCCTATCTTATTTCATGTCCCACCTGCGGCAGAACTAAGATAGACATTATTTCGCTCGCAAACGAGGTGGAGGAGAGACTGCGCGGCTGCAAAAAGGGAATAAAGGTCGCCGTTATGGGCTGCATTGTGAACGGCCCCGGCGAAGCCAGAGAAGCCGATATCGGAATAGCAGGCGGAGACGGCTGCGGACTGATATTCAAAAAAGGCGAGATACTGCGAAAGGTACCCGAAAACAAGCTTGTGGATGAGCTTATGGAAGAGATAGAAAAATTATAAGATAAAAAGCAGTTTCGGCGGCGTTTTGCGCCGCTTTGCTGCGAGTGGCGAAAGCCGGTTATTTATGACAGGGGGGTGAGCTTACGGGGGACAAAAGCTTTCTTTCAATTTTCGGTCAGGCGGTCGATGATAGCGTCAGACCGCAGCTTGAAAACTGCGTTATTGAAGAATGTAACATCGACCGGGCAGACAGAAAAATATATATTAAAGTGGTCTGCGGTAATGTTATCGGTTTCTTGGTTTTCAGATCCGTCAGTCAGAACATAAAAAAGCTTTTCGGCTTCACTAAGGTCGTTATCGAGCCGAAATTCATAAACTGCGAGTTCAGTGAAGAATATTATCCGTCTGTTGTTGACGAGGTATACGGTAAGCTGACTGCTTCAAGAGGTTTTCTTGACGACAGCGAGTGTGAATATGAGGACGGCAAGCTGACTATAAGCCTTGCCTACGGCGGAGCCGATATTCTTGTCGGCGAGGGCTGCGACAGCTTAATCAGGCAAATCATCAAAGACAGATTTGGCAGTGATATATCTGTTTCTTTCACAGGTTCAACGACTGTCAGCGCTGACGACGACGCAGTTGTGAAGATGATGAGCGACGCCGAAAAAGATGCGCAGATAAAGCACGCGGCAGAGGCTCAGGAAAAGAAAAAACATCAGGAAGAGGAAAAGAAAAAGCAGAAACAGCAGCATGAAACAGACGCAAAGGATCCGACTAAGCACAAAACCGTTCCCGGCTATTGTCTTTATTTTGACACGCTAAAGCCGATACTCGGAACAGATATAAAGGATTTGCCCAAGCCGATAAAAGACATTGATCCTATGGACGGCACCTGCGTTGTCTGGGGCGACATTTTCAACTTTGAGACAAGAAACACCAAGGACGGGCGCTACACAATAATCACATTTTACATAACGGATAAGACAAGCTCTTATTCCTGCAAGATTTTTAACCGGAAAAATCTTTGCGAGCCTATCCTTGATAACCTTGACAATGGGAAAACGGTACTTATCAAGGGCAGTATTCAGTTTGATAAATATGCAGGCGAAAATGTCTTAAATGTCGATTCGCTTTCGACCGTTGAAAAGATACCGCCGATAGACGACGCTGAGGAAAAGAGAGTTGAGCTGCATCTTCACACCAAAATGTCAATGATGGATGCGGTTTCAGATGCAAAAGCGCTTGTCAAGAGGGCTATCGACTGGGGCCACAAGGCGATAGCGATAACCGACCACGGAGTTGTTCAGGCTTTTCCGGAAGCGGCGAAAGCAGCCGGTGATAAGATTAAGGTTATCTACGGAATGGAGGGATATCTTGTCGACGACGAGCAGTATCCGGACTTCAAGAAAAAAAGCGTTCCGAGATATCATATAATTCTTCTCGCTAAAAATAAAGTCGGACTTAAAAATCTTTATAAGCTTATAACAGCTTCTAATGTTAAGCACTTCTACAAAAGGCCACTTCTTCCGAGAAGCGAGATAATCAAACACAGAGAGGGCATTATTCTGGGCAGCGCCTGTGAAGCCGGTGAGCTTTACAGAGCTGTTGTTCACGGCGAAGATCCTAAAAAAATTGCCGAGATAGCCTCTTTTTATGATTATCTTGAAATTCAGCCCTGCGGAAACAATCAATACATGATAAACAGTCCGGATTTTCCGAACATAAAATCTGTCGAGGATATTCAGGATGTCAACAGGTCGATCGTTGCGCTCGGCGATAAGCTCGGAAAAATGACAGTAGCCACCTGCGATGTCCACTTTATGGAAAAAGAGGACGCAATATTCAGAACGATTCTGCAGGCAGGCCAAGGTTACAAAGACGCCGACAATCAGCCCCCGCTGTTTCTCAGAAACACAAAAGAGATGCTTCGGGAGTTTGAATATCTCGGTGAAGAAACGGCCTATGAAGTCGTTGTTACCAACACCAACAAGATAGCCGATATGACGGAGGTCATTCAGCCGATTCCGCCCGGCAATTACCCGCCGAGCATGGAGGGCGCTGATGAAGAGCTGACAAAGCTTTGCTGGGACACAACAAAAAGGCTTTACGGCGATCCCGTTCCGGAATATGTTGCGAACAGGCTCACAAGGGAGCTTGATTCAATAATTAAGCACGGTTTCGGTGTTCTTTATATGATAGCGCAGAAGCTCGTCAAAAACTCGGAGGATCACGGCTATCATGTCGGCTCGAGAGGCTCGGTCGGCTCGTCGTTTGTCGCTCATGCCAGCGGCATTTCAGAGGTCAATCCGCTTGCTCCGCATTACAGATGCCCAAAGTGCAAGCACAGTGAGTTTTTCCTGAAAGGCGAATGGGGCTCCGGCTATGATATGCCCCCGAAAAACTGCCCGGAGTGCGGAACTCCGATGGCCCGCGACGGGCACGATATTCCGTTTGAGACCTTTCTTGGCTTCAAGGGCGACAAGTCGCCTGATATAGACCTAAACTTCTCCGGTGAATATCAGTTTTATGCTCACCGCTACACTGAAGAACTGTTCGGCAAGGATCATGTTTTCAAAGCGGGCACCATTGCTACCGTCGCAGAAAAGACGGCGTACGGATATGTCAAGAAATATCTTGAGGAGCGGGGGCTGGTTATCCCGAAAGCGGAGGAGGAAAGACTCAAAAACGGCTGCACAGGCGTTAAAAGAACGACCGGTCAGCATCCCGGCGGAATGGTCGTTATTCCCAACGAATATGAGGCGGAGGATTTCACCCCGATTCAGCACCCTGCCGACGATCCGGATAAGGGTATTCTTTCGACGCACTTCGACTTCCATGCACTTCATGACACTATTTTGAAGCTCGACAACCTCGGTCATGATGTTCCGACGCTTTATAAGCATCTTGAAGATCTGACCGGTATCCCGGTTATGGATGTTGACATATGCGATCCGAATATATATAAGCTGCTGCTTTCGCCCGAGCCTCTCGGTGTCACTGCCGAGGATATCAACTGCCCAACCGGCACTTTGTCTATCCCGGAAATGGGAACTCCGTTCGTTATCGGAATGCTTCTTGAGGCAAAGCCGAAGAATTTCTCCGATTTGCTTCAGATATCCGGTCTGTCTCACGGAACGGATGTCTGGCTCGGCAACGCTCAGGAGCTGATCAAAAACGGTGTCTGCGATATTTCCGAGGTAATAGGAACAAGAGACAGCATCATGGTCTATCTGATGCATAAGGGCGTTGAGCCGCAGATGGCTTTTCAGATAATGGAAATTGTCAGAAAGGGCAATGCGACGAAGCTTCTTACCGAAGAGCATATCAAGGCAATGAAGGATAACGGCGTTGAGCAGTGGTATATCGACTCGTGCATGAAAATAAAATACATGTTCCCGAAAGCTCACGCTGCCGCATATGTCAGCGCCGCAATGAGGCTCGGCTGGTACAAAATATACAAGCCGGTTGAGTATTACGCCGCGTTTATGACTGTGCGCGGAGGAGACACGGACGCTGTTACCGTTCTTCAGGGACGGCAGGCGGTCAAAAAGAAAATGGAGGAGATTGACGCAAAGGGCAGAGACGCTTCCGCAACGGAAAAAGACCAATATGTCGCCTTGCAGGTTGTCAATGAAATGATGGCGAGAGGAATAGAATTTCTCCCGATTGACCTTTATAAATCCGATGCGACGGTTTATAAGATCGAGAACGGAAAAATAAGAATGCCGTTCGGTGCAATGTCGGGTACGGGTGAGGCGGCGGCTATCGGACTTGCAAAAGCGAGAGACGACGGCGACGGACCGTATATTTCCGTTGAGGATCTCAAACAGCGCTCGGGTGCGTCATCGGCAGTCATTGAATCGTTGAGAGCTGTCGGTGCCCTGGACGGTCTATCCGAGAACAACCAGATAAGCTTATTCGGATAATAAAAGCAAAAAATGTTTTTCTTAAGATGAAACATTTTGCTGTTTGTCAAGTTAAAATGCCGGAAAAACAATGTCTTATATGACTGCTTTTCCGATTGTGTCAAAAATTATAGGAAAGGTGATTTTCATGAAAAACAAGAAACTGACTGCAATAGTCGCCGCAATACTCGTTATAGTTGTCGCGATCGGAGGCTTTATGTATTTTAAGCTCAGGCCTCAGACCTCAGAAGGTGCAAAAACTATTGAATTCAGCGTTACGGATAAAACCGAGACTAAAAAATTCACAATAAAAACCGATGCTGAATTTCTTTCAGGCGCTCTTGAAGAGCAAAAGCTGATCGAAGGAACGGAAAGTGAATACGGCCTGTTTGTCACAAAGGTCAACGGAATTGCCGCCGACAGCTCCAAGGAGGAGTGGTGGTGCTTCACAAAAGGCGGAGAGATGCTGATGACCGGCGTCGATTCAACACCGATAGCCGACGGCGACAGCTTTGAAGCGACTCTCAAGGTTGGTTATGACAGCTGATATAAAGCCGAATAAGAACAAAACCGACAGTATTTTGAGACTGTCGGTTTTGTTTGCGTAAATAAGGAATAAAAGCTCTGCGTTAAAAGAAAGTTAATAATTGTAACAATTATAACTAACATTTATCCCTGATATCGTTTATTTTAGAAATAATTTATATATTTTTTAGACGAATTTATGCAAACAAATGATATAATAAACCGTAATTAAACATGGGAGGAAAAAACATGAGAAAGAAGAATGTATTTTTAACAGGGGCTTCGGGCACCATGGGCTGGGCAGGCTTCAAAGAATTCATGAAGCATAAAGATGAGTTTAATGTTTGCGTATTACTTCGTGACAGTCAGAAAAACAGAGAATTGTTCAAAGATTATATGAATGATCCGTCTGTCAGAATAGTCTGGGGCGATTTTCTTGAATATGATAAAATTCTTGAATGTGTTACCGGCAGCGAATATGTTCTTCATGTCGGCGGACTTGTTTCACCCGGAGCCGACTATTATCCGAGAAAGACAATCCAGCTCAATCCTGCCGCTATGGCCAATATCGTTAAGGCTGTTAAGGAACAGCCCAATCCCGATGATATCAAGGTCGTTTATATCGGCACTGTCGCTGAGACAGGTGACAGAAACAGACCGACTCACTGGGGAAGAACGGGAGATCCCATTCAGATCAGCATCTATGATCACTATGCGGTCAGCAAGGTAATGGCTGAGAAGATAATTGCGGAGTCTGGGCTCAAGCATTGGGTTTCTCTTCGTCAGTCGGGCATACTTTATCCCGAGATTCTCAAAAATATGGACCCCATAATGTTCCATGTTCCGATAAACGGCGTTCTTGAATGGGCGACTGTTGAGGATTCGGCAAGAATGCTTGTTAATGTCTGCGGCGACGATGTCCCCGAAGAATTCTGGAGAGATTTCTACAATATCGGCTCGGGCAAGGAATACAGAATCACAAACTTTGAATTTGAAGAGCTGCTTCTGGGTACGCTCGGCATAGGTTCGACAAAGAAGCTCTTTGATCCCAACGCATTTATTCTTCAGAATTTCCACGGCCAGTGGTACTATGATTCAGATAAGCTTGAAAACTATCTTCACTTCAGGGCGAATGTTCCTATCAAGGAATATTTCAAGCAGATGATGAAGCAGGTCGAGCCTGTTTATAAGCTTGCTTTCCTTGCAAAGCCTTTCGCATTTGCAGTCAAGCCGTTTCTCATGAAGCTTGCAAAGAAAGAGCTATACGGTACACTGCACTGGATAGGAACCGACGATCAGGACAGAATAACATCATATTTCGGTTCAAAGGAAAGATGGGCCTCAATCGGAAAGAAGTGGGACGATATCGACATCTGGTATCCTCAGGATTCCGCAAGAGAGACAAGCGCAGCTATTCTTCTTGACCATGGCTACGATGAGAGCAAGCCTTTAAGCGAGCTTGATATAGATGATATGAAGAAGGCGGCCGAGTTCAGGGGCGGCGAATGTCTTTCCACCGAGATGGTCAAGGGCGATCTGTTCACACCACTCAAATGGAGATGCGCTCACGGTCATGAGTTCGAGATGACGCCAAACCTCGTTCTCAGGGGCGGCCACTGGTGTGAGAAAGAAGTTCCCACGGACTTCCACTGGGCTTATGATCAGGAAGCAAAGGTCAATCCGTTCTTTGCTCAGGTTTGGTATTCGCATCATTCACCCGAAGAAAACAACGAATACTTCTGCGACATTTTCAAAGGCTTCTCAGGTTTTGAAACAGACGAAAAAATCGCCGAGTTCAAGGCTGAATGCGCCGAAAAACAGAACGCATAATTTAAAACCGAAATATCCCTCCGAATATCTTTCGGTGGGATATTTTTTCGCTTCGGGCGTGAATTTATATTTTCAGCTGAAATCACCGCTATAATATTCACAAAAAGTTCATATATTATGTAACCGGGTGAAATGCATAGAATATATAATTAAATTGTGAAACAAATATGATTTTCTGTTATTTCCGGAAAGCTTTGACCGCCGGACATCCGGCGGCTTAAATAAAATAACCGTTAAAAATATATGACAAAACGGAGATGAAAGATATGCTGGCAATTATTGCTTTTCTCAGTGACATTCCGCTTTATTTCAAGGCGTTAATTTCAGCGATTTTCGGCCGCTGAGCTTATGAAGCAAAGCCGGATACAGCTGCTGCGAAAAACACGGGACGGTGCATGCGCACCGTCCCGTGTTTTTGTACTTATTAAAACTAAAAATTAAAGACTGAACGCCGCCTTTAACTGCTCTTTCATTCTCTCGGGCCTTGCTATTGCAAGAACGACAAATAGAAGAACTGAAAAGGCGAGAGCCAAAAGCATATATTTTAATCCCGTTCCGGAAATAGCGGCTGCCGCGGTGAATAACACAAGAGCCGCCGCCGAAGAAAGAAGACTCAGGGCGCTGTGAAGAAGTCTGCCTTTTTCTTTGAGACCTGATATGAAATAAAACAGTGATGACGCCGCCATCAAGGCCGGAACTCCGAAGTTCCAAAGCGGCTTGAACGAAAAAATCGCAGCCACGCCAAAAGCAACGCAAACGCAGAAACAAATGCGGAAAACATGCTTTTCGGGAAATGTCTGTTTGTATTTCGGCTTTTCACTTAACAGCTCCTTGCTGTATTTCGGATATTCGGCTGTTTTCAGTCCTTTGAGCTTAGGCTCATCAGCAACCGCGTCGGCTCCGCAAAGCGGACATTTTGTATATTCCTCTCCGAGGTCAACATTGCATTCGTTACATCTCATTTTAATTACCTCTTATTCATATACATTGCTTTCAATTCTGACATTGACGCCGTCATTTGCGAGAAAACGGAAGAAAAATTTCTGCTTTTCGGTGTCGGCGTTATCGCTTGAAAAAGTCAGGTTAAACAGACCGTTTATTGATACTGCGGCGCAGCCGAAATGAACATAAGGATTGTCGGCCAGAACTCCCTCGGCGCGCAGAACATGTTTTGCCATTTCGGGGGGAAGAACCATTTCGCCGCCGTTTGAAATAAACGCAGTGTATGACTCCTGAACATTTTTATATGTTCTTTTCAAAAATGCCTTTTTGATCGGATAGGGGATAGGTCTTATTATCTTATTGCTGGCGGCGCTCACATTTGCGCTGATACAGGCGCGAAGATTATCATTTGAGGCTTTTTGAGCGAGCTTGCCGCGAATCTCATCGCATATCTCGTTAAAGGTGACATCTTTTCTGCCCTTGGGGTTGAATGAAACATCTGTCATATAAACAAAGTTTCTGACAGTTTTCGACTCAAATCTGCGGCGCAGGTCAATAGGAATTGAGATGCTGATCGGTTTGTTTATCGGTTTTTTTTCACAGCAGTTAAAGGTGTAGATCAGCACAGCGGTCAGATATTCGGTTATGGTCAGATTATATTTTTTTGCGACCGAATGGATATTGTCAACCGTGAAAAGTCCATGCACAATTCTTGAATAATTCTTGATTTTATTGTTTTCGTTGAGGTACACATCGGCTTTCTTCGGATTTTTAGCCGAGACGCTCGGATCGTAATAATCGTAATAGCTGTCACGGGTCTCACTGTCAAGGGGCTCATCGTTGACATTGAATACCTTTTCGCTATCGGGGATTTGTTCGCCGCAAAGCTCAAGATAGCGTCTGGTGAGCGTCGCGAGGAAAACTCCGGTTCCGGTTCCGTCCGTTAGGCTGTGAAAGACTTCAATAGCGATCCTGTTTTTATAGCAAAGCACACGGAAGCACGGCTGATCCGTTCCGTCGAGCTGAATAGGTCTGTATGGATATTTTTCTTCGGTATGTACTATCGGAACGGCGTCAGTCCGCTCAAAGTAGCTCCAGAACAGGCCGTCGCGAAGCGTTACGCAAAAGCTCGGAAAGCGCTTGGCAGTATCAGCCAGCGCTTGCTGAAGAATATCTTTGTCAACCTCGCGGTCAAGAATGATCGCCGACCGGTATGTGCGGCACCAGTCTTTATATCTTGCGGCCGCATAAAGCGTTGACGCATTGTCGATTTTCAGCCACGGTTTATCGACATGCGGAGCCTTATTGTTATTATTTTTCATTTCATCACCGTCATTTTTCAAATTGAAAATTAAATCAGAATGTTGTCACATTTTATTTATGATACTATATCTGCGGTCTGATTGTCAACAAACAAACAAGATATACTATAAGATTTAAATAATTGTCGGAAAATCGACATTTGAAGCTTATCTGCCTATTAAGTGAAGCATTTATTGTTAATTTCAACAAAAAAATTAACTATTTGTTGGGTAATATTTTTGGTTGACATATTATACTATTTGTATTAATATAAAGATAGTATAATATTAGTCGATTTATGCTTAACAGTATATATATATGTCAATATTTATCATATCATAGGTGCGCGTTCTTAATTTTGACACATAAATGACATCGTTTGTTCACATATTTTTCTTTGATATGCTAAATTGCTCATATATTATATTATTATAATGATAAATGATAAAAAGATTTTATTGTTTTTAATATTTTTGTTAAATTGAAGGAGATATCACATTGACACAAGAGGAGCTTAAAAAATTAAAAAGAGTTGACTTGCTGGAGATGCTGATAGAACAAAGCAAGGAAAACGAAAAAATCAGAAAAAAGCTTGATGAAGCCGAAAAGGAACTTGAAAACAGAAAGATTGCGATTAAAAAATCCGGCTCCATTGTTCAGGCGGCTTTTCAGCTCAATCATGTTTTTGAGGCGGCTGAGAAAGCTAAGGAACAATATATTGAAAATCTGTTTAACCGCGATCCTGATGAAGTGGATATTAAAGCCGAGGTTCGCGATTATTGCATGAATATGATAAAAGCTGCCGAAAAAAAGTGCAGCGCCGTTGAAGCGGAGACAAGGGAGAGGTGTGAAGAAATAGTCAGCGACGCAAAAAGAAGAATTGAGTCTTATTATTCACAGCTGACCGGAGAGTCGGCGCATACCGATCAATAAGGTTTTAGGCGGGAGAAAAATGAGTAAGGTTAAGATTGACGGAAAGCTCGAACCCCCTTCACTTCAGATTCTGGAGGCTGAGCTTGAGCGGACAAAATACAGAAGCCGCTTCATAAAAACGCTTCGCAACACCGTTTTCACATTGATAACCGTTGCGGCAGCGGCAGTTCTCGTTGCAACAATATGGATGCCCGTGCTTCAGATCTACGGAAACAGCATGACGCCGCTTCTGAACGACGGTGAGATCGTTTTATCGCTCAAGACATCTAATATCAAGAAAGGCGAAGTTATTGCTTTCTATTATAATAATAAAATACTTATAAAACGGGTTATCGGCAATGCCGGCGACTGGATAGATATCAACGAAAAAGGCGATGTCTATGTGAACGGGTCGCTGCTCGACGAGCCTTATGCTTCCGAGAAAGCTCTCGGCGACAGCAATATCGAGTACCCATATCAGGTGCCGGAGGGCAAAGTGTTCGTTATGGGTGACCACCGAAGCGTTTCGGTCGATTCTAGAAACACATCTGTCGGCTGTGTGGCTCAGGAACAAATTGTCGGAAAGCTGATGCTTAAGTTTTGGCCGACGAAGAATATTGAAAAGATTAGTTAGTTATCTCAGTTAAAATTGCTTATGTATGGGGGGTGATTTTGATTAACAATGACCTTTTTAAGAAAGCAATTAAGTTCATAAAAGAGAATAAAAAGCGCAGGATCTGGTTCAGAATCGGCGTTGTTTTTGCGGCTATCGTTGTCTTTGTCACAACATATGCTCTCATATTACCTGCAATAACAATGGAAAACAAAACCATATGCGGACTTGAGGAACACACGCATATGTATGACTGCTATGATCACATAACCGTTAATCAGGAAAAAAAGATGATCTGCGCAGATAAGCTGCCCGGAGTACATAAGCACCAAAAGACCTGTTATGATGAAAACGGTGATCTTATCTGCGGCTACGCCGACTATCTTATTCATGAGCACTCCGAGCTTTGCTATGACGACAGCGGCAACCTCGTGTGCACACTTGAAGAACATAAAAAGCACAAACACACCGATGAATGTTACGAAACCAGAACTGTTTTGGTCTGCGATAAGGCCGAAACCACGCTTGATAAAGACGCTGAGAGCTCCGGAAATAAGGAGAGTTCGGCTTATGTTTCTGTGTCCGAAGGGAATGAGAAAAATTCTGATTCAGAAACAACTGCTGTTCATGTGCACACCTCCGAATGTTATAAAACCGATAAGGTGCTTGTCTGCGGAAAACAGGAAATAGAACCTCATACACATGATGAGTCGTGCTATGACGGGAACAAGCTTATCTGCGGAAAGCTTCAGACCGTGGAGCATGAGCACAGCGAAAGCTGCTTTGAAGTGACTGGTGGCGAAGAAAAGGCTGTGCTTATATGCAAAAAGCCCGAGCATAAGCACAGCGAAGAATGCTATGAGCAAAAAAGCGATAGCACCGGTGAGAGTAACGGGACAACAGAAAGCGAAGACAGCGATAATAAATTGTCCGACGGCAAATATACCGAAGACTTCAGCTATGAAGATGATGAAATAGCAATGGTTGTTCATGTCAACGGCGATGAAGAGCTGCCGGAGGAAACCAAGCTGCAGGTTTCGTCTATTTCGGAAGATAGCGAAAGTTACCGGCTGTTTGCGGAATACTCTGAAAATAACGATAACGGCGACAGTGATCAGCTTATAGCTAAAAGCGTCGATCTTGTCAGCAACGGCGAAACTCTGGATTCTTCCGCTTACAGCTTGGTAGCCGATATAACGGTTAAAGAAGATGTTATCGAACCTATTCAAAATGAGCTTTCCGGGCTTGAAGATGTCGCACCCGACGCTCTTGTCGGAGTCATGATAACCTCACTTGAGGAAACAGATTCAAATCAGATAAGCGAAACCGAGAGTGTTCTCGTGCCGCAGGATGAATCTTCCGCGACATTGACTGTGTCGGTCACAAATAGGGCAATCGTTCTTCTTGCATCAACGACCGCTAACCCGACATATAAGGTGCAGTATTACGCTAATTTGCCGAATTTTGCAACCTCCGGCAACGCACAGCTTACTGTTATAGATACAAGCGGGAGAACACTGCCGAAGAACAATTCAAGCGTTAAAGTCAAAAATATGTATATCAGCGAAACCAGTATGTATACTAATCAGAATGCGGGTAATCAGACCAAGCTTTATCAGGTTGCAAAGACTGTCAAGCTCACGGAAATATATTCAAGCGCAGGCTATGAATATATAAAAGCGCCGAACCCCGCCTATGTCAACAAGCTGATTGATAACACAAGCTATTCTCTCAAAGAGGTCTGGGTGCTGAAATCCGGCAAGAGCGAGACGAGTATCGACAGAAACGACTGGAATATTTATGGCGCAGATATTCATTTCACTAACAGAGAGAGCTATGCGGCGAGCGATATAATCTATATTTCAGACAACACGGTTATCCGTTTTGTCTATGATTGCGCTGAAGCGAGTTTCAGTGCACCCGCAACTTTCTATGACTATAATATATCGAGCGGTCTGAACAGCAGCAGCCGCTGGATGACGGGCATCACCGGCATCAACAAAGAAAGCAACTACGGAACGAGCAGAAACGGTCAGAGAACATGGTCGTCCTACGCTGATGTTTTCGCTTTCGGTAACGCTAACTGTGGCACCGGCTTGGATGGAGTCAAATTTTCAAACGGATATCTCAATAAGTTTAACATAACGAACAGTAACATTGACAGCAACACAAAGGGATGCACATTTCAGCTTGCGGAAAGCTTTGACACAGCGAGCGGTAACATAGTTTATAACACCTGGCTTGTTGCTCCGAAGCTTTTCAATGAGGGCAGTGCAAACGGTAAACAGACCTATGAGGGCAGCAGTCTCGGTTTCACACGAGTCGGTGATAACTACACGCTGACCTCTGCAACGCTGAATGATAACGGGCAGAAAACCATCTCAAATCTTCAGTATTTCTTTAATCCGTCTCCAAATACTTCAACGACTCATACTCATATTTTCACAAACAATTTCTGGCCGATGGACAGCGCTTCAGGGCGGACCGATCCTCTTTTCGGCGCGGCCTCCGGAAGTCCCGGCTTTGCCGGCTTCAAAGCCAAAACATCGAGCAGTGAAGCATGGACAGATTGGAACGGCACTTTCCCACTCAGCGACGACGGCAAAGCTCATAATAGCTTTTTCGGCCTGCAGTATGCAGTTAAATTCAAACTGACAAGCGACTATGTCGGCCCGCTTGAATATGTTTTCTATGGCGATGACGATATGTGGGTTTTCCTTGATAATACGCTCGTTTGCGATATCGGCGGAGTTCATTCGTCGGTCGGCGAATATGTCAATCTTTGGGATTATCTCACAAAAGGTGATGAGGGCGAGCATACTCTCACTCTTTTCTACACCGAGCGAGGAGCGTCAGGCTCAACCTGCTACATGAACTTCACACTGCCGTCTGTCACCGGAATAAATATCGAACAGAAAACGACTGACCTCAGAATCGAAAAAGAGGTCGTCGGAAAGAAAACCGCCGGTCAGGAATATGAATTCAGTATTCGTCTCTATGACAGTGACGGAAACGAAATAAAGGATGACTACGCATACTCAAAATATGACGCTGACGGAACAGAGACAGATAACAATCTTGTTATCCACGACGGAAGTAATTTCACTCTTAAAGACGGCGAATATATCATTATTAAGCATCTTCCCTACGGAATAAGATATACCGTTGAAGAAACAAACTCAATGGGCTATACGGCGTCAAGTCAGGTCAACGGTATCGTTCAGTCAGGCTCTGTGGCAAAGGGAACGGTAATCAAAGATGTTGTGAATACAGTCAAATTCACGAATACCGGCGAAACGCTGGATATCATTCTCCAGAAGGTCGATGTTGACGGAAATCCGCTTTCGGGCGCTGTGTTCACCTTGTCTCAGACAGGCGGCTCTCCGGTTAACTTTATTAAAACGGCTTCCGGTCACTATTCAGTTCCCCGGGAAAGCACCGAGGTCTTTGACACTGATGAAGAATACTATATTGCGCTGAATAAAGACGATTCCTATGTTATCGGAAACAGCAACGACAGCGCCGTTATTCAGGCGAAGACAGGCAGTGATTATCAGAAGTATAAGATATATGTTCAGCCCGACGGATCATGCAGCTTTTTCAATGTCGGCTCGTCCAAATGGCTCGATCTTTACGGCGGAATTTTAGATAATTTCAATCCTTTGAAATTCTATTCAGACGCAGCAACCCCAACAAACAATCTGAACCAGAAATGGTTCCTTATCATGAAAGACAACGGAAGCCTGAAGATAAAACCGAGAGCGGCTGTTGTGGGCAAAAACGCCGCGGTTGTTGATATGAATACCGGCGTTATTCAGGAGGGACAGAGAGTTCAGGCCTATGAAGACAACGGAACTCAGGCTCAGGAATGGAAGCTTGTACCCGTCAATCCTAAGTCCTCACCCGCAACGACAACCGATATTGAAGTTTCAGAAGACGGTGTTCTTTATCTGAGCAGTCTTACCGCAGGCAGCTACACCTTGACCGAAAAAACCGCGCCGCCCGACTGCAAGACGATTTCACCCATTGAACTGACAGTCGGCGAAGACGGAAAAATATCTTTGGCAAGTTCAAATAATATGGTCACTGTTGACGGCGACGGCCCAAAGATCACGGTCAAAAACCAAAAGACGGACAGAAAGCTGACTTTGAAAAAAGAGGTCATCGGTAGTGAAACGACGCAGTCTTTCTCTTTCACCGTTTCATATAAGATCGACGGTCAGTCTGTCTTCAGTTCAACTTATGAGCTCACCGACGGTGCGCAGGAAATAATAGATATTCCCTACGGTGCCGAGGTGACGGTTTCCGAAGCGAAGAACAACAGCTTCGCAGTTTCATATAAAAGCGAGTATCCTATAACGCCTGACGGGAACAAATGCACATTTGTCATTAAAGATAACATGGTATTAACGGCGACAAACACTATCGCCACCATTGAGCTTCCCAAAACAGGGGGCAGAGGAACTTATATGTATACAATAGGCGGAGCGGCTTTGATCGTCACTGCTCTGACTTTAAAGTATAGCAAAAATAAATCAAGAAAGGAGGAGCATGGCGATCTCTGATCTTGATGAAAAAATTTAAAAACAGAAAGGATTTGTAAAAAGATGAAGAAAGTTTTATCATGCTTAACAGCTCTCTTGCTGGTTATCGCTCTTGCGATCCCCGCTTTTGCTGAAAGCACCGGAACGATCACGATCAAGCCCGCAGACAACGTATCACTGGAAGGCAAGACACTCAAAGCTTATAAGCTTCTTGACGCTTCGTTTGTCAATGGCACAGACGCATCGGAGGGTGTTTCCTACACGGTACCCGACGAACTTGCTGATTTCTATGTAGAACAGTTCAGCCTTAACAAAACGGCCAAAGATTTCAGCGTCAAGGTAGCTGAAAAGATCTCAGCTATGGGCAACAATTCAGAAGCTCTCTTTGCGTTTGCAAAAGCAGCTCTTGCCGCAGCAAAGGCAGCCGGAATCACAGGTACAGTAGGATCTCTTGACGGCGTCAACTATGTTATCAGCGGTCTTGCTCACGGCTACTATGTGATCGAAGATGAAGGCGCGGCAAAGCCCTTATCGGCTCTTATGCTCAAAACCTCGAGCGCTGAGATCCAGCTCAAGGCTGACAAGCCCACCGTTGACAAGGAGATCGACGGCGACAATGACACTGACGACAGCACAACCGGTCTTGTTAAGAACAACAACGCCGCAATAGGCGACGAAGTTCCCTTCGTTGTTAAGTCAACAGTACCCGCAACTACCGGATACACCAAATACACAATGGTATTCACGGATACTTTCTCAACAGGTCTCACCTATAACAACAACCTCACTGTCAAGGCTGACGGAACAACTGTAACGACAGGCTACACGGCTACTGTCAGCGGTCAGACTCTCACAGTGACTTTCACCGATGTCAAGGGTTGGGACGGCAAGGAGATCGAGCTTAATTACACCGCAACTGTCAATGAAAATGCGGCTATCGGAACTGCCGGCAACGACAACACTGTTTATCTCACCTATTCCAACAACCCGAACAGCGAAACCGACACCGACAAAACTCCCGATTCAAAGACAAGAACTTTCGTCACCGAGTTCGGCCTCTTAAAGGTTGATAAGTTAAATCACAGCAAGACTCTTCAGGGCGTTGAATTTGAGCTCACCGGAACCAAGATCAACAAGGTTTTAGTTACTGACAATGCTGGAGCCAAGAAACTTGTTGAAAAATCTGAAGCTGTAACCGTTAAGGCAAAAACGGATGCTAATGGTAAGATCATCTTCACCGGTCTTTCTGCCGGCACATATACGCTCACCGAGCTTAAGACTCTTGACGGATACAACCTTCTCACTTCTCCCATTACAGTCACAATCGGCTGGACAGCTCCCGATAATGACACCGCTGACTGCACATGGACATATTCAGAAAACTGCGATACATCCGGCGATGTTGCATTGGTCACAGTTGAGAACAGCACAGGAACAGAGCTTCCCTCAACCGGCGGCATCGGTACTACGATATTTTATATCGTCGGCGCAGTTCTCGTTCTCGGCGCGGCAATCATTCTTGTTACAAGAAAAATACTTGCCTCAAGCAAATAAGCTATAAAGCTTAATATCCGTTCGGATAATTAAACGGGATGATCTTCCCCGTTTCCTGACAAAAACTATGCGGACAGCTTTATTAAGCTGTCCGCAGGGGAAGATCCCTATCAGAACTAATTTTTGCTGAATTTTGGAATCGAAACTTTGAAGCAAAAGCTCTGCCTGTTGAAGAGCTTTTGCTTTGCGGGAATATCGACTTTGAAATTCAGCAAAAAACCGGACTGCCGTCCGTTTATATTTTCAATATTATTTTCAGGAAAGAGTTGCTTTCCGACGCGAGGAACTATATGAAAAAAAAGATCACGACGGTGATCCTTGTGCTGATATTGCTGGTTGGATTATGCATAATGCTTTATCCGATCGTCAGCAATTATTGGAATTCGCTTCATCAGTCGAGGGTAATCACCGATTACGCCGAACATGTCTCTAAATTGGACAAGTCGGATTATGATAAAATTCTTGCTTCAGCTCACCAATATAATAAAGAGCTTGCCTCGAAGGGAGTCGCGTACAAACTGGATGCAAGTCAGCAGGCGGATTATGAAAAGCAACTCGACGCAGCAGGCACCGGCATTATGGGCTATATTGAGATTCCGAAAATTAATTGCAGTCTCGCTATATATCACGGAACATCTGACGCGGTTTTGCAGATCGGCGTCGGTCACATTGAGGGAACATCGCTTCCCGTCGGCGGCATCGGAACGCATTGTGTTGTCTCCGGCCACAGGGGATTGCCGAGCGCAAAGCTTTTCACAAACCTTGATAATCTTGAAGTGGGCGATGTGTTTATGATGCGAATACTTAACGAAACTCTGACCTATGAAGTTGATCAGGTGCTGATAGTCCTGCCGAGTGATACCGAGGCTCTGAGCATTGACCCAAAAAAGGATTATTGCACTCTTGTGACCTGCACCCCATATGCTGTCAACACACACAGACTCCTTGTCAGAGGGCACAGGATAGAAAATCTGAAAAGCTCCGACGATATAAAAGTCACATCGGACGCAGTTCAGATAGATCCTATGATAATTGCCCCGATTGTCGCAGTGCCGATACTTATTTTGTTGGTTATTGCCGTTCTGACCAGGGCAGGCTCAAAAACAAGAAAAGCAAAAAGAAAGAAAGAATCGGACATGACATCCGGCTCCGACGGTGATAAGGATAGTAACTGAATATTGAATAGGAGGTGTTTTCATATGAAAATTGCGACGCAAAAAATTACTTCTGCGGTTATGTGTCTTCTTCTCGGCGCCGCGCTTATTGCGTCTTCGGTTGTCGCAGCTTCGGCGCTTGAAGCCGATTTGAACAGGGAAATCGGCATAGCCGTAAAATATGAATATAACGACATCCCTATTTCAGGCGTACGCTTTGATCTCTACAAAATTGCGGATATGACTTCGGATGGTCAGCTTAAAGTGCGCCCCGATTTTGCAAAGTACAAAATCAGCTATGACAATCTGACTCCTGAAAAGATGAAAACACTTTCAGATACTCTTTGCGCCTATATAATGCGAGACGGCATTGCTCCGATTTCTTCCGCCGTGACAAATGAAAACGGCTACGCCGTTTTCAGATCCGAAACCAAGCAGACAGCCGGCTTGTACCTGGTAATAGGTGAAAAAAAGACAATCGGCAAAAACATATATACGCCGGAAACTCTCGTGATCAGCATGCCGACGCTTGACACCGACGGAAAAACTCACCTTTATAAGATCACAGCCATACCAAAGGGTGAAATGAATACTGCCGGCTCAAAAACGCAGATAAAGGTCAGCAAGGTCTGGAAAGACGATAATAGCGAAGAGAAAAGGCCTCATAGCGTTACTGTTCAGCTCATGCGCGATGATGTGATTTATTCTGAGGTCACTCTGAGTGAAGCGAATAACTGGAGATACAGCTGGAAAGATCTTGACGAAAAATATAGGTGGACTGTTGCCGAAAAAGATGTTCCCGATGGCTACACTGTTGCGGTCACCGTTTCTGAAAAAAACTATATTATTGTTAATACCGGCGGATCGACCGAACACACGACGGGCGGCACAACTGAGCCCGGAAATACAAGCGATACCACAGGACGAAACGACACCACAAAGCCAAGCGATACGAAAACAACGGGCGGTTCCGACTACTCAACATCAGTCTCTGTCTCATCATCAACCTCACCATCGCCGTCAACAACAAACAGCTCCATACCCCAGACCGGTATGCTTGAGTGGCCGATACCGATAATGGCTGAAATCGGCGCAGTGTTATTTATAATAGGAATTGCGCTGTGTGTTAAGCAAAGGAATAAAGATGAAAAATAAAAAAGGTATTGTGTTGATTATAGTCGGCCTGGCGCTGATAATAGGCGCGCTTTCGCTGACGCTCTATAACAAATATGACGAAAAGCGGGCGGGCGCTGAAGCGCAAAAGGCTTTGCAGGTGATTGAAAACAGCCTGAAAAACGAACAGACCGATTCAGAGCCTGCATATAAAATCGAGAATGAAATACAGATGCCTTCTGTCAATGTCGACGGATATGAATATATCGGGAAAATATACTTTCCGACGCTTGATCTTGCGCTTCCAGTCATAAGCGATGTCGGCAGAAAAAAACTGAAAAAAGCGCCGTGCAGATATGACGGCTCGGTCTACACCGACGATATGATAATTGCCGGTCACAACTATATAACGCATTTTGGCAGGATAAACCGCCTGAAATACGGCGACGAGGTCATTTTCACCGATATTGATAAAAACGAATTCAGATATAAGGTTATCGGTACTGAGATAATAGACGGAAAAAACGCCGCGGCTCTTGTTTCGGGAGAATGGGATCTGACTCTTTTCACCTGCACCATGAGCGGCAGATCGAGGATAACCGTCAGATGCGAAAAAATTCAATAAATTCGGGGGGAGTTTATCTTCATGATAAGCTCCCGATTTTTTTCAATCGCAGACCAAGAAATCATCTGATTACATATGGCTTGGTTGAACGATAAACTTTTTATGAGCTTATACGAATTATGGATAAAACCGACGCATACACTTTATAAGAATATTATAAGGAGTGTAAGCTATGGAATACAACATTATCAAGGATAATATGACATTCAACGATATCCTTTATGAAGCAGGAACAGAGCAGAACATAGACGCTCAGCTCAATCTGCCCGAATACTGCGCCGATGTCGAGCGGATTTTGAAATGCCTGGTTATACCAAACATTTTTGCCTGCCAGATAACAGGCGACAGAGTGACCGCCGACGGGGACGCGCTGATCAGAGTTATATATGTCAGCGATAAGGGTACAACCGAGTGTTACGAGCAGTCGGTTCCATTCTCGAAATATATTGAGATAAGGGACTTGAACAACGAGTGCAACGCTATGGCGAAAGCCGCCGCCGAATATGTTAATTGCCGGGCTGTCAGCCCTCGACGGCTTTCCGTCAATGGCAATATAAATATTCATTTTTGCGTGACCTCACTTTCGAGCGTTTCTCTCACGGCGTCGGCGGAGGGTTGCGGAGTGCAGACAAAAAATGAAACCGTTAATGCGGATATTCCTGTCGGTCAGTGCAAGAAGCTGTTTGAAATCGGAGAGACAGTGGCCGTTGAGCAAAACGAGCCTCCCATATCGGCAATTATTAAATCAGACGCTTTCGCTGATATCGACTCCGTCAAGTGCATAGCCAACAAGATGCTTATCAAAGGCGAGATGATAGTTGATTTTCTTTATAAAGCCGATGACAACACCGGTGATCTTATTCATCTTAGACACACTATGCCCTTGAGTCAGATAGTTGAGATCGTCGGCATTGACGAGGAAAGTCTTTGTGACTGCGTTGTGACCGTTTCGTGTGTGAACGCCGTTGCCAAGACCGATTCAAGCGGAGAAAACAGGCTTATTGATCTTAGCGTCAAGTCTTTCGTATGCGTTGATGCCTACGAAAATAAAGACGTTACTCTTGTTACGGACAGCTATTCCACGGAATATGATGTTAAGTGCGAAAGCAAAAATGTTGAGCTTGTCAGGCATATATACTGCTATGATGAGACAAAGCCCGTTAGAGCGACCGTTGACGCTTCATCGCTCAATATTTCAGAGATTAAAGACATAAGCTGCCGAAAAGTTGAGGGCAGTGCGGCGCCAGACGGTGAGAAAGTCGGCGGAGTGGGCAATGCCGTTTTAGGTATACTTTATAAGAATACCGACGGCGATTGCGGCTACACCGAAAGAACAGTTGATTTCACTTTTGAATGTCAGGGCAAACGGACCGACGAGAGAATATGCGCCGAGCCGAACCTATGCGTCTGTGATGCTTCAGCTTCGACAGTCGGCTCTGATAAGCTTGAGATAAAATTCAATGTGAAAATATATATGCCGATCATTGAGCGGATAAAAAAACGCGTTTGCACCGATATTCAGCCTGACGAGAGTCGCCCGAAATCGCAAAACGGCAGCGCTTTGACAATATATTTCTCGTCACCGGGTGAAAGCTTATGGGATATTGCCCAAAGATATAACACGACAGTTAATGCAATTAAAGAAGAAAACGATCTTTCACAGGATGTTGTCAGTGAAAAAATGATGCTCATGATTCCGAAAGCGTAATAATTCATTTTCCCAAAGTGAATTATAATTCACCGGTCTTTTTGTGCATATTAACCATTTAAACCGACAAAAAATCTATACATTTCTACAAATTATCTTCATTTTTCCACATATTTCGTTTGATTTTTTGTGCATATTGTCATATAATTTATATATTCTTTTATGCAGGAGGAAATCAAATGAACGATTATATGACAAGAGTTCTCAATGATGTCAAAAGAAGAAACAGCGGAGAAACAGAATTTATCCAGTCGGTTGAAGAGGTTTTCAAGTCGCTTGAGGTCGTTATCAACGCTCACCCCGAATATGAAAAAGTCGGATTGCTTGAAAGAATGACTGAGCCCGAAAGAGTCGTGTCTTTCCGTGTTCCGTGGATCGACGACAGCGGCAAGGTTCAGGTCAACAGGGGGTTCAGAGTGCAGTTTAATAACGCAATAGGCCCTTATAAGGGCGGACTTCGTTTTCAGGAAAATGTATATCTCGGAATAATGAAGTTCCTTGCTTTTGAGCAGACATTTAAAAACAGCCTGACGGGACTGCCCATAGGCGGCGCAAAAGGCGGTTCCGACTTTGATCCGAGAGGAAAGAGCGATTTTGAAATAATGCGCTTCTGCCAAAGCTTCATGACGGAGCTGTATCGTCACATCGGAGCTGATATTGATGTTCCTGCGGGCGATATCGGTGTCGGCTCAAGAGAGATCGGCTTCCTTTACGGTCAGTATAAGCGTATCACAGGCAAATATGAAAGCGGCGTTATCACCGGCAAGGGCATGAGCTACGGCGGCTCGTTTGTCAGACCGGAGGCAACCGGCTATGGAGCGGTTTATTATATGGAGCGGGTTCTCGAACATTTCGGCGAGAAAATAAAGGGCAAAACCTTTGCTGTCTCCGGCTACGGCAATGTGGCCTGGGGCGTTGCACTCAAGGTTGCTCAGCTCGGCGGAAAGGTAGTCACGCTTTCAGATCACACCGGCTATATTTATGACAAAGACGGCGTTATTACCGATGAGAAGATCGACTATATGCTGAAGATGAGAGCCGACACAAGCGGCACCATCAAGGACTACGCCGAGAAATTTTCCGTTCCGTTTTTCCCTGGAGAAAAACCGTGGGGCGTTAAGGTCGATGTTGTTATGCCGTGCGCAACTCAGAATGAGGTCAACATGGAGGACGCGAAGAAGATAGTCGAAGCCGGCGTGAAATATTATGCCGAAGTTTCTAATATGTCCACCTCCAACGATGCGCTCGATTATCTGAAAGCAAATTGTGATGCGGTCTGCCCGTCAAAAGCGGTCAATGCCGGCGGAGTCGCCGTCTCGGCTCTCGAGATGACTCAGGACTCCATCAGATATAACTGGTCAGCCGATAAGGTAGACAGCAAGCTAAAGGATATAATGACTAATATATATGAAGATTCGGTTGAAGCCGCCGAAGAATACGGACTCGGTTATGATCTCGTTGCGGGAGCCAATATAGCCGGATTTGAGAAGGTTGCCGACGCAATGATGGCCTACGGCATCGTTTAATTCAATATTTGTTTTTCAGCCGCAGATACGACAGAGTGTCTGCGGCTGGACTGTTTCATGACCGTGAAAGTTATAGGCTATATCGGGCTGACAGTATAAAGTTTAATTAAACAGCTTGTTGACTAAACATACCGGATATGTTATTATTTAAGTGCAAATATGGTAATTTTGCCAAAAATTTATAGGGGGATAAAAATATGAGAAAATTTCTGGCGTGTTTGCTGACATTCACATTTTTATTTGCGATATGCGCTCCTGTTGCCTATGCGGGGCAAAAAGAGAGCGAGTCCGTTTTGAGACTCGTTGTTCCAGAGGAGTGGGAAATGGATATCGGTGACAGCAGAAGCGTTGACGCGGCTTTCTCAGACGGCGTCACGGACCGCGTTCTGACATGGACGGCTGAGCCCGAATCGGTTGCAACCGTTGATCAGTGGGGCAGAGTCACCGCTGTCGGAGAAGGCAAGGCAAACATAACGGCAAAGACCGCGGGCGGACTTTGCGACACGGTCGTGCTTAATGTCGTCACTGAGCCGACAAAGCTCAAATCGACCAAATCAAAGACTGACTATCAGGGTGAAGCAGTCGCTGAGACAGAAAATCTTCAGAAGTTAGTCACTCGTTACGCCTACGGCAGTAAAGAGGTCAGTGAAGATTTATATGACGAGTCAAAGTACGCTTCAGCTCAGAGCGTAACCTCAAGCGACGGAGCCGTATGGCAGATAACCGATTACGGCGTACTTCGCACAGATAATAATGCGGCTAACGACAGAGACAAGGAACAGCGCTTTATGGGCGACAGATATTTCTATTCACCCGACACGGGCGACGGAAATGTCCTTGCCATTTTCTCTGACGGAGATAAGGGCATCTGGACAGTTATGAAAGAGGGCTTCACCCACATCAAAGTGGTTGAGATGAACGGTGAGGATAAAGCCGCACTTATGAGCGACGACACTCAGAAGAATGTTTCGCGCCGCGGCATGGTGTCCAACGCCGGTCTTATAGATGACGAGTGGATACCCGAAGAATCAGACAACGACGGTCTTTGGACAAGCATGTACGGTGCGGGCGAGCTGATGAGATATGCGGTTCTCAGAGACGACCCGACCGCAACTGAAGAAGAAGTTGAAGCCGCAAGAAAAACGGCTTATCTTTCGACAGAAGCCGTCCTTCTTCTGACTTATATATCAATGCGTGAGGGAACTGTTGACAGCTATGTCAGAGCTCAGCGCAACGGCAGCGTGACAGATCTCAACACCGGCAAGTATTATTCCTCAGGCGCTCTTGTTGAGGGCGGTGATTATTCACAGAATGTTCCGTTTAACAGCCCGGCCACTATGTTTGAATATATGCAGAAGCAATATATGAAGCCTATCTGCAAGATGACATATGTCATGGATAAAAACAACCTCGCTCTTTACAGTCCCGAAAGCTGGATCGATCCTCTTGAGGATGACACGCAGACTTATGCGGCAAGAAAGAGAAATCTTGAAGGCTTCTGGGCCAGGACCTATTCACTCAAAAGTGAAAAAGAAGAATATGGGGATTACAGCGGAAATATCTATTGGAGCATGAACGGCGACGGAACCGCCACCGGCGTTTCAACCAAAACTCCCGATAGCAGCGAATATCTCATTAACGGTGAAAACCTCAGAGGAAAAACCGTTAACGCAACAAAAGCTATTCCGGAAAGACTCTGGAACGATCTTCTCGGCTCCGATTATCAGATTGACGAAATTGTCTATAAGGGCGACACGAGCGCAGACGAGATAATCGGTCATCTGTTTATTTATAAGCTGGCCTATGACATTCTCGGCAAGGAAGATCCCGAAATAGCTTCACTCATTTCACAGACAATGGATCTGTTTGCTCAGCACCTTGTTGATAACGGCTATGCGCTTTGCGACGGAACAGGTCAGCCGACAACATGGGGCAAATTCTCCCGCACCTATTTCCATAACGGTCAGGTCCTCGGCGGTGCGCCTCTTCAGAGTGCGGTTCTTCTTTGCGCTTTCAAGGTCGCAGCTTATGTGACCGGTGATCAGAAGTGGGAAAATGAATACAGAATGGCGGCTCTCGATCCGCAGTATGAATACGCAAAAACTCTCACTCAAGAGCTTGAAAGATACACAATGTCTATTATTGATTACGGAAACGGCGTCAACAAGCTTGTTGGTTTATTGATGAGACCTCTGGTTAACACAAATCTGTTCAAGACAATATACAGACTTATTCTCAATGACTCCGACGAAGAAATGGCTATGCTCGCATATTATCTTCTCTTCCAGCTTGAGGACGATGAAGAGCTTCTCAGCTATTACAGAGAGGGCGTTGATGACTGGTGGTATTCGATATCTCACAGCGAAAATCCGCTTTGGTATTATATTTATCAGCTCGCATATCCCGACAGAGAAGTCACCGACTACTACGGAAATAATATTATTGAAACGGCTTCATGGTCTCTCAGCCGTCATCCGATAGATATGATAACCTATCTTGCGTCAAATAAGAACCGCGACGATGTTGCAGAGATAGATCTTAAAGACTTGGGCATCAGCGGAACAAATCCTCTTTCATATGACGCAACATATAAAAAGCCGCTTTTCTCAAACTGCAATAACAAGATAATCCGGATAATCGGTATCGTTTTGAGTGCGGGAAGCCTGAAGTGGGCTGTTGCGGCTCCGGATGAAAGAGCACTTCATAAGTATAATACAGTAAGCTATGTTCTTGACGGCTGTTATAATGTCAACAACATGGAAGGCTCAACGACCTACACTTTGCCTTATTGGATGGGCAGATATCACGGTATGTTAAAATGAAATAAAATTAAGAAAATCCAAGCGGCGGAAAATCTGTCGCTTGGATTTTTGAGTAATGGAGCACGCCCCGCTGTTCAAGCACAACAATGAAATAGCTCCTAATTTCATCAGCTGCCGATCGTGACCGCCGCTGAAAAAACTGAGATGTCCCACACCATCAAAACAGGCGGGGGACATCTCATAATAGTTATATACGACTTAATTATTCGATAAAAGCACGCACAGACGAATGTGAATCGTCAGTCAATATATCCGGCGACATCTTCACGGGCTTTGAAAATATAGCCGTTGTTTTTCATAAACTGCATATTTTTGAAGCCGTAGCCTATGCCCTTTGCAACGCATAATTCCGGCTCGTCGGCAAGCTTGACTCTCATTGACAGCCTTTCAGAAAGCATTTTTTCAAGTCCGTATATTTTAGCTCCTCCGCCTGTCAGAACAAGACCGTTGCTGTATATATCGGCAACAAGCTCAGGCGGAGTACATTCAAGAGTTTCTCTTATTGCTTCGGCTATTTTTTCGATACACTCTCTGACAGCGAGATAGACCTCCGTCGATGTTATCTCAAAAGAGCAGGGCATACCGCCGATGAAATTTTTGCCCTTACATGTGACCGCTATTTCTTCAGTCGGAAGATATGCACAGCCAATTGTTTTTTTCAGCTCCTCTGCAGTTGAAAGGCCGATCAGAATATCTCTTTCTCGTCTGACATATCGCTGGATTGCTTCATCCATTGCGTTTCCGGCGACTTTAACGGAGTTTGAAATGGCGATGTTTCCCATAGTCACCACCGCAATGTCGGTCGTACCTCCGCCGATATCGGCAACAAGTATTCCCTGAGGGTTATTTATCTTGACCTTTGCTCCTATTATCGCTGCGAGTGGTTCCTCCATAACGCAGGCCCGTCCGGCTCCGCTTGAGGTTATGGCGTCGAGCAGCGTTCTTTTTTCGAGAGTCGTAACGCCGCTCGGTGTGCAAACGATAACATTCGGCTTAAAAATTCTGTATTTGCAAATTCTCTTGATATAGGTGCGAAGCATCTTCTCGGTAACGGCGAAATCCGAAATAACGCCGTCTCTCAGCGGTGAAACGACTCGGAGTGTATCCGGATTTTTTTCAAGCATTTTTTTTGCGTCCTCGCCCATTGCAACGATTTCACCCGTGTCATCGTCAAATGCGACAACGGAAGCCTCGGACAAAACGATACCCTTGCCGCCGACATATATGACCGTAGTCGTGGTTCCCAAATCTATTCCAATCTTTAAGCCGAGCATATCTTTCACCACCTTGAAAAATAATTATATATTATTCGTCGTTTTTTGTCAAAAAATATTTCAATGCCGAGTACCTTTTTATTCTTTTATCGTTTTCGACCATTGCGTAAATATCCCGCTTTGTGCCGACAAGAATTAGCTTTGATTTAGCTCTTGTGACCGCCGTATAAAGCAGATTACGATAGGAAAGCTGCGGCAGGACGGAGCAGACAGGCATCACGACCGCATTATATTCAGAACCTTGACTTTTGTGAACCGTTATTGCGTACGCCAGCTCAAGCTGGTTAGCTTGGTCAAAAGAATAAATTGCTTCTTTGTCATCAAAGATAATTTTCATAAGTCTCACTTCGGGCTTTATCTGTTCGAGAGTTCCGATATCGCCGTTGAAAATGCCGGCGCCCGATTCTTTTCCCTTTTTCCACGGAATATCATAGTTGTTTTTTATCTGCATAACTCTGTCACCCTCGCGGAAGACGCGTCCGTTCATATTGAACTCATTTTTAACGCCGTCGGGCGGATTTATGCACTTTTGTATTGCCGTGTTAAGGCTGACGCTGCCTGTCTCTCCCTTTCTCGACGGACAAAGTATCTGGATATCTCTGATAGGATCATAGCCATATGCTTTCGGAAGCCGGCTTGTATAAAGATCAATGACTGTGCTTGCGGCAAGATACACATTGCTCCTGCTCATGAAGAAAAAGTCGTTATCCGTTCTGTCAAGCTCCGGCATTTCGCCGCTGACTATTTTGTGAGCATTTGTTACTATCAGGCTTTCCATTGCCTGACGGAATATCTCTTTGAGAGCCACAACGGGGATAAGTCCGCTGTCAATAAGGTCATGAAGAACATTGCCGGCGCCGACTGCGGGCAGCTGATCTGAATCGCCGACCATTATAAGCCGGCAGCCAAGCTTCAGTGCGTCCAGAAGCGACGAAAACAGACTGATATCGACCATTGAAAGCTCATCAACAATAACCGCGTCATAGGGCAGGGGATTTGACAGATTTCTTTGAAAGCTGGGGCGATCGTCGTCTTTCCACTCGACCTCGAGAAGTCTGTGTATCGTTTTCGCTTCTCTGCCCGTGATCTCGCTCATTCTTTTCGCCGCCCGTCCCGTCGGTGCGGTGAGGGCAACCTTCAGCCCATTGCGCTCGAACAGCTCGATAATGCCGTTGAGAGTCGTTGTTTTGCCCGTACCTGGGCCGCCTGTCAGAATAAGCATACCCTTTTCAAGAGCTGTTGTGATGGCCTCTGCCTGAAGCTTTTCATAATGTATGCCGAACTTTTTTTCAAGTGAGGAAATTCTGTTTTTTATTGAAGCTTTGCCTTTAGGCGGCGGAAATTTCAGCATTACAGAAAGCCTTTGAGCTGCCGAATATTCCGCCGTATACATATACGGCAAAAACAAAAAGTTGCGGCCGTTGATATTTTTGCATATTAGCTGACCGTTATCCGTCAGTTTATCTATTGTTGAAAAAATTGTTTCTTCATCGCTGTCAAGAAGCTCTGCGGCTGTGGAAATAACCTTGTCTTTTGGCAGACAGGTGTGGCCGTTTCTCAGATTATAGCGCAGAACATGGACTGTTCCTGCTCCGAGCCTGTATTCGCAGGCAGAAGGGGACGGCATATTTCCGGCGATCTCATCGGCGCGCTTAAACGAAATGCCGATAATATCATTGCAAAGTATGTACGGATTTTCCGTTATAACATCGACCGCCCTCGGGCCGAATGCTTTAAAGACTTTAACGCATTCGTTGCTCGTCATTCCGAACTTTTCAAGGTATATCATAACTTCACGAATAGCGAACTGTTTTTTGAATTCCCTTGAAATTTCAACAGCTTTATTTTCCGAGATTCCTTTTATCCCGGCAAGCCTGTCAGGCTCGTTTTCTATAACGCTGAAAGCTGCGTCGCCGAAAGCTTCGATTATTTTAGCCGCCATTTTCGGACCAATGCCTTTTATAGCGCCCGATGATAAATATTTCAGCATATCCGAAACGCTTTTCGGCATTTCGCGCTCGCATTTAATTATTCTCAGCTGGCGGCCGAACGACGGGTGCCTGTCCCAACGGCCGATGACTCTTATCGTTTCGCCGACCGACACATTCGGCAGCATGCCGACTGCGGTAATAAGCTTGTCGTCAACACACATGTCAATGACCGTGAAGCCCGTTTCAGCGTTTGAAAAAACCACATCTTCAACGGTCCCGCGAAGTTCTTCGCCGTCTGTTTCCGTCATTTCGTACGCCCCCTTTTTGCAAAAAAATTTGCACTCCGAAAAGTGCAAATCGTGACCGGATCTGTAAGCCGAGTTCTGTCATTTAAGGCAATCATCTTTCTAGTCCGTGCGTTGCCGCACGGATCAAGCCACCCGTCGAAAATACATCGAGCAAATGCGTCTTTCGGTCGGTGTTGCTTCGGATAGGGTTTACAGGAATGCAATGTTACCATTGCACCAGTGAGCTTTTACCTCGCTTTTCCACCCTTACCGCATAAAGCGGCGGTATATCTCTGTTGCACTTTCCCTAAGGTCGCCCTCGGCGGCTGTTAGCCGTTATCCTGCTCTGTGAAGCTCGGACTTTCCTCATGCTTTAGCACGCGATTGCCCAATCCGCTCAACAGATATATTCTATAATAGTTTTCGATTTTTGTCAAACAAAAATACAAATTAAATATGACATTATCATTACAATTTTTATAAATCTCTTGTCAAACGATCATTTTTAAGTTAAAATACCTAAGCGGTGATTAAATTCGCAATTTACCGGTAACATGAAGGAGAGAAAAAATGGACGATTGGTTTAACATGAAAAACAGCGATTCCGATAGTGAGCGCGAAAGAAAAGTCGGAAGAATATTTCAGGACGACAGCTATATTCCGGGCGCAGAGCTTATGAACGGCTTTGCAGAAAAGAAGCATGAAAACACTGAGAAATCTGCAGACAGTTTAGATATTCCGGACAATAACGGCTATCGAAACGGCGACGCCGTCAGCCGGGATTATAAAGCCGGATATCAAAGCAGTGCGCCTGAGAGAAACAGAGCCGAAAGCAGAGAAAACACCGGGGCATACGACGAAAAATATGCAACCGGAGAGCTCGATTTCAGCGATATTCAAAGACAGATTAGGGCTAAGGAAAGCAGCAAAGCCGAAGACCAGGTCAAAACTGAGATCACCGGCGATATTGACAGCAGATCGAGAAAAAAGAAAAAATCCGGCGGCAAGTCAAAAGCCAAAAAAATAATTCTGAGCCTTATCGCCGTGATACTCGTTGTCGCGATAGTCTTTACCGGCTACGCATTCAAGCTGTTTTCGGCAATTAACTATACACCCGAAAGCCACAAAGCAAACAAATATATTTCTGAAAGCAAGCTCACATATGACGATGATATATACAATATTTTGCTTTTGGGAACGGACGAGAGAGCAACTCAGGCAAATTATCGCTCCGACACGATGATCCTTGTGAGCCTTGATAAGAAAAATAAAAAAATCAAGCTCACATCTTTCCTGCGCGATCTGTGGGTATATATTCCCGCTAAGGACAGCTCGGCTAAACTCAACGCAACCTGCTCATACGGCGGTCCTCAGATGGTCATGGACACTCTTGAGTATCATTTTAAAGTCAGAATCGACAAATTTGTAATGATAAATTTCGATGTCTTTAAAACGATCATCAACGACCTCGGCGGTATAGCTCTCACTATAACCGAGGCGGAAGCCAAAAATATCACTAAGGAGGCGGGCTTTAACTGCAAGCCGGGAACAAGGACTGTCAAGGGCAGAACCGCCTTGTGGTACGCCCGGATCAGACATCTTGACTCAGATTTTAACAGAACAGCCCGCCAGCGCAAGGTCATTCAGGCAGTCATTGACAAGGCTAAAAAAAGCAGCGTCACAACGCTGATGAAGGTTCTTAGTGATGTTTTGCCCGAGATACAGACAGATATGAATAAAACCGAGATGGCGGGCCTCGGTGTGAACGCGTTGATAAAATATATGAAATACGATATTGAGGAACAGCAGATTCCGGCAAAGGGCACATGGAGAAACGCCTGGGTAGGAAGTCAGCAGGTGCTGAAAGCAGACCTTGATGACAATGCGAAAATACTGAAAAAATTTATATACGGAAAGAATAAATAACATGATAATAAGACCGCCTGAAGCAATTCAGGCGGTCTTATTCTGTCAAATCAATCTTTTAATGCTGTATCGTCTTTAGTTTCATCTTTCTTTTCACAGGCCGATCGGGCGTCGTCCTTGTTGACTGAAGAACACTTCTGACACGATTGAGCGAGTATTTGCGCTACATAAAGATTTTTATTGGCTTTTCTCATTTTTACACCTCTTTTAAGTATTATGATAAGTTTTATTGAAGCGACAAGCGCACCATATCATTATATGCATTATATATCGGAAATATTGCCAAAACTTGCGGTTATTTAAAACAGTTTCAAATGTCAATTTTGAGATCTTTTGACAATTTAATAATGAAGTTTTAGAACTCATTAAATGTGTTTATGTCATTTATGCATAAATAGCGGCTGCCATTTTTGTGAATTTTCACAAAAGTTTAACAGCTTTCCGATAACTATTGAAAAAATTTACAAATAGTGTATAATGTTTGTATATAGATATAAGTATACATTTTTTATCAACAACATAAGGAAAGGATTTGAAGAAATGAAAAAGTCATTTTTTAAGTATGTTGCAGTGCTTCTCGTTTTCGTGATGCTTTCAAGCTTCACGGCGTTTGCTGCGGGCTACACTCCGGCTGAGAAAGCGCAGCTGAAGTTTAACTCTGACGGCGAATTCAAAATTATGCAGATAACCGATATTCAGGACGGTATTCATCTCAGACGAATCGCAAAAAGATTTATCCGCTATGCAATCGAACAGACAAAGCCCGATCTTATTGTTCTGACCGGTGATAATATTGCCGGCTACTGGAACGGAACGGCTCTTTTCCCGGAAGTTGACGAAACCATGGTCGCCGAAAGCATCGACAGCTTCATGAGCATTTTTGAAGAATACTATGATCAATACGGCGTCAGAGTGGCTGTTGTTTTCGGAAATCATGACGATCAGCTGACATGGACGACAAAAGAAGAGCAGATCAAGATGTATCAGAAATATGACTGCTTTATCGGCTATGATGAGTCGATCGAAAATATTGACATCACAGGCTGCGGAAACTATATGGTTCCGATCTTCAAATCAGATTATACTCCCGTGACGGAAGGCGAGATCGACTACACTAACATTGCCTATAACCTCATGATGGTCGATTCCAACACCTATGTCAACAAGCTGGATCTGAAAAACTATGACGCTGTTCACGATGATCAGCTCAAGTGGTTTGAGGGCGAAATGCAGCGCATTAACACTCTCAGCGGTAAAAATGTTAAATCAATGGTATTCCAGCATATAATCGTCCCCGAGGTATATGACGCACTCGTTAAGGTTGACGAGGGTACCGAAGGCGCTGTTCTGGCAAAAGACGGCAACTACTATGTCCTGCCAGAAGGAGCGACGGGAACTCTCGGTGAAGCGCCCTGCCCGCCCGACAAGAGCGTTTATAACGATGAATATCAAAGACTCATAAATGTCGGAGCCGAAGCATTTTTCTTCGGTCATGACCATAAAAACGATTTCGGACTCAGCTATAACGGCGCTATGATGTATGCAACCAGCGGCGTAGGCTTCTGCTCATACGGTAGTGAGCTCAGAGGCGTAAGAATTATAAACCTCAAGGAAAACGGAGACGATGTCACTTATGACACTCAGATGATGTATTATGAGGACACCGACGGTTTCTCAAGCGACGAGGACAATAAAGACGAGATCGACGCTAACGCAAGAGAAAAGAACTTCTTCCAGAGACTTATCGCGTGGATCAAAACACTTCTCAGATATTGGTTTGGTATAAGATAATTTATTGAATTTATTTAAAGCGAGGGGGCGGTGATCATCCGCCCTCTTATGAATAAGGAGCTATTTTTATGAGTGATAATATTTCAAAAAAAGATAACGCCGTTATGGCGCTCAAATTTGTTTTCTGTTCTGCCGGTGCAGGAATTATCCAGGCTGTGACTTTTACGGCTCTGAACGAGGTGAACAAGCATTTCGGAACATTTAACTTCCTGCCGGACAAGCTTATCAACAACGACTACGGTCTGTTCTATTTCATAGCTTTGCTCTTTTCGGTTCTGTTCAACTTCACCGTCAACAGAAAATTCACCTTCAAATCGGCAAACAATATACCTATTGCTATGCTCAAGGTGCTTGGATATTACGCTGTGTTCACACCGCTTTCGATCTGGTGGGGCAACGCCCTGACCGGAAAAGCCCACTGGAACGAATATATAGTTTTAGCAATGACTATGATAATAAATCTAATTACCGAATTTCTTTTCAACCGCTTTGTGGTTTATGGCAAGTCGATAAACTCGGCGGTGGAAAACAAAAACCCAGAGCCCGCTGCAGACATCAGCGAACAGGCATAATTTGAAAATCATATAAGCCCTCAGTCTTTTTGACTGAGGGCTTTTCACATATCCGTCCGAAAGCGTTCGACTTTCAGGTTTTATAATTCATCTTTGTTTCTGTCCTTTGAGAAGAAATCCTCAAAAGTTTCTTCGTCTCGCTCGGCCTGACTTGTTACAGCATCGGGCGAAATTTCCTCATCTTCGACAAATATATCTATAGGTTCGATTATCTCTTTTTTCGGCAGTTGTTTCATTTGCCGATCCGGTTGTTTCAAACGGATTTCGACGGCTTCAGCCTGTGAAGAGATAAACGGCTCTGAATCGAAGCTCTGATCTATTTCGTCAAAGCCTTTCATTTTCCGGCCTTTCTTTCTGAGAATAACACAAACCGCAATTGCCGCAAGTAAGATTATCAGTGTGAATATTGATATAGCAACGCCGAGCTTAAATCCTGTCGGAGTGTAGAGCATTTTTATTGTGTGGCGGCCGTCTGTGACATTAACGCCAAGCATTGAATCGCCTATGGTTACAATATCGTTTTTGGCGACCTTTTTGCCGTCGATATAAACTGACCAGCCGCTGTCATAAGGTATGCTTGTCATGAGAATCTGAGTTCCTTTTGCGGTGAAGCTGCCCTCGATTGAGGTGTCAGTGAAGCTGTCATAGCTTATTGATGTTGCTTTCAGCTTTTCGTAGCCCTCGGCAAAAGCCGCCTTATTTAGATAGCAGGCGTGGAATGTCAGCATTCCGTTGCTGCTCGTTATAGGTACGATTGCCGTAAATCTGCTGCCTTTCTTTATTTCACCGATATCAAGAATATAGCCCTTGCTGAGGTCCTGATTTACGGATTGACTGCCGTCCGTCATGACAGTCATCGTTCCCGAATCATCGCCCTCGCCGGTGGTAACATAGAGATAGACATGAGCGGTTTCCGCCGCCTCAAAAACAAAAGAAGAAGAACCGTCAACGCCGTCAGAGGAGGTTTTTCTGAATGAGAATACCTCGCTGTCAAGTGGCTGCATAAAGTTTTCAAGATTGCTGTTGTTTATCTCCACGGGGTACAGGTCAACGAGTGCGTCGCTGACGCCGGTCGCTTTTTCAAAAAGATCGTTTTGAACATCAAACGGGTCCGTCATTGACCACTGCCAGTTTGAAACAGCCGTATCGACGCAATAAGCTATCGGAAGAGCATACTCGTTTTCGTACGCCGTATATTTATCGTATTTATATATCTCTTTATAAAGTGATGAGTTCGCAAAAACATCGGTCGTCGTGTTGTTGACGAGATATTTCAGCGAGAACATTGCGTTATATATCGGAGTCTGCGGATAGTAGGTATAGCTGTTGATGTTGTTGCCGTACATACCGAGCTTTCTCTGAAGAGCGGAAACCTTTTCATAAGCCATAGAGGAAAAAGTCGAAACACCGTTGTAATTATACCAGCATGGATCCATTCTTGTTCTGAGATAGCTAAGCTCCATCCGATAGAACTTGTCGGTGTTCACGCTGTCAATCTGATTTTTGACGGTCTGAAAAGCGTCATAATCACCGACATAGTTTGTCTTGGGCTGATCCATGCTGTAATTTCCGGTGTTTGCTATTATTGATTCACTGCAAATGCAGCAAAGAAGCAGAACGGAAACCGTCAGAGTCTGATATTTCTTGTCCTTTAAAGTGACGATAACAAGAGCATATATCACGATAAACACAAGGCTGATAATAACAGTCGATGTGTTGACATTCTTTGAATTCAGCTTTTCCGCCAATATCACGAGCGCCGCAGCGGCAAAGCCCGAAAAGGCAATGACCTTGTTTGGAATTTCTTTAAGCCGCATGAAAGTCCTGAAAGCGACAACAAGAAGAAGAAATGAATACATAAACGACTGTCTGTAAGGCAGATCGTTCGGAAAATGAAAGCCGTGCCAGATATAATTCAGAATGTTGAGATTGAAGCCGATCATAAAAGCCGAAAGAAAAGTGATATTGACAAGCTTCTCTTTTTTGCTTATCGACTTAGTCATAAGATAAAGAGGAATGAGCATAACCGTCAGTATTCCGCAGTAAACATTTGGAAGCACATCGTTGCCGCTGCTTCTTATAGTCGGTTCGACTGACGCAAGATGATTTGAAAGAAAGTCAAATATATTGAAATACAGTGAAGAATCAGTCGGGAAATTACCCGAGGTCGCCGATGTCTGCTGAAGTGTGCAGAAAGTCGGCAGGAGCATAAAAGCTATAAGTCCGGCGGCGCAGACTGAAACTCCCGCGAAAATAAAGCCGCTTTTGAAAAAGCGCTTATATTCGGAAGCTGTGTGATTCGTAATGTAATAAGCGATAAAGTACATAACGGCGAAGATGCACATCATGTATGACATATAGTAATTTGAGAGCATGGTCAGGGCAAGAGCGCCGAGATAAAGCCACGGCTTGCCGTTATCTATGATTCTTTCAATGCCGAGCGCAACGAGCGGAAGAAGTATCATTGCGTCGATCCACATTACATTCCAGTAATATGCGATGAACCAGCCGCAAAACGAATAAAGAACCGCAAAACCGACAGTTATATAGTTTGATTTATGCTGTGATTTCTTCAGATAAAGAGAGAATGTCAGTGCGCTGAGAGCTGCCTTGAGCAAAACCATGACAGCTATCGCTTCGGGTATGTTTTTGTGGCCGGCAATTAGCATCACCAAAAATCCGATAGGACTTGAAAGGTAGTTGCAGTAATTTCCGAAAAAGCTGCTGCCGAGGCCCGAATTCCATGAATACATCAGACTTCCGCCGCTTGTTACTCTGTCATAAAGCTCAGCGAAAAGAGGCCCGTATTGATGGTAAAGATCCATTCTTAATATAGTTGTGTCCCCGAACGGAAACAAACCGAATGCCATAAACACAACGAGCATTATTGCCGCCGAGCAGCCGAATGCCAGAATCAGAAATCTGTTGTCAAACAGAAAATGTTTTATTTTTTCATTTTTCCTTATTTCAGACATTTTTGCACCTCCGCAAATTCATCGGGCAATCCCACCGAAAGATAATCATTATATCGGCAAAAAATACCATGTCAATGATACATCATTAAGAGAGCATTTTCAATACATAAAAATGAAAATGATGTTAATTCCGTCATAACGGCAGGACAAACCGCATAAGAATTACCAAAGCTTAGGAAAGGACAGGATGTCATGAACGACAACTTTGACAGTGCGGCTCTTTCGGTTTCGCCGAGACTGCGGAAAATACTCGGCGAGCTTTCGGCCGAGATAAAAAATACGACATACGAAATAAGACTGCGGGCGGAAAGGCCGCTGACACTTATAGGAAAATACGGCACTGTGTTTATCCGTGAAAATGCGACCTGCTCCGGGAAGCCGTCGCCGGAGTGCGTGAAGGTCAGTTCCGAAGAGATCCGCGATACATTTAACCGTATTTGCTCATATTCGATACATACTTTTCAAAGGAGCATAAACAACGGTTATATTCCGATGAGCAAGGGAAACAGAGCCGGTATTTGCGGCACTGCAGTCTGCGAAAACGGAGTAATAACCAATATCAAGGATATCAGCTCACTGAATTTGAGAATATCTCGCCAGATAAAAGGCTGCGCCGATGAGATTTCAAAGCTTTTCAGCGGTTGCGAAAGAGGAATGATAATAGCCGGACCGCCGAATTCAGGCAAGACAACAATACTCAGAGATCTTGTTAGACAGATATCTTCAGGCAAAACGGGCAGCTTTTATAAAGTCTGCGTTATAGATGAGCGTAGGGAAATATCGGCTGTTTATGACGGAATCATAACAAACGATGTCGGCATGACGAGCGATGTTCTTGACTCATATCCCATGGCTCAGGCGATAGATATTGCAGTCAGAACTCTGTCGCCGGATATTATTGTTTGCGATGAGGTTTCAACTCCCGAAGAAATCAAAGCAATAAGTCAGGGCGTCAACTGCGGCGTCAGGTTTGTTTTGTCCGTTCACGCAGGGAGTCACGAGGATATGCTTTCAAGAAAGCAGCTTGAACAGCTGCTTGACACAGGAGCGTTTGAAAAGGTCGTTCTTCTCGGCTCGAAAGAAAGTATTGGCAAGGTCAGGCAGGTTTATGATGCGGGTGAGCTTTTAAATGAAATATATCTTTATCATGTTAACGGCAGTTTCCTGTTTGGCGGCGGGATTCGGGAAAGCGAATGAACTCAGCCGGAAAAAGGACGAGCTGACAGGGATTATTGACCTGCTCGAGGAGCTTGGCAGAATGATAAGCTACTGCGAAAGCACTGTTGCGAGCATTATAGAGCAATACTGCGAAGCTCAGAGCCTTCTGTTTGCCGAAAAGTTTGCTTTCCACATCAAATATGAGGATTTTCCCGACGCTTGGAGGCACGCTTTTCTTGAAAGCGGATCTTCGCTTTCAAAGCCTGAAGCGCAGATGTTTTTATCCCTCGGCGAAAAGCTCGGAACAAGCGATGTCGTCTCTCAGAACAAGCTGATAGGTTACGCAGTCGATTACTTCAGAAAGGCGCTTGAAAAAGCGGAAAAAAACGAGAGAGAAAATAAAAGACTTTATATAGTCACGGGAGTTGCCGCAGCTTTAACGGCAGCCATTCTGATGATATGAATTTCGGAGGAAGCTATGGAAATAGATCTGATCTTTAAAATTGCCGCCGTCGGCATAATCGTCGCTATATTAAATCAGCTGCTGTCCCGCTCAAACAGAGACGAATACGCGGTAATAACCACACTGGCCGGGTTGGTGATAGTCGTTCTGATGCTTATCCCGAAGCTGACGGAGCTTTTTTCCGAAATAAGAGAAATTTTTGAGATATGAATACTTATGTTAAAACGGCGCTTATTTCTCTTGTTGCCTGCGTTCTTATATCGGCGCTGAGAGACATAAAAAAAGAATACGCAATCTATCTAGCATTGTTTTGCGGAATATGCGTAACGGCAATATCGGCGGCAGATCTCAGACTTATAAAAGACACTCTCGGCGAGCTTTCACAGCTGTCTGATTTCGGCGCTTCGGCGCTGAAAATCTTTTTTAAAGCTGTCGGCATAACGGTAATTTCGGGCGTGACAAGCGACGCCTGCATTGACAGCGGCAACAGATTTTTGGCTTCATGCGTTGAGCTTAGCTGCAAAATAGCCGTAATTGCTTCTGCTTTGCCGCTGATAAATTCAGTCGTTAAGATAATTGTCAGCTATATCGGTATTTGATATGAAGATATTTAAAGGAATATTGACTTTTGCCGCTGTTATTGTAATTTCATTTTTTCTGTTTTTTCCGGCGGCAGGCGAAGATCTTGACGGAAAAGCGCTTTCTGAGGATTACGGAAGCGAGATATATTCTTCGCTTGACAAAGAAACGAAAGAAATATTGAGCTCATTCGGGATAAACGGACTTGATTTTGATTCTGTGTTCAATTTATCGTTCAAGGAATCTTTAAAAGCGATAGGCAATATGTTCAGAAGTTCAGTGACAGATGCGGCGCCTTATTTTTTTAAGATGCTTGCTATGCTTATAACAATGGTGATTATATCGGATCTGAAACCGTCAAAAAGCGGTGAAAGAGATATCATCGGCGATATTTTCACAATGATAACAGTGATAATGACCGCGTCGTTTGTCAGTGAAGCGTTAACTCAGATGGCCGGAGCGTTTAAGATTACCGGCGATTTTCTTCTGACTCTTGCGCCTATAATTACGGCTTTGCTGTCTGTTTCCGGCAATGTGACGGCGTCCGTTCTTTATAATTCGGTCAATGTTGCTTTGGCTCAGATCATTTCTGCCGTATCCTCTGAAATTCTTATTCCTTTGACCGGAGTATATTTTTCTTTTGTGATTTCATTAAATATGAATGACTCGTTTAAAAGCGACAGGCTGATCCGCAGCGTCAACAGGGCTTTGACCGGCGTTTTCACGGCTATTTCAACAGCTTTCACATTCATACTTTCAGTGAAAAATGTTTTGGCAAAGGATCTTGACGGCGTGCTTTATAAATCCGGCAAATATGTTATTTCGAGCCTTATCCCGGTCGTCGGTTCAAATATAAGCGCAATTTTGAATTCAATAATCGGCTCTGTGGATCTCATCAAAAGCACTGTCGCCGTTTTCGGAGTGATATGCGTTGCCACAATAAATATCCCTGTCGTCATTAAGCTCACCGTCTGCTATGTCGGACTGAGTATTATCGGATTTATAAGCGATTTTTTCTCAGCGGGCAGTGCTTCATCGGTTGCCAGAGGTTTTGCGGGCGGAATAAAGTTGCTGACAGCGCTTGTTTTGTTTGAAGTGGTGCTTGTGCTGATATCGACCGGCTTAGCCGTGACGATAAAGGGGGCGACTTGATGACCGATATAAAGCATTGGGCGTTTTCTCTGTGCATTGTGCTGATAGTGACCGGAATTTTTATGCGTCTGCTGCCGGAACGCAGTAATAAAAAGACCGTCCGTTTCGTTGTCACGCTGATAATTCTCGTCTGCATTTTCAAGCTTGATGTTTCAAGGCTCGGCGACAGACTTTCGGCGGACATTCCGGATGATAACGCCGAGGCAGTCAGCGAATATGAGAACGATCTGAAAAACAGAATAAGCGACAGCGTCGGCTCTGCGCTCGAAGAAAAAATTTCCGGCATTGTCAGGCAATATGATCAAAACTCAAGCGTTAAGCTCGATTTCACCTCTGACAAAATTATAGTCAACATATCGGGTACGCGCTTTGATTCCTACACGAGGATAAGGCTTGAAGCGCAGATAAAAGCCGCATATGACGGAAAGCTTGAGTTTATCTATAAGGAGTAAACGGCATGATCGACAATATAAGAGAAAAGCTTAGAAAGCTGTTTGAAAAAATACCGGAAAGCAAGAGGCCGATAGTTCTTGTCGTTGTCGGACTGATAGCAATGTCGGCGATACTTTTTTCAAGCTTTGACTCAAAAAGCTCAAAAGATGAGAAAAAGACATCTGCCGAAGCGGCGGCACCGTCCTACACCGAAGAAACGGAGCGTAAGCTTGAAAACATTATATCGCTTATTGACGGCGCAGGAAGGTGCAAGGTCATGGTTACGCTTGACACAAGCGAAGAGAATATTTACGCATCAGACATAAATGACGGAAAAAGTGAATATGTTGTTATAAAAACAAGCTCTGACGAGGGTGGGCTTTTATTGAAGATCGTTCAGCCGAAAATCAGAGGCGTGGCAGTAGTTTGTGACGGAGGTGACTCGTATATTACGGTAAATAACATAACCGAAGCGGTTTGTTCGGCTCTCGGTATAAGCAGCACTAAAGTGAGCATAACAAAAATGAAAAATTAGGAGGAAACTATGAGTAAGCTAACTAAAAAAAGACAAATACTGACAGCTACACTTGCAATAGCTTTAGCTTCCGCAATTCTTATCAACTGGTATTACAACAAAAACGATGTTAAAAAAAGCTCGGGAAGCAACACGCAAAGCACCGCATCGTCAAATCTGGGCGACAGCATCTATGTCAACGGTACAACAAAGGAAAACAGCGACAACAATGCTTCGGGTGAAAACAGCGGTGACGGAAGCACAACTTCAGATGAAGCAAAGAGCGTTTCAAAAACAAAAGAATATTTCGCAAAGGCGCAGCTTAAAAGAACGCAGATGCATGACGAAGCGCTTGACAAGATAGAGGCCTTGCTCAAGGACGGCGGAAAAACAGACGAGGCCGAAAAGCTTATGCAGGAATACACAAACGCAGTCAAGCTTGAAACAGATATTGAAAATCTGATAACGGCAAAAACGGGAGCCGACTGTCTGGCGATACTTAACGGAGATCAGGCGGAGATAGTTGTTGACGCTGATGCGATCGATGAGCTTTATCTTCTTCAAATAACCGATATTGTTTCAACGCAAAGCAAAATACCGACGGAAAATATAACAATTATTCAGGCAAAATAGTTGTATAATTTTCAATTTAATGTTATAATTAATCGTGTCCGCCTGACGGGACTTCCTGTCGGGTGCGACTCTTTGAAACGGAAATTTATCAACACGCCGCGTATTTTGATAATTGCGGCGCAGGTCGTTTATTTGTGTCACACAAAGGAAAGGTTAAACTATGACGAGACGAGAAGCAAGAGAGCAGGCATTTATACTCATATTTGAAAAATCCTTTCAGCCGGATAGTGAAATATCCGAACTGGTCGAATTTGCCGATGAAAACAATGTTTTTAAAGCGGATAAATATGCAGTGAAGCTTGCCGGCGACACATATTCAAAACTTGAAGAGATCGACAGCATCATTGAGAATAATCTCAAGGGCTGGAGCGCGTCGAGAATATCGAAAATAACCAGGGCGATACTCAGAATGGCGGTTTGCGAAATTCTGTTTTATGACGATGTGCCGGCAGGAGCAGCCATTAACGAAGCGGTCGAGCTTGCCAAAAAGTTTGCTTCAGACGACGAGCCCGCTTATATCAACGGCGTTCTCGGCTCGATAGCAAGGTCGGTTTAACATGGTCTTTCTTGGAATAGACACAAGCAATTACACGACCTCGGCCGCCTTGTATCAGCCGGAAAAGAATCTCGTTATTCAGGAAAAGAAGCTTCTTCCCGTCAAAAAAGGGGAGAGGGGACTCAGGCAAAGCGACGCTGTCTTTCATCACACTCAGCAGCTTCCGCAGGTGTTCTGCGCTTTGATGTCGCAGTGCGACGAAAAGCTCGGCGCAGTCGGAGTTTCGACAAGACCGAGAAATATCGAAGGCTCCTATATGCCTTGCTTCACTGTCGGAAAATGCGTTGCCGAGTGCATAGGCGGCGCTGAAAAAATCAGAGTGCACCCGTTTTCTCATCAGCAGGGACATATTATAGCGGCGCTGTATTCAGCAGATAAGCTTGAGCTTATCGAAAAGCCGTTTATAGCTTTCCATGTTTCAGGCGGAACGACCGAAACGCTTTTGGTCACACCCGATGACGAGAATATAATATCCTGCGAAATAACGGCTTCTTCAAGCGATCTGAAGGCGGGACAAGCCGTTGACCGCGTCGGTCTGATGATGGGACTTGATTTTCCATGCGGTCCGGAAATTGACGCTCTGGCGCGAAGAAGCGATAAAGAATATAAGATAAATGCCCCCGTAAAGAACGGAAACTGCAGCCTTTCGGGAATAGAAAATAAGTGCAGACAGATGCTCGAAAGCGGCGAATCAAATGAAGACACCGCGAAATACTGCATTGACTACATAAGCGCCGCACTTGAGAAAATGGCGGAATACGCACTTGAAAAACACGGCGCTCTGCCGCTGGTTTTTTCGGGCGGTGTTATGTCGAACAGTATCATCAGAGAGCGTTTCGGAAGGAAGTTCGGCGCATATTTTGCGGAAAGTCGGTTTTCCTCCGACAACGCCGCCGGAACAGCAATACTTGCTTATCTGAAGGAGAAAAAATGAATGCCGTTTTAAGTGTCAGCCAGATAAATACTTATCTGAAATCCATTTTTGATTATGACGAAAATCTGAAAAATGTCTATGTTGTCGGCGAGATATCGAATTTCACAAATCATTACAGAAGCGGCCACTTTTATTTCACGCTCAAAGATGATTCCTCAGCCCTCAAGGCTGTCATGTTCAGCCGATATGCCCAAAATATCAGATTTGAGCCGTACGACGGACTGAAAGTGCTTGTGAGAGGCTCCGTCTCGGTTTATGAAAGAGACGGCGTTTATCAGCTGTATGTTACGGATATGCAGCCTGACGGGCTCGGCGAGCTGAATTTAGCCTTTGAACAGCTTAAAGAAAAGCTCGGCAAAGAAGGCCTGTTTTCTCCCGGGCACAAACGACCGATTCCGAAGCTTCCGGAGCGTATTGCCGTTATCACATCTCCGACGGGCGCGGCGGTTCAGGATATCATCAATGTCATATCAAGAAGATATCCCTGCTGTGAACTGATAATAGTCCCTGTACATGTTCAGGGAGAGCAAAGCGCCGGCGAGATAGTGAACGCTTTAATAAAAGTCAATTTACTGAAATGCGCCGATACGATAATTTTGGGGCGCGGCGGCGGTTCGATTGAAGATCTCTGGTCGTTCAACGAAGAAGCGGTGGCCAGAGCGATTTTTGAAAGCGATATACCTGTTATATCGGCAGTCGGTCATGAAACCGACTACACAATATCGGATTTTGTCGCCGATCTCAGAGCTCCGACTCCGTCGGCGGCGGCTGAGCTTGCAACTCCCGATGTCAGGTCTCTTTTGGGTGAAACGGCTTTCTTTGAGCAGAAGCTCGGGGCGGCCATTCTCGATAAAATAAGCGAATATTATCACAGGCTTCAAGAACTTTTAAAGCTTCTGTCGGAGTATTCGCCGGAAAATGAGCTTAAAATAAAAAAAGAGAAGCTTATCGGTTATAAAAATGAGCTTGAGTCGTCGCTCAAGCGTACATTTGAAAAAAACAACACAATGTTAAGCTCACTGGCAATGCGTCTTGACGCATTGAGTCCGCTCAAAACCATCGCCAGAGGATACGGCGTTGTATTCGGCAAAAACGGAAAGCATATCGACAATGTGAATTTGCTTAATATTAACGATAAGATTAAACTTCAGATGAAAGACGGTGCCGCAATTTGCACCGTGAATGAGGTGACAAAGTGAAAAAAGAAATGACTCTTGAACAGGCAATGAAAAGGCTTGAGGAAATAACCGAAAAAATGCAGAGTGAAAGCGTCACGCTGGACAAGTCTCTCAAGCTATTTGAAGAAGGCTCATCTCTCGTTGCGTTCTGCAATGAAAAGCTGCAGCAGGCTCAGCTTAAAATAACTCAGCTCACATCTGACGGTGAGGAGGAAAAAGTAATTGAATGATTACAAACAAACATTAAATTCTTATTTCGAAAAAGTCAATTCAAGGCTTGACGAGCTTCTGAAATTTTCTCCGTCAGAGTTCGGCGTAGTCTGTGAAGCAATGAGATATTCGGTCGAAAACGGCGGAAAACGCATAAGACCTGTTTTAGTTCTTGAAAGCTGCAGAATATGCGGCGGTGATATTGAAAGCGCAGTTGATGTCGCCTGCGCACTCGAAATGATCCACACATATTCTCTTATTCATGATGATCTTCCGTGCATGGATAACGACGATCTGCGCCGGGGAAAGCCTTCATGCCATGTTAAATTCGGAGAAGAATATGCTCTTCTTGCCGGCGACGCTCTGCTGACCTATGCTTTTGAAACGCTTTCAAAGGCAAACATAAGCGATGATAAGAAGGTCAGGGCTATTGCCTGCCTTTCATCAAACGCCGGTTTCGGTGGAATGGTGGGCGGCCAGGTTATCGATCTTAAGAGCGAGGGGAAAGAGATATCCTATGATACTCTCAGACTTATGCACTCTCTGAAAACCGGCGCGCTTATAAGATGTGCCGCTCAGCTCGGCTGCATATGCGCGGGGGCAAGCGATGAGCAGACTAAGGCTCTCACCGAATATGCGAATTATTTGGGCTATGCCTTTCAGGCTGTTGACGATATTCTGGATGTTGTCGGCAATCAGGATATTCTCGGAAAGCCTATCGGAAGCGACGCCGAAAGCGGAAAGACGACATATGTCACTCTTTTCGGCGTTGAGAAAGCAAAACAAATTGCCAAGGAACTGACGGATAAGGCTGTCGGTAGCATATCGTCTTTTGAAAATAACCGTTTTTTAGTTACGCTCGCTAACGAGCTGACGACAAGAAAATACTGATCCGGAAAGAGAAAAAATGGAAATAAATTATCTTGATAAAATCAGATCGCCGCAGGATCTTAAAAGCCTTTCGGGCGATAAACTGAATACGCTCGCCGAAGAAATCAGAAGCGTTCTTATCGAAACCGTTTCGCAAAACGGCGGTCACCTTGCATCAAATCTCGGCGTTGTTGAGCTGACTATCGCAATTCACAAAGTCTTTGACTCGCCGAAAGATCAGATCGTTTTTGATGTCGGCCATCAGGCGTACACGCACAAGCTTCTGACGGGAAGATATGAAAAATTTTCGACTGTCAGAACATCGGGCGGACTGACGGGCTTCACAAATCCTGACGAAAGCGAACACGATATTTTTTTCAGCGGTCACAGCACCACTTCAATTTCAGCTTCGCTCGGTCTTGCGCAGGCCAAGCTGCTGAACGGTGACGATAACTATGTTGTCGCCGTCATCGGAGACGGCTCTTTCACAGGCGGAATGGCCTATGAAGCTCTTAACAATGCGGGTAAGACAAAATCCAAACTGATAGTTATTCTTAACGACAACAAAATGTCCATATCAGAAAATGTCGGAGCTTTTGCGAGTTATCTGGCTGTTATCAGAACCGATCCGAGATATTTCAGACTTAAACAGAGAACCGAAAAGGCTCTGAACAGAATACCCGTTATCGGAACACGAATATCAACCCGTCTTTTCAATCTGAAAACGGCGCTTAAAAATAAGATATATAACCGAAGCACATTTTTTGAGGATATCGGCTTCAGATATATGGGACCTATCGACGGTCACAACATAAAACAGCTTTGTCAGGCTCTTGAGGGAGCAAAAATCATTAACGGTCCTGTCGTTCTTCATGTTATCACCACCAAGGGCAAGGGTTATGATTTTGCCGAAAAGATGCCGAGCGAATTTCACGGAATTGCGAAATTTGATATTGAAACCGGTGAGCCGCTGTCGGCTGAAAAAAGCTTTTCTTCATTTTTCGGTGAAGCTCTTTGCCGGATTGCCGAGAATGATGACAGAATTTGCGCCGTGACGGCTGCAATGTCGCTTGGAACGGGACTTAACGGCTTTGCCGATGAGTTTCCCGAAAGATTTTTCGATGTCGGCATCGCCGAGCAGCACGCAGTCACATTCACCTCAGGCCTTGCAAAGAACGGAAAGATCCCCGTTTTTGCTGTTTATTCAACATTTCTCCAGAGAGCTTACGATCAGCTTATTCACGACATTTCACTTCAGCGCTCGCATTGCATATTCGCAGTCGATCGCGCCGGCTTTGTCGGTGAAGACGGTGTTACCCATCAGGGCATTTTTGATGTTTCTTTTTTAAACGCCGTTCCGAATTTCAGAATATATGCGCCGTCGAGCTTTTCAGAGCTTGAAAACGATCTGAAAGACGCAGTCTATGAAAATGACGGTCCTGTTGTTATACGCTATCCGAGAGGCAATGAAGCATACATAGAAGATATGCCTGCGCTGAAATCGGAATTTTATAATATCTACGGCGACATTGAGAATGCGGAAAAAGTGATTGTAACCTACGGCAGGATAAGCAAAAACGCCGTTGAGGCTATGAAAAAATCAGAAAATACCGCTGTTGTCAAGCTCAATATAATAAAGCCCATCAGCTCAGAGGCTGTTGAAGCTATCGCCGGCAAAAAGAAAATATATTTCTTTGAGGAAGGCGTCAGAAGCGGCGGAGTCGGCGAAAATCTTGCTCTAAGTCTGATGGAAAACGGCTGCAAGGGAAAATTCAAGCTGATCGCTGTTGACGGCGAATTTGTTGAACAGGCAACGGTTGAAGAACAGCTTGAAAAATACGGTCTTGACACAGAATCAATGATAAGAATAATTAACGAGGTTGAATAAAGTGAGTGAAAAGTTAAGGCTTGATGTGGCGTTGGTCGATAACGGCTTATGTGAAAGCCGCGAGAAAGCCAAAGCCTGCATAATGGCGGGGCAGGTCTATGTTAACGGTCAGAAGTCTTTAAAAGCGGGCGCACCGGTCAAGCCCGAAGATAAGATAGAAGTCAGAGGAAAGCAGCTGCCGTTCGTCAGCAGGGGAGGACTCAAGCTTCAGAAGGCTGTCGATGTGTTCGGAGTTAAGCTCAGCGGCTGTATATGCATGGATATAGGCGCCTCGACCGGAGGCTTCACCGACTGTATGCTCCAGCACGGAGCCAGAAAGGTGTATTCCATAGATGTCGGCTACGGTCAGCTGGCCTGGAAGCTTCGCACCGATGAGCGGGTAATCAACCTTGAAAGAACAAACTTCAGATATGTCACAAGGGAGACTGTTCCAGATGAAATAGATTTTGCGAGCGTTGATGTCTCCTTTATTTCGCTCAAGCATATTATACCGGTTATGAGAGAGCTTCTCAGAGACGGCGGCGAATCCGTCTGTCTTATAAAGCCGCAGTTCGAAGCCGGCAGAGACAAAATAGGCAAAAAGGGCGTTGTCAGAGAACTTTCGACTCATATCGAAGTCATTCAAACGATAGCCGACTTTGCACTTGAAAACGGTTTCGATATTTTAAACCTTGATTTTTCTCCCGTGAAGGGCCCCGAGGGAAATATCGAATATCTTATACACCTCAGAAAGAGCGATGCGCCTGAAAGCTTCCTTAATCGCTCATTTGAAGAAACGGTCGCTGCGTCGCACGACACACTTGACAAACGGAGTGAAAAAAATGAAGATAGCGATAAAGCCTAATTTAACAAGAGAAAATGCTTTTAATGTAACGCAAAATGTGTTCAGCGAATTAAAAAAGCTCGGCGCCGACATTGTTTTCAGCGACGAGTTCAAAAATGAGCTCAGTCAGCTCGGGGCTGATTTTCTGCCTGATGAGGAGCTTTACAGCATTTGCGATATAATGATAGCCATAGGCGGTGACGGAACGATAATCCACAGCGCATATAAATGCGCAAAGCACGGAAAAAAGATTCTCGGAATCAACGCCGGCAGACTCGCTTTCATGGCCGGAATTGAAGAACAGGAGCTTCATCTGCTTAAAAATCTGATCAACGGCGAATATGAGACAGATATCAGAATGATGCTCATGGCGCAGCTTTATGAAGATGATAAGCTTGTCGACACAAACTATTGCATAAACGATGTTGTAATCGCAAGAGGTACTGCGATGAGAATGTGCGATATTATGGTCAAGTGCGACGGAAAGCCCGTTAACGATTATTACGCCGACGGCATTATTGTCTCAACTCCGACAGGCTCAACAGCCTATGCGCTGTCCGCCGGTGGACCGGTGATAGATCCGACAATAGAAAGCATCTCACTGACGCCGATATGCACTCATTCTCTTTTTTCAAGATCGTTGATATTCAAGCCGACTTCTGTTCTCGAGGTCTGCGTTAAGAACACGGAAATCGGCAGGCCTTTGCTTTCCTGCGACGGCTGCAATTCAATAGATCTCAAGGAGCACAGCAAAATCATTATAAAAAAAGCCGATGTCTCGGCGCAGTTTATAAGACTGAAATCAGATACATTTATTGATGTGCTTTCACAAAAATTAGCTCAGAGAAGAGCTTGAAACGGAGCAAAAATATGAAAAAAAACATCAGACACGAAAAAATTCTTTCTCTTATATCCGAATATGATATCTCAACTCAGGAGCAGCTGACTCAGAAGCTGACCGAATGTGGCTTTGAAGTCACGCAGGCAACAGTGTCGCGGGATATCAAAGCAATGAACCTTATCAAAATTCAGGACAGCAACGGCCAGTATAAATACGCCGCCGTTAAAAGCGACAAAAGCGACAAAACACAATATGACGCTATAATATCACACAGCGTTGTCGGTGTGGACTATGCAATGAATATTACCGTTCTTCATTGCCGCTCGGGAATGGCTAACGCCGCCTGCGCCTCGATTGATGCGCTCGAATTCAACAAATCTGTCGGTACAATAGCGGGCGACGATACGATATTTATTCTCAACAGGACAGAAGAAGCCGCAAAAGAGCTTGCTGACACGATCAGAAGTATTATAAAATAAACAGGTGTAAAAATTATGCTCACAAGTCTTAAAATCAACGATGTTGCAATCATCGAAGAAGCTGTAATTGAATATGACAGAGGACTTAATGTGATGACCGGCGAGACCGGCTCCGGCAAGTCTATTGTCATTGACTCAATAAATGCGGCTCTGGGCCGCAGGACCTCCAGAGAGCTTATTCGAAGCGGGGCCGACGAAGCCCGTGTGACAGCCGTGTTTGAAAATATCGGGACAAATGTCATTGACGCTCTCGAAGAGTATGGGATAGATTGCAAAGACGGCTGCATTTTCATTCAAAGGGTAATAAGAGATAACCGCAACATATGCAGGATAAACGGTGAAGCAGTGACCGTGAGCGTACTGAAAAGCGTGGGCGACCGCTTGATAAATATTCATGGGCAAAATGAAAACCAGACCTTGATGAACCGTGAAAATCATCTGAAATACATAGATATGCTCGCCCGCAACGGTGAGCTTTTGAGAAAATACCGTGAAAAATATGACCGCTTAAAGGCAATCAACAAGCAGCTGAAAAAATTGAAAGCCGTTGAAGCAGAAAAAGAGCTGAGGCTTGACACGCTTAAATATCAGATTGACGAAATCGAGAGCGCCGATATCAAATCCGGCGAAAGAGAAGATCTCATTGAACTTCGCAACAAGTATCAGAATTTCGAAAAGATACAATCGGCTTTGGCTTTCGCCGACAATGCGCTGAACGGAAACGGCGAAGAAAGCGGCGGCGCTCTGGAGGAGATAAACACTCTGATTAATTCTCTGAACACTTTGGGCGAATGTATAAACAGCGCAAATGAATATAAGATTGCGGTCGCGGACTGCCTTGCCGCATTGCAGGACTGTTCGGCGTTCATTTCATCGGAGCTTGACGCTTTCGGCAACAGCGATATTGATATCAACAGAATTGAAGAACGACTTGATCTCATTCACCGTCTCTCCAAAAAATACGGAGAAACAGAAGACGATATACTCACATATCTTGTAAAGATCAAATCTGAATATGAGGATATATATTTGAACAGTGAGAAGCTTGAGAAGCTTTCGACCGAATATGACAGCGTTCTTGAGGAGCTTATATCAGCCGGAAATGATCTGACAGGCTCCAGAATTAAAGCCGGCGTCGACTTCAGCAAGAAAATTAACGAAGAATTGAGATTTCTTGATATGCCGAATGTTGATTTCAAGGTTAGAGTCGATCAATGCGCGGCGACTTCGACAGGCCTTGACGATGTGGAGTTTCTTATTTCCGCAAACTTAGGCCAGGAGCCTAAGCCCATCGCCAAAATTGCCTCCGGCGGAGAGCTTTCAAGAATAATGCTTGCGATAAAATGCGTTCTTGCCGATCTCGATAAGGTCGATACGCTGATATTTGACGAGATTGACTCCGGTGTGAGCGGCAGAGCTGCCGAAAAGATCGGATACAAGCTAAAGGAAGTTTCAAAATTCAGTCAGGTTATATGCGTAACGCATCTGGCGCAGATCGCCTGCTTTGCCGATAATCATCTTTATATTGAAAAGACAACCGAAAACGGCAGAACGAAAACATGCGTCAAAAGGCTTGACTATAATGAAAGAAAGCGTGAGATAGCCCGAATAATGGGCGGTTCGGTCATAACAGAAGCAACGCTGAAAGGCGCCGGAGAACTGCTTGAACGGGCAAATAATGAAATATCATAAAATCTGTCCTCCTTTCATAGAATTTTCTTGAAGGGAGGATTATTTTATGAACAAGAAAACGAAATCACAGCCAAAGAAAAAGCGGGGAAGGTCAGGAGAAACAAGCAGCGTTAAATTGTATCTTATATCAACCGCCAAAAGTTTTGTTTTATTCTTGATATTATTTGCGGCGGCCGCATTTATTTGCTATAAAGCCGATTTAAGCCGCGAAAATTATTTCATTATAGCATTAGCTGTCTGCGCTGTTTCAAGCTTTTTAAGCGGAGCTTTCATGAGCGTAAAGCTCAAAGAAAAAGGGATTATATGCGGTTTTCTCGGCGCACTGCCGCTGACCGCAGTCACGGTAATTTCATCGCTTATCGCAGGCGGAGAGGTGTCGGCTCCGTTAATTGCAGCAACCTGCGTCGCAATGATGTTTTTAGGTACGGCAGGAGGATTGACCGCCGCTAATATGAGGAGATAAAATGAAAGTTAAAGCAACAAAAATAATTGACATTGATAAGCTATTCAAAGTTGAACTGAATAAGAAAAATCCTATAATATCGTGCGTTTCGGCAATGCTCGGAATTGCTGCGGGAGTGATTCTTCAGGCCCTCAGTCCAACAGTCGGCAGCGGAACCGATAAGCTGTTTTTGTCTTTTTATTCACTGAATTCCGACCGCAGCATACCTGAGATTTTTGCTTCAAGCTTCGTTTATAATATGTTTATTATAATGCTCCTGATGTTTCTCGGATTTTCGGCTGTCGGTTTTGCTCTTGTTTATATTTTGCCGTTTTTCAAAGGCTTAGGCGTCGGCGCCGTTTGCAGTTATATTTATTCGGCGTATTTGTTCAAAGGCGTCGCATATTGTGCGCTTTTTGTTTTTCCCGTTGCCGTTCTGCAGTTTCTCGCAATAATCCTTGCCTGCAACGAAAGCGCTCAGATGTCAGCCGATATTTTGGATCTTATAAGAAAAAACAGCAGCGCAGAAGCAAAGATCAGATCAGATCTTTACGTCTTGCGCTACATTATAATCACTGCTGCGGTTGCCGTGTCATCTTTGATATACGCAGTGTGCGTTATGCTGTTTTTTAAAGTATCTTCTTAGGACTTTTTCTTGTTTTCACCGCTTAGCGGATTTTGCTTCGCTGCGTCTTTAAGCTGTTTATCAAGCAAATGCGTATATATCTCGGTTGTGGACAGGTTCTCATGACCGAGCATTTCTTTCAAAACAAGAACATCAACATTTCCGTGCTGATACATAAGTGTTGCCGCCGTGTGCCTCAGCTTGTGAACTGAATATCCGCCGGAATCAAGACCGATTTTTTCAAGATAGTGATAAACCATGTTTTGTACCGCCTGTCGGCCCATTCTTTTATTCAGTCTGCTTATAAACAAGGCGTCTCTGTCCTTGACCTTGTCGCGCGGCCTGACCTTCAGATATTCGTTGATAGCGTCCATGCAGGCTTTGTTCAGATAAATCTTTCGCTGCTTGTTGCCTTTTCCCGTTACGATCATAGTTTCTTCATCGAAATTTATGTCGCTTATATTCAGCGAAACCATTTCGGCGACACGAAGACCGCAGTTGAGAAAGATCGTTAAAATGCAGTAATCCCGTTCTTTGTTTTCACCCTCAACGCTGTTGAGAAGCGCTATGCTTTGCTCAAGCGTCAGGTATTTCGGCAGACTCTTTTTCGCTTTCGGAGCCTCGACCGGATCCATGGGATTGACTTCTATGTATTTCATTTTTGTCGATATGTAGGCAAAATAACCTTTAAGCGAAGAAATCTTTCTTGCGCGGGTTGCGTTATTGTTTTTCAGCTTGCTGCTGCAGTAATCAAGAAACTTAAATATATCATATGTGGTGATTTTTTTAATCCAATCTATATCAATATATGACATATCATAGTCTTTATTGAGCTCATCGGGGGAGATATCGGCCTGTTTAGCAACGAGAAATCTGAAAAAAGTGCGCAGATCCGATGCGTATTCCAAAACAGTCAGCTTTGATTTGCCTTTTGTGACATCAAGGTATATTCGCAGATATTCCTGAACGCTGGGCGGCAATAAATCAAATTCTTCAAAAGTCAAACAGATCCCTCCCGTCGGGTAGTAACTGTGAAACAGTTTCACAGAATAAAGAAAATAAGATGAAAATATATAATAATACAGTATTAAAATTAAGTGAGCAATCGGAGACGAGTTGATTCCAATTAGTTCAATCAGTTCAGCCCGAAACAGCCGATGCGGGATATTATCCGCAATATTAAACAAATATTGAATGTAACACAGATTATTGATATGGCCGGATATCAGAAAAATATCTGAACATTAAAATCAGATTTTCCGGCCGCTCAGTTTATTAGAAACGATACATTATATGTTCAGAAATAACAGATCGGCTGGCAATCAGCAGATCGACTCAAAATACAGACAATTAAGTGAAAATTTCAAATTTGTTCTAACTAATTTGAAATTATATATTTAGCATAGTTTTTCAGCCGCTCAGAATTTTCAGACAATATGTTTCTATGATCAAAACAAACTGATTGGCTGAAAATCAGCCTAAATCTGAAACAATTTAAAAATATGCTAAAAATAAGCATTTTTGCTCCCCTCAACTACACAAAATATTTCTTTTGTGTAGTTGCTTATAATTTTTTGACAGTCCCTCCCAAGGCATAAATAAATTTTAAAGCCGCCTGTTTTCAGACTGCTTTAAAATTTATATCTTATATACCATATTTTCCTATACAGTCAAAGAAGAAATTATGCTCGAGTAAAGCTTTGTCGGATCGTTAAGAAAGTTCTCCTTAACAGCTTCAACCTGAAGTCTGTCCGAAACATAAATAGTCAGCTTCATAAATTGTGTGTTTACATCGTACAAAGTAAAAGTTACATTATAGCCTTTTTCAAGCTTTTCAACTACGATCTCGTTTTCACGCTCACGCCTTGATCTTGTCAGCAGACGGACCGCGCAGTTTATTGCCTTTTCCCGGACCGTTCTCGGCAATGACCTTTCAAAATAAGACGAAGTCGCGCGGTTTTCTTCATTTATTTTCAGATACTCTTCACCGTCAATGTTTTCGGTTTTGATTATTCCGCCGCGCAGCAATTCACTGATCGCCTGATTGACCTCAAAATAGTTTGCAAGCGAATAATCATCCTGAAGAATATCGTTTATAAGCTTTTTGGTCAGCGGTTCATCAACGCTTTTTATCAGATAACAAATAAGACATTTTATGTCGGAAATATCCTTGAGTCCGTCCGGATCAACGCCTTCTGAAAATGTATTGTTCATCTTATCACCCCTTTTTACAGCGCTATTTTAGCATAAAAACGCAAATAAATCAACAGTTTTGACATATCGTCAACGCATGATTGACTTTTTCGGGATAATATTATAAGATTTAACAGAGAATTAGCGAAACGGGGTTTGCTTTTATGTATAAATATATTTTGTTCGACGCTGACGATACGCTGCTTGATTTTAAGCAAGATGAGCGAAACGCTTTTTTTGCTTTGTTTAAAGAAAAAAATCTGCCCTGCGGCGATGACTTATATGCCGAATATTCAAAAATCAATCTTGACTTATGGAAGAGATTCGAGAGGCGTGAGATAGATAAAAAATATATAATGGATCACAGATTCACCGATTTTCTTGAAAAAGAAGGCATCGGCGGCGACGGCAAAGACTTTAATAACAGATATTGCTTTCACTTAAGTGAAGGCGGGGTAAAAATGAAAAACGCCGACAAGGTGTGCTCAACGCTGAAGGCTAAAGGCTATAAACTTTATATCATAACTAACGGCGTTAAATATATTCAGGATAAACGCTTCAAAAAATCCGGCCTTATCGGATATTTTGAATATTGCTTTATTTCCGAAAGCGTCGGATATCAAAAGCCGATGCCCGAATTTTTTGATGTTGTTTTTGAAAAGCTCGGCGACTGTGATAGATCAAAGTACCTCGTGGTAGGAGATTCGCTGACCTCAGATATAAAGGGCGGAAAAAACGCAGGAATTGACACCTGTTGGTTCAATGTCAGCAATATCCGGAACGACGCCGATATCGTTCCGGACTACACGATATATGAACTGAATGAGCTGTTAAATATTCTTTAACCTTTGAACCAGATATCATCTGCGTATTCTCTGACTGTTCTGTCGCTTGAAAAATCCGATGAATTTGCTATATTAATGAGCGCTTTTCTGAAGAAAGAGCGCCTGTCTGAATAGTCGGATATCGCTTTCAGCTTTTTTTCTATATAGTCGGGCAGATCCTTTAATACCATATATCTGTCCTCATCTATCAGAGAATTGAAAATATCGTTGAACGGCTCTTCGTTTTCGTCCAAAAAGGTGGCGTTCGTTAAAGTATCGACAGCTCTTTTGACATATTTGTTGCTTTCGTATTCGCTTAGAGGATCATATACCTTGCTCTGTTCTCTGACTTCATTTTCTCTCAGACCGAAAATATAGTTGTTCTCCTCCCCTGCTTTCTGAACAATTTCTATATTTGCTCCGTCATAAGTTCCGAGAGTCACGGCGCCGTTCATCATGAACTTCATATTACTCGTTCCCGACGCTTCTTTGCCAGCGAGAGATATTTGCTCTGAGATGTCGGTTGCGGGTATTATTTTTTCGGCGCAGCTGACATTGTAATTTGAGACAAAAACGACTCTGAGCATTGAATTTGTTTGTTCATCGGCGTTTATTTTCCGGGCAACGACATTTATGAACTCAATGATTCTTTTCGCTATCTTATAGCCGGGCGCCGCTTTTGCGCCGATAATGAACACGGTTGGATTTATCTTTTTGAGCTCTCCGCTTTTCAGGGATAAATAAATATGAATAACGGAAAGAATATTCATAAGCTGCCGTTTATATTCATGCAGTCTTTTCACCTGAGTGCAAAACAGAAAATCAGGATCAAGCCTTATATGCTCCGTTTTGTATATATAATTGCAAAGTCTCTTTTTGTTCTCATATCTTATTTCAAACAGCTTGTCGAGAACTGCTTCGTCGTCGGCGTACGCTTCAAGTTTTTTTATATCGTTAAAATTATCAACGCAGCTTTCCGAAATAAGCTTAGATATAAGAGCGGTCAGCTCCGGATCGGAAAGCGCAAGCCAACGCCTTTGAGTGACGCCGTTTGTTTTATTGTTGAATTTTTTCGGATAAAGCTGATACCACTGATTGAGCGTGTCGGATTTTATTATATCCGTGTGTATCTTCGCAACGCCGTTGACGCTGAAAGCAACATAACAGGCTAGATTTGCCATATGAACGGCGCCATCTTTTATAATCAGATATTCGTCAGGCTTCAGATTCAGCATTTTCAGCTCAAATCTGAGCCTTTCGTCAATCATCTTTATAATTTCATAAACATCGGGAACGACCTTTAAAAACAGCTTTTCGTCCCATTTTTCGAGAGCTTCCGCGAGCACGGTGTGGTTTGTATATGCAAAGACTTTTCCGGCGATTTCAAAGGCCGTGTCAAAGCTTTCTCCGAGGTTTATTATAAGTCTTATAAGCTCAGGTATTGCTATTGTGGGGTGAGTGTCGTTAAGCTGTATTACAACGGAGTCGGGAAGCGCATGAATGCTTTTTCCCGAGTCGATATGACGCTTTAATATAAGCTGCAAAGCGGCGCTCGTGAAAAAGTACTGCTGTTTCAGGCGCAGAATCTTTCCCGCCTCCGAATTATCGTTTGGATAAAGGTTTGCGCTTATTGTCATGGCTGAGACCATGGGGCTGAAAGCGTCCTGCCAGTCGCCCCTGTCGAATATCTCATATTCAAAATCGTTTAGTGCTTCGGCCTGGAATAAGCAAAGCTTATTCATTCTGTTGTTTTCATATCCGGGAATATAATATATATAAGGTACCGCCCTGATCTTTTCGTTTCTGAAAGTTACTTCTACGGCGTCGTCGTCTTTTCTGAGACCGAATGCGTCTGTGAATTTCAGCCAGTCATCGGCTTCTTCCTTTTGTTCATCGTTAACTATCGTCTGCTTGAAATAGCCGTATCTGTATCTGATTCCGTAGCCGTCAAGCGGGATATCAATGCTTGCGGCGCTGTCAAGAAAACATGCGGCGAGCCTTCCCAAGCCGCCGTTTCCGAGAGCAAGATCGTCAAAGTCCTCAAATTCATTCAGGCTTCTCCCCTGCTCAGCCAGCATCTTTTCTGTTTTTTCAAGCAGGCCGAGATTGAAAAGATTTGATTTTGTCAGCTTGCCGATCAAAAATTCCGCAGAAAAATAACAGGCGCGCTTTTCATCTTCGTTCTGCGGAAAATCCGAGCATACCGCATTAAACGCTTTGCCTATTGAGTTATAAAGCTCAGTCGGAGCGGCGCTTTTGATGTCTTTGTTAAAGTTCAGCTTCAGAGCGAGTCTGATATAATCAAAAAATTTATCCGTCATAATATCACCGAGGTTATTATAACCGAATAAATCGTCGCTAAACGCCGCGATTAAGGTTTTATTTATTGGCGTTTATCTTGACAAACAACGCTCATAATGTTAATCTAATTTAAAAAGCAGTGAGGTAAATATATGAACAGGATCGCAAAATTTGAGCTTGTCAGCTTCGGCGAGTTCAAAAAAGGCTATATCAAAAATTTCGGCGACGAAAACGAAGAAAAAATCAGAGAGATATACGGCGGAATAAGTCTCCCGACCAGGGCAACAGCCGGTTCGGCCGGCTATGATTTTCGCTCCCCCGTTGCGTTTGAGCTGAAACCGAATGAGACAATAAATATTCCGACCGGAATCAGAGTTAAAATGCAGGAAGGCTGGGTGCTTACTCTTTATCCGAGAAGCGGACTCGGCTTTAAATACAGAATGCAGCTGAACAACACCGTCGGCGTTATTGACAGCGACTATTATTATTCGGATAACGAAGGCCATATTTTTATAAAATTCACCAATGCCACAAATGAAAATAAGATAATTTCAGTTGCTGCCGGCGACGGCGTCGCTCAGGGAATTTTTCTGAATTTCGGAATAACCGAGGATGATAATGTGACTCAAAAGCGCAACGGCGGCTTCGGCAGTACCGGTAAATAATTTGATTATAAGCCCTCTTTTATGACAATAATTCAGTCATAAGGAGGGCTTATTATGATCTATAAAGAAAATTTCAATGAAGAAATGCGCTCATATTTTGATAAACTGCCTGTTTTCCTCCAGGAGGACATTATGCAGTCAAGCGCAAAAATCGAAACGCTTGACGAGCTGAAGGCTATCACGGCGAATATCACGAAAGGCTCAGAATAACCTGTGATAAAAGTCTGACGGCCTCGTCAATATCATCAAAGCTAATACCCGTGCAGGACAGGATAAGGCTCTCTTTTCCGCCGTCCGAGACGGGTTTCACTTTTATTGAGCGGCTTTCCGCCTTCTGCGCGGCTTTTTCAGCGGTCACGCCGCAAAGCTCTATCATCACGAGATATCCCGCCGGTAGTATCGTCACCTTAGCTTTATCACCAAGCAGCTCGCTTGCCTTTTTCTTTATAAGATCGGCTTTAGAGTTAAAAATCTTTCGCTGTTTTTTTATCTGCGAGCTTAAATGTCCGTCTCTTATATAACGGCAGACGGCGAGCTGTTCAAGCTTTGAGGCGGTCTGGTTATACAAAGCCGAAACCTCGGAATACGCCGGAACGAGTTCTATCGGCAATATCATGAACGAAATTCTGATTGACGGAAGAAGAAGCTTTGAGAAAGTTCCGAGATAGATGACATTGCTTCCGCCGGCAATTCCCTGAAGCGACGGAACAGGCTTTGAATAATAGCGAAACTCGCTGTCATAATCGTCTTCAATGATGATGCAGCCGCTTTTTCTGGCATAAGAAATAAGCTCCAGGCGCTTGCTGATAGGCAGAACATCACCGAATTTAGTGAAATGGGACGGTGAAATATAAATTAGCTTAACATTGTTTTCGCTAAGAATATCCGTGTTTTCGGGAATATCTTCAAACCTCATGCAATCAAAACCGTGATCTCTGAAAATAGCTTCGCCCTTGTCAAACGATGTTCCGATAAAAGCGACTGTGCACTTTTCTTTCAGAACTGCGCAAAGAATGTGAATTAGACTCTGAGTTCCGGCCCCGATAATTATTTGCTTTTCTGTGCAGACTGCGCTTCTGTATTTGCTCACATAAAGACTTATAGCCCGTCTTAATTCAAACTCGCCCTGCGCTTCGCCGTAGCTGGTGAGCTTTTCGTTTTGTTTAAGCGCGCCCTTGATATATCTGCTCCAGAGTGAAAAATCAAAGCTTTTTTCATCAAGAGCAGATGAGGTGAAATCATATTTTATATATTTCTTTCTGTTGTCCTCAATCCGATCCTCAACTTTTGCCTTTTCAGGGCTGAGAAAATCGAGATTGCAGACATAATATCCGCTCTGAGCCTTTGGCTGGATATATCCCTCAGCGGCAAGCTGCTGATAGGCTGTTTCAACTGTTGTTTTCGACAGTGAAAATTCCTCGCAGCATCGGCGGATAGACATAAGCTTGGTTGAACTGCTGAGCTGACCTGACTCTATTAGTTTTCGGTAATACATATACAGCTGAATATAAAGCGGAGCTTCGTTATTTTCATCTTTCAAAAAAGGCGAAATTTTCATAACTGACCTCTTTAAAAAAGTTAAAATTGTGTATTTATTAGATGACACTTTTGTAATATTATATACAAGTCCCGGGAGAAAGTCAATAATTGGGGGTGTCCTGATGAAAAATAAACCTAAATTATATCTGTCGGCGATTTCTGCTTTGTTCGCCGCTATCTGCACCGTGTTCGTTTACTTTGTTCATATTCCGAACCCTATCGGCGGTTATGTACATTTCGCGGATATGTTCGTCTTTCTGGCCGCAAGCATATTGCCGTTACCGTACGCTGCATTGTCGGGCGCAGTCGGATTTGCTCTCGCTGATTTAGTCAGCGGTTATCCTCAATATATGCTTCCGTCGGCAATTATCAGAGTTCTGATAGTTCTTGCTTTCACAAACAAGAAGGAAAAGATCCTTTGCAAGAGGAACTATATCGCTTTGCCGATAGCGGTTGCTATTACTGTCGGCGGATATGCCGTAACGAAATATATACTCTACCGCCTTATGCAGCACGCTGTGGTTGAGGTCGCTTTCGGTGCCGCCTTGTCTTCTATTCCCGGAAATCTGGTTCAGAGCATAGTGAGCAGCGTGCTTTATGTTCTTCTCTCGCTTGCTCTTGACAAGTTCAACTTCAAGGAACAAATTTTGCCGAAACAGAGGTAATATAAATGTTTGATGATGTTAAAAAGCAAAGCGAAGCGCTCGCTCTTGAACTGATCGAAGCAGCAAAACTAAAAAAAGGTGACATTGTTGTTATCGGTTGTTCTTCAAGCGAGATAGTCGGCGAAAAAATCGGAAAAGGCTCAAGTCTTGAGGCAGCTAAGGCAGTCTTTGAAGGTGTGTACCCGGTATTCAAACCGCGGGGCATTTTCCTCGCGGCTCAGTGCTGTGAGCATCTTAACCGATGCATAATAACGGAACGGGAAGTCGCAGAGAAAAAAGGACTTGAGATAGTGAATGTTGTTCCCAAGCCGAAAGCCGGCGGCTCGTTTGCGACCACAGCATATGAAAACTTTGATTTTCCCGTTGCTCTTGAGCATATCAAGGCTGACGCGGGAATTGATATCGGCGACACTCTCATCGGAATGCACCTGAAAGATGTTGCCGTGCCACTGAGGCTGTCGGTCAAAGAAGTCGGCAAGGCTCATGTTGCAGCCGCAAGAACAAGAGCTAAATTCATAGGCGGCGAAAGAGCGCACTATGATGAAGCTATGATGTAAAAGAAAACCACCGGTCTGACCGGTGGTTTCAGCTTGTCGAAAAAATAATTTTCGACAAGCTGTGAGACTGCCGAGAAAGGATGAACGATGGCATTTTCTTCGGTCGACAGGCGTACAAAGGTACTCCGAGACCGAAAAAATGCCAAGCATATAAGCTTTCGGCTACATGGTATATATAACCATGTAGCCGAAATTGTTTGCGGATTGCGCTTGAAATAATCAGACATTATATTCAGTTTTTTTAGCTTATATGCGTTCGGGCGCCTTTGTCGACAGTCTGAAACCACCGGATACCGGTGGTTTTTTTATATGTTGTGATAATTACATAGGAGACTTGCTTTTCACATTTCCGTCGGCGCTCAAAGTTTTGCCGTTTTCGGAATTTTTAAACGACTTGACGGTCACAAAATATTTTTTGTTGCTTCTGAGGCCGGTCAGCACGCATTTCGTGTTAGACGAACCTTTAATAACTTTAGCTTCCTTATAACCGCTTTTTTGCTTGAATGAAGTATAAACTATATATCCGTCAGCGCCGGAAACGCGCTCCCATGATAATGTCAGTCTGCCTACTCCCCTGTTGACAACACTTGTCAGTTTGACTTTTTCCGGCCGTGTCGCGCAGCTGCAAGCACTGCTGAATTTTCCGTATATTTTGCCTGAATCGGTTTCAACGAATGCTCTGACCTTGAAAGTGTATTCCCTTGCGCTTTTGAGATTTTTGATTTTTGTGTCTGTCAGCGAGGTCTCGGCAACCTTTTTCCACTTTTTGTTGACATATTGATACAGCTGATAACCGCTTGCGCCGTGAACCTCGTTCCAGGTCAGAGTCAGACTGTTCTTCGAAGCTGCTCTTAGGCGGAGGCTTTTCGGCCTTTGAGGCTTTATCCTGAAATCAAGAGTTACTTCTCCGAGAGTGCTTCCGGCCGCCGAAACAGTGACAAAAGCTATTCCGGGTTCAAGGTTATTGCTGTAATTCACTGTATAGTCCCTGTTTTTCTTTAAGCCCTTGACAATGACCTCGGGCTTTTTCTTTTTGCCGTCATAAACAGCTTCGTTATATTCCAGCCTGACCTTCATGTCGTTGATATTATTCATATCTCTGATAACGGAAAATTTACGCAGATACTTATCCGCGTAATCCTTAGCTGTCGAGCTGCCGAAACCCTCAATGATGATATTTCGGTATATTGTTTCACCGTCGTCAAAAATATTGCAGTCATAATTAACGATTCTGAGTTTTTTCAAATTGCTGCAGCTTGAAAAAGCCCCCTCGCCGACGCTTTTGACAGAATAACCTAAAACCATATCCGAAAGGTCATAGCAGCAAAGAAATGAATTATTACCTATTGAGACAACCCTCGTCGGCATTTTGAACGCTTTCAGCGAGCGGCAATAGGCAAAAGCGGAGTTACCGATCGTTTTAAGAGAGCTGTTTTCTTCAAAATTGACCGATATAAGCGAGGTGCAGCCGTAAAAAGCTTCTTCACCTATCGACTGGACGGATCTCGGAATATCAACGCTTGACAGGTGCTTGAATCTGTAAAAAAGAAAAGGCGCGATCTCGGTTATGCCGTTATCAAATTTCGCTTCGTTTATGTATTTTTCATATGCGCGCCAAGGAATATCATCGGGTGAATCATAAGCTTTGAATTTTCCTTTGCCCTCAAAGGAAAGAATTCCGGTGACGGTGTTGAGTGACCACCGTATATTTTCACCGCATGAGCCGACATAGGAGGTCGCTTTAGCCTCAAAATCTTTATCTGAACGCTCCGGCTTTCCGATGAGCAGGACAGCGGCAATGACGACCGAAACAATTGCCAGAACGGCGAAACATATCTTTATCGGTTTCTTTTTCATTTTTATACTCTCCGAATTTTTCCGAACATAAGTTAATTAACGGGCGGATAAGATATGCTCTATCCGCCCAAGGTTTAAGTTATAGCTTAAATTAAATTGAGATCTCCTGCGCTATCTTATAGAGATTGAGATCTATTCCGCTCTTCATATTCAGTGCCTCATAGATATCAAAGTCAAGGATCTTTTCTTTCTGCATTGCAACGACTCTGTTGCCGATACCCTGCTCAAGAAGCTCGACTGCTCTGTAACCCATCTGGCTTGCGACTATTCTGTCTTTAGCCGTGGGAGATCCGCCGCGCTGAACATGACCTAAAACGGTCGCTCTGCTTTCAACTCCGGTCTCGGCCTGAATCCTCTTTGCCATTTCGTGAACTCCGCCGATAGCTTCAGAAACGATAATAACAAAGTGTACCTTACCGGTTTTCTGCGTGCGCTTCATTCTGTCAATAACATCTCTCTCAAAATCATATTCGATCTCGGGAATGAGAATTGAGGTTGCGCCGCAGGCAATGCCCGCATTCAGAGCGATATAGCCGGCGCCTCTGCCCATGACCTCAACAACAGCGCATCTGTCGTGAGACTCGGTCGTGTCGCGGATCCTGTCAACCATCTGCATAACGGTGTTCAGTGCCGTGTCATAGCCAATAGTGTAATCGCAGCAGCCGATATCGTTATCAATAGTTCCGGGAATCGCAACACAGGGTACGCCCTTGAGAGACAGGTCTCTTGCTCCCCTGAAAGAACCGTCTCCGCCGATGACGACAAGGCCGTCTATTCCTCTTTCACGGCAGACTTTCATAGCCTGCTCCATGCCCTCGTCGGTTTTAAACTTCGGGCTTCTTGCGGAATAGAGAATAGTTCCGCCTCTCTGTATTATATCGGAAACAGTGCGAAGGTTCATTTCGTACATATCGTTATCCATAAGGCCGTTATAACCGCGCTTGATGCCAAAGACCTTCATGCCCTTTTCACAGCCGGCTCTGACAACAGCTCTTACTGCGGCATTCATGCCCGGGGCGTCGCCGCCGCTCGTTAAAATACCAATAGTTTTCACAGAAAAAATCTCCTTTGTATGAAGTTTAACACAGTTTTTTATTTTACACATTTATATTAAAAAAGTCAAGCATTTACAAAATGATACAAAAATTTTATTGCAAAACCACATTATCGTCTCCGAGAATTTTTTTGAGCTCTCCGATGAGTACCTTATCAGGGAACACGCCCTTATTCATAACCGAATATTTTTTTCGGTCATTATAATATACATATACTGGCTCGCTGCCGTCAAAAATTGAGAGAAGATTCTCGACCTTTTTCCTGTATTCATAGTTTGCACCTGAAACTCTGAGGAACAGCCCCTTGCGTTTTTGTTTATTATTGTCATTTTCAGCGTCATTATTACCCTGATCGGGCTTGGAGCACGGGCTTATGACAGACGCTATAACGGTCGGCGCTTTATCCTCTCTGAGAGAAAGTCTGCCGTCGACAATTATAACTGCGCCTTTTTTTATTACGGCGGCAAATTTTTCATAGGCATTTGCAAACACGATACATTCTATTGCGCCGCTCGTTCCCTCAAGTGTTAAAAAGCACATGACGGAGTTATTCTTTGTTGTTTTAGTTTCTATTGAGCTTATCAGGCCGAGTATCCTGACATTGTCGTTATCCTTATATTCTGAGCCGAATTCCTCGCCGCTTCTCAGAATTTCGGAAATTTTGCAGGCGTTTATCTGCTTTTCGACCTTCTCATATTTTTTCATAGGATGACCGGAAAAATATAGTCCTGTCATTTCCTTTTCCATTGCGAGAAGCTCCGCTTTGTCGTATTCCTCCAGATTCGGAGCAACGGGTTCATAGCTGTCGCCGAACTGAGTTCCTGCGTCAAAGAAGCCAAGCTGACCGACGCCGCGGCTGTGTTTATCTCTCTCAAGCTCTGACAAAATCTCCGGAAGAAGAACTGTCATCTGGTGTCTGTTCAGTCCGAGACCGTCAAGAGCGCCGCTTTTGATGAGGCTTTCGCAGGCTCGTCTGTTAAACTCCTTGCCGTAGGTCCTTTTGCAAAATGAATAGAACGACTTATAAGCGCCGTTTTTATTTCTTTCATCAACAATAGCTGAAATATAGCCCTTGCCGATATTCTTAATTGCTCTGAGGCCGAAATATATATCGCCGTCCTTGACGGTGAAGCCGTCGTAGCTCGTGTTGACATTTGGCGCTTTGATTTTAATTCCGAGCCTGTTGCACTCCTCAATATATTCCGCAACCTTGTCTGTTCTCTCAAGAACGCTTGTCAGCGTAGCCGCCATGATCTCGCAGGGATAATAGCATTTCAGATATGCTGTCTGATATGCCAGATACGCATAAGCGGCCGCATGGGACTTATTGAACGCATATTTAGCGAAGGAGGACATTTCATCAAAAATTGAGTTTGCGACCTCTTCGCTGACTCCTCTTTTGATGCAGCCTTCACATTCAACCGTGCCGTCCTCATTCGTCAGTCCGTAGATGAAGTTATGGCGCTCGTTTTCCATAGCATCGACCTTTTTCTTGCTCATTGCTCTTCTGACGAGATCCGCTCTGCCGTAGGAATATCCGGCAAGCTTCCGGCAGACCTGCATAACCTGCTCCTGATAGACCATGCAGCCGTAGGTAACATCGAAGATATCCTTGACAAGCGGCGTTTTATATTTGATTTTTTCAGGGTGGTGACTGTTTTCGATATATGTGTCAATAGAGTCGGCGGGACCCGGGCGGTAAAGCGAGACGACAGCTATCATATCTTCGAGACTTTTCGGCTTCAGGCGCATGAGAACGCTTCTCATCCCTGCGGATTCATATTGAAACACTGCGGAAGTCTCACCCCTTGAGAGCATCGCAAAAACATTTTTATCGTTGATATCGACCTTTTTTATATCGAAATCCGGCTTCTTTTTTCTGACGAGCTTTTCGGCGTAGTCGATAACCGTCAGCGTCCGAAGTCCGAGAAAGTCCATTTTCAGAAGTCCGAGCTGCTCAAGAGCCGTCATAGTGTATTGAGTGACAGGGATATTGTCGTTGACGGCGAGAGGAACATAGGTGTCAACCGGATTTTCGGTTATAACAACGCCTGCCGCGTGAGTCGATGTGTGTCTCGGCATTCCCTCGACCTTTTTCGCCGTATCTATCAGCTTTTTTATCTCCGGATTTTCGTCATACATGCGTTTTAAGTCTGGCGAAGTCTCAAGAGCTTTTTCTATCGTTATTTTCGGCTCGTTAGGAATAGCCTTTGCCACAACATCGGCCGTCGCATAGGGTATTCCGAGGGCTCTGGCAACATCGCGGACAGCAGCTTTAGCGGCGAGGGTTCCGAAAGTAATTATCTGAGCGACATGATCACTGCCGTATTTGTCAATAACATAATTTATGACCTCATCACGGCGAATATAGCAAAAATCAACATCAAAGTCAGGCATGCTGACTCTCTCTGGATTGAGAAAACGCTCAAAAAGAAGATCATATTTTAAAGGATCTATCTCAGTTATGCCGATGCAATAAGCGGCAAGACTGCCGGCGCCCGAGCCTCTGCCCGGACCGACGGGAATTTTGTTCCGCTTGGCAAATGAAACATAGTCGTTGACGATAAGATAATAGTCAACATAGCCCATCTGATTTATAACGCCGAGCTCATAGTCGAGCCTGTCGGTGTATTCCTTCGGCGGATTGTCGCCGAGTTTATTTTTCAGGCCCTTGTAACACTCGTTTTTAAAATATTCAAAGTGATCCTTGCAGCCGGGAATATCGAAAAACGGAAGCTTTATCTTTCCGAATTCAAATTCAACATTGCATCTCTCGGCTATCTTGTTTGTGTTCTCAATTGCCTCCGGAGCCTGCGGGAAAAGCTCCGCCATTTCTTCGGCACTTTTCAGATAAAGCTCCTCGCTTGAAAAGTCTATTCCGGTCCCCTCGTCTATTGTTCGGTTGGTCTGAATACATATAAGAACACGCTGAATATAGGAGTCTTCCTTATTAATATAATGAACATCGTTTGTTGCGACCAAAGGCACGCCCGTATCTTTGCTGAGTCTTATCAATTGCGGTATAAGTTCTCTTTGCTCGCTGAGCAGATGATTCTGAATTTCGATATAATAGTTGTCTTCACCGAAAATTTCCTTATACCACAAAGCGGCCTCTTTTGCGCCCTCATAGTCTCCCCTCTGAAGAAGCTTCGGCAGCTCGCCGAACAGACAGCCCGAGAGCGCAATAAGCCCCTCATGATGCTTTTCAAGAAGCTCGCGGTCGATTCTCGGCTTGACATAAAAACCGTTTATCCATGATTCGCTGACCATGGCTATGAGATTCTGATAGCCGACATTATCTTTGCATAGTAGTATCAGGTGATATCTGTCATAGTCAAGAGCGTGCACCTTATCCTTTCGGCTTCTCGGAGCAACATAACATTCGCAGCCGATTATTGGCTTGATTCCGCGCTCCTTAGCCGCATTATAGAACTCAATCGCACCGTACATAACACCGTGATCGGTTATGGCAAGAGATGTCTGGCCAAGCTCTTTCGCTCTGTCGAGAAGCGCACCGATCTTGCAGGCGCCGTCCAGAAGACTGTATTCTGTATGTACATGTAAATGAGTAAAGCCGGACATCTTCGCACCTCCGATTATTTTTTTCTCAATTTTTCGACAAATTCGCCGTCAGGCTTGACGGTAATTGTGTAATAAACATGATATATGACATAGCCGGGCTTTGCGCCGTTTGGCTTTTTAAGATTTTTAACATATGTGTAATCTATCGGCACCCGAGACGACTGCCGCGCACTGCTGTAATACGCCGCTATCACAGCTGCCTCCTCGATCGCTTTGTCGCTTATTTCTCTGTGGTCGCTGACGATTATGACATGCGATCCGGGTTGCTTCTGGATATGCAAAAACATATCGTGATTATTCGCCTGCTTCATCGAAAGGCGATCGTTCTGAATATTGTTTCTCCCGACAAGTACAGTGAATCCGTCGGTCGTTTTAAATTCCATCGGCGGGAGCGGCTTGGGCGGCTTTTTGCCGTTACCTCTTTTATTTTTGACATACCCGAGTGAAGCAAGCTCTTCTCTTATTGAACTAAGCTCACTTTCGGTGTCGGAACGGACAAGCTCATCTTCAACGGTCTTGAAATATTCAAGCTCCTCCTCGCCTTTTTCGATCAGCTGAGTCAGCATTTTCTCGGCAGTCTGGGCTTTTTTGTATTCTTTATAATATTTCTGCGCATTTTTAACCGGGCTGAGGCTCGGATCGCAGCTTATTCTGACCGTTTTGTTCCCGTCATAATAGTTTTCAAGCTCATAGTAAGGCGCACCCTTTTCGAGTCTGTAAACATTGGCGTTTATAAGCTCGGCATAAATTCTGAGAGTTTCTCTGTCTGCGCATTTTGCAAGCTCCTCTTTTTGAACATTCAGCTTTCTCGCCGTTCTTTCGGTGAGCGTTGAAACAAGTCTGAAAAGCTCCTGCCCTTTGTGTCTTGTCCGCTCGATTCTATCCTTTTCAAAGTAGTAATCATCAAGCAGAGCGCTGTAACTGTCATATTCCCTGACGACGGCTTTTGAGCCGTATTGCCTAATTTTGAGAAATGAATAGTCAATAGGCTTTCCCATTTCATCGGATATCATGTATGCTTTTGTTTCAGCGTCAAGGTTTGATTTTATCTCATTGATATAATTTTCAATATTATCGAGCTGTTCTTTTGTCAACTCGCCTACCCGGCAGTCGCAGTCGCAGCTTCTGTAAGCTATCTCTCTTGCGACGATCGGAGAAATTCCCTGTACCGCCGACAAAACAGCTTTTGAAAGCTTTAATTCATCGGATGTGGCTATAAGCTCTGCTGCCTTGTGAGCGTCGTCAGTGAGAAGGTTGCATTTGCTCTGACCGGGTGGGAGAGCATATTCAAGCCCCGGGAGAATCTGGCGGACGGTTGAAGTTGAAAAATCCACCCTTTTGACAGCGTCTATGATCCTACCTGCGCCGTCAACGAGAATTATATTGCTGTATTTTCCCATTATCTCGATGCAGAGGGTAAGCGTGACCTTGTCGCCGATCTCGTTAGATGCGTCAAAGTCAATGAATAGTATTCTGTCGAGTTCATGCTGCCTTATGCTTTTTATCATTGCTCCGAGAAGATGCTTTCTGAAAAGCATACAAAGCATAGGCGGAACAGACGGATTCTCAATTGCGTGAGCCGTCAGCTGTATCCTCGGGCTGTTCGCTCTGATGCATAAAAGCAGCTTCTTTGAGCCGTTTTTTCCTCTCAAGGTCAGAACTATCTCGTCTTTTGACGGCTGTGAGACCTTATCGACTCTTGAAAAAAGAACAGCATTTTCTATTTCGTTTTTTAATTTGTGCAAATATATTCCGTCAAGCGCCATTATTTTTTACCTATAAATTCCACAGGATTTTCCTCTCCGAGATAGATGCCGATAATTTCCGAAAACTCGGCGCATACCTTATTCATCAGTGAAAAGACGGCCGGATTTTCTGTCTCATAGTGACCTGCGCCTATAATGGTGATTCCTATCTGCTCGGCCAAAAGAAAATGATGGTGGCTGACATCGCCCGTAACATATGCGTCGGCGCCGGCTTTAACTGCGTCCAAAATAAAATCGCCGCCTGATCCGCCGCAAACTGCGACTTTTCCGATGTTTCTTTTGCCTTTTGCCAGCCTGACGGTCGTTCCGAGCTTATCGGCGACTGTTTCGGCGAGCTGCATTGGCGTGCACTTTGCGCATAACCCTATTCGAACGCAGCTTGGCTTTTCCTCAGTTTCGACCTCGGTTATGTCTTCAAGTCCGAGAGTTTGAGCTAAAACATCGCTGACGCCGCACTTTGCGCAGTCATAGCAGGTGTGGCTTGATATCACATTTATTCCCGCCTTTGCGGCTTCAAAAGCAAGGTTGCCCTTGAGAAAATTCTTTTGCGCTTTAAAAATGACAGGATGGTGAGTGACAATCAAATCGACGCCATTCTTTTTGGCATTTTCAAGAACGGCCGGCGTGAGATCGAGAGTGAAGCCAATCTTGTTTGTTTCAGCTTCGCAGTCACCGACCAAAAGGCCGCAGTTATCCCATTCGCATTTATTGTCAAACGGCGCCATAGTATTCAGATATTCAAGTATATTTTTGACTTTTATCATAGTTATTCTCCGATTATCTCATTAAGTTTATCGCAGAGCCTGAACAGAAACTCCGCTTCTTCTGTATTATGTCCGCTTTTTGAAAGTCCGCAGGCTCTTTTTAAAAATCTTTCTTTTTGCTTAAACAAAAATTTTTTTGCTTGTTCGCTTTTGCAGTTTAACAGCTCGCCGTAATATTCATAGCCGAAGGGATATTCTTTTTTCTTGCTAGTGTATTCGGCGCAGATGCAGATGTATATTCTGCCGTCCTCCTCGGCCGCCGACTCACCGACTATTTCAAAGCCGTTGTTTATAAAGAAAGCTCTGACCTTTTCTGAATGTGTCTGGGGCTGAGCTATTATTCGCTTATCCTTGTCTTTTATCCACAAAGCTCTGCCGAGGATATCACATATAAGATCGCCGCCCATGCCGGCAAGCACTATGTCGTCTGCCTCTTCGGGCAGAATATTGTCAAGCCCGTCAGAAAGGCGAAGAATTATTTTGTCCTCAAGACCGTGTTCCTTCACGGTTTTTTCAGCGTTCTCAAGAGGGCCTTTTCTGAGATCCGCAGCCAAAGCGCCGGAGCATATTCCTCTTTCGGTCAGATACACCGGCAAATATGCGTGATCTGTTCCTATATCGCAAAGCTTAGAGTTCTGCCTCACAAAACCTGCGGCCATAGCGAGCCTTTTGTCTAAGGTTGAGCCTTTCATATATTTCTCCGTCCTACCGAAAAAGGGCGGATATCCTCTCCTGCCCGACGGTATTTTTCCGCCGGGCCTGAGGCTTGTCCGCCCGCACCGTTATTTTTCGAACAAATTATTTCGATGCCAGATACTCGTTGATCTTTTCAACAAGCTTGTCAACATCAACGCCGTGTACCATGCAGGCTTCTTCAACGGTTTCGCCTCTTGAAGCGGGGCAGCCAAGACAATGCATACCCATCTGAAGAAAGAAAACAGATGTGCCTCTGTCAGCGTCAAGTATATCGCCTATTGTTGTGTCTTTGGTGATTTTATCCATAATATTACCTCCTATAATTACACTTATCTATTATATTACCGTAAACGGGACAATGCAATACATTTTGGAAAAAATAGGCGGCTATATATTGATAAAAACAGCGTTTTATTGTAAAATAGCATAGTATTTATTGCTGCGAGGTACACACAATGTCTGTTTTAAGCGCACGGGATCTGAATATGGAGTTCGGTCAGGATATCGTTTTTCAAAATGTCACATTTGATGTTTATGATAACGACAAGATCGGACTTATCGGCGTTAACGGAGCCGGAAAAACAACTCTTTTTAAAATTATCACCAAAGAATACGAGCCCACTGGCGGAGAGCTGACAATAGGAAAGAACACGGTCGTCGGATATATGGAACAGCACGCCTGCCGCAATTCCGTGAGAACTGTATATGATGAGCTGTCAACTGTATTTGCGCATTTGATAAAACTTGAAAAAAACATTGATGCCACGATAAAATCAATTGAAAATAAAGACGGCGACATTAACACTCTGATTAACAGACAGCTGAAAATGCAGGAGGAATTCCAGTCAAAAGGCGGTCTGACATATAAAAGCAGAATAAGATCCACTCTTATCGGCCTCGGCTTTAAGGAGAGCGATTTTAATATGCCCGTTTCTCTTCTGAGCGGCGGTCAGAAATCAAAGTTGAGTCTCGCAAAGCTGCTTTTAAGCGGGGCAAATCTGCTTTTGCTTGACGAGCCGACAAATCATCTCGATATAAAAAGCGTTGAATGGCTCGAAAACTGGATAACAAATTTCAACGGCAGCATTATAGTCATTTCCCATGACAGATATTTTCTTGACAAGGTCACCGACAAGACTATGGAGCTTGAAAGAAACCGCCTGACTGTGACTAAAGGCAACTACACCCGTTTTATGGAGCTGAAAGCCGAAAGAAAGATGAATGTCGAGCGTACATATGAGCAGACAATGAAAGAGGTTCACCGCATTGAGGGTATCATCGCTCAGCAAAAGCATTTCGGCAAGGAAAGAAACTATGTCACGATAACCAGCAAGCAAAAGTCGATCGACAGGCTGCTTGACGGACTTGAAGAGCCCGAAAAAGAGCTTGAAAGCCTGAAATTCCGATTCACCGCCGATGAGGTCAGCGGCAACGAGGTCGTGACTGTCAAAGATCTTAGCAAAAGCTTTGAAAACAAGAAGCTTTTCAGCGGCGTTGATTTTCTGATTAAACGAAACGATCGTGTTTTTCTTCTCGGCGATAACGGCTGCGGGAAAACGACAATGCTTAAAATTCTCACCGGTCAGTACGCCGCAGACGGCGGGGAATTCAAATTCGGCGCAAATGTTAAGGTCGGATATTTTGACCAGACTCTTTCGCAGCTTGATGAAAGCAAGACTGTTCTTGACGAGGTCTGGGACAGCTATCTGAAGATGACCGAAAGCAGCGTCAGAAAAGCTCTCGGTGTGTTTCTATTTAAGGGCGACGATGTTTTTAAAAAGATATCTGATCTCAGCGGAGGAGAAAAAGCGAGGGTAGCTCTGCTGAAGCTGATGCTTTCCGGATCGAATTTTCTTCTTCTCGACGAGCCGACAAACCACCTTGATATTAAGTCGAGAGAGGCTCTCGAAAATGCGCTTCTCGGCTATGACGGGACTATGCTCGTCGTTTCGCACGACAGATATTTTATAAACAAGCTTGCAACGAGAATATTCAGAATGACCGACAACGGAATAAAAGCCTTTGAAGGAAATTATGACTATTACATTAAGCATTTCACAGAAAAAGAAGAAGTCAGAAAGAAAACAGAAGAAGCACCCAAAATTAACGATTACAAGCTTAGAAAGCAGAGAGAAAGCGAAATAAGAAAGCTTAAAAGCTCGGTGGCGCGCTGCGAAGCCGGAATTAATGAAACGGACATCAGCATCGCCGCCAAAGAAAAAGAGCTTGAATCGCCCGAAAATATCTCTGACTACGAAAGAATATCGGAAATAACAAGCGAACTTGACGAGCTTCACAAAGAGCAGGAAAAACTTTTCGCACAGTGGGAGGAGCTTCAGGCAAAGCTTGACGAGATGACAAAATAAAAGCGAAAACAAGCTTTTAACATATTGAAATTGTTTTTATTCAGTTCTGGCAAACACAGGATCAAAATGAAAGAAGATTATTTTATCATGAAATATAACAAGACAGTTATTTTAAAGAACGGCAAGAAATGTTGTCTCAGAAATGCTGTTGAAAGCGACGGACAGGCCGTATTCGACCTTTTTAATCTCACGCACGCCCAAACGGATTTTTTGCTTTCTTATCCCGATGAAAACAGCTTTGACGCCGTTCAGGAAGGAGCGTTCCTGCAAGGAAAGACCGAAAGCAAAAATGAGATTGAGATAATCGCCGTTGTTGACGGAGTCACCGCAGGAATGGCCGGAATCGAGGCTATAGGTTCAAAATATAAGGTACGCCATCGGGCCGACTTCGGAATCAGCGTTGACAAACAATTCTGGGGACTCGGTATCGGCAGCGAACTTATGAATGCGTGCATAGAATGCGCAAGAAAAGCGGGGTATGTTCAGCTTGAGCTGAATGTGGTTGCAGAAAACGAAAAAGCAATATCGCTTTATAAAAAAGCCGGCTTTGTTGAATACGGCAGAAATCCAAAGGGATTCAATTCACGGACAGCCGGATTTCAGGAGCTGATATTTATGAGACTTGAACTTTAATAAACCGTATATCAATTTAGTTATAAAAGCGTTCGTATTTGTGACCATGCGAACGCTTTTAATATTTCGGATAATATGTTATTTTATTGTAACGCCCAAAAGAGAAATGTCATAGTCTGTAAAGAAAAGACCGGGGCAATGACTGCCCCAGGCTAAATTAAGGGGTGACGATTTTGTATAATAACAGAGAAAATATGCAATACAGACGCGATCCCGGATGTATGCAGGAAAGGAGCCGGGCCTATTACGGCCGGTTCATGGGCGGAACTCAGAACAATGATTGCTGTGTGCTCTCCCCCTTCCCCGATGTGACTCCGGTTGCGATGGCGTTTGTGCCGTTTCAGCAAACTCCGGAAGTTTATGATGAAATGAAAGCGCTTTGCCAGGGGACGCTCTTCCCTGAACTTGATTTGCCGTTTGTGGGGTGTTTCAGATGATGAATAATAACAGCTTGCCTTGTCAGCTTTCGGCAGTGCGTTTCGCAATGTGGGACCTTCATCTGTATCTTGACACTCACCCGAACGACTGCGCAATGACAGACCTTTGGAATGAATACGCAAACAGAGCCAACCGTCTGACAAGAGAATATGAGAGAATGTACGGACCGTTGACGCCGGAAAGCGGCATCGGAATGAACTGGACTAAAGAGCCATGGCCATGGCAGAATTGTGTAGGTGATAGATAATGTGGCAATATGAAAAGAAATTACAGTTTCCGGTTAAAATTAAAAATCCCGACGCAAGAGCTGCAAAGGTCATAATCACGCAATACGGTGGTCCGGACGGCGAGTTAGGTGCGTCACTGAGATATCTTTCTCAGCGTTTTTCAATGCCTTGGGGCGAACTGATAGGATTGTTGACGGATGTCGGCACTGAAGAGCTCGGTCATCTTGAAATGATCGGTGCTATTGTCTATCAGCTGACGAGAAATCTCTCGCCCGATGAAATCAAAGCCCAGGGCTTTGACGCCTATTTTGTCGATCACACGACAGGCATTTACCCAAGTTCTGCGGCCGGAGTTCCGTTCACCGCATCATATCTTCAGTCAAAAGGCGACGCACTGACAGACCTTCATGAAAATATGGCGGCAGAACAAAAGGCAAGAACAACATATGACAATATTCTTCGCCTTGTTGATGATCCCGATGTCAGAGAACCTATCAAATTCCTCAGAGAGCGTGAAATAGTTCACTATCAGCGCTTCGGCGAAGGCTTGCGTATTGCGACCGACAAGCTGAACGACAAGAATTTCTATGCGTTCAATCCGGAATTTGACAGCTGCATGGGCAGTAAAACCGGCAAATGCAATAACGGCTGTCCGGTCAATAATAACAGGTAACGCCTATGCCGTTAGTTTATTTAAGCCCGTCGACGCAGGAATTCAACCAATTCATAAACGGCGGCAACGAGGAAGAGTGGATGAACATTATAGCTGATGAGATCGAGCCTTATCTTATAGCAAGCGGAATTGATTTCATCAGGAACACGCCCGAAATGACCGCAAGAAGCTCCATTCAGGCAAGCAACGCCTCGGGTGCGGATCTGCATGTAGCAATACATTCAAATTCATCTCCGCCGAATCTTGCGGGCGTTTTGCAAGGGACGGATATATATTATTCGCCTGTCAGCTCAAATGGCCGAAGATTCGCCGAGCTGCTTGCAAACAATTTTAAAAATATATATCCAGATCCTTCAAAGGTCGATATTCTGCCGACGACATATCTCGGCGAGGTAACCAAGACGAATGCTCCGGCAGTTCTGATTGAGACGGCATATCACGATAATGTCGACGACGCCGATTGGATAAAAGAAAACACACAAAGCATTGCAAGAGAAATTGCAAGATCAATTGCCGAGTATTTCGGAGTTCCTTTCGTAGAATAAAAAAATACGGCCGCGCAGATAAGACTGCGTGGTCGTATTTTTTATTTACAGATCCTTGAGATATTTGCTTCTGCTCGGGTGGCGTATCTTTCTGAGCGCTTTTGCTTCGATCTGTCTTATTCTTTCTCTTGTGACGCCAAACTCATTGCCTACCTCTTCAAGAGTCATCGGCTTGCCGTTGTCAAGTCCGAATCTCAGCGCAATTACCTTGGCCTCTCTCGGTGTGAGCGTTTTGAGAACTTCGTTTATTTTTTCTTTTCTGAGAGCTTTTGCCGCCGCGTCGTCCGGTGAAAGAGCCTCGTCGTCTGGAATAAAATCGCCTAAATGGCTGTCCTCCTCCTCGCCTATCGGCGTTTCGAGAGAGACAGGCTCCTGAGCGATCCTGAGGATTTCTCTGACGCGGTCTATGGGCATATTCAGCTCTTTGGCTATTTCGTCGGCCGTCGCTTCATGCCCGTTTCTGTGAAGCAAAAGACTGCTTGTTTTTTTGACCTTGTTTATTGTTTCCACCATGTGAACAGGTATGCGGATAGTGCGGCCCTGATCGGCTATGGCTCTTGTGATAGCCTGTCTTATCCACCATGTCGCATAGGTTGAAAATTTAAAGCCCTTTGTGTGATCAAACTTATCGACCGCCTTAATGAGTCCGAGATTACCCTCCTGAATCAGATCGAGGAACTGCATTCCCCTGCCGACATATCTTTTAGCAATGCTGACGACCAGTCTGAGATTAGCTTCCGTCAGGCGCTTTTTGGCTTCCTGATCGTTTTCGGATATTCTGATAGCAAGATCAATTTCTTCCTCCGCCGACAGAAGCGGGACCTTTCCGATGTCTTTGAGGTACACCTTAACGGGATCGTCGGTAACGGCTGCTTTTGCGTCCGAGGACGAAAGCTCCTCCGAATCATAGGTTTTTGCAGAGTCAATATCAATCGTGAGCTCATCAAGCAGGGCGTCGCCCATGTCGTCAATTATCTCAATGCCGTGACTTTCAAGTGCGGAATACATTTTCCCCATTTCATCAATTTCAATCTCGTTTTCAATAAGGAGCATATCGACATCACTTGATGAAAGCTTGTTGTTATTCTTGCCCGCTTTATCAATAAGACTGTCTAACAGATTTTTTCTTTCGTTAGCTTCCATATATAAAACATTCCTTTCCTTGAAAACACTGCATATTAAAATCCGTTAAGATGCTTTATTGCTCCTGGGCGGCGTATTTTTCTCAAAGCCTTGGCTTCTATCTGTCTTATTCTTTCTCTTGTTATATTGAACTCCTTGCCGACATCCTCAAGAGTCATCGGAACGCCTGTGTCAAGGCCGAATCTCAAGGATATGACTTTAGCTTCTCTCGGTGTGAGATTGGTTTTGAGCACCTGTCTTATCTGCTCCTTGAGAAGAGCGCTTGAAGCTGCGTCATCCGGCGAAAGGGCGTCGTCATCAGGTATAAAGTCACCGAGATGGCTGTCCTCCTCCTCGCCTATCGGTGTTTCAAGAGAAACAGGCTCCTGCGATATTCTGAGTATCTCTCTGACCTTGTCGACCGGCATTTTCAGCTCCTCGGCAATGTCTTCAGCTGTCGGCTCGCGGCCGTTTCTGTGAAGCAAAAGACTGCTTGTCTTTTTGACCTTGTTTATTGTTTCGACCATGTGAACAGGTATGCGGATAGTGCGGCCCTGATCGGCGATGGCTCTTGTGATAGCCTGTCTTATCCACCATGTTGCATATGTGGAGAATTTGAAACCCTTAGTGTAATCAAATTTATCGACAGCCTTGATAAGTCCGAGATTTCCCTCCTGAATGAGATCGAGGAGCTGCATTCCCCTGCCGACATATCTTTTTGCAATGCTGACGACCAGTCTGAGGTTTGCTTCTGTCAGGCGTTTTTTGGCTTCTTCGTCGTTTTCCGCTATTCTCATTGCAAGGTTAATCTCCTCCTCGCTTGAAAGCAGCGGAACATTTCCTATGTCGCGCAAATACACTTTAACGGGATCGTCAACAGAGGTCGTTCTTGAATCATCGTCGGCCGCTTCATCCGTTCGATAGGCTTTTGAAGTATCCATATCGATCGAAAGTCCGTCAAAAAGACCGTCACCGATATCGTCCACTATTTCGATATCGCTGTTTTCTATAATGGCTCTGATTTTCTCCATATCCTCTATATCAACGCCGTTATCCATAAGCGTCAGATCCAGATCGCTTGAAGAAAGTCTGTTGCCGTTTTTTCTTCCCTTTTCTATCAGGGAATCAATGAGGGTTTTTCTTTCGTTTTTATCCATGTTTTTTCCTTTCGGCAGCTTTGGTCGTTTTAAACAGTCTCATGAACTCTTCATCGCTCATATCTGACGGATCGACCGGCAGCTGCGTTAATTTTAACTTCTCCGCTTTTATAACCTCAATGCAGTCGCGACATTCCTTGACGGAGTGCCTCAGTTTATCGGACAGCATTTCGATTGCTTTTAATGAATTGATTTCTTCGATGCCGAAGTCCTGATCCGCCATTGAACCGAAATCGGTGCTAAGTCCGGCGTCGAGTCTCTGTGAGAGCTTGACAAACACCCTTCTGTTGAAATCCGTCACAAAGTCGTCCGGCGTGATCTCACCTCTCAGCTTGTCCCAAAAATCGGGGTTTCTCATAAGAGAAGATATCAGCATTTCCTCAGCCTTTGCGGCTTTAAGATGCTTGGTTTTCTGCGGATTGACCTTGTCTCCGACGGCGGCCGTTATTTTAGGAACAGCTCTTATTTCCGATTTTTTATCGTTTCTTCGCCTTTGTCTGACATATGAATTTATCTGAAGCATCAGTGTGTCTTTATTGACATTCAGCTCTGAGCTTATCTTTGAAGCGTAAACATCTCTTGCTATAATGTCGTCCGTTTCGGCGAGTATTCCGGTGACTGCTTTAAGAAAACCGAGTTTTCCGTCTGAGGAATCAATATCGAACCTGTTCCTTTGTTCGATTATCTTATATTCTATATCGTTTGCTGCGCCTGTAATAAAGCTGCGGAACTTTTCGGGACCGTATTTTTTTATTATTTCGTCCGGATCCTTGCCACCCGACATTCTGATAACCTTGACCTTAATGCCGACCGAGCCAAAGGTTTCGAGCGCTCTTGCAGTGGCTTTTTTCCCCGCTTCGTCGTTGTCGAAACACAGCAGTATCTCCGAAGCGTACCTTGAAAGAAGCTTGGCCATTTCAGGTGTAAACGCAGTTCCGAGAGCCGCAACGGCATTTGTGAAGCCCGCCTGGTGCAGCGCGATGACATCCATATATCCTTCAACCAACAACAGCGAGCCGTCGTTTTCGTTTTTAGCGAAATTCAGCGCAAAAACGCCGAGACTTTTCTTATAAACAAGCGTGTCCGAGGTGTTGACATATTTCGGTTTGCTGTCGTCAAGCACTCGCCCGCCGAAGGCTATTATCTGACCGCGGACATTTATAATAGGCACCATAACACGGTTTCTGAAATTATCATAATAATTGATTTTGCCGTTTTTAGTGCTTTTTTTAGCAAGATCCGCTTCGTATATTTCCTCATATGAATATCCGAGGCTTTTCAGGTGGTTCAGCAGTCCGTGCCAGCTGTCGGGAGCGTAGCCGAGTCCGAAATGCTTTATCGTTGATATAGTATAACCGCGATTAAGATAGTAATTCAAAGCTTCTTTGCCCCGGTCGCTCATGAGCGTTTTATAGAAAAATTTAGCGGCCTCTTTGTTCATCTCAAGCATACGCTTTCTTTTGACGATAAGCGAATCATCATAGCCGTCATCAGGCATTGATATTCCGCTTCTGTCGGCGAGACTTTTGACGGCTTCGTAGTAATCAAGATTTTCTATCCGCCTGACAAACGATATTACCTCTCCGCCTGCGCCGCAGCCGAAGCAATAGAACGACTGACTGTCGGGATAAACGGTAAATGAGGGCGTTTTTTCATTGTGAAACGGACAAAGTCCGACAAGATTTTTTCCTCTCCGCCGGAGCTCAACATAGGGCGAAATGACGGAAACGATATCGTTATTGGCTCTTAGCTGTTCGAGAAACTCGTCGCTTAGTCTTTTTCCAGCCATTTTCACCCTCCTTTTATTTAAGCCAGCCCTTCGGAATGAATAATTCACTGAAAACATTCAGCGCATATCCGTCCGTCATTCCGGCTATGTAATCGCAGGCCGCTCTTTCGGCGCCCTCTTCATTTGCAATATCAATATACATCTGCGGCATTTTTCCCGGAGCTTTTGAAAAATGCTCATATAGCTTCTGAATCAACCCGATAGCTTTTGTTTCTTCGCTTTTGCACACCGGATTAGTGTAAACAAGCTTAAACATCAGTTCATGCAGCTCATCGAAAGCGCCGTTTATTTCTTTGTCAAGTCTGATATCATCGCCGCTGTTTTCGACAGCCGACACGACTAGAGTATTTATTCTCTGCGATTTTGAAAAGCCGAGAACACTGCGGATATCAAGCGGAATATCGTCCTCACTCATGACACCGGCTCTGACGGCGTCATCAATATCGTGGTTGATATAAGCTATTCTGTCTGCGAGCTTAACGATCCTGCCTTCAAGCGTTGACGCCTCTGTTCCCCTTGTGTGGCAGACTATTCCGTCTCTGACCTCATAAGTCAGATTCAAGCCCTTTCTGTTTTTTTCGAGCTTATCGACCACGCGAAGACTTTGCTCATAATGTCTGAAGCCGCCCGGATAAACCGCGTTCAACGCCCTTTCTCCAGCATGGCCGAACGGCGTGTGACCGAGATCGTGGCCGAGCGCTATTGCCTCCGTCAGATCCTCATTGAGTCTGAGCGCGCGGGCAATCGTTCGGGCTATCTGCGACACCTCAAGAGTATGAGTGAGCCTTGTTCTGTAATGATCGCCCTCGGGCGTCAGAAAAACCTGCGTTTTGTGTTTCAGACGCCTGAAAGAATTGCAGTGGATAATTCTGTCTCTGTCGCGCTGAAAAGCCGTCCTGATCGGACATTCCTCCTCAGCCCGAAGTCTGCCTTTTGTGTTTTTGCAAAGGCAGGCGTGCTCCGAAAGGATTTGTTCCTCAACGGAAAGAGAGCGTTCTCGGATTTCCGACATAATCTCACATCCTTTATATAATTATACAAAGAAAACGGCGTTTCACCTTTAAAATATATAAAAAGATTTGAACGAAAGTTTACTGACGCTGAATTTCTGTGTTATATAAGCGCAAATATCTTATTTAAAAATATAATTTTCGACTTACAGCTTAGAATATCTTTCGGAAATTATTTCACAGCGGTATTTTCCGTTGCCTGCGTCCGTCAGTTTTTTTGAAAACGCTTCAACATTTTCCTTAGGGATAATAAAAGACACCTCAACACTGTCAGTGAATTGTGTGTTTTCCACCGCGCCGCCGCATTCGGGTATAAGAGAATTCAGCCTTCCGTAAAAGTTATAATCAGTCCTGACAATGACTTCACAGCAAAGTGACATGGTTATGATATTCGCTGCGGTAACGGCAATTTTCGCCGAATGTGAATAGGCGCGAACAAGTCCGCCCGTACCTAAAAGCACGCCGCCGAAATATCTCGTGACAACGACCGCAACATCCGTCAGTCCCTCCTTGATCAGGACATCGAGAACAGGTATGCCGGCAGTTCCCTGCGGCTCTCCGTCATCGCTGTAACGGCGGATCTGGCCATCCCTTAAAACATAGGCATAGACATTGTGCGTAGCGTCCCAGTGATTTGATTTTATTTCGTTGATAAAGGCGACCGCTTCTTCGTTTGTTTTGACAGGTCTTGCGTATCCTATAAAGCGCGAGCGTTTTTCAACAAAGCTGTCGTCAGCCGAAAACTCAACGGTTTTGTATTCGTTCATATTATCTCTCCGAAACAAAAACAAGGCGGTTTTCACCGCCTTACTTTCTGTTGAATATAATTATTTGCCGCGGTTGAAACGCTTGTTGAATCTGTCAACGCGTCCGCCGGCGTCAACGAACTTTTGCTTGCCAGTGAAGAACGGATGGCAGTTTGAGCAAATATCAACACGCATATTTTCCTTTGTTGAACCTGTGACATACTCAGCTCCGCAAGCGCATCTTACGGTCGTCTGCGTATACTTGGGATGAAGTCCTTCTTTCATGTTATTGCACCTCTTTCATAAGCTTACATAATCTTTGTTATATAGCTTGAAAATTATATCACAAGTAATTTGAATTTGCAAGTGTTTTTTCAGAAAATATCTATTGTTTTTGCAAGCATAAAAGAATAAAGACAGGTTTCGCTGACTTCTAGCTCCGTTATCTGTTCAAGTGCGTACTTATACATTTCAAGCTGCTGTGAATATTTGTTTTTCAGTGTGTTTTCGTCCTGCACCCTGTCAGTCTTATAATCAACAACAACAAGCTTTCCGTTTTCTTCAAATGCGCAGTCGATCATACCCTGAATCATAATATTCTCATTGAGCTCGCCTTTCAGCTCGGGATAAACTTTTTCGCCCGGGATATTCACAGTGAATTTCTTTTCGCGCATCACGCTCGGTGAACGCTTAATTCGCGAATAAAGCTCTGAGCGGAAAAATCTTTCAACTTCATCAGTTCTTATATTTTCGGCTTCTTCCCTAGTCAGTTTTCCGCAATCAACAAGCCTTTTTGCTTCTGATATTATATCATTCTCGGCTGACGGAAAATCCGCAAACTGCATAAATTTGTGAGTTGCCGTTCCTTTTTGAGAAGCGGTCAGCTTTCCGCCGGAAATGAAATCGGGTTTCGCCGTGGCGAAGTTTTCTCTGTCGATGAGACCGACATTGATCTGAGAAGCGGCTCTTTTAGTTGCTATTGACGCTAACGGAGCATATTTATATTTATATTTCACACGCTCGTCAATCAGCTTCTGAAGCTGCGGATCAATATTATTTTTATCAGCGATTTCCGTCACGGCGACATGATAGCTGCTGACTTTTTCGATAGTTTTAACTTCGAGTCTGAAATCGCTTTTCAGCGCATATTCTTCGCCGATCCCGACTCTTTTTCTAAGTTCAAAAGCGTCCGGGTGGCGAAGCGCCGCCTTGATAAGCCAATCGCCGTAGCAATTTTTTGTGAGAACGGAGAACTCCGGTATTTTTTTCGCATTCGGGTCAATATCAATTGCCGCATTATTTATCGCCGTTTCAGCGTTTCTGGCGCTTGTGACGACTGTCAGCTCCTCCTTTGCTCGCGTCATCGCGACATATAGAATCCGCATTTCCTCCGCTTTTGAATCAAGGCTCATCTGAAGCTTTGCGCTCATGTGTGACAGCGTTTCATATTCCGCCATCGTGCTTCTGTCGCGCCTGATAAGGCCTACGCCGTATTTCGGATTTATGATCATGCTCTTTTTTTCGTCTTCGGTATTAAATTGCTTATTCGCATTAGCCAATATGCAAACCGGAAATTCAAGTCCCTTTGATTTATGTATTGTCATTATTCTGACAACATCGGCGTTTTCACTTATCGGATTTGATGCGTCAAGCTCTTTGCCGTTGATAAACAGCTTATCAATAAATCTTATAAAGCCCGAAAGTCCGATCATGCCCGATCTTTCATAAACTTCGGCATAATCTGTCAGAAGCATAAGGTTTGCCCGTCTGAGATCTCCGCCCTCCATAGCCTGAACTATCGCAAGATAAGATGTCTCGTCGAGTATGCGCCTGATAAGCTCGCCCGCCGTGCAAGTGCTTGAGATAAATCTCATCCTGCGGAAAAATCTCAAAAATCCGGCGACCTTTTCGTTTTCGCTTTCAGCCCTGAGCAAGCAGGCGTAAATACTCGATTTTCTGTCGTCAATTCTCAATTTAGCTGTTTCATCCGGTGTGAACGCAAATATCGGCGACATCAACACCGAAAGCAGCGGAACATCCTGATTCGGATTATCAATAACTCTCAGAAGAGACAGCATCACCGATATCTCGCTTGAAGAAAAGAAGTTTCCCTTGACCTCAGTGAAGCAAGGTATTCCCCAATTTCTTAATTCATCGGCAAAAGCGACGGCGCTGTCTGACTTAACGCTGCGCATCAGAATACAGATATCCTTGTAGCGTATCGGTCTTTGTTCGTTTCCCGATCCGATAAGTCTGCCTTCAGTGACCATTTTCTTTATCATATAGGCGACATGCCTTGCTTGACAGACAGTCGGACTGAGATCCCGGTTGCTCTCTGATGACATGTCTATTATGTGTAGACGGGCTTTAGGACTGTTTGTTTCAGGATATTTTGCTCCGGCAACAAGAGCCTCGTTGTTATCATATTCAACTCCGCCCGTCTTTTTGTTCATTATCTGAGAGAAGACAAAGTTTATATATGATGTGACCTCTTTTCGGCTTCTGAAGTTTTTATCAAGAGTTATTTTTGCGGGATAATTTCCGTTTTCATATTTTTCGAGCGAATCTCGCAAATAGACAAAAATTTCCGGCATTGCGTTTCTGAAAGAATATATGCTCTGTTTAACATCGCCGACTCTGAACAGATTTGTTTCATCGTTTGATATGGCGTTGAAGAGAATATGCTGTTCTTCGTTCGTGTCCTGATATTCGTCTATCAGAATTTCGACATATCGTTTTGATATTTCGACCGCAAGAGGAGTTCTGACGATTTTTCCGTTTTCTTTTTTAACTAGCAAGCTCAGCGCCATATGTGATATATCTGAAAAATCATATCCGTTCTTTTCTTTTTTCAGTCTCGAAAGCTCTTTGCCGAACAGCTTGACGCACTCCGTCAGCTTTTTGACAATCGGCTCGAAAAATTCGGTGTCATCAGCGTTCTCCTCTTTGCTCACACACATGTATTGCGGAATTTTTTCTGTAATTGTCGACTTGATAAGGTCTCTTTTGTCGTTCAGAAGCTTTACCGTTAGGTCATCTTTGAGATCCTTCGGAAGTCTTTTTCTTGAAATAAAGTTTTTTTTGCCGAGAGACAGTCTTGCTGCGTCCCATGCTCCGAAATTTAAAAGCTCAAGAAGATAATTCAGATATTTTTCGTCGCTGACGCAGGCGTCATGATATACACCGGAAAGTGTTTCGTCTTCAGAAATGATATCCTGCATTTCCCGATTCAGCTCAAGGCAATATCCGACCGCCTGAACGGCATAGTCGATGACAGCCCTGCCCCAGCAGCTGTCGCTTATCTCAAGCGACGGATCAAAGCCCTGCAAAACGCTGTCAAGCCACTCGTCAGGAAAGGCATAAGCTCTTGAATATCCGTAAAGCTTCTTGACGCACTCGGCAAGTTCCGTGTCGTCGCGGCTTTTGAAAAGCAGCTCGACAAGGTCAATAAACGACTTGTCGCCTTTTTGATATTCGCTCTCCATAACAGCGTCGATTGCCTTGGCCTCAAGAAGGCTAAGCTCGCTGTCGTCAATTATCGTGAAGTCGGGCGAAATATCCAGAAGCCGGAAGTTCTCTTTGACAAGAGAGTTGCAAAAGCTGTCCATTGTGCATATTTCAGCGTCGGGAAGCAGCATTTCCTGTTCGCGAAGATAGGCGTTTTGCGGATCCAGGCGTATTTTTTCTTTGAAAGCGCTGTATATCCTCTCCCGCATTTCTTCAGCAGCAGCTTTGGTGAAAGTGACGACCAGCAGATTATCGGCCGGGCACCTATTGTTCTCATCGGTTATTCTCTCAATAACGCGTTCGACAAGAACCGCCGTTTTGCCTGAGCCCGCCGCCGCGCTGACCAAAATACTGCCGTTTCGCGATGAGATCGCATCCTTTTGCTGTTCAGTCCAGTTTTTACTCATCATTGTCACCTCCCGAAAGCTTTTCAAGGCACTTCGCATGAGTGTCAAATTTTATATATCTGTATTTTCCGTCAGGCTCATGGCAGCAAACGCTTTTATAGTCGCAGTAATCGCAGACTCCGTCGTGATCCTTGCCGTTGACAGGGCTTGCCGGTATTTTCCCGTTGTGAAGCTCCGTTGCCATGTCGGTGATTATCCGGTCAATTCGTTTGTTAAGTTCTTCAAGCTGTTTGAGACTAATAATGCTGCCGGTTGCCTTGCCGGTCTTTTCATCTATGCCGGCCGGAATAAACATATTTTTTTCGCTTTCATCCATCGCTTTGACAACTCTCGTGTCATCAAGCACAAGGCCGTTCATCTTTCCGTTTTTAAGTATCTCAGCTTTGAGTTCGCCGTCGTCCAGACTTCGGTCAGCCTTGAACGGCGACATTCTCGCCGGAAGATATAACACACCTGCCGGAACAATATTGCCTCCGAAATGCTCTTTCCCGTTTTTTTCAACAGCAAAAAGATAAATCAGCATCTGCATATTCAGACCGTTTAAGACATCGCTTAGCTGCAGTTGCTTAATTCCCGTTTTGTAATCAACGACTCTGATATACTTTTTGTCGCCGCAGTCCATTTCGTCAACTCTGTCAATATATCCGAATATCTCGACCTTGCCCCCGTCCGGTAGTTCAACGGTGTAGGGCGAAACGGACTGATTTCTGCCGATTTCAAGCTCAAATTCACACGGCTTGAAGCTTGATGTCTTGAATTCCGCCGCTATTCTCTCGAGAATTGTGTCAAGAGTCATTGCAAGTCGGTTGAAATGATAGACAAATCTCTTGTTTTTGTTATCAAGTCCGCCCATATTTTCTTCGGCATAAGCTCTTAATGCGTCGGTCACATCTTTGTTTCTCTGTACGCGGTCGGTGTTTTCTATGCCTATGTCTTTATACTTCTTTATGAGCTGTTCCAAAACATAGTGAACGATAATACCGCTCTGAGCCGGATCGAGCCTCGCTGTTTTTCTCGGACGCGCCGCCATTCCGTATCGGCAAAAATATTGAAAAGGACAGGTTTCATAGGTTTCTATCCTTGAAGCTGATAAATACATATTGCTGCCGAAAAGCTTAGTTGAAACGGCTTTATCCTCAAACTCAAAATCTGAGTCCGCGCATACTCGCCTGAGAGCCGCAATCTTGTCGGCGTACCCGGGAAAATTATTAAAATAATGAAACAGATTTTTTCCGTAGTAGCCGTTATCTCTTATATTTGACGCCAGAAGCTCGAAAGTCGCCCTTTCGCCCTCGATCCTGTCTTCGAACGGTACGGCGTCATAGAAAATATTTTTAGCGTTCGGCAATATTGCCCTGACCATAGTCACAAGCTCGCTCGGCGATTTCTTCTCTCCCTTATTTGTCGAAAGCGAATAGGTCAGATATACTCTTTCGCTTGCGCAGCAAACCGCATCATATGCTATAAAGCGCTCCTCGACGCTCTTATATTTGTTGATATCAAAAAGCTCAAGCCCCGCCGATAGAAGAGCGGTCCTGTCCCTGTCGCTGATAAGTCCGCCGTTTGAATTTGCGGCCGGGAAAACTCCGGAATTAGCTCCGAGAACAAAAACTACCTTGACTCCTCTGGCTCTTATTCTGTCGGCTGAACCGACAATGACCTCATCTATACCGTTTGGAATACTGCCGAGAGTTTTAACCGAAAGAGAGAGATCAAAAAGCTCAGCGTATTTTTTAATGTTAAGATAGCGGCCTTTAAGAGCGAGCGCCGTTTCATTGAGCGTTTCCATGAGCATATCCCATATCTGTTCCTGTTCAAGAGCGAGCGCCGTTTCACCGTCCTCCTCAAGCTGAATTGCAAGATTTTTCAGCGCTTTATCCGCTTCACCGGTGATAAGAAAATTATATATGGCTTTCGTCATTTCAAAGCCGTCTTTTTCCGTCATGGCGGCCTTTAACTCAACGAGAGGCGACACAATTGCTTCCCTTATCCCGTTAAGCCGGCTTAAAGCCGTGTCGATTTCGCTCTGCTGCGATTTGTCAAAGCCGAAGGGACTGAAGGTGAATTCTTTTTTCCAGTCTGAATAATCAAGCTGCCAAAGATAGACATAGTTTTCAAGTTCCGATATTTCGTCAACAGAAAGCTTAGTCAGGCCAGTTTTCAGAAGACGCATCACGCTTTCGGTATTTATTCCGTCAGAGCATATTTTCAGCGCATTCCGGATATAAAGTATCAGCGGCTGATTTGATATCGGCTGGCGCGCGTCCTCAAACATCGGTATTTCATATTTTCTGAAGGCGTAGCGAAGATTGCTTTCGTATTTCTCCGGATCACGGAAAATGACTGCAATATCCCGACACCTGTAACCGAGTCTCATAAGCTGCCGTATTGTTCTTGAAGTATATGCACATTCGTCCTCAATATTGTTGGCGCAATATATGCTGACGCTGTCCGAATTGCCGTCAAACACGCTGAAATCGTTTTTATATAAATTTTCGTCGAGAGCGTAAAGCGCATCTGAAGCGTACCTTTTAAAGCCGGTGATTTCTTCAGTCAGAATAACGGGCTTTGCGATGGATATTCCGTTCTTTGAAGCAATATTTCTGAGCTTTCCGGCCGTTCTTCTGGTGAAAGCGAAAACATCGTTCTGATTCTGCGAATAATTCAACCCGTCGGCGCAAAGCGTAACATAAACATCGCTTGCCTGCTTCATAATCTGTTCAATTATTTTGAGTATCTGACCGTTGAAGCTTGTGAAGCCGTCAAGTGCGACGGTCTTTCCCTCAAACCATCGGTTTTCATTTAATGCGCAGCAGAGTTTTTCGAGAATGTCGCCCGTGTCAAGGTAGCTGTTTTCAATGAGAGCGTCATAAGTACCGCAGATAAGCATAAGCTCACGCATTTTTTCTTTCAGCTGGCCCTCTTGAAGAGAATCAACCGCCTTTTCAAGCTCCTCACGGCTGTTTGCGGACTGCTTTAATTCATCGACAACCAAAAGCATACTTTTAATAAATGCCGGATTAGATATATGTTTTTTATAGAACACAATTTTTTCTTCAAGCGACGACAGGGCAACAGACATATAGAGAAGTCTCCCCTGTTCCGAAATAATATCGTTGTGCCTGATACCGTATTCAGAGAACACATATTCCGCAAGGCGGGTGAAGCTCAGAACCTCGATCTTATTTGAACGCACCGCCCCTATTGTGTTCAGAATACCTTTATCAGTTTCAAATGTGAACTGCTCCGGAACTATCAGAACAGCGCTCTGACAGCCGGAGTCGATAATCTCGCCGAGTTTTCTGTGCAGATATTCGGTTTTTCCGCAGGCTGTCCTGCCCAGAATAAAATGAAGCATGGTTTTCTCCTTATAAAATTTTTATTACTTATTGTAACATATTTACACAATTTTGCATATACTTTTATAGCAATTTCCCGTGTTTCTTTAAAAGTCGGAAAGGAGTGATTGTATGCGCTGCTGCATAACCGATCTCAGAAATAAAAAGGTTATTAACGCCAAAAACGGATGCGTTCTCGGCAATGTCTGCGATGTTGAGATCGACACCTGCACCGGAAAGGTCGTTGCAATTGTAATATTCGGCAAGCTTCGTTGTTTCGGTCTCATGGGCAGAGACGATGACATAAAAATAGCGTGGGAAGATATCAGCGTTATTGGTGACGAGACGATTCTTGTTTGCGTCGACAACATTGATAAGCCTCACATAAAGCCGCCGAAAAAAAGTCCGTTTGAAGGGCTGTTCAGATGAAAAATGCGGCCGCGCAAGTCACGCCGCCGTTTCGGTATTTTCTTTTTCATAGAACACATCAGAAAACATAATTTACATGTCACGCCGGACAGCAAAAATAAAAGCGATCGTTTTTGAAGCGACCGCTTTTAAATTTTTATTCGGCAGCAAAAGAATCTTTGCCAAGACCGCATACCGGGCATACCCAATCCTCCGGAACATCCTCCCATGCTGTGCCGGGAGCGACTCCGTTATCGGGATCGCCGAGTTCGGGATCATATACATAGCCGCAGGGGCATACATATTTTTCCATGGTGTTCTCCTCCTTCTGTTATTTGCTCATTATCTGCGAAATAGCGTCCATGATCTTGTCATGACAGCCGCCGCAGCCTTCTGAGCAGTGTGTTATAGCCTGAACCTCATCAAAGGTCTTTTCAAGATCTTCAAAGGTCTTTGATTGATGCACTGCATCATCAACATCGAAATATGTCACCTTTTTGCATTTGCAAATCGTGTAATTTTCCACGCTTTTACCTCCAAAAAGCTTCGGGGGGAGATTCGCGTCTCCCCCAAAGGTTTCTTAGCCGAAATATCTCTTAAGGAGGCCTTCAAATGCCTTTCCGTGGCGAGCTTCGTCTCTTGCCATTTCGTGAACGGTGTCATGAATAGCGTCAAGTCCCTGCTCCTTTGCCTTTTTAGCAAGCTCGAACTTGCCGAGCGTTGCGCCGTTTTCAGCTGCAACTCTCATTTCAAGGTTCTTTTTGGTGCTGTCGGTGATTACTTCGCCGAGAAGCTCCGCAAATTTTGCAGCATGCTCAGCCTCTTCATAGGCTGCCTTTTCCCAGTAAAGACCTATTTCCGGATATCCCTCTCTGTGGGCTACTCTTGCCATTGCAAGATACATTCCGACTTCCGAGCACTCGCCGTTGAAGTTCTCTCTGAGTCCCTGAACGATTTCGGGATCGACATCTTTTGCAACGCCGACGACGTGCTCAGCTGCCCATGTTCTTTCGGCCGACTCTCTGACCTTCATCTGAGCGCCGCAGATCGGGCACTTCTCGATAGGCTCGTCGCTTTCATAGCCGCATACGGGACAATAATACTTTTTCATGTTTCATTCCTCCGAATTAATATTTTTTTCTTTGCAATTTTTGCACAGACCGTAAAATATAATCTTACAGTCGTTGATGCTGCCGTCGAATTTCTGCTTCGCAAGCTCAATGAGCTCCGAGCTGACATCAATGTCAATATCGAATATCTTTCCGCAGCCGGTGCATATGACATGCCTGTGATTTTTCATATCGGCGTCATAATGAACTGCGTCAGGACCATGAATCGCCTTTACTTTTCCTTCGTTGAGAAGAATATATAAATTGCGGTAAACGGTCGCAAGACTGATATTCGGCATTGATTCTCTGATCGAAAGATAAACCTCCTCAGAAGTCGGGTGGTCATGTCTTGCAAGCAAATTTTCGAGTATAGCATCTCTTTGTTTGCTTTTTCTTGAAGTAGTCATAGAACTGCTCCAGCCTTTCACTAATGATAATGATAATCACTATCATTATCTTAAAATATTCTATCCCAAAACCGCCCTTCTGTCAAGAGCTTTTTCACATTTAATAAAAATTTCAGATTTTCACATCCGTTCATTTTTTGAAATATTCATCGGCGTACAAACCGACTTTGTACACAGATGTATAAAAATTCTTAATAAATATATAGTGTTTTTTGTTGACAAACAGCTATGAAAGAAATAAAATTATTTGTAACAGGAGGAATGAAAATGTTAAATTATAACTCAAATGATCTTATGGACAGCAAGAAACTGCTTGAAGGCGTTGAAAAAATGAACTCCTTCGGGCCGAGATATACCGGCTGCGCGGCTCACAAAAAATTCATTGATTATATCAAAGGCGAGATCACCTCAATGGGCTTTGAGGTCAATTCGGATTATAAAACTTTTATGCGCTGGGAGAAGAAAAGTGCGTCGCTGACTATACACGGCGCAAACGGCGATGAGTCAATTCCCATTTCATCAGCTTTCCCTTATTCAGGCAAAACAGGCCCTGACGGCGTCAGAGGCAAGCTTATCGAGGTTCATGAAAAGCACATCGGTTTTCTTCCCAAAGCCAAAGACAGGATCTGTGTTGTCAAGGTCAACAATCTCAGCGTTCCGACTGTCCTGGTTGAAGACAGAAGAAACTCAAAGCCGGAGGGCATCGACCTGCCAAGAAGATACGGCGGTCCGGTTCTGACAACTTTTGCAAATTTCCCGTTTCTGAAAATTGCGAAGCTCTCAGGCGCCAAGGCTGTTATCTGCATCTGGGAGGGCATTTCAGACGATTGCGTTGAAGGGCAATATCTGCCGTTCATTCTCGATTATCAGGATATGCCCGCAATATGGGTTAATCCCACACAGGGCAAAAAGGTGCTCCAAGCGACAAATAACGGCGACGAGGCAACAGTTGTTCTTGACGCTGATATTGAAGAATACTGCCGGACTGAGACATTTTATTCGGTTATTAAGGGTGAAGAAAATGACAAAGAGGCAATAATCGTCAACACCCACACTGACGGTGTGAACTGCGTTGAAGAAAACGGCGCTGTCGGATTGCTTTCAATGATGAAATATTTCAAAAAGCACAGACCGAAAAGATCAATGATCTTTGTGTTTATGACCGGTCACTTCAGACTCCCCGCGCTCAAGGCTCCGGGCGCTATTCAGGTCACCTCAAGATGGCTCAAGGATCATCCCGAGCTTTGGGATGGTAAGCTTGATCACATCAAGGCTGTCGCAGGTTTGACTGTCGAGCATCTCGGCTGCGAGGAGTTCACTGACAATGAAGGACACAACGCATATCTCAAGACAAACCCGATAGACTTTGAAATGTGCTACACAGGCAACGAAAAGCTTGACGAGATATATTATGAAGCTCTTGAGGGCAGAGATAATGTCCGTACCGTCACCTACCGGGGCTGCAACATTCTTCATTTCGGTGAAGGTCAGCCGCTGTTTGATGTCGGTATTCCGACAATTTCCCTTGTTCCGGGCCCGAGCTATCTTTGCAAGGTTGATGAGAAAAACAACTGCATGGATAAATTCGATGTTGACCTTATGGCTTCTCAGATAGAGACATTCACAAAGGCTGCTGTTATAATTGACAACACGCCTTCAAACGAGCTCGGCGTCAGCGACGGCTACACATTCGGAATAACAAAAAAGTTCAAAGCTCCTCACATCAATGAGATCAAATCAAAGCTTGAATCGCTGAGATAATCAAATTATAATTAATCATAACCACCCGTCAAACGGGTGGTTTGCACAAGGGCTAAAAGCCCCTGATACTAACCCGCGTCTCAAGGCGCGGGCTTTCTCTTTGTTCAAGCCTTATTGTATTTGCCACTTTGGCGTACCCCTAAAGGGGTTTATT
>JAQXMC010000004.1 GCA_029012445.1 Oscillospiraceae bacterium
AATTTGTTGTCTTTGCTTCGGTAGTAATAGCCGCCGTCGGGCGTTTTGCCGAGAGGACCGTAGAAATCGGTCATGCACATTATATATGTTCCGAAAGCGTCATAGATATCTTGGGTGCCGTCTTTTCTGGTCAGCAGGATAAAATCTTCATCCTCGCCGTTCAGATGAGTGTAAAGCGGCAAAAATGACGGCTCACCGTTCTTGCTTTCTTTTTTGAGGTTTTTCTGGTCAAGCTTGAGCTTTTTGCCCGTCAGAGTGCTGTAAAGAACATATTTTCCGTCGTCGTTGAGAAAGACGAGGCTTGAGCCGTCCTTTCCGCTGAGAACATATCTTATCTGAGAGCCTTTGAAATCGGTTTTTATCTTATTGATTAGCTTGCCGTTGACATCGTATCTGTAAAATGTCGTTTTATCGTTGTCGGCGCAGAGAAAGCTTTTGCTGCTCTCATCATAGGACAGAAAATCGAAGCTGTCCTTGAGCAGAAGGTTTCCGTTGAGATCGCAAAGGTTATAGCGTTCGCTGTCATCGGTGCTGAACACGATGAAAACGCCGTTAATAATTCTTAGTACGGAATAGTCTCTGATCTTTATTTCGGTCAGCAGCTCGCCCTCTGAATTGACGCAGATGACTCTTGACTTATCGCTGTCATTGGTCACTTCGAGAATAAACTTTCCGTTCTTGGCGTAATATATGCTTTCTATCCTTTCGCCCGGCAGCGCCTTAGCACCGTCAAAGATCACATTGCCGTTGAAGTCATAAAGTGTTTGGGAGCCGTCGGCGTTAAAGACTTCGATATAGTCCTTCGGATTTGGGTCATAATCCGGAAGGCTGTGAACCTTTATCGACCATGAGCCGTCCTGCCCTATAAGAAAGGTCTCGACGATTGCGCTTTCCTCGTCGAGTTCGGCGATATCTTCGGCAGTCCTTATGAAGGTCTGGGCAATATAGACGATCTGGCCGCTTTTTGAAGTGAGAGTTCTGACAGAGCGGTAAATTCCGCCGACGATGATCCGGCCGTCAAGAGTGGCGAAGCCATAGCTCGCTTCGTTCTGTGTTTCGGCGCCTGATTTTTCGTTCTCGGGGGCAAATTCTCTGATCTCCGATATGAACGGCACTATATAGCCGTAGCTGTCCGACGGAATAAATTCAGCAACCGGACCGCCGTGAAAATATTTTTTGACGCTGCTGCTCTCATATTTTCCGATATCCGGCAGCTTTTTCAGCTTGAATACCGCTTCACCGCTTTTTCCACCGCAAGAAACGAGAGCAGAAGCCATCATGAGCGTGCAAAGTATCAAGGCTGTCAATCTTTTCATTTTTACCTCCTGTTCCAGCGCTGTGACGGAAGCCGCGGCGCTTTCCGGAAAATTGCCGAAAAAGTCCCGCCGAATTCGACGGGACCGTTAATTTTTTATTCAGCCGCTTCGGCTTTGGCCTCCTCAATGACCTTCTGAGCAACCTGAGCGGGGGCGTCCTGATAACGCGCGAACTCAAGAGTGAAGTGACCTCTGCCAGCCGTTATCGAACGAAGAACGATAGCGAAGTCACCCATTTCGGCCATCGGAACTTCAGCGATAAGCTCCTGCATCTTCGGCTCGTCGGCCGGGCCCATGCCGAGAACAGCGCCTCTTCTCTTTGTGATATCGCCCATGATATCGCCGAGGTTTTCGTTGGGCATATAAGCCTTGAGAGTGCCTATTGGCTCAAGGATAGAGGGGTTAGCCTGCGGAATTGCCGCCTTGAAAGCGAGTGAAGCCGCGGTTTTGAACGCCATTTCGGAAGAATCGACCGGGTGATATGAGCCGTCATAAAGAACAGCCTTGAGGCCGACCATGGGATAGCCCGCCATAACGCCCTTCTGGATACATTCGCGAAGTCCCTTTTCGACCGCCGGGAAGTAGTTCTTGGGAACCGAACCGCCGACGACCTCGGTCTCGAAAATAAGATCGTCCGTGTCGGCCGGCTCAAATCTGATCCAGACATCGCCGAACTGACCGTGACCGCCCGACTGCTTCTTGTGTCTGCCCTGAACGGAGACTGTCTTTCTGATAGCCTCGCGATAGGCAACCTTGGGAGTCTTGAGGCCGATTTCAACGCCGAATTTTGACTTGAGCTTTGAAACGATAACATCAAGATGCTGTTCGCCGAGACCTGAAAGTATCTGTTCTCTTGTTTCGGTGTTTGTCTCGAATGTGATCGTCGGATCTTCCTCCATGAGTCTCAGAAGACCGGAAGCAACCTTTTCTTCGTCGCCCTTTTTCTTGACGACGACAGCCATTGAAAGGCAGGGTGCGGGGAATTTGACCGTGCCCATTTTTATAACATCGTTAGCCGAGCAGATCGTGTCGCCCGTCCTGACGCCGGCAAGCTTAGTGACAACGCCGATATCGCCGGCCGTGATTTCTTTTGCGTCCTCGGCCTTTCCGCCTCTGAGGGTGATGATCTTGCCCATTCTTTCGCTTTCGCCCGTGCGCTCGTTATAAGCGGGAGTGTCGGCGGTGATCTTGCCCGAGAGTACCTTTATGTATGACATCTTGCCGACAAACGGGTCGGCGACGGTCTTGAAGCAAACCGCCGCAAGAGGTCCGTTGGCGTCGAAGGGAAGCATCTCTTCTTTTCCGTTTCTGATGACTTTCTCGCCCTTTGAATCAGCGGGGCTCTGAGCGGAATAAACGAGAGCGTCGAGAATGAGACCGATAGCTTCGGCATTATAGCCCGAGCAGGCGTAAACCGGATAGATTTCGCCCTGCTCAACGCCGGCGGTCAGACCTTTGATGATTTCCTCTTTCGTCAGAGTTTCGCCCTCAAAGAATTTTTCCATGAGCTCCTCGTCAACGGTTGCGACCGCTTCGGCAAGGATCTCTTTCATTTCGTCGATCTTTCCGTCAGACGGGAAATCAACATAGACCTTTTCGTTGTTTTCATATTTGAACGCTTTTCCGTTGCAAAGGTTGCAATAAGCGGCGATCTTTCCGTTGACCATATAGGGAACGACAACGGGGCAGACCTTGGTGCCGAATTCCTCCTGAAGGGCGGCGAAGGTCTTGTAGAAATCACGGTTGTCGGCGTCGCACTTGGTGACTGCGAAGAAAGTCGAAAGACCGTATTTGTGAGCGAGCGCAAACGCCTTTTCGGCGCCGACATCAAAGCCGCTGCCCGCCGAGGTGACGATAAGAACGGTCTCGGCCGCTCTCATTCCCTCGCTCATTCCGCCGGCAAAGTCGAATTTGCCCGGAGTGTCGATGAGATTGATTTTAACGCCGTTCCATTCGAGCGGAGCTATTGCCGTTGAAACGGAGAAATGGCGCTTTTTCTCTTCAGGATCAAAGTCCATTACCGTGTTTGAATCAGTTACTCTGCCTAATCTATCTGTTGCTCCCGCAACATAAAGCATTGCTTCTGCAAGTGTAGTTTTACCCTTTCCGCCGTGACCTGCTATGACCACATTTCTGATATCCTTGGTGCCGTATGACTTCATATTATTAAATTACCTCCTTACAGTGCGGCCGAAAACAGACCGTCTGTTAAATATTCACTGGTTATACAGCTCACCAATAATTTTAACATATGATATATGCAATTTCAATGATTTTTTGTGAAAAATCTATAATTTTGACGATATATTTAAAGCAAGAGCGGCCGCATTTTGATATGCGCCGCTCTCAGCCGATCTCCTTTGTCAGCCAACTGTCTGTTTTCTCCGCCTCATTCGGTCAGAACACCGCCGTCTGTGTAAAGCAGCAGCAAGATATCTCTTTCCTGCAGGGTTTCGCAGTCGATATAAACGAGCACCTCCTGCTTTTGCTTATCTCTGCAGTGAAATTCAAAGCAAAGATATTCCCTGTCGCTCTGCGTCGGGATCAGAGCCGTTTTGCTGTCGATGACCTCAAGCTCCTTGTTCAGCTTTTTCTTTGCTTCGCCGAGCTTGTCTTTTTCAACGGCTGCGAGCTTTCTCTGAGTGTGGTTCATCAGATAGGTTCTCGCGTCGAACGAGACTATTTCTCCGGTTTCGAGCGAAACGCCGACCTTTATCAGATCCGGATAGCAGACAACGCCGTTTTCAACATAGGCGTAATTGACCGTGCATACGCCGTCATATGTGGAGTAATAGCTGCTTTTCATATTGTCATAGCCAAGTCCGCTCAGATATTTTTCACCCCGTTCGGCCGCGCTGGTCTGACTGATAGTGCTTTCGCCCTCATAGCCGGAGTTGACTATATAGCAGAGCTTGCAGCCCTTTTTTGTTATGCCGACCGTTTTGCTGTCCGAGCTGAAGCAATAGAGATAGAGCTCGCCGCATTCGTCGCTTTCCTCGCGGAGCTTGTTTTTCGGAATGCCCAGAATTTTTGCCGCGTACTCACCGGCTTCGGTTCTCGTTGCCTCGGGGAGCTCCTTGACGCACTTGGGCTCCCTTGAACCCATGTGGTCGGAAAAAGGCCCGTCATAGATGAGCGATGGGTAATCCTGAAAGCCCTGCTCGGCGCTGACCATGCTGTCGGAAAAAAGAACGGAATCGCTGCTGTCATAGAGCGAAAGATTGGTCTTGCTTTTTTCAAAGGTGAGCGAGCCGTCATAATATGAGGAGCGTATTGAGCTGAGCGAAGAAGACAGCTCCTTGGCGTAAGACAAAAGAAAGGCGAGATTTTCGCTGTCTGTTCCGGAGGGCGCGGAGTCCGAGGCAAGCTTAGTCGTCACGCTGCTTGTGTAGTCGCCTATCTGAGACAGGAATTTATAGATGTCGGCGGTGTAGATCTCGCTGCTTTCTATCTCGCTCAAAGCCGCCTTGGCGCACCTTGCTTCGGCGTTCAGAGATGAGGATATTTTGCTCATATTTTCCGCATCGGCTGAATACCGGCCCTTTTCAAGGACTATAACAATGGCGTCAACGCTTTCGCTAAGCTCGCTGAGCGCTCTCTGCCGGGACAGCTCGACCTGTTTTTTGTAGCTCTGGGAGGAAAGGAAAAACGAAACCGTTGTTGCAAGAAGAACGGCTATCGCAGTCAGACAGAATGAAATCAGCCTGATCTGTTTTCTCGTCAGATTAGAGGTTTTCACGGCTCACACAACTCCCGGCGCGGCGCATAATGCCGCAGAATATTTTCGGTATATTTTGTGAACTTTTTCAAAAATTATACCGTTTATACCCGTTTTTCATTGAAAACGCTGCGGCTTTGTTGTATAATATATTTTATGCTTATATCTAAAATCGGGCATTAGGGCTTATTGCGCCCTGAGCCCCGGCGATCGGCGGTGTATTATTTGACAGCTTATCTTGACAACAGCGCAACGACTAAGGTGTGCGACGAAGCGATAGAAAAAATGTGTTCCTGCATGAAAGAGTGCTGGGGCAACCCGTCGTCGTCTCATTTTGTCGGAATTGAGGCGTATCGGGAGCTTGAAAGCGCGAGGGAAGCGGTAGCGTCGGCTCTGTCCTGTCAGCCCAAGGAGATATTTTTCACCTCCGGCGGAACGGAGAGCAACAATCTCGCCATCAAGGGCGCCGCCGATAAGCTGAAAAGAAGGGGAAACAAGATAATAACAACGGCGATAGAGCATCCGAGCGTTGCAAGCGTCTGCGAAAAGCTCAGAAGCGGCGGCTTCAATGTTGTCGCTCTCAAGCCCGGCAGGGACGCAAGAATAAGCCTTGATGAGCTTGAAAAAGAGATTGACGAAGACACTGTTCTCGTCAGCGTTATGGCTGTGAACAACGAGGTCGGCTCGATACAGCCGTTTGATAAAATCAAGAGCATTATCAAAAGGAAAAATTCCCCGGCTCTTCTTCATGTTGACGCCGTTCAGGCTTTCGGAAAGCTCACGCTCAGGCCGAAAAGCGACGGGATAGACCTCATGACCGTCTCGTCACACAAGATACACGGACCGAAAGGAGCGGGCGCGCTTTTTGTCGCCGACACGGTGAAGATAAATCCTGTCACGCTCGGCGGAGAGCAGGAAAAAAAGCTTCGCCCGGGAACGGAGGCAATGCCCGCAATAGTCGGCTTCGGCGAGGCCGTCAGACAGCTCGGAAATATTAACGGGCAGTTAAAAAAGATGTCAAGCCTAAGAAACGATTTTCTTTTAAAATTGAAAGGAATGCAGGGCGTCAGCATAAATTCGCCGGACGACGCTTTGCCCTATATAGTGAATATATCGGTTGACGGGCTTCGCTCGGAGCCGGTGCTGAATCTGCTTTCAGATATGGGCGTGTGCGTTTCGAGCGGGTCAGCCTGCTCAAAGGGGCGCAAAAGCCATGTTCTGGAAGCGCTCGGTCTGCCGCCCGAAAGAGTCGACAGCGCAATCAGAATATCAATGTCAAGATACACGACCGAGGAGGAGCTGGAGCTTTTCATAAAGGGAATAGAAACGGCTCAGAAGGTCATCAGAAGAAGATAAGGGATACGCATGAAAGAAATCATACTTTTAAAAGAGGGGGAGCTTGCCCTCAAGGGACTCAACAGGTCAAGCTTTGAGGATAAGCTCGTTAAAAATATAAAATACCGTTTCAGGGATCTCGGCAAATTCACCTTTGTCAAAAGCCAGTCAACAATCGTTATCGAGCCGGAAAGCGAAGATGTGGACTTCGCTCAGGCCGTCGAGAGGCTGAAAAAGGTCTTCGGTATAGTTGCGTTTTCAACTGCGGCAATAGCCGAAAAGAATATCGAAAGCATCAAAGCGACGGCTGACGAATATCTGCGCGATCAGATCCTCGCCGCAAAGACCTTCAAGGTCGAGGCCAAGAGGAGCGACAAAAAATTCTGCATGACCTCGCCGGAGATAAGCCGTGAGGTCGGGGCATATATTCTGAAAAAATATCCGCATATCAGTGTGGATGTTCACGAGCCGGATCTGAAAATAACGGTCGAGATAAGAGAAAGAGCCTATGTCAGAGGCAATCAGATAAAAGGAATAGGCGGTATGCCGGTCGGCTCGGCGGGCAAGGCGGCTGTTCTGATGTCGGGAGGCATCGACAGCCCGGTCGCGGCCTATATGATGGCAAAGAGAGGCCTGCAGCTGACGGCGATCCATTTCGCTGCGCCGCCCTACACAAGCAAAAAAGCGGAACTGAAGGTCAGAGAGCTTGTCAAAAAGGTCAGCGCCTACGCCGGAAGAATATATTTCGCAATAGTTCCCTTCACCGAGATACAGGAGCATATCAAGGATGAATGCCCCGAAGAGCTTTTCACGCTTATCATGCGCCGCCTTATGATGGAGATAGCGACGAGAATCGCCGAGAAGGACGAATGTCATGCGCTGATAACGGGCGAGAGCCTCGGTCAGGTCGCCAGCCAGACGCTGCTTGCGCTCGGCGTGACAGACGAAGCGACGCCTCTGCCTGTGTTCAGACCGTGCATCGGAATGGATAAACAGGAGATCATCGCCGTCGCAAGAAAGATAGACACCTTTGAAACTTCAATTTTGCCTTATGAGGACTGCTGCACCGTTTTCACACCGAAGCACCCGAGAACAAGGCCCACGCTCGAACAGGTCAGACAGGCTCAGGCTCTCGTTGACTGGGAGCCGATGATAGAAAAGGCGGTCGCCGAAACCCGCTTCGAGCCGATATCCTGACCGAAGAAGCAGAGGAGAGAATGAATGATGCCCGAATATGAACAGCCGGCTCTTGAGGCCGTTAATATGCTGAAAGAAAAAGGTCTGAAGGTCGCGACTGCCGAATCCTGCACGGCGGGACTGCTGTCAAAGCTGATAACCGATATACCCGGTTCCTCCGAGATATTTGACGGCGGAATCGTCAGCTATTCAAACGAGGTCAAGGCCGACCTTCTCGGTGTTGAAAAGCAGATGCTCGATAAATACGGAGCGGTCAGCGATATCGTGGCTGTCGAGATGGCCAAGGGCATCAGGGAGAAGATAAAGAGCGACATCGGAATAGGAATAACAGGAATTGCGGGGCCCGGAAGCGATCAGACAAACAAGCCCGTCGGACTCGTTTATATAGCTCTTTGCGACGGGGAGAGCACCGTTATCAAGAAGCTTGACGACAGATATTCGGGCGAGGATGTCCGGGAAAGAAACAGAGAAAATTCGGCTCTCGCCGCCCTCTCACTGATAAAGAAGTATTTGCAGGCGTACCCCGAAAAAGCGGACGGAACGCTCGCCACCGATGAATTTATAGAGAAATATCACACCGAACGGAGGGGTGAATATGGAAATATACGAGGATAAGAACGAATATCCGGAAAAGGACAGGGACGGACTGAAAAAAGAAGAAAAAGAAAAAGAAGAAGAAAAGCCGGAAGAGAAAGCAAAGCCCGATTCGGGAATGAGAATAATCTATCAGGCGCCCGACAACGGCGCAAAAAGAGAATATGTCGGCTTTTCGGCCGAGGAACGCAGCCCGATAAACAGAAAGCCGGCCGACGAGGTCGAAGATGTCGAGATAGAAGATGTTCCCAAGGTCGAATATAAGGGCGGCCACGCCTTTGAAGACGAAATGAAAAGGCAGAACAAATATCCCGAGAGAAGAAAACCCGCGCCGAAGCCCGCTCAGCCGAACGAAAAAGAAATAATCAGAAAAAGATATGAAGAATATAAGTTCCGCGAGCGGATGCAAAAGGATCTGCCGAAGGAAAAAAATATAGTTCTTGAAAATTTCAGCTCTCCCGAGGAGTATTATGATGTTCTCGATGTTGAGGAGATCACCATCGACGGAAAAAAAGGCTCAGGAGCAAAGAAAAATCCGCCGACAAAGGGAGAAATAGTCAGACGGGTCATTCTGGCAATATCCGTTGCGGCAATAGTCATCTCGCTCGCCGTTCTCGGCCGGCAATATCTGGATCACAGAAAAAACCAACAGCTTGAAGACGATTTCAGCAACCTTATCATCACAGACGCAGAAGCGACAACCGAAAAGGCCGATAAAAAGGAAAACAAGAAAGAAGAAAAGGAAGAGACAACGACCAGAAAGCTCACGGTTGAGGAGCAGTGGGCGCAGCTTAAAAAGGATTACCCGAATGTGAAATTCCCTCAGGGCATCTCTTTGAAATACGCTAAATTCTATGCCATAAATCAGGATTTTGTCGGCTATGTTGCAATAGATAATCTGAATATAGGGCTGCCCGTCGTTCAGTCGAAAGAGGAAAATTATTATCTCAGGCGCAATATCTATAAGCAGAAATCCAAATACGGCTGCCCGTTTGTTCCGACCGATAACGACATGAAAAATCTCGACAGAAACACCGTCGTTTACGGTCACAATATGAGCGACGGCTCGATATTCGCTCCGCTGAACGCTTATAAGTCGATAGACGGCTTTAAAAAAGAGCCGGTCATTCAATTCGACACTATCTATGGCTCATATAAGTGGAAAATCATCGCCGCATTCATCAGCAACGCCGACCCCGAACAGGATAACGGCTATGTTTTTCCGTATAATTTCACTAAGCTCGAGAACGACGCTTCGTTCATGAATTATATCAGATGCTTAAAGGAAAGGTCGCTTTATGACACGGGAGTCGATATCGTCGCGACTGATAAAATACTCACCCTGTCCACCTGCGACTATGATTTCGACGAAGGCCGCTTCGTCGTTGTTGCAAGGCTCATAAGACCCGGGGAAAGCGAAGAGGTCGACACCTCGCTGGCCAAGAAAAACGAGAAGCCGCACTATCCCCAGGCATACTATGATAAAAAGAAAAAGAAGAACCCATATAAGGACGCGGAAAAGTGGTATTACTACGGCAATGTCTCAAGAGACGAAGGCTGAAAACACATTCCGAATAAAACGGAGGAAACGCAATGTTAAAACTGATTTCGCTGCAGGGCTTTCTAAACCTCTCAGACGATGCGATAAAGAAGATCGCAGACGGGCTTGAAGCCGTCGGTCTTGAAAAAGACGGAGTGCTGAAGTTCGACGACGCAGACGATTTTCTCGACGCCGTCGGGATTGCGGTCGATGAGCAGCACACGGTCGTCGTTGCCGTTGAAAACGAAGAATACAATGTGATCAAGAAGCAGATCATCGGAAAGTTCTCTCTTGACAGCAAGTCGAGCCCCGATATCGCCGAGGCTATATCAAGAGAAAGAGAGGAGCTTCTGGAGGGCAGACTTCCTGATATGGAGGATCATTGCCTTGTTCCGTCCGACGCAGAGATATATCTCACGGACGACGGACTTTACAGCGGCTTTTTCGTTGAATTTGCCAACGGCGCCAAGCTCATCTATGTTCCGCTCGATATGACGAGACTCGACACTCTGCTCGGATATATACGCGAGGAGCTGGGTGAAAAGGACAAAGAGGAGCCCGAAAAGAAAAAAGACGATCCGAACACGAGAGTCCTGTTCTCGATATTCGACGATGACAACGAAGCTCCGGTCGACGAGGAGCCGGAGGCCGAGGTCGAAGAAAACGATCAGCCCGAGGAAGAACCTGTTGATCTCACCGGTTTTGAGGAGGCTGTCTCCAATGCGGGCAAGGCTGCCTATTCCCTCATTCAGCTTGATAAAACGGTCGCTTTCGTTGATTGCGAATACAGCAAATACCTTAAAGCGATGTCAAAGAAGGTCGACGGTCTGGCAGACTCGTTTTCCTTCAACGAGGTCGAGCTTGAGGGCGAGGAGGAGCTTGAGCCTCAGGTCGCTCTGGCGAGAAAAACAAGGCTTGCCCTGAGAAACACCGGAGCGGACTTCGGAGCCGCAATATCACCTATACTTGAGGGTGAAAAAGACGGAAAGCCTTTCTATTATTCATATATCATCATTCACGACGGAACATCAGCCAAGGCCAAAAAGGTCTCAACGAGCAGTCAGCAGGGGGCGGAGAGCCTGATCCCTCACGCTTTTTCTCTGATGTTTGAGCTGATAGCGCAGAAAGCCGAGATACTCACCGCTCAGGAAGATGAGGAAGAGGCCGCCGAGGAGACCGAAAAGAAGAAAAGAATAATTATTCTTTCTGCTGTCGTTGCGGTCGCAGTCGTTGCTATAATTACTGCTGTCGTTCTGGTCTGGAAATATGTCAGAGCCGGCAGCGATATATATAACCCGTCCTCTTCTCAGAACAGTCTGAGCGTCTCAAATCAGAGCGCCGGCAATTCGCTTCAGCCGTCGAATGATGTTCCGGCGATAACGGCGGGCAACAGCGTTTCAAACACGGGCAATCTCACAACCGATCCCAATTACGCTTATCCGGCCGAGCCGACGGCGGGCAATGTTTCGGCGAATAACACCGTTTCACCTATTGCTTCGCAGTCCGGCACCTTCACTTTCACTGTCTACGGCTACGGTCACGGCGTCGGAATGAGCCAGACCGGCGCTAACTATTACGCAAGCATAGGCTGGAATTACCTCGAAATACTCGCAATGTATTACTACGGGACCAACCTTGTTATCGGCGACACATATCCGGCGACTGTCAGCTTTGCGGGAACGAGTTACAGCACGAGAGACTATCTGGCTATTGCGGTTGAATCCGAGATGGGCTCAAGCTTTGAAACAGAGGCTCTGAAGGCGCAGGCGGTTGCCCTTTATACCTATGCTAAGTACTGCAACTACAATGTTTCCGTCACGGCTCATGCCTTTGACAAGACGCCGTCTGAAAAGTCCTATGCGGCGGTCGACGCAGTCATCGGGCAATATGTCACATATAACGGCGAGGTCTGCCAGACGCTGTTCCACGCAACGAGCGCCTATAAAACTGCCTCCTTCTCGAGCACCTTCGGCGGTGAGCAGATCGCTTACCTTTCGGGCGGCAGACCGAGCTACGGCGATGTCAAGGCTCCAAACTATATGACAACGGTCACTTTCTCGAGCGACGAGCTGAAGGCTCTTATCTATTCAAAGACCGGAATTCAGCTGAGCGGCGATCCGTCAACATGGCTGAAGATAATCTCTCACGACGCCTGCATCAATAACGATATCGGCTATGTTTCATATATCCAGGTCGGCAATCAGGTCTACACCGGCTATAAGTTCAGGCTTGATGTGCTCGGCGGAGCGATCAGATCGCATTGCTTCACGATAAACTACACGCCCGACACTGCGGTTCAATAAGCAAAACGCCCTGCTTCAGGGAAAAATATTAAAAGGGGAAAAAACTAATGGAGAAAAAACAACCGATCTTATCAATGAAAAAGGGAATACTCTACGGCATAGGAATTTTCGGAATTCAGGCTTTGATAGGCTATATCAATTCCTATCAGTCCCAGTTTTACACGAGCATTATGGGCGCCGAGCTGACTATATGCGCGGTTATTATTCTTGTCGCGAAGATAATCAGCTCGCTTGCCGATCCGATCATCGGCAACATAATTGACGCGAGCCATTTCAAGTCCGGAAAGATGAAGCCCTTTATCGCAATGAGCGCGCTCCCGTTTGCGGCCATCACAACGCTGATGTTCATCAAGATTCCTTTCCATAACGATTTTCTGATGTACGCCTACATAACGCTCACGACTATACTCTGGAACATAGCCATGACCTTTGCGGATATTCCGTCTCAGGGAATGTTGGCTTTGCTCAGCCCCGATTCAAATGAGAAGAGCATGGGAGCCGGCATTTCAAACACGATGAAATCCATCGGTCTGTGCGTTGCGAATGTTGTCGTTCCCGTTGTCTGCGTTCTGACAAAATCGGCGGTCATCGGCGAAAAAGAATATCTTATCACGGCGCTCGTCATAGATGTTATCGCTTTCGCCTGCTACGGCGTCATGCTCAGGTCGAGCAAGGAGGTCGTCAAATCCCAGCCGAATAAGATGACATTCAAGCAGATGTTCGACGAGCTGAAGTCAAACAAAATGCTTCTTCTGATATTCCTTGTCAATATGCTCGGCTTCGGCAGGAATATAGCAATGGGAATAGGCGTTCAGACAGCGGCCGTTCTTTTCGATGAATTCACAATTCACATCGGCTCGCTTGAGATCGTTCTGACGGGCGAGAACCTCCCGCTGCTTCTTGGAATAGGCAGCGCTATCCCGTCGATGATATCAATACTGATAGCTCCCGTTATCAACAACAAGCTCGGCACTAAAAAGACATATCTCATTTTCGGCCTTTACGGAACTATCGTCAGCATACTTGCGTACCTGTTATTCGTTTTCGGCGACAGCATTTTCGGTACGACCGGCGTATTCCGCTCAATCTGGGCCATCGTCATTTCTCAGGTATTCATCGGCTTCATGTTCGGCACTCACGGTTACACACCGATGATAATGCTTAGCGACACGGTCGATTATCAGGAGATGAAAACCGGCAGACGCACCGAAGGCACGCAGTACGCTATTCTCAGCCTTTCGGTCAAGCTTTCAAACGCTCTTTCAGTCGCAACAGGCATATTTGTTGTCGGACTTTCTGGCTATAAGGGCTCAATGAGCTTTGCCGATGTCACGCCTCATATGCAGTCGGTCGTCATGGCGGCCTACTGGCTCATACCGGGCATTTGCGTCGCTCTTAGCTGCATACCCATGTTCTTCTATAAGATCGACTTCAAGGTCAAAGAGGAGATCAAGGAATTCCTCGCTAAGAAGGAAGCAGCGCAGATCGCCGCCGAATAAAACCGCTATAAAAAATTCAGGACCCCCGGTTTATCCGGAGGTCTCAGCTTGCGAAAATCCTTTTCGACAAGCTTTGAGACTGCCAAGCATATAAGCTTTCGACGGCACGGTTTCTGACCGTGCCGTCGAAACTGTTTGCGGTTGTGTTTGAAATAATCAGATATTTTTCTTTCTTTTTTAGCTTATATGCGTTTGGGCGCCTTTATCGACAGTCATAGGACCTCCGGTTTATCCGGAGGTCCTATTTGTTATCTTTCGTCTGTTGCTTTTTCATATTGCCTGCGCCAAAGGCTGAATTTCTTCTCATCATATTCTTTCGGAATAGCCAGCGTGACTGCTCCGGCTTTGACGGCGGCGGTAACCTTTTTGACAACGCCGATAAAAATGCGGGTGTCGTTTTTAGCCAGAGCCAGAAGATTTTTGACAAGCTCATCTTTGCCACCGCCCGAAACGGTGAGAACCACCGACTTGACCAGCTCGGGATTCGCAAGACGGGATATGATCTCGGGCTCAACTTTGAGAAGTGCGTTCTTTATAATATGGATCATGGCGTGAACAGCGCCCGATTCTTTCATATAGCGGTATTGATATCTATAAAGATTTTCTTTTGAAAACGGATCGCCGCTTGCCGAATCAAGAGTTTCGGCGAGGTTTCTCGCCGCCTTTAAGCCGCTGGCGATGCCGCTTCCGATCAGCGGAATTGTCATGCATGCGCTGTCGCCGAGAAGGACATATCCCTTTGAAAATATCTTTGAAAATGTGTTTCTGACCGGGATTTTGCAAAGCATATCCGTGCTGTGATCAAAGGTGTCGCCGATGATCGGGTTATCGGCCTTGAGATCGGCGAGAGCGGCGTCATATGTTTCACTGTCGAGCCCTCTTGTTCTGCCTATAAGTACATCGGCTGACTTCTTGTCGTGGCTCAGTCGGCACCACGAAATGCCGTTTTCGCCCCTGTGTCTGAGATACACCTTCCATAATTGCTCGGGATCGGGGCTGCCCTCCGGTCTGTCAAAGAAGATACGCTTGACAAAAAAGTAGTCGTTGGGATCGACGCTTTGGGGAATATCGAAGCAGTCAGGCAGCGATGATCTGACGGGGGAGCTCATTCCGCCGCAGTCAACGACAAGATCGGCCCGCTCAACATCGCCGTTAGCAAAAACGACGCCGATCACTTCATCGCCTATCGTTATAGCGTGGGATATCTCTTTTTCATATTCAACCTTTGCGCCTTCACTGACGGCAAGCTCCTCGAGCCAGGCGTTCAGAGGGCGGCGCAGCAGGGAATAATCAAGATCTTCCTCCGGGGTGTTTATAGCGATGAGAGCGTTATTGGGCATAACAAACGCCGCTGCGTCCGTGCGCCGATAAACATTTTCTGGCGGGAACGGCAAGTCCGCTTCTTCAAAGGTGTTTTTCGCGACATCGTCGGTCCAGGGATATGCAACATTTTCTTTCTTTTCTTTTTCATAGAGCTTGACCTCGAAGCCTTTTTTGCAAGCCAGATAGGCAAAGGCCAGAGCGCACTGGTTAGCTCCGACAACAATAATTTTTCCTTTCATATTTTCCACCGTCTCATATTTTTCTATAATTTTAACATTTAATGAAGAAAATGTCAACCGACCGGGCCTGCGCCGTGATTTGCCCGCATTTCCGAACGGCACAACATTTCAGCGAAAAATTTATCCGCTTTTGATCGGCAAAGATTTGTCACTTGCCCGATCTTGGCAAAAAAATATCTGCCGCACAGTTTTTGCGAGGCAGATATTTTTTATTCTGTTAAGATCAGTTTAATTTTCCGTAGCGTGAAACAGATTCAGCGCCTGCGTCTGTTCTCGGAGCTCTCGGCTCGCCCTGAGGAACATACGGAGCCTTGCTTTCTCTCTTTCCGCGGCCGCCCTTGCCGTAACCGCCGCGGCCTTTGCCATAGCCGCCCTTCTTACCGTAGCCGCCCTTGGACGGATGCGTGGGCTTGACGCCCTCCTTGAGAGTGATGACGACTCTTCTGTCGGCGTCAGCGCCGATAGAGTGTGAGGTTACGCCCTCGACATCCTGAACCGCCGTGTGTATAATGCGGCGCTCATAGGGATTCATGGGCTCAAGAGTGATATTCCTTCCGTATTTTGCGACCTTGGCCGCATTTTTGTGAGCGAGAGAACGAAGAGTCTTTTCTCTCTTTTCGCGGTAGTTGCCGACATTTATTGAAACTCTCTTGTATTCGTCGCTCTCTCTGTTGATAACGAGTCTTGTCAGATATTGAATGGAATCGAGCGTTTCGCCTCTTCTGCCGATAACGATGCCGTAATCATCGCCGCAGTCAAGCTCGATGATAACATCGCCGTCCTCGCCCTCCGTTGCTTCGGCTTTAGCGTTCTCAATACCCATTCCTTTGAGGATAGTGAGAAGATAGTCGATCGCCTTTTCAATCGGAGAGGTCTCGAAGAAAGCTCTGACCTTGGCGGGTGAGCCGCCGAATAAGCCTAAGATCTTCTTTGTGGGAAGCTCAATGACTTCGGTCTGAACATTGACATTTTCGGGCGCAGCCAAAGCCGCCTTCGCGTTTTCAATCGCTTCTTCAACGGTGCTGCCCGTACCGAATGCTTCTTTAATCAATTTTTTCACCACCGTAATTGGAGTTAATTTTCAAAATTATTTTTTGCCATAAGCTTGATGTTTTCTTCCTTTGAACGGCGTTCAATGGTTTCCTCCACCATGAGCCTGGCGAGCACTCTTCTCGGAGCGTGAGTGTAGCCGAGAACGAGCGTCTGTAAGAATGCCAAAACATTTGAAATGATCCAGTATATGCCGACGGCTGCGGGAAGTGAGAAAGTGATCCACAGCGACATAAGAGGCATCATGAACATCATCATGCAGCTCATCTGCTTCATCTGAGCAGTGTCCTGACCGGTCTTTTCCTGTCTCTTCTGCGTCAGAATGCTTGTCATCAAAGATGTCAGAGCCGAGAGAAGAGGAATGAGAAGCAGCCATCTGTCCGTTGCCGACGCCGAACCGAAGTGCTTGAGCGTGTCAAGCGACGGTCTTGCGAAAAGCGGTATGCCGAAGATGGTGAAATCGAAATTTCTGATCGTTTCTATAATATCCTGAGAAACGCCCTTCACCTTTGGCACGATTTCCTCAAACTTTTCCAGAACGAACATTTCGGCCTGTGTTACACGGCCGGAAAGCGTGACCGGATTATTCGGCGAAAAAGTGGAATTATAAACATCAACGAATTTCTGAAGAACAGTTGAGTCAATTCCGAGAATATAGCTCAGCGGCTTATAAACGGCGCCGTAAAGGCCCCACATGATGGGGAGCTGAATGAGAAGAGGGAGACAGCCGCCCGTCATTGAGGAATAGCCCTCTTTCTGATAAAGAGCCTGTGTTTCCTGCTGAATGAGCTGCTGCTTGTCGGCTTTCTGGTAATCCTTATATTTTTCCTGTATTCTGTTTACTTTGGCTTGCATGCGCATCTGTTTAGCTGCGCCTTTTTGCTGGCTTATTGTCGAGGGCAAGAGTATCAATCTGAAAAACAGCGTGAACACGATAAGCGCCAACGCATAGTTATTACCCACCAGATTATAGATAAATTTCAATATCCAGCCGAAAATTTGATAGTAGTATTGCATTTTTTCCGTTTCCTCCGTAAAGTTTTGGCGTGTGGAAATTAGAAGTACAATCAGTGATGATATAGATCATGTCTTTTGGGAGGCACAGGGTCATATCCGCCCTTCGACAGCGGATTGCATCTGAGGAGCCTGTATGCGGCGAGAAGGCCGCCTTTAAGCGCTCCGTGAACCTCGATAGCTTCCAAAGCATAGCTTGAACAGGTCGGATAGTATTTGCAGCAGGACGGGAAATGCGGTGAAATATGCTTTCTGTAAAAACGGATAGCAGCAAGCATCAGTTTTTTCATTTTATCACTCCCAGCTCCTGAAGGCATGATATCATAGCCTCTTCGATTACCGTGCTTTTTAAAAATTTGGTTTTTCCCCTGGCAACGAAAACTAAATCCCAGTTACCTTGTATTAAGTCTTGACTCAATACAGACTGATATGCAGCCCTAATAACCCTACGGGAACGATTGCGTTCAACTGCGTTACCGATCTTTTTGCTCGTTGTAATACCGACACGACAAAATCCCGCACTGTTTTTTTTCGCATAAACAACGAGTGCAGGCTTAGCTATTGACTTCCCGCGGTAATAGGTACGCACGAAGTCCGTATTTTCTTTAAGCGTCACATATTTCTGCAAAGCGATCAAATCTTATGAACGAGAAGAACTTTTTAAGCAGACTCAGTAGGTAAGCTGCTTTCTGCCCTTTGCTCTGCGGCGGGCGAGAACCTTGCGGCCGTTTCTGTCGGACATTCTCTTGCGGAAGCCGTGCTCCATCTTTCTGTGGCGTTTTTTCGGCTGATACGTTCTTTTCATGTTCATAACCTCCTTTTCTTTACAAATAAGCGGCGCGTGCTCACAGCATACCTGTTGATCACAAGTGACAACGCCGATAGGTACGCATTTTTCGGGCACGTCTTGCAAATTGAAATTATATAACAAAACCGGTGCGCTTGTCAAGAGCTTCGGGGCTAAAAGTCGAAACACGCATCGGGAGTCTGCCCGGACGACCAATAAATAAGCTGAAGCCGGCGCAGATTCTGCGCCGGCCTGACAGGTTTTATAAAAGATTTGATCAATACTTCTTTGAAAGCAGGCTTTCCGCTTCTTCTCTTGTGATCTTTCCCGCGTTGCAGTCGGTCATGACCTGAACATCATGATCGTTGAGATCATAGAAACGCCAGATGAAATACGCAATCAGGTAGCCGATAGCCGGCAGAAGAACATAAAGGAACCACAGAACGCTCAGAGCGTGGGGCGTCTGGGTGACTCCGCTCCTGGCAAGCTCGTCGAAGTTATTGACATTGACGCTGACCCAGCCGCTTAAGCCGAGAATAAACATCGGTATTGCAGCGGAGATAGCCGCTGTGAGCTTGACCATGAAGGTCTGAATCGAGAAGGTTATACCCTTCGCTTCGATGCCGCTCTTGAATTTGCCGTATTCGGCGCAGTCGGGTGTGAACAGGAACAGCATAACGCCGAGGATTGAAACGGGAATAGAACGCAGAACCGAAAGAACAATGAACCAGACGATGCTTGAATATCCGACCGCCCACATAACAACGCTAAGAGCAATCGCTGCGAGTGTGCAAATGCGGAAAAGCTTCATTTTGTCCATTCTTCTGATGAAATGCGGAACAAGGAATGCGAATATTGCCGACGGCACAAGGCTTATGGCCGAAACGATAAGCGAGAACTGCGAATTGTTGAAAAGATAGAAAGAAACGAAGAGATTCAGCGCCACAGAAACATTTGCGCTCGAATAGAAGAAGTAGCCTATATAATAGATAAGCAGATATTTGTTCTTGGCAAGGTAGCTGAACATCTTCCTGAGGGTGAATTCCTCATCGCGGTCGCCGACATATCTTTCTTCAAGCCTGAAGCAGGCGGGGATCATCGTGATAAGGGCGAAAACGGCGCACACAACAGCAACGACGGTGTAGTTGAGGTGAACATATTCGCCGACAAGAACAGTTCCCAGAATAAGAGCCACTCCCGAGCCGATGCCGGACCAGATACTCTTATATGAAAGGATAGAGTTTCTTTCGTCGAGATTTTCACTCATTGCCGTGATAACGCCGAATATCGGAACATCGCAGAGCGTATAGGCTGTATCCCAGAGTATGTAGGAAATTGCAAGCCAGGCGAGCTTCGCATTTGTTCCGAGAGAGTTCGGAATAGCGAAAAGGAGAACGGTTGTCAGCGGAATGAAAACAAGAGATATTTTCAGCCACGGAACAAACTTATTGCCGCTCTTGAATCTGACTTTATCAAAGATAACTCCGAAGATGGCGTCGTTGACAGCGTCCCAGATCTTGACAACGAGCATGATGCCCGCCGTCAGAGTGAGGGGGTCAACACCGGTTTCAGCTTCGCTTGCGAAAGAGAACATCAGATAGGTGGTCAGGAAAGATGAAACCAGATTATATATTGCGTTCTGACCGCAAAAATAGAGGTAATAGCTAAGTCTTTCCCTGGGCTTTGTGTCCCAGCCCCGAGGGGTTTTAGTGATCTTTTCGGTTAATTTGCTCATAAAATTCCTCCTGCTTTGATATACCGATGGACTGCGGTGATATGCACCGAAATCATTTGGTATTATTTATTATTGTTTTATAAACGAGCTTTGCGATAAGCTCCGCACCCTCTGCGTTCGGGTGCAGACCGTCGACGAAAAGCTCAGGTTTATCTTTCAGAAGAGCGTTCACATCAATGACATCAAAGCCCATTTCATCGGCTATCTGTCTTGCTGCGGGGCAGATCTCGTTGACAACGACATCGGCGTCGATCTCATATCTGACCTTGCCGAGAACGGGGAAAGGCGTCGGCGGGATCATTATAAAAATTTTCGGGTTCGACCGAAGCTTCAGATAGCTTCCGATTATTTTTTCATAGTCGTTTATGAAGCTTTCGCGGTTAATCCAGTTATAGGGCTTTGAGTCGTTTGTTCCGAGCATTATGACCACTATATCCGGCATGAAATCAAGACTTTGCCGATACAGCTCCTCATCAACATAAGGGCGGTTTGCGCTGAAGCCTGCCGTTCTGTCGGAAAAGCCGAAATTATTCACTGCGTAGCCGTCGCCGAGCAGTCTGCCGAGAACGGCGGGATAGGATTTTTCCTTCTGATCCTTTATTCCGAAGCCATAGGTTATGCTGTCGCCGACGCAGGCGACTCTGATCTGGCCCCGCCTGGCTTTTTTCAGCGGATGATATTTGTCGATGCAGCCTGTTTTCAGAAGATACCATGAGGTGAAGACAGCAACGACGGCAATAGCGGCAACTGCGGAGCAGACCGTTGTTATAATTTTTTTATTGTGGTTCATAGCTGACCTCCGATCCTGCTTTTTGTGACTGATAAATTATACATAAGCGAAAAAATGTTGTCAATAAATCCGCCCGATGCTTCATCATTCTTAATAATAACCGCCGTTATTTTATCAAAGCCGATCCGCAGTTATGACCATATAGTAACATTATAACATTTCTGTGGTCCAAATCAATAGCTTTAATTGAAAATATCCCGTTATTTTTGTCTGTTTTGTACACATTCGGCTTCTGCTGTTCCAGCTTTTTCTTTCGGCGGCAGGCGTTTCATTGCCCTGAGGAAAACATCTATCCCTGTTTTCACGATAAATGCGCAGATAAAAATGCTCGCAATCGGATCGAACTTCGGAAAACCGAGTCTTGCTATAAGTATTCCCAAAAAGCTGCTGAAGCATGACAGGGCGTCGCTTTGATGGTGCCATGCGTTCGCAAACAGAATATCGTTCTTTTCCCGTTTCGCCGTTCTGATAGTCAGAACGAACATCAGCTCCTTGACTGCGAGAGCGAAAGCCGAAACGCAAAGAGCGTGGACGGGCGGAACGGCGATATCGGCCGATGAAGCTTCGAATATTGCGCAGAAACCCGATATTCCGATGCAAAGTCCGGTCGTACACAGCAACGCGGACAGTATCAGCAGAGAAACGAGCTCGGCTTTCTTCGGCGATATCCGCGACGGCTTTTCTCTCCGGCTCAGAATGGTTCCGACAAGAACCACCAGAGACGAAAAAATATCGGCGCAGGAATGAACGCCGTCTGATATCAGCGCGTGAGAGCCGGTGAAGCTGCCGACGCTCAGTTTGACGGCGGCAAGCATAGCGTCAGCCGCAACGGAGGCGGCGGACACCTTTTTTGAGTTTTCTTTAGTGCTGTTTTTCATAATTATACCCCCAGTAATGGCTGCTATGGGTATATTATGAAATCAGCCTCTTATCGGTGAGATAAATTTGAACTTTTGCTTAAAATAACTTCTGATTTATTGACAATATTTATCCGTCGGGTTAAGATTAGTGACGAGGTGATACAAATGTCGAAAATAGTCAGTATTATCGTTTCGGTGATGATAACCCTATCATCGCTGTTTTTCTCACATTTCGGCGGAGATTATGAAAAGAACAAGGATATCCCGAATAATTATCCCTGCGTGTTCGTTCACGGCTTTATGGGCTTCGGCTATAATTCGGGTGCGAATCATATCGTGTCATATTGGGGAGCCACTGCCTGCGACCTTATTCCGGAGCTTAACAAGCTCGGCTATGACTGCCGCGAGGCCGATGTCGGCGCCCTTTCCAGCAACTGGGACAGAGCCTGCGAGCTTTACGCTCAGCTGACCGGCAAAACGGTCGATTACGGCGAAGCTCATTCAAAGGCTCATAACCATGCGAGATTCGGCAGAACATACAGTCAGCCGATAGTTGAAAACTGGGGCGGCACAGACGAGAACGGCGAAACGGTCAAAATCAACCTTATCGGTCACTCCTTCGGCGGAAGCACGATCAGACTTCTGCTCGCTCTTCTGGATCAAGGCGATCAGGCCGAGATCGAAGCGACGACAGACGGCAGCCTCTCTGAGCTGTTCACCGGCGGAAAGGGCGATCTTGTCAACGCGGTTGCAACCGTCGCCACGCCGAACAACGGAACCACGCTGACATATATCGGCGAGAAGCTCGGACTTCTTGACTTTGTTGAAAAGACCTCCTATTTTCTCGCGGGCGTTGCCGGCAGGACAGAGCTTAACCAGCTGTTCGATTTTCATCTTGAACAGTTCGGAATAACTCCGCTAAAGGGCGAAAAGGCCGAGGATTTCCTTTGCCGGGCTATCAAGAGCATGATGGAGGATTATAACAACGACAGCGCTTACTACGATCTGTCACCCGAGGGAGCCAAGGAGCTCAACGACAGATGCGAAGCTCTCAGCAATGTTTATTATTATTCTCACTCCTTCTGCATGACCAAGGACGACGGCAACGGAAAACAGGTCGCTGATAAGGGCTTCCTGCTGCTTTATCCGTTCGCCGATCTCATCGGAAAATACAGCGAGAACACGGTAACGGACTATAAGATAGATGAAACTTGGCTTGCGAACGACGGACTTGTCAACACGATATCCGAGGGCGCGCCCTTTGATGAGCCGAGCTGCGATTTCAACTACGGCGACAAAGCGCAAAGCGGCGTCTGGAACAAGCTGCCGGTCATCAGCGGAGATCACGGCTTTGCGGCCGGCCTGATGAGCTCAAAGACCGAAGTCATGGACAGATACACGGCTCTGCTCGATCAGATAAATTCAGAGGGCTGATATTTAAAAATACATATCGGATAAAAGCTCGTTCATATAAGCCGTCGAAGATAAATATACCGGATTTAAAGAGGTAATCACTATGCTTGAAAAAATGGGAGCCTTTTTTGATAATCGGCTGAATGAGTATGATGAACATCAACTGAATTGCATTGAGTCCGCGCAGGAGTTTTATTCATACACAGCTAACTGTTTGCCCAAAGAAAAGGGAAGCTGTATTCTTGATCTTGGGTGCGGCACAGGACTGGAGCTTGAGAGATATTTTATAATAAATCCGTCTGCGAAAGTAACGGGGATAGACCTTGCTCCGGGAATGTTGAACGCACTGAAAGCAAAATTTCCGGATAAAGAAATCAAACCGGTTTTAGGCTCATATTTCGATATTCCCTTTGGTGAAAAAGAGTTTGACGCCGCCGTATCGGTTGAGTCGCTGCACCATTTCACCAAAGAAGAAAAAATACCGCTTTATATAAAGCTGAAAACAGCACTGCGGGATAACGGGTATTTCATTTTAACAGATTATTTTTCTTCATCAGATGAAGAAGAACAATTTCACAGGCGGGAATTGCTTCGTTTAAAAGAGATGCAGGGAATCTGCGATGATGAGTTTTATCACTATGACACTCCGCTGACCGTGCAGCATGAAACGGAAGCATTAAGAAAAGCAGGGTTTTCTTCTGTCAATGTGCTGAAAAGCTGGGGCGCAACAGTCACAATAAAGGCGGCAAAATAAGCCGGAATTTATCGGCGGAAAAAGAATAAAGACAGAGAAAGGGCGCAACCTTTTCTCTGTCTTTTCGGTTTCAAGCGCTGACGGGCCGATATCGCCGAGGGAAAAACGGAATATATGCCGTATTTTTTGTTTCTTCAATGATTTTTCAAGCTTTCATGCTATAATGAATGAAAACGGAGGCGGAAAGAATGAGACTTTTGCTTGTGGAAGATGAAAAAAGAATGGCGCAGGCGCTTTGCGAGATACTGCGCCTTGAAAAATATGAAGTGGATTACTGCTCCGACGGGCTCAGCGGACTTGAGGCGGCGGAAAGCGATATCTATGATATTATCATACTCGATGTCATGCTCCCCGGAATGAACGGATATGAAATTGCAAGAAGAGCAAGACAAAACGGTATCCGGACGCCCATTCTTATGCTCACCGCAAAAGCCGGGCTTGACGACAAGGTGACCGGCCTTGACAGCGGAGCGGACGATTATCTGACAAAGCCTTTTATGACAAAAGAATTGCTCGCAAGGCTTCGGGCTCTGGGCAGGCGGAAAAACAACTCGATAGACGGAACTTTGTCCTACGGCGATATTCTTCTCGACACGGGAACGCTGACCTTGTCCTGCGTCACAAACGGTCAGAGCGTGAGACTGAGCGAGAAAGAATACAGAATTCTTGAATATATGATTGCCAATAAAGGTCAGATTCTTACCCGCGAGCAGCTGGCTTTGAAAATTTGGGGCTTTGACAGCGAAGCGGAATATAACAATGTTGAAGTTTATATGTCGTTCACAAGAAAAAAGCTGGCCTTTGTGGAGGCAAAAACAGAAATTAAAGCGGCCCGTGGGATCGGCTATGAATTGAGGTGCGGTGATGTTTAAAAAAACAAGAATAAAAATCGTGGCTTCCATAATGTCGATACTCGTGCTTCTTTGGGCCGGTACGCTCGGGGTGATTTATGCTTCCAGTTATTTTGAGCTGTCGGAGCGAAACAAACGAATGATTATGGAACACGCCGATATGTATGTTCTTTCAAAGCCGGTTGACGGTCTGCCGCCCGATCTGCATATGAAAGACAACGGAAAGCCGAAGTTTTCGGACACTCCGATGTTTCAGCTGTCAACCTTCTATACCGTCGCGATATCATATGACGGGGATATTCTTGAAATTAAAAACAATCAGCCGACTCTCCACACGGACGAAGAACTGAAAAATCTTTCATTCAGTATTGCGCAGGGCAGCAAAACCCTGGGCACCGAAAACAGCCTTTTGTTTTATAAAACCGACAAAAACGGATATACGCTCGTTACCTTTATGGATAACACGATAATTCATGAAAGCGCAACGACTCTTTTCAGATATACGCTGATTTTCGGCTGCGCTGCGATGATCATTTTCTTTTTCCTCGCGGTATTCCTTGCCAGAAAGATCGTGAGCCCGCTTGAAGAAAGCTATAAAAAACAGAAGCAGTTCATTTCAGACGCCGGCCATGAGCTGAAAACTCCGGTTTCGGTCGTCAGCGCCAGCGCCGAGCTGCTGTCAAGAGAAATAGGCGATAATCAGTGGCTGGCGAATATTCAATATGAAAACGAGAGAATGGGGCTGCTGGTCGGTCAGATGCTTGAACTTGCCCGCACAGAAAATGTGTTATCGCAAAAAGAGCGGATAGATTTCAGCCGCCTTGTGAACGGTGAAGCTCTTCCGTTTGAGGGCGTTGCGTTTGAGCAGGGCCTTTCGCTTCAATGCGATATCGAGCCGGGCATTATTATTGAGGGAAACAGCCCGCAGCTGAAACAGGTTGTGTCAATTCTGCTTGACAACGCTATCCGCCACGGCACTGAAAAAAGTGAGGTGCGTCTTATTCTCAAAAAGGAACGAAACAGCGCAAGGCTGTCTGTCATCAATGCCGGCGATGAAATTCCGCCGGAGCAGAGAACTCAGATTTTTGAAAGATTTTACCGCGCGGATCCTGCCCGAAACGGCGAAGACAAGCATTTCGGACTCGGCCTCGCAATAGCAAAAACGATCATAACGGCTCATAAAGGCCGGATCGAAGTCCTCTGTTACGACGGACTGGTGGAATTTAAGGCAGAACTGCCTACCGTGTAATTATTAAAAAAAGAGAAAATATAATTTCTGCGTTTTCAATAAAACTTCAATCTTCCTGCTGTAAAATGGCGACATCAATGCAGGAGGATTTTTTTATCCTTAGCAAAAGCGAAAGGAGTGAGAAAATGAAATATCGCAACGAATGGAAGCACGAGATAAGCTACGGCGACATGCTGGACTTGCGCCGGCGGCTTTCGGCGGTCGCAAAAAGAGATGTTCACACGAAGGACGGCAAATATCTGATTCGCAGTCTGTATTTTGATAACGCTTCAGACAAAGCGCTTCGGGAGAAAACGGACGGAGTCAATATCCGGGAAAAATTCAGAATCCGGCTTTATAACAATGACGATTCGGTTATTCATCTTGAGAAGAAGAGCAAGGTCAACGGCCTGTGTCTGAAAGAGAGCGCCGATCTGACAAAAGAGCAGGCGCAGTCTCTTGTCGACGGCAGATATGACTGGATGATGCAAAGCGGTATTCCTCTTGTTGAAGAATTATACAGCAAGATGATGAGTCAGGGATTGCGGCCGAAAACCATTATAGAATACACAAGAGAGCCCTTTGTGTTTGCACCGGGCAATGTCAGGGTGACGATCGACAGCAATATCAGGACCGGACTTGATTCCACAGATTTTCTGAATCCGGAGTGCGTCACCGTTCCGGCGGGCGGCGCGCCCATAATCCTTGAAGTGAAATGGGATGAGTTTCTGCCCGATATTATTAGAGATATCGTTCAGCTGGATAATTGCCGGGCGACCGCTTTTTCAAAATATGCCGCTTGCAGAATATACGGCTAAAAAAATCAATCAAAAGGAGCAAAACTATTATGACATTTAAAGACATTTTCAAATCAAGCTTTCTTGAGAACATAACAAGCGTGAGCATTCTCGATATGGCGATAGCCCTTGTGCTGGCTTTCGGCATAGGCTTATTTATTTTCCTGATCTACAAAAAGACATATCAGGGCGTTATGTATTCTTCGAGCTTCGGAACAACTCTCGTCGCGCTGACAATGATAACGACCGTTGTTATTCTTGCCGTCACATCAAATGTTGTTCTTTCACTCGGTATGGTCGGCGCTCTTTCGATCGTTCGTTTCAGAACAGCGATAAAGGAACCTCTGGATATAGCGTTTCTGTTCTGGTCGATCGCTGTCGGCATAGTTCTTGCGGCCGGCATGATTCCTCTCGCTGTTATAGGAAGCGTTATTATCGGTGTGATTCTTCTTGTTTTTGTCAACAAGAAATCCCACTGCAATCCTTATATCGTTGTTCTTTCCTGCGCCGATTCGGCGGCTGAAAAGAATGCGACCGATTTTCTCAGAAGCAATGTTAAAAAGTGCGTTGTGAAAAGCAAGACCGCTCAGAAGGGCATGATCGAGCTAAATCTTGAAATCCGCATGGAAAATGAAAGCACCGATTTTATCAATGCCCTTTCGGATATGCCCGGTGTGAACAGCGCAGTTCTCGTGAGCTATAACGGAGAATATATGGGTTAAGGAGGTACAGTGAGTATGTCAACACATAAGCATTTTGATAAGACTTGCTGTGTTGTTCTTGCTGTCACGCTGCTGTTGACCACGCTGTTAATGTTCGGGGATATTCCGGCTGCCCGGAAGACTTCGACCGTGATGGGCTATGAAAACAAGCTGTTTGATGTTTCAAGGGTACACACGGTTGATATTGTCATGGATAACTGGGATGAATTTATTGAAAGCTGCAAAAGTGAAAAGTATTATAACTGCGCTGTTGTGATTGATAATGAATCATATAAAAATGTGGCGATCAGAGGAAAAGGAAATACGTCGCTGACGAGAGTCGATTCATACGGCAATAACAGATACAGCTTCAAAATCGAATTTGACCATTACGACAGCAAAAATACCTATTACGGCCTTGATAAGCTTTGCCTGAATAATATTATTCAGGATAACACATATATGAAAGATTATCTGACTTATCGGATGATGTCCGAAACGGGCGTTGCTTCTCCTCTTTGCAGCTTCGCGTATATTACCGTGAACGGTGAGGACTGGGGACTGTATCTTGCGGTTGAGGGGGTTGAAGAATCCTTCCTTGAGCGCAATTACGGCAGCGACTACGGCGAGCTTTATAAGCCTGACAGCATTAGCATGGGCGGAGGCCGAGGCAACGGCGGAGACTTCGATATGAATAAATTTTTAAATAATGAAGTTTCCGATACCGACTCAAGATTGGATAATTCGCAGAATCAGGCCGACAATTCCACAGGAACATTTCCGCCGATGACTGACGAAGCGGCATCAAACACAAATAACCGGATGCCCGGCGGACAGCCGCCCGGAAACAATCAGGGCGGGCAAATGCCCGGAGGTACCACTCCGCCTGCCGATAACGGCAGCAATAATTCAGGCGAAAAAACAGCCGATAATGCCGAACAGGGCGGACAGAGACCCGGCGGCGAGGGCAATGGAGCAGGCAGAGGCAGCGATGATGTCTTGCTGAAATATATTGACGATGATGCGCAAAGCTATTCCAATATATTCGATAACGCCAAAACAAATATAACCGGTTCCGACAAAACCCGTTTGATTGAATCGCTGAAAAAACTCAGCAGTGGTGAAGATATTTCCGACGCAGTCGATATCGAGGCCGTAATCCGTTATTTTGCGGTCCACAATTTTGTTCTGAATTTTGACAGCTACACAGGCTCTATGATCCACAACTATTACCTATATGAAAAAGACGGCATAATGCAGATGATCCCGTGGGACTACAACCTCGCATTCGGCGGCTTTCAGTCTTCGGGGAACGCCGCAAGCCTTGTGAATTATCCGATCGACTCGCCTGTTTCCGGAGGGAACACAGAGGACAGACCGATGATTGCGTGGATCTTTGCAAACGAAGAATATACCGAAATGTATCATAAATGTCTCTCTGAATTTATATCCGGATATTTTGAAAGCGGATATTTTGAGAATATGATCGACAGCGTTATATCAATGATTTCACCCTATGTTGAAAAAGATCCGACCAAATTCTGCACATATGAAGAATTTGAAAAAGGCGCGTCGACACTCAAGGAGTTTTGCTTGCTTCGGGCTGAAAGCGTCAGAGGGCAGCTTAACGGGACTATCGGATCAACATCCGACTCTCAGGACAGCACTACATTTATTGATGCGGGTGATCTGAAGATAAGCGACATGGGCTCGATGGGAAATTCCGACAGAGGCGGAAATAAGACCTCCGACAGCGGAACGGAAAGCGCCGCCGGAAACAATGCCGGTCAGACGCCGCCGCAGATGCCGAATGCCAATACGCAGGGAGCGGCAGCAGGAGAACAATCCGACAGCGGAACTGAAAGCACCGCCGGAAACAATCCCGGTCAGACACCGCAGGGGCACAGTCCGCAGAATAATTCGGGACAAACGACAGCATCAGGCCGGAATCCGGAAAGTCTTTCTTCCTTGGTCTGGATTGCGGTCAGCGTGGCAGTTCTCGCCTTTGGTCTTTGTTTCGCACTGCTGTTTAAAAGACGAAAATAAATGATTATATAATGACCGACCGTTGGGAAAGGCTTTAACGCTTTTCCCAACGGATTTTTGTCTTGCGGCTTATGAAAATTTTCAGCCGTTTTCAGCTTTATTTATTAAGCTGAGGATTTGCGGCGGCTTTCATGCTGCCGTTTGAATTTTCTTCCGGTCCGCTAAAATGACCGTTTAGCCGAATTTAACAGCGGAGCAAAACTCAGCCTTTTTCGTTTTTACCTTTGCTTCTTTTCAGACAGTCGCTTTTCCATTCGTTGCGCTCACGCCTGACATTCTCGGCTTCTTCGGCCGAAAGGCCGTGAGAAATAGCGGGATATGAGTTTGAGGTGTCGCAGGTCGGCTGAATGTTATAGGTCCCATATTTATTTATCATCTGATAGCAGCTCCCCGGCTGACCGAAAACAGGATCGCATGACGGAGTCGGATTATAAGCCATGCCGTCTTTATCGCTCTTTTTTGACATAAAAATCACCCGCATTTAGTGTTCGACGGCTGCAGGTGAATATTCTTTCGGCGCCGAGGCAATTCGTTCCATGCTTTTAACCGAACCGAAGCGTATTTTATATGATCGTTTCTGACCGGATAAAATATCGAACAAAAAGGGAAAAATCCATGCAAAAAAATTTTTTGAATTTTTTTTGAAAAAGGGGTTGACTTTAGCGAGGTGATGTGTTATCATGCTATCACAATAAACAACACGGAGGTACAAAACCATGAACAAGAAAATCATCGCGGCGGTTTTAGCCGTAATAACTGCGTTAACAGCTATTGTATTCACAGCCTGCTCCGGAAAGGGCGAGGGTGACAAGGAAGAGACAAAGACCTTCACCGTCGGACTTGACGCAACATTCGCTCCCTACGGTTATCAGGACGATAACGGCGAGATAGTCGGCTTCGACATCGACCTCGCCAAGGAAGTCGCAAAGAGAAACGGCTGGGAGTTCAAGGCGCAGCCGATCAAGTGGGCGGCAAAGGACGCCGAGCTTAAATCGGGAACGATAGACTGCATCTGGAACGGCTTCACCATCAACGGCAGAGAAAACGACTACACATGGTCGGATCCTTATGTCGATAACAGCCAGGTCGTTGTTGTCAAGAAAGACAGCGGAATCACAAAGCTTTCGGATCTTGCCGGCAAGACGGTAATCGCTCAGCAGGAATCTTCGGCTGAAAAGGCTCTCAAGGATGAAGAGGACGAGAGAATGAAGTCACTTCTCGCATCGTTCAAGCAGCTCGATCTTGTTGACGAATATGATATCGCTTTCGCTAACCTTGACGCCGGAGCGGCGGACGCTATCGCAATGGATATCGGCGTAGCTCAGTATAAGATCAAGGCAAGAGGCGAGGACAAATACATGATCCTTGACGAGCAGATTGCGGCCGAGCAATACGGCATCGGCTTCAAGCTCGGCAACACGGAGCTTCGCGACGCAGTTCAGAAGACTCTCGACGAAATGATGGCTGACGGAACCTTCAAGCAGATCGCGGAGACATGGGGCCTTGAGCAGGCGATCATCACCAAATAAATCAGCATAAATATTATCAAGGGACTATCGTGCCGGAGCTTTTCGGCGCGACAGTCCTGATCCGTTTAAATAAGGGGAACTCTATGAACTTTTTAGTGATAACGGCGCAGCAGCTTCCGGGAATATTCAAGCAGCTCGGCGCGGGAATGGTGACAACGGTCGAGATATTCATTCTGACTCTCGTTTTGTCCCTGCCTCTCGGCCTCGTTATAGCTTTCGGAAGAATGAGCAAAAATCCCGTGCTTAAAGCCGTAACGAAGATATATATATCAATAATGCGCGGTACGCCTCTGATGCTTCAGCTTCTGGTAGTATATTTCGGGCCGAATCTTATCTTCGGTCTGACGATTTCCTCAAACTATCGTTTTCCGGCAACGATAATAGCTTTCGTCGTCAACTATGCCGCGTATTTTGCCGAAATATACAGAGGCGGCATCGAGTCAATGGAAAAAGGGCAATACGAAGCGGCTCAGATACTCGGCTTTTCGAGAACCAAGACCTTTGTCAGAATTATCTTTCCGCAGATGTTCAAGCGCGTACTTCCGTCGATAACCAATGAAGCGATAACTCTCGTCAAGGATACCTCGCTTGCCTTTGCCATCTCTGTCACGGAGATGTTCACAATCGCCCAGCGTATCGCTTCGGCCAAGTCGTCAATGATACCCTACGCTGCGGCGGCTTTGTTCTATTATATTTTCAACTATGTCGTTGCGTTTGCCATGGAGCGCATCGAGAAAAAGTTTGACTATTACAAGTCATAAGGAGGGGCAGAATGAAAATACTCGAGATCAGCAATCTGAGCAAAAGCTTCGGCGAGCTTGAGGTGCTGAAGGATATCAGCCTGACGGTCGAAAAAGGTCAGGTCGTTTCAATAATAGGTCCCTCCGGTAGCGGAAAAAGCACGCTGCTCAGGTGCGCAACTATGCTTGAAAAAGCGGACAGCGGCGTTATTTCATATGAGGGCAGCGTTATGATAAAGGACGGCGTATATTCCGACAAAGCGGCGATAAAGGAGATAAAGAAAAAGTTCGGGCTGGTTTTCCAGAACTTCAATCTGTTTCCGCATATGTCTATTCTGAGAAATGTGACCGAGGCGCCGATTCAGGTGCTCGGTGTGGAAAAGTCTAAGGCCGAAAAGGAGGGCATGGAGCTTCTTGAAAAAATGGGGCTTGCCGATAAGGCTAAAGCCTATCCGTGCCAGCTTTCGGGAGGTCAGCAGCAGAGAGTCTCAATAGCCAGAGCGCTTGCGATGCACCCCGATGTTCTGTTTTTCGATGAGCCGACAAGTGCGCTCGATCCGGAACTCACCGGCGAGATACTCAAGGTAATAAAGGAGCTCGCCAAGGACAAAATGACGATGGTCATTGTCACCCATGAAATGATCTTCGCCAGAGAAGTGTCCGACTATGTTATTTTTATGAACGGCGGCGTTATCGTTGAGCAGGGCGAGGCCGAGCAGGTCATAAACAGCCCGAAAACGGAAAGACTGAAAGCGTTTCTGTCTAAATTCACGGCGTAACGGCTGATGTGACCGTGTTTCTATGAGAATCGGTTGATAATAACCGGCGCTCGGCTCAACTTAAAGGGAAACGCTGTTATATAAAACAAAAAAATCAAGATAATATGACAGTCTGTGAGACTGCCGAGTAAGGACGAAAAAATATAACAACGGCCCGCCGGAGGGAAGTATCCTTTCGGCGGGCATTTCAGCGCCTTGAATCTGCTGACTGAAGCGTTACATTATTCTTATTCCGCTTTCCTTGTCAAACAGGTGTATCTTGCTTTCATCGACAGCGAATTTTATTTCGGCGTCCGCTTTGGCCTGCGTTTCCGGGCCGACTCTCGCCGTTATTTTATTGCCGAGACAGTTGATATAAAGAAAGACCTCGCTCCCCATAAGTTCCTTGACCTCGACCGTTCCGCTCAGAACGGAGCGGCTGTGCTGCGAGATGAAATATTCGCTGTCGTCGATATCCTCCGGGCGGATTCCGACAGTGACCTTTTTGCCGATATAAGGGGCTACGCTTTCCGGGCTTCCCGCAAAAGGAATATGATCTCCTCCCACAAGGAGCGTCACGGCTTCGTTTTCTTCGATAATGCAGCCGTCGATAAAATTCATCTGCGGTGAGCCGATAAAGCCGGCGACAAAGGTGTTGACCGGCCTGTTATAAAGATTCTGCGGCGTGTCAACCTGCTGAACGACGCCGTCTTTCATGACGACGATTCTGTCGCCCATAGTCATCGCTTCGGTCTGATCGTGGGTGACATATATGAAGGTCGTTCCGAGCTTCTGATGAAGTCTCGTTATCTCGGTCCGCATTGCCGTTCTGAGCTTTGCGTCGAGATTTGACAGCGGCTCGTCAAGCAGGAAAACATCGGGATTTCTCACCATTGCCCTGCCGAGAGCGACTCTCTGTCTCTGACCGCCGGAAAGTGCCTTGGGCCGCCTTTCGAGAAGATGCTCGATATCAAGCACCTTCGCCGCTTCGGTGACCCGGCGGCGGATCTCGTCTTTCGGGACCTTGTGAAGCTCCAGACCGAACGACATGTTTTTATAGACAGTCTTGTTCGGATAAAGAGCGTAGCTTTGAAAGACCATTGCGATATTTCTGTCTTTCGGGGCGACGGAGTTCACCTTTCTGTCGCCGATATAAAGCTCGCCCTTGCTGATCTCCTCAAGTCCCGCTATCATTCTGAGCGTCGTGCTTTTGCCGCAGCCCGACGGTCCGACAAGCACAATAAATTCCTTGTCTCCGATATCGAGGCTAAGGTCGTTGACGGCGGTGAACCCGTCTTCATAGATTTTATATATGTTTTTTAATGTGACCGAAGCCATAATAAGCCTCCCTTGGTTTCTGTGAAAAATTTTTCGGGGTACGGGCGGGACCTGCGATCGGGAGCAGGTCTGCCCGAATGCGGACGATAGGGCTTGCCGGAAGAGCGGACGGTTCTTGACCGCCCGCACGGTGAAACAAGCTCAGCCCTTGACAGCACCCGCAACGACGCCTTTGATAATATATTTCTGACTTGAAAGATAGAAAACGATTATCGGAATTATCGCCAGAACGAGCATTGCCATCATTGCGCCCATATCGACCGAGCCGTAGCCGCCTTTAAGATACTGTATTGCGATGGGGATAGTCTTGTAGTCGGAGCCGATGACAAGATATGGCAGGAGGTAGTCGTTCCATATCCACATCGTGTTCAGAATTGCCACTGTGATAGCCGTCGGCTTCAGAATGGGCAGAACAACAAGAAAGAAGGTTCTGATGCTGCCGCAGCCGTCGATCATGGCGGCTTCTTCAATCTCAAGCGGAATACTCTTTATAAAACCGCAGAACATGAACACGGAAAGCCCCGCGCCGAAGCCGAGATATATAACGACAATTCCGAGGGGGTTGTCAAGCCGCAGGATATTCGCAAGCTTTGACATTGAAAACATGACCATCTGAAACGGAACTATCATAGAGAAGACGAAAGCATAATACATAGCCGAGGTTATTTTGCTTTTGACTCTGGTTATATACCAGGCTGTCATCGCCGAGAATAGAACTATGACGAGCACCGATGCGAGCGTAATGAACAGCGACCAGCCGAAAGCCGAGAAAAATCCGGTCTTTTCAAGTCCGACGGTGTAATTTTCAAGCCCTGCGAAGCTTTCGGAATCGGGGAAGGTGAAAGGCTCGGCGGATATATAAAGCTTGTTTTTGAAAGAATTCATCAGAACGATGAAAACGGGGAAAAGAAAGGCGAGCGCAACCGCAATGAGAATTATATAAAGCGCCGCTTTTTTTGCGCTTTTCGCCATCAGCTTTCGACCTCCCTTTTCCTCGTTATCGCAAGCTGGAGCAGAGCTATCGCCGCCACTATAACGGAGAACACGACAGCCTTTGCCTGACCGACGCCCTGCCAGCCCGTCCGCCCATAGAAGGTTTTGAAGATATCAAGAGCGAGCATAGCTGTCTGTCTCGACGGCGCGCCGTCTGTCAGAGCGAGGTTTGCGTCGAACATCTTAAACGAGTTTGTCAGCGTCAGAAAAAGGCAAATCGTCACCGACGGCATGACCATGGGTATGGTCACATTTTTCAGCGTCTGCCATGCTCCGGCGCCGTCAACCTTTGCCGCGTCCATAAGATCGGTCGGAATATTCTGGATTCCCGCTATATATATTATCATCATATATCCGATAAGCTGCCAGTTTATCAGGAACACAAGCCCCCAGAAGCCGTATTTTGCGTCATAGGTGATCGTGACTCCGAAATATTTCAGAACACCGTTTATTATCAGCTGCCAGATATAGCCGAGAACTATACCGCCTATAAGGTTTGGCATGAAGAACACCGTTCTGAAAAGGTTGGTTCCTCTGAGGCCTCTCGTCAGGATCAGAGAGAGAATAAAGGCTATCACATTTATGGTGATGACCGACACGACCGTGAATTTGACCGTGAACCACAGGGCGTTTCTGAAATCCGCAGTTGAAAAAGCCCTGATGTAGTTCTTCAGACCGACCCAGTGAGAATCCACGATAGTGGTGAATTCGGTGAACGAGAGATAGATGCCGATAATGAACGGAATGACGAAAGCTATCAGAAAGGCTGCGAGGGTGGGGAGAGCGAAAAGCGGAAAGTATTTTTTTAAGTTTTTGTGCATAATACCACCGGTTTCAGTCCTTTATTTCGATTCGTTTTTCCAAGAGGTTATTACCGTGTTTTTGACATAATCCCAGTCCTTTGTGCCCTGAGTGTATTCAAGCAGAGCGGAGCCGAAATCCTCCTTGAATATCTCGCTCGGGAATGAGGTGAATATCCACGGAACAGAGGAAACATTCTCTTTATTCATCCAGCGGACTGTTTCTTTTGAGAGAGGATTTGAGGGCGTTTCGTTTTCCGAGAAGGTGCTGAACGGCGAGATAAATTCAAGCTCGTCGGTGACATATTTCTTGCCCTGCTCGCTTGAGAAAAGCCATTCGAGAAAGGCGATCGAAGCGTCCTGCTTCTCCTGTGATACCTTTGAGTTGACGCATATATAGTTTTCCGTTCCGACGCAAAGTCCCTGTTTTTCCTCACCCTTGACGCCTGTGTAAACGGGCATCATTTTGATATCGTCAGCTTTGACGACATTGCCGGCGAGCCCCTTTATATCGTTGTAGGTCCATGTTCCGTTCTGCATCATGGCGACCTTGCCGAGGGCAAATTCCGAGGTGGAGTCATTGACCGACTTGCCGCCGAGAAGTCCCTTTTCGGTGCCGGAATTATTTATATAAAGATCGAAGATGTTTTTATAGTTCTGAGCGTATTTAAAGGTGATTTCCTTAGTGTTGAGACCTGCCACCGTCGGGTCGTCGTATTCATTGTTTTCCGAAAACTCATAATAAAGCGGAATGTTAGCCAGATGAGTCTGCCAGCGCCACTGGTTGCCGCTTGAAAATGAGGTTGAAGCGAAAACGCCGTCGATACCGAGCTCGTTTTTGAGCTTTGTCATATCCTCAACAACAGTTTTAAGTGTGCTGAAATTCACTATTTCATCCATTGAATTAACGGTTTTCTGTCTGTTCTTGAGGGCGAAATATTTATCCATTATCGCGTTGTTATATATGATTCCGTAGGATTCGACGACATAAGGTATACCGTAAACGCCGCTGCCTTCTTTTATTGCGAGATTTTTGTCTGTGAGATAGGAATAAAGCTTTGTGTCGGAAAGATCGGCGCAGAAGTTCTTCCAGTTCTGATAGCCTATCGGGCCGTTTATCTGAAAAATAGTCGGCGCGTCTTTTTTGGCGACCTCGGAGGTGAGAGTCTGCTCATAGGTGTCGCTCGCCGCCGTCACGACCTTGACGGTCACGCCCGTTTCGTCTTTATATGTTTTGGCTATCTTGTCATAGACAGTTGCGACCTCGGGCTTGAAATTGAGAAAGTAAATTTCTTCATTTGATGTGTTCGACATATTACTGCCGCTCTGATTGTTGTCTGTCGTTGCGCCGTTGCCCTTGTTGCCGCAGCCGAAAAGAGTGACCGTGAGCAAAACGCAGATCAGAATGCTGAATATTTTTTTCATAATATCCGTCCTTTCGTTCACAGGCGTGAATATAGTTTCGTCTGCCTGTAAATTTTGTTCACTAAATTATCGTCAATATCTCCGTATTCTATACGGTATATCCAATTATCCCCGAGAGTTGAGGGGATATTCATCCGGCTCAGCTTTCCTTGCTTCAGATAATCCTGCATCGGTATAATAGCCGTGTCGCAGACGCTTGAAAGTGCGCTTTTGATGAATGCGTCGGTCAGCCTCCAGGTGAAATTGACATCGAAGTAATCCATTGCGAACTCAATGTCGCTTCTCGGGGCGGTCATCTGCCAGCCGGTCGTGGTGTCGTTGTCGTGGGTACCGGTGTAGACAACGCTGTTCTTCGAGTAATTGTGAGGCAGATGCTCGTTTTCGCTGCCGGCCGTGAAAGCAAATTGCAGGATTTTCATTCCCGGAAAGCCTGAAGAAGCCATTCTGCGCCTTATATCGTCCGTTATGAAGCCGAGATCCTCCGCAATAACGCTGAGCTCGGGCAGGGCGGCTCTGACTGCGCTGATAAAGCTTTCACCGTCGGCGTTTTTCCATTCGCCGTTCCTTGCGTTTTCGGCTCCGGCTTTTATGCAATAGAATGAATAGAAGCCTCTGAAATGGTCGATGCGAACCGTGTCAAACAGCTCGGCCGCCTGTCTTAGGCGGCGTATCCACCAGCCGTAGCCGTCTTTTTTGTGGATATTCCAGTCATAAACCGGATTGCCCCACAGCTGACCGTCGGGCGAAAAGTCGTCGGGCGGGCAGCCCGCTACCTCCTGAGGGATACGGTCGCAGCTGACGCAGAAAAGCTCCGGGTGAGCCCAGACATCGGCTGAATCGGCGGAGACATATATCGGGATATCGCCGATGATATGAACACCGTTATAGTTGGCATATTTTTTGAGATTTATCCATTGGCGGTAAAACAAAAACTGCGTTATCTTGTGAAATTCTATTCTGTTTTGGTTTTCCGCCCGAAGCTCATTGAGAGTCTGAGCGTCTCTGACTCTGACCGAAAGCGGAAATTCGGTCAGCGGTCTCATTCCGAATTTTTCTTTCAGCGCCATAAAGAAAGCGTAATCCTCAAGCCAGAAGCTGTTGTCGTGGCAGAATCGCCTGTATTCGTCATTATTCTCCGCATGGAAACGGCTGACAGCCTTTTTCAGCACTCTGGGACGGTTTTCATATAAAGCCGAGTAATCGACTCTTCTGCTGTCGCTGCCCCAGTCGTATTCGTCGCAGTCGCTTTCGGTCAGCAGACCGTCCTTGATAAGCTCCTCGAGGTCGATGAAATAGGGATTAAAGGCGAAAGCGGAAAAGCTCTGATATGGGCTGTTTCCGAAGGAGGTCGGGTTTATCGGGAGTATCTGCCAGTAATACTGGCCGCTTTTTTTCAAAAAATCTATAAAGTCATAGGCGCTTTTGCCGAGAGTTCCGATGCCGTATTTCGACGGCAGGGAGCTGACGGCAAGAAGTATTCCGCTTTTTCTCATTTGCTTCACCGCGTTCAAATTTTATGTGATTATTTTGAGCATTAAAAAAGCAAATATACATTCGCAAAAGGGCGGACAAAGCAAACAAGCCGACGGCTTCACCGATGGCGGAAACTGCCGATAAAGCCGCCCGGACAAAAAATCCGGGTTATATATAAAAATATCAGCCTGGCAGATATTCAGGCTGATATAATTCGGATTTTAATAAGCTCAGAGCAAAAAGCGAGCAGAAATAAAAAGCTATAATTCACATCAGAGCCGAAAAACGCTTTGCCGTAATTTATAGCTTTTTGTTATGTTTTTATGATCTTTATATTTGTGTTCTGTGCGTATTTTCGCCCGTTTGCGGCGGCTGTGAAAAGCTTCGGTTATTCAACCGTGTATTTGTCTTTGTCAAAATCGACAGTTATTACCGTTCCGTCGGAATAGACAGCCCGCTGAACCCGAAGATTGCCGCCGATAAATTCGTGGCGCACCATTTCCTTGTCATAAAGCTTAGCCTGTATTGCGGCAAGCTCCTTTGCGTTTTCTATCTCGGCTCTGAGCTTTTCATCGTCGATGAGCTCCTCGTGAGCCTGAGGCTTTTCGATAAATTTATGCGGATAGAAATAGGGAGTTCCCGCATTAAGAACGCAGTGAAGCTTGGAGTTATCCGTGTCGGGTATGCCCCAGCCGTGTTTTCCGCCCGACACCCAAGGAACGAAAACACAGTCGTGATAGACAAGAGAGGTCAGGGGAACGGGGATTCCGACAGCTTTCCCGCCGCCCTGAGGAGTGACCTGATAGGGCGCATGATGAACTAGAGCAAGCTTATCCATAAGCTGGCTTGCTCCCTCCTCCGAGGACGGAATAATTCCGTTATCGCTGAGGAAATCGAAGCATTTTCCGCGCTGAGCAATGCTTTCTTCACGAGTCACACGGTGAGCGGGATCAAAACATTCGTCGCCCGCGACAACGGCGAAAACATCAAGATAGCTGCCGCCTATGTGTATTCCGTGAGCTTTAAGCTCGTTGTAGGTGCGCTCGACAAAGCCGGGAGCCTGTGTTGAGCAAAGCCAGGAGTGCGAGCCGCCATCCCATATATCGCAGTAAGGGTGAGAGCCGTCTATATTCCGGACGGCGAGCTTTGGATCATAGTATTTGCAGTCATAATAAAAATCTCTGTATTGATCGTGAAGCCCGAGGCAGTAGCCAAGCTCGGAGCATTTATCCGACAGCTTTTTCATTCCGCTCCAGCCGCCGGCTTTTTCGTTCGGCGGCAGAACATAGGGGTGCTGATTGTCATATCCCTCAACGCCCCAGCCGTCCGTGTGGATATAGAGCTTGTCAAGACCAAGGGATTTGATGTGCTCAAGCTCTTTTGCCCGCTGCTCAAAGGTGGCGTACAAAATAATATTCTGACCGCGGCGCTTATAGAAATCGGACTTCGGCTGAATGTGGGTGTAGATCCTGTGATGAAGAACGGGCGCGCCGATGAGATAGGCAATGCTCGGATTGCGCTTGATTTTATCGGTGATAGAAACGAACTGCCCTGTTTCCTTGAGGTACGCCCGAAAATTCTTCGCAGCCGTATTATAATCGCCGTCCGTGAAGAAATCGAGGCGAAGCCTTCTTTCATATGATAGCTTTCCGAGGGACGAGGACCAGACGACGCCGGTCAGGAACGAATCGTTTTTGCCGCTCCGGGAAAGAGCATTTGCGTCAAACGGGGTTTCGAGAATAGCCGAAAAGCCGCGGCGGTCGCAAATTCTGCCGAAAAACGGATGATACCAGTCGCCGGTGTTAATTTCCCGTTTGCGGTTGAGAAGAACTATCTTTCCCACCGGATTTTTTTTATAGCCGTCGGGCATGATAAAGCCCTGTCTGACAGGCTCGACCGCATATCCGGAGGAATATTTTTCGGCGTTGAACGCACCGGGGAAAAAGACCGAGTCAACCGAAAAGTCGGTCTCGTTTTCGGCCGAGACGCTGAAAACAACGCGAGAAGCCGCAGTTATTTCGGCGGCGCAGACGAGCGTGAACGGCCTTTTGCCGAGGAATGAGAAGCCGCCGAAGCGAAGGACTATTCTGCCGTCTGAGGCGGAGAAATCCTTTTCGGCCGCAGAGCTTAACGGGCGTTTCATTTTTATATATTTTTTGCCCGCTCTTTTTCTAAGGGTAATATAAGGGCTTTTGCCCTGTGATATCCAGCTGAAGCCGTCGACGGTTATTGTGAAGCTAAGGCTTTCCTCATCAAGCAAAAGCCGGGTGTTGAATTTTTCGCATTTTAACATATTGTCACCTCTTGCCTTTCGGATATCTGTATTGTAACATAAGTCCGGAAATTTTACAATAATATGAAGCCCGGTTGCCGCATTCGGCGCAGAAAAAACAAAGCTATAACCTGCATCAAAACGCTTTGCTGCAAATTATAGCTTTTATTATATCTTATATCGAATTATGTTTTCTCTTTAACCGGTCACAGATCAAAAGCGGATAATAATTTCGGGAAAAATCTTCGCTTATGTCCGGCGTTCAGAATGGAGCGTTTTCGCCCGCTGTGCTCGGCTTCGGGGTGAAGAAAACGCTTTTTCCGTCTGAACGGACAGCTTCGCAGGACAATCTCCTTTTTATCAGAACAGACCGGAGATTTTTCCGTTTTCGTCAACATCTATTTTCTCCGCTGCGGGAACTCTCGGCAGTCCGGGCATTGTCATTATGTCGCCCGTGAGAACGACGATAAAGCCGGCTCCGGAGCTTATCCTGACATTTCTGACAGTGACGGTGAAATCTTCGGGAGCGCCGAGAAGCGTCGGATCGTCTGAAAAGCTGTACTGCGTTTTCGCAATGCAGACGGGGCAGCGGTCAAAGCCGAGAGAGGTGAGGCGTTCAATCTGCTTTTTGGCGTTCGGTGTGAAAGCGACGCCCTTTCCTCCGTATATCTTTCTGACAACGGCTTCGATCTTATCTTCGATAGAGCTGTCAAGAGAATAGGAAAAGGTGAAATCTCCTTTTTCTTCTTCGCAAAGGCGAACGACCTCACGGGCGAGCTCCTCGCCGCCTTCTCCTCCCTTTGCCCAGACATCGGAAAGAACGGCGTTCACGCCGAGCTCGCGGCATTTTTCGATTATGTGGTCGACTTCGGCCTGCGTGTCGGTCGGAAAATGGTTGACCGCAACGACGCAGGGCAGCTTATAAACATTTTTGATATTTGAAACATGTCTCAGAAGATTCGGTATTCCGCGGTCGAGAGCCTCAAGATCCTCTGTGCCAAGCTCGCTTTTTGCGAGTCCGCCGTGCATTTTGAGAGCGCGGATAGTTGCGACCACGACAACAGCCGACGGCTCAAGTCCCGCCATGCGGCATTTTATGTCGAGAAATTTTTCAGCTCCGAGATCGGCTCCGAAGCCTGCCTCCGTTATTGCGTAATCGCTTATTTTCATCGCCGTTTCAGTTGCGATGACCGAGTTGCAGCCGTGAGCTATGTTTGCAAACGGTCCTCCGTGAACGAAAGCCGGTGTACCCTCAAGCGTCTGGACGAGATTCGGTTTCAGTGCGTCCTTCAAAAGGGCGGCCATCGCTCCGACGGCCTTGAGATCGCCGGCAGTGACGGGCTTGTCGTCGTATGTATAGCCGACGATCATTCTTGAAAGCCTCTCTTTAAGATCTGAGATATCGCTTGAAAGACAGAACACAGCCATGATCTCGCTTGCGACGGTGATATCAAAGCCGTCCTCCCTCGGAACGCCGTTGGCCTTGCCGCCGAGACCGTCGACTATGCTGCGAAGCTGGCGGTCGTTCATATCGACTGCCCGTTTCCAGGTTATCTTTCTCGGGTCGATACCGAGAGCGTTGCCCTGATGAATGTGGTTGTCGAGCATAGCCGCAAGAAGATTGTTAGCTGCGCCGATCGCGTGAAAATCACCGGTGAAATGAAGATTGATATCCTCCATGGGAACGACCTGGGCGTAGCCGCCGCCTGCCGCTCCCCCTTTTATTCCGAACACGGGGCCGAGAGACGGCTCGCGCATTGCGACAGCCGCATTTTTACCTATACGCCTCAGGCCGTCGGCAAGACCGATAGTCGTTGTTGTTTTCCCTTCACCGGCGGGAGTCGGAGTTATTGCGGTGACGAGGACGAGCTTTCCGTCGGGCTTTTTATTTTCCTTCAGGAAAGAGAGATCGACCTTGGCCTTATATTTGCCGTATTGTTCGATATATTTTTCATCAATACCTGCCGTTTCGGCTATCTCGGTTATGGGCTTCATCTCGCATTTCTGAGCGATCTCTATATCGGTTAAATATGACATATCGTTATTCCTTTCAAATAATGTGAACGCTGAAGACTTTGCCGCATCTCGGGCATCTGACGGTGTGTTTTCCTCTGGAATAGGGCAGCCGCAGAACATTTTTGCAGCCCGGGCAGGTTCTGTATCTTTTAGTTCTGATGTCCCGTATTCTGTCTTTGAACAGAATGAACTTCGGTCTGACCTTCAGCCACATTCTGCGGAAAACTTCGTTTTCTCTTTGCCTCTGCGGGAGGTTTCCGGAAAGTATTCTGAACAGTGCGTAGGCCGCAAAAAGCAGCATCAATGCGCCAAATATATAATACGCGGTCCGGTTTCTTCTGAGAAAAGCTCTGATGACCGCGAGGACGACATAACCCGCGAGGGTAAGCACCGTCAGCTGATCCGCTCCGTTTCTTCCCTGCATGAAAGAAGCCAGTTTGTATCTTAAATTATTCAAGCTATATCCTCCTTTGCTCAAGATATTCGCAGGCCGCCAAAGCTGCGCAGGCGCCGTCGGCAACGGCGGTGGTTATCTGTCTGACTGATTTTTCGCGGCAGTCGCCTGCGGCGAAAATTCCGTCGGCTATTGTTTTGCAGCTTTCATCAGAAGCGGCGTAGCCCTTTTCGTTTAATTTTATTATATCGGCGAAAGCCTCGTTTTGCGGAACAAGACCTATTGCGATGAAAAGCCCGTCGACAGCGATAGTTTTCATTTCACCGCTGTGAGAGTTTCTGATAACTATTCCCTCAAGCTCGTTTTTTCCTTTTATTTCAACGACCTTTGAGCCTGTTATTATTTCTGCTTTGTCGTTGCTTCTCAGCTGCTCGGCCAGTCTCTTTTCGCCTGTCAGATAGTCAAGATCCTGAATGATATAGACCTTTGAGGCGTTTTCCGTCAGAAGAACGGCCTCCTGAAGGGCGGAATTTCCTCCGCCGACGACAGCGACCGTTTTTCCGTTGCAGAAAGCGCCGTCGCAAACCGCGCAGAACGATATTCCATGGCCGATGAGTTCGTTTTCGTTTTCAAGGCCGAGTAGCCTGTGTCTGGCGCCGGTTGCAATGATGACGGCTCCCGCCGTGTAGCTGCCGCTGTCTGTTATGACGGTCTTGATATTTCCGTCCTTTATTCCGGTGACCTCGGCTATCTCGACCTCGGCGGAATGGGAAAGGACCTGATCGACCAGCTTATCGGCGAGCTCGTTGCCGCTCATGCTTAAAAATCCGGGATAATTTTCAATCTTCGGCGAATATGTCATCTGACCGCCGAAGGTGTTTTTTTCAATTATAAGAACGCTCCTGTTGGCCCGAAGAGCGTAAAGCGCCGCAGTCAGACCCGCAGGGCCTCCTCCGACGATTATGATGTCATAGTCCATGTGTTCCTCCGATGCCGTGATTATTCAGTGGCTCCGGCTCTGCGGAAAAGTCAGAATATGCTTCCCGCTCCGAAGCTATAATGCTTTCACAGCCGCTTCCCCGGTGAACTCACTTTTGTCTGTCCGGGGAAACGGCTTATCTTTAGGCTTATTATTATCAGGCGCTTATCGTGACTGAAGATATATATTTTCTTATCTCTGAAACTCCGGTGTACCTTTCGGTCTTGCCGTTTTCGGTAACGATAAGTGTTGGCGCCTGCTTAATGCCGTATTCATTGACTATGTCGGCATTTTCTTCCGCGAGGAGCTTTGTGAACCGCACGCCGCTTTTTTCAAGAAGGGCAACGGCTATTTTGCAGTTCGGGCAGGTCGCCGTGGTGATGAGAAGGCGTTCGCTTTCGGCGCTTTCGCATTTTTCAGTTTTCTCATCGCTTATTTCGCCGGTCTTTACGCTGTCTGCGCCGTGAGTGAGCTTCGATGTTGAAAGATTATATTCCTTTCTGTCGGCGAATTCCTGGCTCTTGCCGTCGTTCCAGTTCTGAACAGGCCTGTAATAGCCCGTGATCCTTGAATAGACCTCGGTTTTGCAGCCGCATTCGGGGCACTTATAGACCTCGCCGGAGATATATCCGTGATTTTTGCAGACGGAATAGGTGGGCGACAGAGTATAGTAGGGAAGCTTATAATTTTCGGATATCTTCCTGACGAGAGCCGCAGCCGATTTCCAGCTCGGCAGCTTTTCACCGAGAAAGGCGTGGAACACCGTTCCTGAGGTGTAAAGCGTCTGCAGCTCGTCCTGAATATCGAGGGCGGTGAAGATATCGTCTGTGTAGCCGACGGGAAGATGAGAGCTGTTCGTGTAATAGGGAGTGCCGTTTTCGTTGGCCGTTATGATGTCGGGATATCTCTTTTTATCGTGCTTTGCGAGTCTGTAAGCCGTTGATTCCGCAGGCGTTGCTTCAAGGTTATAAAGGTCGCCGTAAAGCTCCTGATAATCCGAAAGCCTCTCTCTCATATGATTGAGAACATCCTTTGTGAATTGCTGGGTTTCCTTGTGAGTCATATCCTTGCGCAGCCACTTTGCGTTGAGGCCCGCCTCGTTCATGCCGACGAGGCCGATAGTTGAAAAGTGGTTGTCAAATGTGCCGAGATAACGCTTGGTGTACGGGTAAAGGCCTTCGTCAAGAAGCTTTGTGATAACGGTTCTTTTAACCTTCAGCGAGCGGGCTGAAATATCCATGAGCCGGTCGAGTCTTTCATAGAAGTCTTTTTCATCTTTAGCGAGATAGGCTATTCGCGGCATATTGATAGTGACGACGCCGACAGAGCCGGTGCTTTCGCCGCTGCCGAAGAAGCCGCCGGATTTCTTTCTCAGCTCCCGCAGGTCAAGGCGCAGACGGCAGCACATGCTTCTGACATCGCTCGGCTCCATGTCGCTGTTGACATAGTTCGAGAAATACGGAGTTCCGTATTTTGAGGTCATTTCAAACAAGAGTCTGTTGTTCTCGGTGTCGGACCAGTCAAAGTCGCGGGTTATCGAATAGGTCGGAATGGGATACTGGAAGCCGCGTCCGTCGGCGTCGCCCTCGATCATTATCTCGATGAACGCCTTGTTGACCATATCCATTTCCTTTTTGCAGTCTCCGTAGGTGAAGTCCATTTCTTTTCCGCCGACTATTGCGGGCAGATTCTCAAGATCGGCGGGTACCGTCCAGTCTAGAGTGATATTTGAGAAAGGCGCCTGAGTGCCCCAGCGGCTCGGAGTGTTCACGCCGTAGACAAACGACTCGATACACTTTTTGACCTGATCATAGGTGAGGTTATCCGTCTTGACGAACGGAGCGAGATATGTGTCGAATGAGGAAAAAGCCTGAGCGCCCGCCCACTCGTTCTGCATGATGCCGAGGAAATTGACCATCTGATTGCAGAGAGTTGAAAGATGCTTCGCCGGAGCGGAGGTTATCTTTCCCGTCACTCCGCCAAGACCTTCTTTTATCAGCTGCTTGAGAGACCAGCCGGCGCAGTAGCCGGTGAGCATCGAAAGATCATGGATATGAATATCGGCGTTTCTGTGAGCGCTGGCGATCTCCTCGTCATATATCTCCGAAAGCCAGTAGTTTGCGGTGATGGCGCCTGAGTTTGAGAGGATAAGGCCGCCGACCGAATAGGTGACTGTTGAATTTTCCTTAACGCGCCAGTCGGTGATATTGACATAGCTGTTGACTATTTCCTTATAGTCTATGAGAGTGTTTTTGATGTTCCTGACCTTTTCTCTCTGCTTGCGATATAAAATATACGCCTTGGCGACATCGTCATAGCCGGCTTTTATCAGCACGGATTCGACGCTGTCCTGAATATTTTCGACCGATATCAGCTCATCCTTGATCTTCGGTTCAAAATCCGCCGTTACCTTCAGGGCAAGAAAATCAATAATGTCCGGAGTTGACTGTCTTTCGCAGGCGTCGAAGGCCTGTGTGATAGCGTGAGAAATTTTTGAAAGATTGAAGTCGACTATCTTTCCGTCTCTTTTAATGATTCTGTACATATCGGTTTCTCCTGTCTTTATAAGATTTATATATTTAATGGTAATTACTGTCAGTTACCGTGCTTGCAGAAATGATATCATATATTATTTTCCGTGTCAAGCAAAAAACACAATATGTTGTATATTTTTTGAAACAGCAACACAATGTAATGCGTTTTTGAGCAAAAGTCGATAAATTCTGTCCCATTTTCGGCGGTTTTTGCGGGCATGTAAAGCTGGGCAACTTTACACACCTCTCAGCTCTGTGCGCTGAACATATGGTCTGACCGCTTCAAGCATTTTCTCCATCGTCTGTTTGTCGGCTGCGCTCATGCCGCTGCCAATAAGCTCGCCGGAGTCGACAAATCCCTGAAGATAAAGGGCTTTTGCCCCTTTAACGAGCTTTCCGACATTTTCAATATCCTCAACGGAGTGAAGCTGACTGACCACTGTCGTGCGAAACTCATAATCAACATTCCCATTTATGAGAAGATCTATACTTTCTTTTATTTTTGTGAAGTTCACTGCCTTTACACCGCAGGTCAGCGCATATTTTTCGGCGGAATTTTTAATATCCATAGCAACATAGTCGACAAGGCCGTTTTCCATAAGCTCTCTGAGCTTTTCGGGGTTTGATCCGTTTGTGTCAAGCTTGACAAGATAGCCGAGTTCCTTTATCGGTCTGATGAGCTCGTCGATATCGTCGTTCAAAAGCGGCTCGCCGCCGGTTATGCAAACGCCGTCAAGCAGGCCCTTTCTTTTTTGAAGATAAGCGAAGATATCCCCGGTGCTGACGCCCTGCGACCATCTCTCGGTGACAAGCGACGCATTGTGGCAGAACGGGCAGCGGAAGTTGCAGCCTGTGAGGAACACAGTGCAGGCGACCTTTCCGGGATAATCCAGAACTGTCATTTTCTGAAAACCGCCGATAAGCATAATAACCACCTCAATAACAATATCTTGTGTATTATATAATACGAGAACACAATTTGCAAGGGCTGATTTATCTTTTCGGCGGAAAATAAGCAAAAAAAGCCGCGGTGTATCACAGACACACCGCAGCTTGATTTCAGAATGATTAGTCAGCCTGATCTTGATCCTTGTTCTTTCCGCTTAAAGAAGATATAAGATCAATGAAAATCTGGATAATTCTCTGGAAGTATCCGACGACCTGCTGTAAAACTTCTGTTGCTCTTTCCATTGTTTTTGCCTCCCTTAAAGATTTATACCAATATTCTATACTCAATTCACAATTTTGTCAATACATTCACTTTGATTTTACAATGCGAAGAAAATTAAAAATTATATTATCAGACAATATCAAAAATAAGTCTATCAACTTTTGAATTTTGTCGCAATATGTTGGCTTTTCATGCTTTCCGGCGAACGAAATTCAACTTTTTGAAAAAGTTTTATATTAGTTTAATTTTAGCTTGACATTGAATATTTTGCGTGGTACAATCAGTACCGTGCGAAAAAATGTAGCGTACTACACATTTTGGGGGGCGATAAGATGGACTCAAAGGATATAGGCTATCTTTTCAAGGCGATCAACGAGAAAATGAGGATGAGGTTCGACAACCAGCTCAAAAAGAACGATCTGACATTTTCTCAAAGCCAGGTGCTGTTCTTTATCAATATTAACGGCGGCAGAGTGACGCAGAAACAGATAGAGGGCTTTCTTGAGGTTTCGCACCCGACGGTCGTCGGTCTTATCGCGCGGCTTGAAAAGAAAGGCTATCTGAGCTGCCACACCGACAAAAACGACAAGAGAAACAAAATCGTTTGTCAGACTCAGAAGGCGGCGGACTTTTCGGGCGAAATGTGCCGCAGCAGGGAGCTGGGCGAGGCTGAAATGCTCAACGGTCTGACAGACGCGGAAAGAGCAGAGCTTCGGCGATACCTTGAAACTATATATAATAACATGAAAAAATAAAAGAAAGAGGGAACAGATAAATGATAAAAAGACTTTCAAAATCCATCAGGGAATATAAAAAAGTCTCCGTCATAACCCCGATTCTGATGATCGGCGAGGTCTTGATGGAAGCTATTATTCCCTACATTCTGGCGATTCTCGTCAACAACATTCAGGGGGGCTGCGATCTCAGAACGATAGCGAAATACGGCGTTGTTCTTATCGCTCTCGCTTTCGTTTCGCTTTCCTGCGGCGGTGTTGCGGGGTACACGGCGTCGAAGGCTTCGGCGGGCTTTGCGAAAAATCTCAGGCGAGATCTTTTTTCGAGCATTCAGAACTTCTCCTTCGCCAATATCGACAGATTTTCAAGCTCATCGCTTGTCACAAGAATGACGACAGATGTCAACAATGTTCAGATGGCATATATGATGATGATCAGAATAGCCGTCCGCGCGCCGCTGACCTTCCTGTTTTCCATTATCATGGCCTATATAATGGGCGGCTCGCTTGCCACTCTCTTTGTCGTTGTGGTGCCGCTTCTCATTTTCGGACTTATTATGATAGCCAGAAAAGCCATGCCGTCGTTCAGACGGGTTTTCAAAAAGTATGATAAGCTCAACGAGTCCATAGAAGAGAATGTCATGTCCATTAGGGCAGTCAAGGGCTTTGCGAGAGAAAACTACGAAAAGAAAAAATTCGGCGCGGCGGCTGAGGATATCTGCGCAGATTTCACAAGAGCCGAAAGAACGGCAGCCTGGATATTCCCGATATTTCAGGCGTGCGTTTATTCCGTCATGGTCGTCGTTTTGCTGTTCGGCTCAAAAATAATCATCACAACGCGCGGAGCCACAATAAATGTCGGCCAGCTTTCTTCAATGATAACCTACGGCTTTCAGATCCTGATGTCGCTGAACATGGTCGCCATGATATATGTCATGATGACTATGTCGGCCGAGTCCGCCCACAGAATATATGAGGTGCTCGAAGAAAAGCCGTCGCTTTGCAATCCGGAAAACCCGATATATGAGATAAAGGACGGCTCGGTGGACTATGACAATGTCAGCTTCAAATATTCGGAGAATGCCGAAAAGTTTGCGCTTTCAAACATTGACCTTCACATAAAGTCGGGTGAAACGGTCGGAATACTCGGCGGAACAGGTTCGTCAAAAACGACTCTTATTCAGCTTATGCCAAGGCTTTATGATGTCACCGAGGGCTCGGTCAGAGTCGGCGGAGTCGATGTCAGGGACTATGATATTGAGGCGCTGAGAAACAGCGTCGCCGTCGTTCTTCAGAAAAATCTTCTTTTTGCCGGAACGATAAAGGATAATCTTCGCTGGGGCAATAAGAATGCCACGGACGAGGAGATAGTCGAAGCCTGCAAGCTCGCTCAGGCTGATGAATTTATCAGAACTCTGCCCGACGGCTATGACACATGGATAGAGCAGGGCGGCGCCAATGTTTCAGGCGGTCAGAAGCAGCGCCTTTGCATTGCCAGAGCGCTTCTAAAAAAGCCGAAAATACTTATTCTCGATGATTCAACGAGCGCAGTCGATATGAAAACCGACGCGCAGATAAGAAAGAGCTTCAGGGAATATATACCGTCAACGACAAAGATAATAATCGCTCAGCGTGTCTCCTCGGTTCAGGACGCCGACAAGATAATTATCATGAATTCGGGAAGAATAGACGCCGTCGGCACTCATGAGGAGCTTCTCAGAACTAACGGGATATACAAAGAGATATACACACAGCAGACGAGGGGAGGCGCGGAAAATGAATAAACAAATGAAACAGCCGAAAGGGCCGGCTGCAGGGCAGCAGGCTAAGAAAGGAACGATGAAAAGAATAATCAAAACACTGTTCGGCTTTTATCCGGTGCTGCTGCCTGTCACGATTTTCTGCATCATTTTCTCGGCGATAGTTTCGTCGATCCCCGCTCTTTTCATCGAAAGAGTCACGGATATTATAACCAATAATTTCCGCACTGGCGACTGGTCCGGCGCAAAGGCGCAGATACTGCCGATGATACTTATACTTATCGGACTTTATGTTCTCTCCGTTGCGGCGATAGCGCTTTATAACCAGCTTATGGCTGTCATCACCCAGGGCTTTTTAAGCAAGCTTCGCTGCAAAATGTTCGACGGAATGCAGAATCTGCCGATAAAATTTTTCGACACCCACAAGCACGGCGACATCATGAGCTACTACACCAACGATATCGACGCTCTGCGCCAGCTCGTCGGTCAGGCTTTGCCGACGCTTTTGCAGTCGGCGGTAATCGTTATCACCGTCTTTATCATAATGATATATTTCAGTGTCTGGATGACGCTTCTTGTCCTGCTCGGAGTGGTTGCAATGATGCTAGTTGCCAAAAAAGTCGGCGGCGGCTCGGCTAAGTACTTCCTCAGTCAGCAGAAAGCGACAGGCAGGACCGAGGGCTTCATTCAGGAAATGATGAACGGTCAGAAGGTGGTCAAGGTTTTCTGCCACGAGGAGGAAAGCCGGAAAGAGTTCGACGATATCAACGAGTCGCTTTTTGAAAACAGCTTCAAGGCCAATGCTTACGCCAATATGTTGGGCCCGATAATTATGAATATAGGCAATGTGCTTTATGTTCTCGTTGCGCTTCTCGGCGGAATTCTTCTTCTGACGGGCGCTAAAAATCTCAGCCTGTCGGGCGCAGTGTTCAGCATAAGCATAGTTGTACCCTTCCTCAACATGACCAAGCAGTTCACGGGAAATGTCAACCAGGTCACGCAGCAGGTTAACGCCATCGTTATGGCTCTTGCCGGCGCGGACAGAATTTTCTCGCTGATGGATCAGAAGCCCGAAGAGGATAACGGCTATGTCACTCTTGTCAACGCAAAGATATCAGCCGACGGAAAGATAACGGAGACAGACGAAAGAACGGGCCACTGGGCGTGGAAGCACCCGCATCAGTCGGACGGAACGGTCACCTACACTCTTTTGAGGGGCGATCTGAGAATGACCGATGTCGATTTCTCCTATGAAGAGGGCAAGGAAGTTCTTCACAATGTTTCGGTCTATGCCGAGCCGGGGCAGAAGGTTGCCTTTGTCGGTGCGACGGGCGCAGGCAAAACCACGATAACGAACCTTGTCAACAGATTCTATGACATTGAGGACGGCAAGATACGCTACGACGGAATAAACATCAACAAAATAAAGAAAGCCGATCTTCGCCGCTCGCTCGGTCTTGTTCTTCAGGAGACAAACCTTTTCACGGGAACGGTTATGGATAATATCAGGTACGGCCGGCTTGACGCCACCGATGAGGAATGTATAAAGGCCGCTGAGCTTGCCGGCGCTGACGACTTCATAACGCGCCTGCCGGACGGCTATAACACGATGCTCAGAAACAACGGATCAAACCTTTCTCAGGGGCAAAGGCAGCTTATCGCCATCGCCAGAGCGGCGGTTGCGGATCCTCCCTGCCTTATACTCGACGAAGCGACAAGCTCGATAGACACCAGAACTGAAGCCATAGTCCAGCGCGGAATGGATAAGCTGATGGACGGCAGGACAGTTTTCGTCATTGCTCACAGGCTTTCAACTATCGTCAATTCCGATGTTATAATGGTGCTCGACCACGGCCGCATTATCGAAAGAGGCAGCCACGAAAAGCTCATGGCTGAAAAGGGCGTTTACTATCAGCTTTATACGGGCGCATTTGAGCTTGAATAAAAACAAAAAGTCCGCCGATGAAGTCAATCATCGGCGGGGCTTTTTGTTTCAGAGGCTTTCACGGCAGCCTTCCGAACTTTTTATGAAACCGTTGAATTGCTCGTATTAGTTGACGAGGTGCTGCCGTTCGAGCTGCCAAGATTGTTGCCGGTGCTTGCGCTGCTGCTTGACGGCGTAGTATCCGGAACATTAGACGAGCCTAAATTGTTCGAGGTGCTTGGTGAAGTGGTCATGTTACCGTTTCCGCCGCATGCCGTAAGTAACATTACCAGAAGGATCGCCATAGCCGTGATAATTGCCAGTGACTTTTTCATAATATCAACTCTCCTTGTCTGTCAGACAGAATATGGAATCACCGTGCAGTGAGCGCACGGTCATCAATAGCATTTTATCCTCAAGAAAAACAAAATATACATTGAGACAACTTTTTTTCATAAAATCTTAATAAACATTTGCTTTTTTATCAAAGATATAGTAAAATAACCTGCACAACAGAGATGTATAATATTGGCAAACAAAATCGACATTATTTTTGACATATAATATTATTTGTGTTTATTTGAGCGAGTCCGGGCTGTGACCGGCGCTTAAAGATGAGGGAAAGATTATGAACAGAAAGATATATATAAAAGAGCGTCTGCTGATAGACATATTGAAAGCGCTGCTTGTCCTGCTTATTTCGCTCGGAATGTATTATGTCTGGACAAGATATTACAATCCGCAGATACCGAAATCGTTTTACTGTTTGGGGAACTGTCTTATCGGGGCAGTGTTCGGAGCCGTCTATATATTTCTGGCTCAGACCTACGGCGGATTTATGATAGGAACCTCCACCGTGTCGGATATCATATATTCACACGGAATCTGCGTTTTCCTTTCGCTTTCTCTGGCCTATGTCATTTTCTCACTGATGAGCTATAAGCTTGTTAATGTGATACCGTTCATTATCATGTTTGCGGTCTTTTTCTCCTTTGCCGTTTTGTGGACTATTGCGACCGACTGGGCGTATTTCAAAATTCATCCGCCGAAGAAAACGATCGTTGTTTTTGATAATGTTGATTCTTACCTGTCGCTGAAGGGTATAAAAAGCATGGAGCGGCGGTTCAATGTCGTTGAAACGCTCAGATCCAGAGAAACGGATCTCGACACAATATATAAAAAGCTCATGGACGCCGACGCGGTTTTCCTTTGCGGCGTACCGGCGGATTACCGGAACGAGATAGTTAAATTCTGCGTGAGAAATAATAAGGTCGCATATATCAAGCCGAAAATCTCAGACACTATCATCCGCGGCGGAAAAACCATCCAGTTGCTCAATGTTCCCGTGTACAGATGCACAAGGAGCAACCCCAAGCTTTTCTACACCTTCGGAAAGAGACTCTTTGATATAATTATTTCAAGCGTGGCGATCGTTATTCTCAGCCCGATAATGGCGGTCACGGCGATCGCAATAAAGGCAACGGATCACGGCCCCGTTATCTATAAGCAGGAAAGGCTGACGCTTAACGGCGAAAAATTCAAAATATGGAAATTCAGATCCATGAGGGTTGACGCCGAGAAGGACGGAGTTGCGAGACTTGCGACCGAAGACGACGACAGAATAACGCCGGTCGGCCATGTCATAAGAAAACTCAGAATAGACGAAATACCGCAGATATTCAACATTCTGGGCGGCTCAATGTCAATAGTGGGGCCAAGGCCCGAGAGACCGGAAATAGCCGCTCAATATGAGGAGCATATGCCCGAATTCGCTTTAAGGCTTCAGGTCAAGGCGGGACTGACAGGCTATGCGCAGGTCTACGGCAAATATAACACGCCGCCTTATGACAAGGTGCAGATGGATCTGACCTATGTTGCGACTCAGTCGTTCCTTGTCGATTTAAAGCTGATACTGATGACGGTGAAAATACTCTTCATGAAAGAAAGCACAGAGGGAATAGCGGCGGATCAGATGACGGCGGAGCATCACGCCGATGACAGCGAGATATAAAATTTCAGCCCGTGACCGAGCTCAGAGGGAGACTCGGCCGCGGGCTTCTTCTTTTTGTGTCAGCGCCGACGCTGTTTCAGTGAAGAATGAGCGCCGTTAAAATCAGCTTTCGCCGAAAATGCGGCTGACGGTCTGCCGTCTTATCTCGTCAAGCTTATCAAAATCCATAGCCGAGATATATATTTCTTCAAGCTCGTCATGGATTTCTTTGGCTTTTTTCAGAGACAGAACAGCCTCGTTTATCATTTCATCTGCTGCCTTGCGGTTGAAATTCAGCTTCTGTTTTTGCCTGCCTGCCGCTTCGATATCGGTGAAGCGCTTGGCGTGAATTGTTCTTGTCGGTTTTATATCGCCGTAATATGCGTGCTTTCTGATGAAGGCGACCGAGTATTCCGGAATAATTATATGCTCGGGGCGGCCTGTCGGGTCAAGCGGACAGTAGCCGGTAATAACATCAAGACCGTTTTTCAGAGCGGTTATTCTCAAATTTTCAACAATTATCGACGACACGAGTCCGACGGGATCTTCAATTTCTATTATCTGATCGGCGAAACGCCGCACCGTGTTGCGGAAAAAAACTATCCCCTTGGGTGTGACAGCGCTGAGAAAGACCTTTTTCTCCCGGCCCTGTCTGCCTGCTGAGAGCCTACCGCTTCTCTTGATGAAGCGCTTGACATAAAGCGACGCCTTTTCCTCAAGAACGGCACTTTCGCAAAGCCGCCGGCTGTCTGAAACGAGAAGTCCGGCAGCCTTGAGAAAACGGATGCAGCGGGCATGGCAGGCGGAATTGGCTCTTGTCAATGAAATTATTCTGTCGCTTTCGCCGTGAAGCTTTTCATCGTTGCGGGCTTCGCCGAGATTCACTATGCTCTCGACCGCTCCGGGGAAAAGAGGCTCGATAACATGAGGCGAAGTTCCGTCGGCAATGCTGACCTTCAGCTCCTCGCATTTGACGGCGTCCAGACTGTCGGGATCGCTTGAGCAGGGGATCAGCTCAACCTCATATCCACGCCGCTCTATCTCCTTTGCGACGCCTTTCATCAAAGTGCTTTTGCCTGTTCCGGGACCGCCCTTCAGAACAAAGCAGCGCCAATCCCCATCGGTCAGATAAAGCTCATCAAAAAATGAAACGAAACCTTTCGGAGAATTAGCGCCCAAAAAGTAGTTTATATCGTATTTTTTCATTCGTCAGCCCACCTTTTCGTGTTTTCACTTTATGATATGTCGGCTGAATGAAAAAGGTGAGAGAAAGAGAAGCGGACGGATCAGATGATCCGTCCGCTGAAGGTTAATCAATATCTATGTCCTCAACTTCGGTGAGGTCTTTGTTTTCGGCTGCTGCTTCTTCATTCCTGCGCTTTCTCAGGAAAACATAGCCGGCCGAAGCGCCGACGGCAAGAAGCCCTATCGGCGTGGCGATATATTCGGGCTTGTCCTCTATCGCCTGAGTGACATTTGAAAGCACGCTGCCCGGCTTTTGCTCGGATTTAGTCGTCGTTGCAAGGGGATCGCCCGTTGTGATGACATTGCCCTGACTGTCCGTCGGGTATGTTTCAAAGTAGCTTGCATAAGGCGATGCGGTCTGGTTTGCCGCATATGTCGTGATTTCACCGGAATAACCCGAAGCATAGCCTTGATACTGTGAAGCGGCGTTATTCTGAATCTGAGTGCTGACAGAATCGTTTATTGAGCCGATTATGTTGTCGATCGGTTCGCTCAGATCAATATTGACTCCGCCGACGGTCTTTGAGCCGGCTGAGCTTTTGTTGACGGTGAAGTTATAAACCGCAGTGTCTTTTCTCTTTGAATCGTTATATTCGATTTTGACCGTGAACTTTGTCGAATTGCCCGTTATCTTGACGGAGTTGGTCGAGGTGTTGGCGACAAGATTATCGTTAATATATGTCTTTGCTTTCGATAAGCTTGCGTCGGCTATCTGATCGGCAACGAGGAACGCTGTGAACCAGATCTCAGTCGAGGTGTCGGCAACGGTGACCTCATAGTCATATATGTCGGTGTAAAATCCGTCCTCAAGGTCGAAGAAGCCGTCCTTTTTAGCCTTTTCAAAGAGGGAGGAAATATCCTCTGACTTTGAATATCCGGTGTTGACGCTGTCGAGCATGGATCTTAATACGAGCTTGGGAATTTCAACATCCTTGTTGCCGCTTTGAATGGCGCTCTTTAAGAGCATCGGGTCAACATGAACATCGTATTTTGTCGTGAGTATCGAAGCGTAGTAGGCGTACCTGACATAGTCCTCCTGCTCCTGAGTGACCTTGGCATAGGGCGTGGTCTTCGGAACATCGTAGCCGTTTTTGTCGGCGGCGAGCACTCTGACCCAGTAATAAACCTCCTGCTCGGTCGGTTCTTCGCTGACGGGAAGCCCCGAGCCCTCAAGAACATATTGCTCGGCGAACAGATAGGAGAAAGCCGGAATGCTGTTGACGGAAGCCGGAACATTCATGTTGCATATCTTTGAAAGATAGATAACGACGGCGCCTTCAACGGTCGTTCCTCTGGGGATCTCAACGGTCTGTTTGAGAACAGACGAAGCAATGTCGCTTTTGAGCAATGCGTAGACAAGCGTCGTATAAATATTTGTCAGGCTGCTCTGATTATAGGGATAAACTATTCCGCGGCTTTCGTTGTATGCCCTCATTGCCTGCTGATCGGACTTGACGGCGCCGGAGGCGAGAAGCATATAATAAGCTGTTTTGATCGTTTTAATAAAACTGCTTTGAAGAATCTCGCTTGAAGCGTTGAAAAGAGCGGCGTAGTTATTACATTCGGTGACGAATTCCTTTGCCGTGTGGCTGTAAGGATAATCCGTAACGGGGTGAGGAACGAGCGGAGTGACCGACGAGGTGCTGTCTCTGAGGACGACATCGTCAATCCAGGCGTAATTATAATTTTTTTCCTCAACATAGACTCTGGTGTTTCCCGGGCAAACTGCTGCGTTGCCGTCTATATAAAAGACGGAGGCCGATGAAAGAAAAGAGCTGCAGCAGGTGACTGTGACGATCACGGCCAAAAGGATAACGCTGAGCGCTTTTTTGAATTTCACGGCAACACCCCCTAAAAATTTATTTTTGCAAATAAGCATAATAAGATAATTTTACAAATATATAATACAACCGATAGCGACTAAAGTCAAGAAATTTTGCACTAAAAAACAACAAATAAATAAAAGTTAAGAAATATGCGGAATTAATGTCTTCAGATAAAATGTCGAAAAAAGCGAAATCAGCCGACTGATGAAACATAGTCCGCAATACCGCAGTATATGGCGTATGCGAACACCTGCTGATAGGCGTCGTCAATGAGATAGGCGCATTCAAGGTCGTTTGTGATAAAGCCTACCTCGACGAGAGCAGAAGGGCAGACATCGGTTCTCGTGACATAAAACGGATAGTAGTTGGCACCGTTGTCAATGGCGGCATACATCCGGGCGTCGGTCTGATAGCAGGAGGTTTTATAAGCCTCGACAAGCCTGTTGTGAATACATTTCGCCAGCGGCATGGAGAAGGCTCTGTAATAGAAAGAGCAGGTTCCGCTTCGGCTCTTGTTTTCAGATGCGTTGAGATGAACGCTGACAAACAGATCCGGATTTATCTGCTCGGTCATTCTGCGCCTTGCCTCGAGTGATACATCAATATCCTCAGTTCTGGTCATATATACCGCCGCGCCGCTCTGACTGAGATATCCGGCGAGGTACTTTCCTATTTTGAGCGTCTGATGAGATTCATATACAGTTCCGTTTCTTCCGGTCGCTCCGGACTGAACGCCGCCGTGGCCGGGATCAATGATTATTGTCTTTCCCGAAAGCGAGGGCGTGGGCTGCTTGAATTTCATGTGCATATTTCCGTTCCGGTCATAGCTCACGCTGCAGCCGTAAAAGCCGCCCTGTTTTTTAAGATAAAACCTCAATATACTCGTTCCGTCCGCCGCGTCCTCAACCCACTCGGCTTTTTCGACTATCGGATTCTGAGCGATGTCCGCCTTGCCCGAATGGGAAGGCGTATTATAAAACACGAGATCTATTACGCTGACGGTGTGATTGACAACATTGAATTTTTTGCCCTCATAGCCGATATAGTAGTCCTGATTATACCTGTTGACAGCGTAGGGGACGCGCCACAGCGTTGAGATCGTGATATCAAGCCCGTTTCCGCCGTCAGACGAAACAATTCCGGCGGTGTTGTCAGGCAGGTTGTACCCGGACGGGATATAGGCGACATCTTCCTTGACTATTCGTCTGCCCGAAGCCAGATTATACATTCCGAATGTGTCGCCGTCGCCGTTGGTGTATTCCGACTCGCCGACAACGCGGTCGATGGTCCCCTGAGTCCAGAGACAATAGGTCGGATCATAATAAGAGCTGTTCGGATCTGTCGGAAATGTCTCGGCCGTCGGTGCGCTGACCATGATGAAGTTGCCCGTGCCCGCCGCTCCGTTGTCTGTGTAGGGAGTAAGATTCCTGCCCGTGACGGTTATCTGCTGCTGATATGAGGTGTGCGGCTGAGCGAGCTGACTGTCGGCGCCGGCCGAAACAGTGACGCTGTTCGACTTGGCGTTGACTAAGATGTTCCCTCCGGTGTAGGTCTTGCTCACACCGTTAAACGAGGCTTCGACAACAACCTTTCCCATATCCCTGAGCTTTTTGCCCGATTTCGGCAGCTTGACGCTCGCACTGAAAACGGAGTAATCGCCGCTGCTTGTTCCGAGAGGCTTCAGCTCAAGCTCCTTGTCGCCGAGCTTAGCCCGAAGCTTCGCCTGATAAAATGCGCCGACGGTTATCTGAACGGTTTGCTTTCCGCTGTAATAAGCCGTGTCAGACGGAGTTATGAAGCTGACAAGCTCGCCCGTGAATTCCTTTGTGCAGTTCACGGTGAAGCTGATAGTTTTTCCGTTTTGTCTGACTGTTATCTCATTTTCTCCGTGGCGAAGATCGACGGTTATGCTGCAGAAATTCTCGCCGACAGCACCGTAGGCGTAACCGTTTATATAAACAGGGAATTTATCCGAGCAGCTGACTTTAAACGAATAAGTCTCGCTTTCGGTCTGAATGTTCTGCTCATTCTGACCGTCAAGCTCAAGCTGCGTCAGCGTTTTGCTAAGATTAAGACCGTTTCTGATATATTCAAGAGCCGTTTGAGCGCTGTTTTCCCGGTTGTCGTTGAAGTCAGATAGCGAGTGAAACGACCTTGAAGTAACTTTCGGGCAGCTGTCTGCGGCGACTATCTGCCTAAGAAGCTCGTCGGCGTTCAGACTGTATTTTTCGTTGCAGACACGCTCGCACCTAAAGCCTGCGGCGAGAGAAACACCGCTGTTTTCAAGCCTTGAGGCGAAGTTTTCAATATATGCGCCGAGATCCTCATGCTCTGCATAAAGCTCCGCCACACAGCAGGTCATGTGCTGTTCGTCGAAGATAACAGACGAGAGATTTTCGACAGAATCGAAGTCTGCATACACGGCAAGAGAGGGATTTGCGCCCTTGACCGCCGAGGTTATGGCTTTCAGCCGTTCGTTGACCGTTTCGGCCGGATAGCCGGAACAGCCCGTGACGATAAGCCCCGAAGCGAAGCCGCCGCCCGCAACGGAGGCTATAACGCTGTCAAAAGAGGCGATATCGACCGAAACAACGGCTTTCACCGAGAGGGAGGAAAGCTTTTCGCAGGCTGATCTGATAAGTCCGAGCTTTTCGGCGTCAACGGCGGCGGTCCGGCTGAAAATATCAAAGGAAGAGCCGCTTTTATATCCGGCTTTCAGGCTCTTATCATATAGATATTCGCTTTTGAGGAAAACCGTGTCAAAACCGAGCTCGGCGGCTTTCTGCGCGGCCTGTTCGAAGGTCGGCAGCTGCTGCCCTGCGTCCGAAGAACCGAGCTTCAGGCAGTCGGAGCCTTCTGATATCCAGACGGCGTCAGACATAGCCTTGGCTTTGTCTGGTGAGTTTAACCCTGAACGCTGATAAAGCGGAAAAAAGGCAAGCAAAGCGACCGCAATCAGGACTGTGACTGCGGCTATAATAATGATTATTTTTTCTTTTTTGCTGAGTTTTCTCATTTTCTCTGTCCTTGATTCATTTTTGACACAAACCGCGCTTAATGCGGTCATGAAATATTATAGCACGGATTTGAGATTTTGGATCTCGGTATTTATCAGATTATTGTCGGAAAATATGTGATGATATGAAAACAGTGAGAAGCCTATGCATTTTTTTGTTCTGAGATATTCGACCTCCCGCTTGATTATATCGTGCTCCCGCTCCCATTCGTGTTCGCCGGTTCCGGCGTATTCGTCGGATTTATCGGACTTATAGGCGGCGAGACCGACAGCGAGACTGACGCTGTCGCAGGTGACGATTTTTTCCCAGTCGTCAAGGCATTTCCGGAAGGGGAGGTGTTCATTCTGAAAGCCGAAATATATCTGAGGGATTATCAAGTCGGCGTAGCCGGGCGTGCTGCACCAGAGCTTAACATCGGCATAAAGATAATTCTGATTTTTATCAATGTCGCCGCCCGGGCTTATGCTGAAAATTCTTGACTGACCGCTGCTTTTGACCAACGAATATATCGAAGAAACAAGGCTTGAAACATGGGCTCTGCGCCAGTCTGAAAGGGACAGAGCGCCGCCCCCGGATTTATATTCTTCGTATTCGGCGGAATCTATCTTTTCGTCACCGGTCGGATAGAAATAGTCGTCGATATGTATTCCGTCAACATCGTAGGAGAGGATCTCCCTGACGCCTTTCAGCACCAGCCGCTTTGCTCTTTCCGAGACAGGCTTGAGATAGGCTTTGCCGGAGCTTTGATAGATATCCGACTTTTTGACGAATCTGAATATCGGATCGTCGTCGCTGACTCCGTTTTCGGCCGATATGCGGTACGGGTTAATCCATGCGTGAAGCCTGATTCCGTGCTCGTGAGCCGATGAAACAAGAATTTTCAGAGCGTCAAAGGCGAGCATTCCGTTTTTTTGAAAACCGGAATGCGGCTTGAAATATTCCGACGGATATATGCTGTCGCAGTTGGCTCTGACCTGAGCGAAAACATCGGTCACGCCGAGCGTGAGCAGGTTTTTCATCATTGCGTCTGTTTTCTTTTTATATTTTTTCCGGCTTGAGGCCGCGCTGTCCGGTGCAAGCTCATAAGCCGCTATCCACATTGCGCGAAATTCCCCGGTGCCGGCCGACGGAACAGCCGCGCTCTGTGACGCCGCAGTTTCAACCGCCGTTGCCTGAGCGCTTCCGGCAATTATATTGTCGTTCGCCGGAACGGGATCGGCTCTTTTCGCCGTAGTCCCCGCCGTTGTGTCCGGCTCTGTGTTACCGGAAACCGGAGCGTACCCGGAATTATCGCCGCCAGCAGAACCGACGCTGCAACCCGACAGGAGCAGTATGGCGGCAGTCAGTATTGATATAAGAGGCAAAAGCTTCTTCATGTTTCTCTCCTATTGACAAGATCGGGATTTCATAATAATATTATATTAACTTAGATTTCGATGTAATTCAAGGGCGAGCCTCGTTTTTTTGCAGGCAAAAGGAGGAAATTATGGCTATTAAAACCGCAATAAAAAACAAGACAGAAGACAGGGGAAGGTCAAACGAGCTGATCTGCCCGAAATGTCATCAATTAACATCTATGCAGCTGTATTCCAATTATGACCTGAACAATTATCTCTCACTGCTTCTCGGAAAAACCGATGATTTCAATTTCGCCGTTTGCCCGAAGTGCGCCGCCGTTTTCAGACTAAGCGACACCTTCGTTCCCGATTCTGGCCAGAGACTGAGCGAATATCATCTTATCCCGACGGATAAAAAGCATGAATAAGGATATTATCTATGCCGCTGTGATCTATTTCGTTCTGATATCGGCGGCGAGCGCGGCTGTGACCGTTATCGACAAACGCAGAGCCGAAAATCACGACTGGAGAACGCCCGAGAAAACGCTCTTGATTTTGGGCTTGCTCGGCGGTGCGCTGAGCGAATATATAGTCATGAAAAAGATCAGACATAAAACTCTGCATAAGAAATTTATGATAGGGCTTCCCGTTATGATAGTGCTTCAGACCGCCCTGATCATATTCTGCATTGTTAAATTCACCTGATAACCGAAAAATCTGACAGATATCCGAGCCGCACGGGGCGAAAGCCCCGTGCGGCTGAAAATTTATATCTGATCATAGCTTTCTGCGCTTCTGCCGCACCGTCAGTTTTTCAGGCTGTGCATCGGAGCGGGTATTCTTCCGCCGCGCATTATAAATTCATCTGAACAGGCCGGGTTGACAGGCATGACGGGAGCCGAGCCCAGCAGTCCGCCGAATTCAACCGTGTCGCCGACCTTCTTCCCGGGAGCGGGGATAAGTCTCACGGCAGTGGTCTTGCAGTTAACAACGCCTATTGCGGCTTCGTCGGCGATTATGGCACTTATTGTTTCTGCGCTCGTGTCGCCGGGAACGGCTATCATATCGAGTCCGACCGAGCAGACGCAGGTCATAGCCTCGAGCTTTTCGATTGAAAGAGAGCCGCTCTGAACGGCGCAGATCATTCCCTCGTCCTCACTGACGGGAATAAACGCGCCCGAAAGTCCGCCGACATGATTGCTCGCCATGACTCCGCCTTTTTTGACGGCGTCGTTGAGAAGAGCGAGAGCCGCCGTTGTTCCGTGAGCGCCGCAGCTTTCGAGTCCCATTTCCTCAAGAATCCTGGCAACGCTGTCGCCCTTGGCCGGAGTCGGAGCGAGGGAAAGGTCAATTATTCCGAACGGTACCCCGAGTCTCTGCGAGGCCTCCTGCGCCACAAGCTGGCCCATTCGGGTTATCTTGAAGGCTGTCTTTTTTATTGTTTCAGCCACGACATCGAACGGCTCGCCCCGACAGGATTTTAGCGCGTGGTGAACAACGCCCGGGCCGCTGACGCCGACATTTATGACGCATTCAGGCTCGCCGACGCCGTGAAAAGCGCCCGCCATGAAGGGATTATCTTCGACCGCATTGGCAAAAACGACAAGCTTCGCGCATCCAAAGCCACCCGAATCGGCTGTTTTTTCTGCGGTCTGTTTGATAATTTTTCCCATGAGGGCGACTGCGTCCATATTTATTCCCGACTTTGTTGAAGCGACGCAGACCGACGAACAGACGCGTTCTGTTGAGGCGAGAGCCTCCGGGATAGATCTGATGAGGTTCAGGTCGCCGTTTGAAAAGCCCTTGTTCACCAACGCCGAAAAGCCGCCGATGAAATTGACTCCGCAGGTCTCGGCCGCTTTATCGAGAGCGACGGCGATCGGAGAATAGTCGCTTTCGGAGCATGAAGCGCCGACAATAGCTATCGGTGTGACCGAAATCCGCTTGTTGACTATCGGAATACCGAACTCTTTTTCAATCTGTTCTCCGACCTTAACGAGATTTTCGGCTTTATGAGTTATTTTATCATATATTTTATCGGCAACGGCAGCCGTGCTTCCGGCGCAGCAATCGAGCAGTGAAATTCCCATTGTTATGGTCCTGACATCGAGGTGCTGATTGTCGATCATATCGAGAGTGCTGATGATATCCTGAGCGTTAAACATGGCGTCACCTCAGACTCTGTGCATGAGGGTGAAGATATCTTCCCTCTGAGTGTGGATAACGAGGCCCATCTCATTGCCGAGGAGCTTCAGCTCGTCTGACAGCCGGGTGATATCCTTTTTGCACTTTTCAAGGTCGATCAGCATGGACATGGTGAAAAAGTCCTGCATAACGGTCTGGCTGATATCCAGAATATTCACGTCGTTATCGCCGAGAAGAGTGCAAACTCTGGCGATGATCTTAGTTGTGTCCTTGCCGGTAACGGTCACTATTGCTTTCATGTTGATCTCCCTTTCTGAAACCGGTATTTATATAATTATATTGTATTTTCCCGAAAAGTCAACCTTGAACAGGCGGCCGGCAGGAAAAAATCGGAGCTTCGCAAGGTACGGTTACGGCTTGCGCGGCAAGGGGAACAAAACGAAACGGACGCAGATGCGTCCGTTTCATTTTCTGTCTTATTTTACTTTCCGAAGTTGAAAAGGTTCTTGAAGATATCTGCTAAAGCTTTGAACAGATTCTGGAAGAATGCGGCAAATCCGCCGCCAACTGAAGAACCGCCGCCCGAGCTGCCGCTCGAGGGAGTCTTATAAACGACCTTATAGCCCTCACCGAAAGCAACCATGACTCTTATATATCCGCCTGTTGCTTCGCAATAGGTGCTTGAATATGCGCCGGTTTCGTCGATTATTGACTTCGCTTCATTGGCTGAAAGTGACATAACGATAGTGCCGTCCTTGTCATAAACAACCGCTCTCTTTGAAGAATCAGTCGAGGTGAAAACATCATAGGATGTATATTTCTCATCAGCCTCGATAACCGAGCGATAGACGCTGAGCTTTGCCGCTTCAACGCTGGCTGTCGTTATCATTTCTTTCAGATCGGCTGTGTCAACGAGCTTTTCGCTGACCGCGTCCTCGGTTACCTTGCCGAGATTTGCGAGCATCTTTTCGCCGGTTTCACGGATCGTTGCCAGTGAGCTGAGCGAGAATGTGTCGGCAAGCTCATCTTCTCCGGCGAGAACGCCGCGGACATATTCGGGGAGGATATCCTCAATCTTTGCAAGCATGGCAAGAGATGACATATACTGATATTTATCCTTTGTGTTGAAAAGCTTGTCGCCGAGGTTGCCTATGGTCTTGTAGACAGTCTTGATAATTGAAGTGACCGAATAAGAATCCATTGCAAGCTCAATTCCGATCTCTGCGCTGCCCTTGGCTGCGTCTTCGGCGATCTGAGCGATGAGTTTGTCTCTCGATTCCTCAAGAGAAGATGTGATGTTGGCTCTGAGATCGGCTGCCGCCGCCTTAACATTCTTATCCTCGCAGTTTTCTTCTATGTAGCCGAGGAATTCGTTGTAGTAGTTGTTAGCCGCCTGACATGAAAGAATGATCGCATAGCTTCTGACATACTCTTCATAAAGCTCGTTTGTCATATTCATGGCCTTGACAGCCGTTCCGATGACTCCGAGAGAAGAGGCCCAGGCGCTGTTGTTGGCAAGATCGAGGACCTGAGTGTACTTATCGACCTTTTCAACAAGCTCGGCAACGGTCTTTGCGCCCGACAGAACGGAGATTATCTTCTCGTATGTTTCGTTATTGTACTGCGCTTCGACTCTGTCTATCAAGGCGAGAAGAATCGTCTTTGCGTAGTCTGTGTCTACGCTGCCAGAGAAGTAGTTATCCCATGCGTTGTCATAAAGGCTCAGAGCAGTATAAAGCTTGAGCTTTGAACTGAAATAGTTGTTTTCCCTGACATAGTTGAGATGATAAAAATCATCCGATAACAGCTGGGTAACGATCTTGTCGTCGTCAGCCACCTTAGCGAATGCCGTCATGGGGACGAGTGAGAGCAGCATGAGCGCTGCGAGGAAAAGTGCTAAAATTTTCTTCATTACATTGCAACTCCTTTAAAAGCAATTTTAAATATGACCATGTTTTTATAAGGGGCGGAAAGTCAGACCGCACAGCCGGCTGACTTTTTAATACAAAAAAAATTATATTATATTTATTTTAATAAGTCAAATAATTCTAAATAAAATATAAAATTTTGTGCAATATGCCGCAACTGCGAGTCTGCGTATTGTGAATATTGCCCAAACAAAATATATGCTTTTTATGCCGGAATATGATATAGTGAGCGCCTGATAAACCGCCGAAAAGGGCTTCGGGCAGAGGCTCAGACAAGAAAAAAACTCCCCGTACCGCCCGAAGGAGGAGGGGAAGGTTATATGATTGATTTATTTTCGGTTTCTCGGCAGGACTATCAGCGCAGTTCCGTTTTCAACCCGTATTTTTCCGGGCTTGCCGATAAACTCGTTGCTCGTTCCGATGGGGAAGGCGTTTGTGATAACGGCGTTTTCAAGCTCATATTTCAGATTTTCAAGATAAACGCCCCTGCTTTCATCCGAGAGGGAGAACACGGAAACAAAGCCCGTCAGCTCTCCGCCGAATTTATATTCGCCGTTTTCAATAACGGTCATAACGCTGTCCTTGCCGAACAGAAAGCCTGTCATGCCGCGGCGGGCGAGATAGGTGAGAAGCTGAATATTCGCGACCGTGTGATCGATACGGCCGCCTGTTCCGCAATAGATATGAAATTCTGAATAGCCAAGCTCAATTCCGCGCTGAACGGCGGAAAGCATATCCGTTTCGTCTTTGCGGGTGTTCAGGCGAATGACGCCGGGCCCCTTGGGAACATAGCTCAGCGAGTCAAAATCGCCGATTATAATATCGGGGCTGATACCCGCCGCTCTGAGGTACACAAGACCTGCGTCGGCGGCGATAACAAGATCTTTGTCCGACGGCTTTATATCAAGCCCGAAATTTTCGCCTGCTCCGACGACGAAGCAAATTCCGCTTTTCATTATATTTTTATTCTCCTTTTCGACAAGCAGAGCGCCGCTTTCCGAAACGGCGCAGATATTTTCAAAGCAACGCCTGAATATATGCGATTACTCTCCGTCGTAATAATCCACATCGGAATCCAGATGATAAACCTTATCAACATCCTTGCCACATATGACTATCTTTCCGGAATCGGGATATACCGCAACATCCGGATCATTAATTACATCAAAATCAATATACACCGGATTTTCTGTCGCCGAGGTGTTGGTCAGCTTATGGGCTCCGTTACTGCCCGTGGGGAAGAAAAACAGATCTCCGGCAGACACCGGCTCCTCTCCGTCGGGAGTTTTCAGCACGCCCTCGCCGCTGATAATATAAAATGTTTCTTCGTTTTTAGATGATAATGATACGGATAGGCTGACTTCAAAGGTGGAATTTCAATGACGCTAACCTCTGTTTCGCCGGAATACCCTTTCGGGACGAAATCCTTTTTGAAATATTCAAACCCATCGTGTTCACACTCATGTTCTGCGTTCAGATCATCAATTTTTAATGCCTTATACTGCTCGTATTCTGCCTCTCTGAATTTTGATATATTAAAACCAATATATCACTATCGGGCAATGATGTCAACGCATTTTCCATGAAAGCATAATATTGCGCCTGATTATGAGCTTTTTAAAAGCGGACGGCGAAACACAATATTAGGGAAAGCCGCCGTCAGATGCAAAACTTATATCTGCTATCTGCTGAAACGCTTGCTGTGTTCAGTGGATCGAATTATAAAACTGTATGTTTCCGTTTTCACCGATATCCGCAATCACACCGTTTTCTTCTCCCGTAAACAATATTGTGCTTTTTGCGACTCTCTCAATTCGCAGGATAATTCTCGGATCTGCGTGTTTCTTGCTGTTAGTCACAACGCAGTATTCGGGCGAGAGTGTTCTGAGCCAGTCGGAAGTTGTCGAATAATAATACCCGTGATGACCGACCTTGAGCAGATCAACATCGCCTATTTCGGGCGCAAGTCTGTCTTCATCGCCGCTGAGGTTATCAATATCTCCCGATAAAAACACTCTCGTTCCGTTTTTTTCAATCAGCACTCCGAATGACTGATCGTTTTCACCGACCTTTTCACCGCTGTTTTCATCAACTGTGTTAAAGAGAGTTATCGTGAAGTTTCCGAGCCTGAACGGTTGGCTGTCAGGGTGAGAAATGATCGGAACATTTTTATCCTTCAGCGCCTTCACCATCTGGTCATAGACCTCCTGATTGTCCCAGTTTTTCACTTCATTATCTGAAATTCTGCTGCTGTCATATTCTTTCAGGTACGCTCTGCCGATTTCAATGTCGCTGTCGGAAACGACGGTGTCAAAGCCGCCGATATGGTCGCTGTGACTGTGAGTTCCCAAAACGAAATCAAGCTTCACCTTGCCGTTTTCATCAGCGGCGTTTTTCTTCAGATAAGCTATTACCTTATCCTCATAGCCCTGGAATTCAAGATTTTTTAAGCCTCTCGGATTGTCGTTGTCCTCGCCGGCGTCCACAAGGGCGAATTTTCCGGCGCTCTCAATCAGAATAGCGTCTGAGCTTCCTGTGTTCAGAAAGTGTATGTAATCTCCGCCGCCGCTCAGCTCTTCTGCGCTTTTAACATTGAGCTGTTTTCTGCTGCGGTTCACGGAATATTCCGGTCCGATAACGAAAATACTGATTGGAATCATTGCGGCAATGATAACTGCAATTAAAATAATCAGTGCTTTTTTTAATTTTATGTTCATTTCAACACCCTATAAATAATCAAATTTTAACAATGGTTGCTATGCTGTCCGCTTAAAAAATATTTCAAGCTTCTTCATTCAGCTCAATTCTGAATTCAAACCGCGCATTATCCTCGTACCAGAGAGGAAAGTTAGTGCCCCACACATTATTATAAAGCACATATGATATTCCGTCTTTTTCAAGGCTTTCTATTTTGTTGTCGTATTCTAAAATCTTGCCCCGTCCGATTGAAATAAGCGGAGAATGAATATTCAGAAGCCGGAAATTGCCCGCCTCGTTTTTCATGGTGCATTTTTCCACTGCGTGAAGATTTCTGCCGCCCATTGAAACAACGCTTTTATAGTCGATTTCACTGCCGAGCTTTATCAGTTTGAAGTCGCCGGCGGCCGGATAAAGATGGAAAAATATTGCTTCGGTTGTGCGAACAGCGTCCTTGCCGAACCAGGATAAGTCGATTGCAAGACCGCCGCTGCCGAGAGTATAGATAATCTGAATCATTTTCGGTGCGCCGAGATTTGCCGAAAGCGATTTATCACATTCAAGATTCACAAAAATCTTTATTTCTGTTTCTTCCTCAGAAATGCGGGCGTCCGACATTTTATAATAAAACCGTCCGTCCGGATATTTTCCGTCATAATACTTCAAAAGCGGTCTTCCGAAATCCGGACGCGCCCAGATCTCGTTTTGCTGCATATTCCGCGCATAATGTGAAAACCAGAAATCATAATCCTTGCTTGTGTATGAGCGGTATTCAAGAAGCGGACTGTTGTTATCGCGGATAATTTCACCGCCCTTGTATTTTAAGCTGCCTATTCCGCCGAACTCGTTAAGACTGAATTCAAAGCCGGAAATTTTCACTGCGCCGCAATACTTTTTATATGATGATAAGTCGCAGCTGCTTTCGGGCCTGAGCCTTTCAAGTGAAGCCTTCGCCTGAAGCCTATGCCCGTCCGAAAGGCAGCTCAGGGCTTTGTCAATATATTCTCTTTGCTCCTCCCAGCTTCTTTCGATTATTCCGTAAGAGTGCTTTTTACCGAGCGGAGTCAATTTATAAATCAGCCCTTTCGGGAAGCCCTTGAACGGGTGCCTGATTTTTATTCTGTCATTTTTCCTGGCTTTTTGGAAATCGGGTTTTAGATAGTTTTCGTAATCTGCAAAATGAGTCTTGGAATCCATGCCGCAGGTGTGCTCGCCGACGCAAAGAAGGGCGTCCGAAAAGCCCTTGTATTCCTCGCTCATTCTCACCATTGAGCCGTCTTTGAGCCATTGCCTTTTAAGGCGCATCAATTCTCTGAGCGCCGCTGATTTATACGGATCGGACGCGCTCCCGTGAATCCATGAGTCGCCAATTTCATTTTCTAAAACCGGCAGCCTGTCTCTGACCTCCCATATAATCTCGGCGAAGTCGTCCAGAGTGCTCGCCGAGACTTCATAATCCGGATATTCTCTTTTTATTTTCTCAAGCTTATCAATAACCTTATCGGCAGAGGGCGCGCCTTTGTTGTCAAGAGTATGATCAAAATAAAGAATATCATCGGTGTATTCGCTTTTGAAAGCTCCGCCGTAATCGCCTGAACAGATAACGACAATTTCACTTTCACCGCATTTCCATAAAAAGCACTCCGGAACCTCAGGCACGGCCGAAGCGCCGTTCACTCCGATATGAAGAAGCTTTATACCGTGCTTTGCCAGAATAGGCACAACGGCTTTCGTGTGACCGGGAACATCGGTCATTTTTGCGGCCACGGTTTTTCTTCCCCTGATTTTGTCGATTTCGTCAACGACGGTCAGCCCGAAATCAAAAGTATCCTCATCAAAAAGCTCCGAGTGTGTTGTGAAGGGCATGGCGTGAGGAACGATATTACCGTCTTTCAGCGCTTTTATAAGCTTTTGCTTTTTCGCTTCATCCGAATCCCTCAAAGCTTCTTTGATTATCCATGAGCCTGTTGTCCAGATAAAGCGCTTGCTGTCTTTCGTGTTTACCTTTTCGGCCAGCAAGGCGGCGGAGGGGATATATTCGTCAATATACTTCCGCCTGATATTTTCGGCATAATCCGTGAAGCCCAGATCGAGATGGGTTTTTGAAACAACATGAATTTTTTTCACTGTTTGTCCTCCTGTTCGGCGATTCCGAAAAGAATGAAATCAAGTATTTTTTCAAGACCTTTTTCATGACTGAGAAAAGCGGAGTCAAATTTGCTATCCGGCGAACAACATACAAAAAGCATTTAATTATTCTCCTTAAATGAAAGCACAATAATTGACCGAACGGTCTATATCTATCTTATTATAGAATATATTTACCGTCCGGTCAACAATTTCTGCATATGGTGATAAAACTCACTTTTGTTGAATAGTCTGCCTTTGTGATCTTCGCTGCGCTTTTCAGCGCATTACCCGACGCAAGGGGAGGTTATACAGCGCTGAATCATTCCGTCACTTCAAGCAGCTTTTTGCTCACTCTCGCCTGAACATCGATATAGTAGGCGGTTTCATCATCATTCATGTCTTCATCTTCCCACTCATCAAAATTTTCAACCATATCGTCATATTTATCCATATAAGTCGAATACTCGGCAAGCAAACTCAGATCATCGGGGTTATCGCTGTATTTCTTCATAAAGTCTACATATCCGTTTATGAAAGTCTCGTAGCTGTCCATCGCCGCCTTGAACTCGGGCCGCATACCGTCAACCAAATCCTTAGTCTTTTCTGAAGTTGTGTTTGTTGTTGCTTTTTTGGTAACTTTTGAATTACTCTGCGTTTCGGAAGTTAATTTTTTCACATTCAATTCCACTTCTTCGATATTTTGTGACTCTACAAGGTCATACTCTTCTCCGTCACTGTCTTTGTCGAAAACCAGCTTAAGCTCGGTGTTCGGCGCAACACTTTGTCCCGTAACAACATAATTCTTCAGGCTTTCGGTATCTTCGGGATCAATGAATGTTCCGTCTTCTGCGACGATAACGAGCTTCACATATGCGTCTGCGTATTCGTCCATAAGTTCTCCGCTCATAGAAGTGTAACCGCAGTTGGCAAGATTTCTGCCCTTATAGTCGGAAATATACCGGGTATATTTGTCGGGAGAAGGTTTTATAGCAGTCGGATCGGCTATATCCTTATCTGACGAGCCGATTTTCTTGACGCACAGCACGATTTCCTCAAAGCTCTGTGATTCTACCAGACTGTCGTATTCTTCGCCATCATCGTCTTTTTCAAAAACAAGCTTGAGCTCTGTATTCGGTTCAATATTCTGTTTCACTACGGAATATTCTTTCAGTGCATCGTCGGATTCAACATCTATATAGCTGCCGTCCGCGCTGACAAAAACCAATTCAATCAGCCCTTCGCCGTATGTATCCATTCGCTTTCCGCCCATTGATGTATACCCTATTGATGCGCAGTTTTTGCCGACATAATTCTTGATGTACCATGTGTACTTATCCGGCGATGAGTTAACGGCCACCGCCGCATCGGAAAGAGTATCGTCAGCGGAAGCGTCAACTGACGACTTATCCGCAGGATTGTTCCCGCATGCGGACAGAGCAAGAATAACTGTTACTGCAAATAACACAGCCAAAAATTTTTTCATTGATTTTACCTCCGTTTTGATTAAGTAATTTTGTGATTATTGTGCTCTTGTTTTTACTTGTTATCATTCCTCCTGATATTTTTTGCTTTGAGAATACGCCATATACTCCGTTCGGAGTAATTGTATTTCTGCGCCAATTGGGAGATATTTTCGCCGTTGTATTCATTGATAATTGCCTGATAAGTGTATTCCTTTGTAAACAGTCTGTTGGGAAATGAAATCTGTGTACCGTGAAATAATTTGAATATTATCAACGCATTTTCAATTCCCATTTCATCAGCAATGTCTCTGTAAACATCATTTAAGCCACCGAGGTCATTTTTCAAGCGTTCCACTTCCTGACGGTCAACCAAGCTCTTGTTTATCGACATAATATCACCTCGGTGCAGACATAACAAATGACATTGTCTTTGCGTTTGGCAGGGCGCTTTCGACGCGCTGCCTTTTGACTGCTGTGTGTTTTCATAAAAAAAGCTCCTTTCCGAACAATAGTTTCTGTTCGGAAAAGAACATGTAAATTTCGCGAATTTGTACTATATATTTTTCGCATCGGATAAAGCAGAAGATCTGATTCTAAGCTCTTTTGACTATTTGCTTGTCAGCCCCTCGCTCAGCATAAGGACTTATACGCCTTGATAGGCAAGCTTGTTTCCGATTCGGTCTTTTCAAAAATATTGACAACCGTAGCCTCCTTTTCTTCGCCGTCTGCGGGAACGGTTATTGTGTCACCGACCTTTATGTCTGTGTCATCGCATAAATAGTCGTAGCTTTTTCCGCCGGGCGTAAACCGGACTGAGATAAAACGGTGTTTTCGGGAGTCGGATTTCGGCCGCTTGATTTCAAATTCACAATCCTTGCAGATTAAGACGGCAAGTCCGTCATAATAAAAGCTGCCGTATTGTATCTCGTCTATCTGAAACTGCTCTTCGGTGAAGAAAACGGAGTTGCTTCTTCGTCTATTGCCGTGGACCGTTTTTGTCTCAGCTGTCATGATATATTATAGTCATAAGACTCAGAAGAAAAAGACCGGATATTGGGAATTTCAAGTGCCCGCAAAAAACAAAAGCAAAAAATTTCAATTTTTTTTGAAAAACAGGGACTAAGTTCACAATTTCAGACGGTTATATTGATAGTATGGAAGGAGGACTGTCATGAAGTGTACATCAGCGAAAGCGGCAAAGTATCTGCGCAAATTGAATCCGGAACTGTTATAGCCATGCTTGTATTTCATTGTTTTGAATATGATTTAAACAGTTGAATTTTGTCAGTATTTATTATTTTAACTATGTCTATTCATTCGGATATCCAAAAAAGCAGACATATATGTTCGGCGGCAGATAAAAATACAGTGAAAAGAAAATGATTGAAAATGGGCGATTTATATTTTGTAATTGATTATGTATTGGGCTGCCATTATAAATGATATATGCCAAAAGCATATAAAAATAAGAGAGTTTGATTTTTGTAATATTTATTTTCAGGGAACTTTATGGTGCTTCACATCAAAAAGTTCCCTGAAAAACTTATGTGAACAAAGTCCCTCTGACGGTTGCCAGCCATGTACTATCCGTTTATGATACAGAAAAGGCGAATCTTCGGAAGGCGGGTTGTAAAAAGTTTGTGGCTTTTGCAAAACATTTTCCAATTGAGAACTATGGTATAGAGCATCAAAATATATGCTTTGATTTAATAGAACTTTATAAAGGAAAAACTAATAATGGCTGTCAGTTTACTTATAGCATTGCAAAGAAATGGCCAAATATGACTCTAATATATCTGTGGCTGCTTGGGCTATTACCCGATTATATCAAAGAAAATCTGCATATACCCGTAGACGGTTTCATTATTGATGCGTTGTGTTAGAATAAGAATATTAAGGGGGTGCGAGCCGCCAAACGTCTCACACGCCCTTATTTCACTTTTTATTTTATGCCATTTGACGAGTTTACACAAAATGTGAAGAAGTGCCAAGTTCAGTATAAACGATCTGACTTTTCAAATAGGCAAAACCTCCTTGTATTTGGTAACACCATTTTACAAGGAGGTCTGTGTTTTGTCGAATGTGCGGATATTATATTAAATTTTATCCTTTTCTTTTGATGTCTTTTAAAAAAGAGCTTTTCCTTACCACTCTATCCAGGTCATTTCTTGCTCGATATCCCAAAAGCATTTGCCGTCAATTATAGGTTCGTTTAATACTTTTTCCATACATTCATTTTGCGTTTCTGCGATACATTCATAGACGGTTTCAACATAATTGTCTGATGAATCCCACAAATGAATTTCAAATGAGTAATTTTTAGTCATGGGGTTGTATATCAAGCCATGAAAAAAGTATTTTTTACCTTTGTAAATAACAGCCTCTTCTTGAAAGGCGATTTTATCTACAAATTCAGAAGCTTTTCCGCCTATCATATTTTAATCCCCCTAAAAAATTTTTTATACTTTTTATATTCTTCTGCGGTTAAGGGTCTAGCCTTTCTGTTTGAAAAGTCATCAGGCTTGTATTCGTGAACATGTAATACCGGCTTTCGTGAAGGGTCAATGGTAGTTTCGGGATGATAGGCTATTTCAAAACGCAAATAGTGATTTTTATCATACTCTCTGTACATTTTAAATGTGCCGTCAGGGTGTAACTGGATATAGGATGTGCTTGAATGAGCTTCTTCCGGTAACCCCTTATGTCCCGGTTTACCTTGCAATACTTTTACTCCCGCTATTTTATCAACTGTGTCGTAGGTATAAGCAACATTATTTCCGCTTGCATAAGTTCCTCTTCCACCCATATTATCGCACCACCTTTCGTGATTCTCGATAATCAACAGTGATAATATTGCCTTGCATTTCATCAAACGGACTACCAAAACAGATGATTTTTTCAGGCTCAAGCCTTCTTAACATTTCGTTGTAACCACGCATAAAGTTAAGTTTAGACTGTTTGCAACCTATCATACCGATAGCTACTGTTGCTCCTTTTTCTACCCCGTCAAAGCAAAACTCATAACTTTGAGAAAGTCCCCAGCTTATAGTTGGAATAACCGTTAAACCTTTACTTTGCCAATATGCTCCTACCCAACGATTTTTAGCCACACTCTGAAGCTGTCGCCACAAATCCATATCAGTATATGTTGAAAAATCTGGTGAGAGCAGGAAAGAATATTGTGAGTATCTTGCAAGTGTTCTGTCGGGATTGTCGTAGATACCATTAAAGCGGTAATCATCAACAAAGAAATGAACGCCTTTTTGTTTGTTTTCTTTGTTGTCATTGTTTCTTGTGTCTGAACATGCTACCAACGCTATATTATCTGTTGGTAAGCTTGTTTTTGTATAAGTGAAAGGCCCCACTTACCTGTAGTTTCAAATTTGTTACGCATAAAAAGAGGGTTGTCCCTCATTATTTTACTGGTCATATTATGACACCTCCGGAATTATTTTTGTTTTTCGCATAACATTATCGCAACAATAAGTCACACTTTTTGTGTGATATTTGTTGCATTTTTCTCCGGAAAGTGCTATTATGTATTTACCAAGATACGAATGGCAACATTCGGAGAAGAGCATTGTATTGATTGCGCCAACAATCTTTACAGTGCTTTTTATTTTTA
>JAQXMC010000005.1 GCA_029012445.1 Oscillospiraceae bacterium
TTTTACTACCTTATGAAATTACACTACTCTCAAACTAAACACTTGACATTTGCTATTTTTTTCTGTTTTACTACCTTATGAAATTACACTACTCTCAAACCCAGCAAGGCCGATTTTAAATCATTCGTTAGTTTTACTACCTTATGAAATTACACTACTCTCAAACTTTCCTCTTTCTCTTTTGGCTCCCAATCTAGTTTTACTACCTTATGAAATTACACTACTCTCAAACAACTCGGCTTTGCTGTCGGCGCACAAGTGCGTTTTACTACCTTATGAAATTACACTACTCTCAAACAGCTCCTCAGGACGTCATAGGTTCAGAAATGTTTTACTACCTTATGAAATTACACTACTCTCAAACGTTCGAGCGGCGGTTTGAAATCACGACTCCGTTTTACTACCTTATGAAATTACACTACTCTCAAACCTCAAACCTCAAATGAGAGTAAACAGCAGCCACTACAATCTGCCGGGCAGCTTCATAAAGCAACTAATATATTATAGCATATTAACTCTCCTTTTCAACTATTTCGCATAAGTCTTCATCAATAATTGTCAGTTTTTCTAATGACCCCCGCGCAAAATCCGTTGTACTTTCAACATCAAGGAGCCTGATTCCTCTGTCAATCAGCTCCTTGTAGAATGTTTCAAGCTCCGCCGAGCTGAAATTCTGATGAATCCCCAAAATAACAAAGCACTGAACAGGTGCATATTTTTGAATTAAAACAATAAATTCATATAATGATTCCAGCATATCGGAGGATTCAGTGTCAGGTCTGATATTCTGAATTTTAAAAATATCTTGCAAAGCAACTTCATCTTTAAAAGTAAAATCAAAATCAAATTCTTCCGTAACCTTTTCAATGAAATTTGTAATTATGCGCTTCAACTCAAAAGTCTCATCCAACATCTCATTGTTGCAAAAATCCTCCATATCCTCATAAACCTTTTTTAAAAACGAAGCAGAAAAAGAAAGATTGAAGCAGTCATAAATAAAACAAATATTCTTCTTGAAAGATAAAGGCTTAAAATCTTTTGAAAATATGAAATTTTCTTCTTCAGGTTCACCGCTCATCATAGCTTTGACAAATCTTCGAAAAAGCGCCTTGTTTTCAATGGAAAGCACATTCACATAATTTTCAGATAAATAAATCGGTTCATTCAAAAAGCCGCATCCGAGCCTCATAATATTACCAGCCTTTCGTCAGTATCTAAAACATCGCTCTTACCCTTTCCGCAAAGAAGCGTCATTTTTGAATATTGCTTTTCAGTAACCGTTAAAATCTGAACAAGCCCTTTCTCAGGGCGTATTTTTTTAACCTCGCCGACAATCTGCGCCACTTGAGTTGAATTTAAAGCCAGCTTGGAATATACCGATTCCTGCATCATCATAAATCCGCCTTTAATAAGCCGCCGTCTGAATTTGGAATACTCCCTTCGGTCTGCCGTTGTAGCGGTGGGCAAGTCAAAAAATACAATTACTCTCATAAATCTATAACTCATATTTATAAAGCTTTATCAACGAAATGTCGCCTGTTTCAATCGCCTCAAGGACACTTTTGGTGTAAATCTTTACGGTATTCAGCAAGGTTTGACGACGGTAATCTGTAATAAATTCGACATTCAGAAGTGATTGCAGCTTCCTTTTTTCTTCCGTTGAAAATGTTTCCGGCGAAAGTTTTTTAACAAATCCGTCAACTATCGGTCGAAACGGCTCCATCAGGTCGCAGCTTAAATTGAAATGATTGAAGCGGTTGCTGTGAAATAACCCTATCTGCGTTAAATAACCTGCGCAGGCGATTTCACGGTTAACGCACGAAAGTATCAAACTGTAGCCGTAATTAAGCGCTGCATTAACAGGACTGTCCTGCGATCGCGAAAAAGATTTCCCGAAAAGTGCATTAAAATATACCTTTGCGGCGTGTCCTTCTCTGTTTGTGGCGTCGTTAAACTCCAGTTCTTCTATATACTGATATAACTGTTGAGCTTTATCAATGTTGAAGTATTCTAAACACAACGCCTGTTTCTTGATTTTTTCTGCTACTATTACCGTCCACACTGCCTGACAAAAATCTTTGTTCCATTCAATTTGATTTCTGATGCTTAACGAGCTGTCATGTCCTCCGTAATACGGAATCAGTTCGCCATATGGCGTCAGCTTTTCATCGCAAAATATTACTTTAACCTTTTGTCGCGACAGCTCGCAAAGAAGAGCGGCAGTCAAAGACGCACCGATATTCTCAATCATCAAAACAGAAATTTCACTTATATGTACTCTGACGGTATTTTCGCTGTCTCTGATAACCATGTAACCGAGCCTCAAATCAAGCTTTGAAGGCTTGGTTACCACAACAGTGCGCCATGCCATACTTATGCTCTCCCTTTCACTTCATATTTATCAAGTCGATCTCCTGCTCAAAAAGGCCCGTTACCGACTGATGAATCAGCTTGAATGATTTATATTTCGGCTGAAGCCTGTTTGAAATTAAAGTTGTTCCGCTCTTTCCGCTCCCGCCTATCAGTCTCAAATCGCCTGTCGAGACATTAGCATGAATTATATTAAGTATCTGCATCAAGACATAACACTGATCATGCAAAGAAAGCTTTTCGAATTTGCTTTGACCGTTTTTCATTATTCTCAGAACTTCCGCAAATTTGACATTAAAAATTGTGTTTTCTAATTTTTCTATCAGCGCGCTGTAAAGAGCAATATTTTCATCATATGAAATCCTGTCAAACTCAGTCACCGGCTTTTCCGTTCTGAGCTCGGCGCATTTTCTGAGGTATTCGGATATTCTCTTAATGTACTTTTCATATTCATAAGATAATATCAGCTGCATAGCAGGCTTGCAAACAACTGTTTTTCCGCCGCCGCTTTTGCTGCTTATATGCATTCTGAAGCCGTCGACGCTGATAAGCGCACTGTATTTTACACAGGGAATAAGTATTCTCACGCTTCGGGCATTGAGTTTTGCTTTGATAAAGCCCTCCGGATCTTTTCTGTAATTGCTTTCAATATACAAATCAATCGGCTCAAAGCTGCGATATTTTTTCCCTTTTTCATCAACATACTCAACAAATGAGAAATATGTTGACGCCGCGCGGTTATATCCGCCGTACTTATCAATATTGCTCAGCGGACCGCTGCCCTTGATCGGCACCTGTCCCTTTCCCTTTTTGAGTATATTCTGGTCAAATAAGCCCCCCGTCTGCTTTGAGGAGTATCTTGTGAAGCGAATATTGTTCTTCCTCATCGTGCTTCTGACGGTTTCCATAGACTTATTGTCTCGCGCAGTCCATGCGCCCTCAACATCATAGTTGAAAACAGCGTTCACGCTGGCCTCGCCCGCCTGAAGCTGAGAAATAAAGAACCTGCTCGTGAATTTCGTGTAATAAACATTACCGACAACGATATTCAGATACGCGTCTTTGGCGTGGTGGAAATCATTGACCTCTCTGCACTTTAAAAAGTCATATTGATGGCGGAAGTCAGAAACAAGTCCCGCTTTTACATAAACTATTTTGCTGTCGTAACGCTTTTTGAGAAGCTCGGCAACGGCTTTTGTCGACTGACCTGTTTCAACGATCTGTCTTGCAATAAAGCCGGAAAGCTCATCGTCCGTCAGGGGCGTGTTTCTGATGAGTCTTTGATATTTCTCATCGTTTATCAGACCTGTATCTTTCAGGCTGCGCCAGAACGAATGCATATTTTTGCGGATATCCTCAGAGATAGGATAGGTATTGCCCTTTTTTTCATTGATAACTTTTTTGACAAGAACGCGGTTATTCAGGCTGTCATCTTTTATTTTTGACTGCGGATATATGTGGTCGATATCATATAAATTGCGGTTAAAAATATCCTCGACATTTATAGGATCGCCGGTATACATGCATTTGCCCATTTGAGTGTAGTAAAGATAAAGGGCGTCTCTTCTGAATTCCTGCTCATCGGTATTCACGAGGCTTTCATAAAGCTCGCGGTTATCTTTTTTTATGCTGTTAAAGCAAGCGAGAAGTCTGTTCTTTCTTGACTCTTTGCGCTCTTTTTTCTCGTCTGCTCCTCTGGTCATTTCGACAAATATCTTTGAAGGCTCCCTGCCGGTGATCCTGACGATTTCGCCGACAATAAGCATTGACTGATAAATGGGCCTTTTTATCTTCGGGGAAACATAGAGCTGTTCAACTTCCTGCTTCAGGCCGCTGAATGTGTTCTCGCCGTTTTCTTTTTGTATTTCCTCAAGAAAGCTGTATCGGCCGCTTAAAAGCTGCATCAGGTTGTTGTTCGTGCTCTGCATGAAGCCTATTATTGTGTCCGCTTCACCGGTTTGCTTGTCCGCGCCGATGAGAGAATTAAGAAATTTCATGGAAAGCCTGCCCCAGCCGGTATATCTGAGCTTTGAAAGGCGGTCGATGTCCTCTGCGCTTAATTTATCGGAATAAAGTGCAGTCAGCCGCTTTTTTAAGAGCTTCCTGTCATCGGAAAAAATGGTTATCAGCCGCACTGCTTCCTCCTTTTCGGCTTCGGTCAGGGCAAATCCTTTCAGCTCAATCACAGGCTTCAGGCTGCTCTTGAAATCGCCGTCTGTTCCGCTGACCTCAGCTTCGCCAAAACCCATAGCTTTAAGATAATTTTTCAGCGCCTTTTGAGTAACCTTTGCTCTTTTTTCAAACAGATCGGCGTATATCCGATTTTTCAGTTCAACGCTGACAGGCTCGCCGTCCAGACGAAGGTTATTCAGCTCGTTTAACACCGTAAATTTGCAGTATGTCGGTGAATTTTTCGCAAGCACATCTTCACCGAAAAGATAGGTGCATTTGCTTGTCAGATTTTCAATGAATTTTTCTGCGCTTTTATCTATATCGACAACCTTTTCAAAATTCCACGGATAGATTTTTTCATCTGTTCTCACAACCCAGCTTTTATCGCTGTGCCGGTTCAGCGGTCCGACATAATAGGGGATCCTGAAAGAGAGAATATCTTTTATTTTTTCGCTTACCGTCTTGCCGTCGGAAACCTCAGAAAGGAACGGCAGATAGCCTTCGGCATTTTTAAGAATTGCCGAAAGCTCTGCTTTTGCGAGCTGAACGGGAATGATACTGTTGTCTTTGCTGACAATTTTCGGCATAAAATCCGATAGCTCATAAATGTGTCTGTACATTTCCTCATATTTGCTGTCCGCAGGTTCTTTCGGAAGCTGTTTTTTCAGAAAGTCCAAAAAATCCTCTTGAGTGCATTTTTTCTCGACTCTGCCTTTTGATGTGTGGCCGGAATAGGCAGTGTAATTATAAACTCCGGACTTATTTTCACTGAATATAAGCTGTTTCTTTTCGGGCAGGTAGGCTTCAACATAAGCTTTAAGTTCCTTCAAATCGGAACGATGCCTTTCATAAAGCCTGCACTTTGCAAAAGACAGATAGCTGCATCCGTCAAGCACATCAGCCAAAAGCGCCCAGTCATATATGGCTTTCAGTCTCTCAATAAGTTCAAAACCGTCGCCGAAAGCCGACATATATTTTGATTCGTTTTCGTCATAGCCCGAAGAAAATGTTATCTTCTTTGCTTCGGACTCTTTGAGTGACTCATCTGAAAAAACATCGCATGAATTCACCGAGCAGCCGCACATCAAAGCAAGAACAGAATATAGCTGCTTGTTGTTTTTCTTTTCGACGCCTAAAAGCGAAGAAAGCTTTTCCGTCTTTTTGGTTTTTGACAAAAGCCGATCCTTGAGCACTGCTTCGACTTCACCGCAATTTTGGCAGTGAAGCTCGCCGTATTCGTTGTCGGAAAGATAAACGGTCAGTTCGTTCCATATATCGTGAAAATCAGGCAAACCGTTTTCGCCGAGAGAATCCGAATCGAAAAAAAAGTGGCCTCTGTTTTTAATAATATGCGCAATTGCCAGATAAACAAGGCGAACATCGTGAGGCTCTTTTGATTCGATCAATTCCTTTCTTAGATGATAAACGGTCGGGTACCTCTTGTGATAGTCTTTATCGGTAAAATCCTTATCGTTAAAAATTGAGAAAATACCGTCAACATTTTTGTCTTCACTGCAATATCCGCTTTCTTTAAGCCTCATGAAGAAAGCCGGATCTTTCTTGCAAATTTCCTTGTCGAAAAGCATTTCGAGGCAAGATAAACGAAACTTATTTCTTTCGGTGCGTCTTCTGCCTCCCCTGAAAGTCCTTCTTTCATCGGCTGTTTTGCTTTCTTCAAGCATCCTTACGCCCCACATAGCATTACCGTTGAATTTCATGATATGATAATCGGCGTCGGTCACTGCCCAGCCCACGGAATCGGTTCCTATATCCAGCCCGATGTAGTAATCTTTGACATTTTTCATAAATTTTTCTCCTTTTTATTGACAATTTTGAAAATCCGTGATAATATATGTATATCTCATCCTTATGAGACTACACTACAAGTTCAAATAAAGATTTATCCAACCCGTTGCAATGCGACCTCACAGTGTGTGAGACCTCTGCTATGCAGAGGTATTTTTTGTCAAAATTTGTCGAATAGAATTAAATCTTTTTCTTTATTGTAACATAAGGTCATGTGAATAACAAGCACATTTTTAATTTTTTTATAGGATTTTTAGTTCAGGGCTGTTAAAATATATCGAAAAACCAGATAAAAACATCAAAAAAAGATTTTCAAAGTCTCTTGACAAACGATTTCCCGTTGTGTAGAATGAACATATCACAGAAAAGGGGTAAGGAAAAATGGAGAATATTGCGTTAAAAAACAATCGCTGTTCCGTCTCCCTTTGCGCCCATAACACAGAAAATGCATATTATTACTTTTTTGCAGTACGCTTTTTTGCGTATTGCTTTTTTTATTATTTTTACGCTGATATCAGGAAACCGCAGAAGGCTCAGAATCTTGCAGCCGGCATTTAGTAATGCATAATCAATTTGCGGTTTCCTTCACGGGAAGCCGCTTTTTTATTGTCACAAAAATAATATTGAAATGGGGATATTAAAATGAGTGAACTTGTTGAAAAACGCAAACAGCTTGAAAAAATCGACGCAGATATGGCGGAGCTTTTTGAAAAAAGAATGAAAGTAACCGAGAGTATCGCCGATTATAAGCAGAAAAACGCCCTCCCGGTTTTAGATGCGGAGCGTGAAAAGGCGCTTCTGGCAAAAAATTCGGAATATATCCGAAACCCCGAATGCCGTGAATACTATGTTCAGTTTATGAAAGATGTTATGAAGCTTTCAAGAGATTTTCAGACAAGACGCCTTGACGGCAGGCGCGTGGCCTATTGCGGCACCGAGGGCGCTTTTGCGCACCTTGCGGCTAAAAAGCAGTTCCCGGAGTCGGAGCTGGTGGGATATACCGACTTTGCCGGCGCGTACTCGGCAGTGGAAAACGGCGAATGTGACTGCGCGGTTCTGCCTATTGAAAACAGCTATGTCGGAGATGTCGGCATGGTAATGGATCTTATGTTCTCCGGCAGTCTTTTCGTGAACGGAATAGTGGAGCTTGATGTGGTGCAAAATCTCGTGGCTCAGCCCGGAGTCTCTCCCGACGAAATCAAAACCGTTGTCAGCCACCCTCAGGCTCTCGAGCAGTGCAGCGAATATATTAAATCCAGAGGGCTGAAAACAATTTCCTATTCAAACACCGCCCTTGCCACGCAATATGTCAAAGAGCACTGCGACAGGACCTATGCCGCCATCGCTTCGGAGGAAACCGCCCGCATTTTCGGCATGGAGATCATTGCCGCCGGCATTAACACAGGCCATGTCAACACTACCCGTTTCGCCGTACTTTCCCGCTCGCAGCGTATGCCGGAGCCTGACAGCCGCAATGAAAACGAGCACTTCATTCTGCTTTTCACAACGAAAAACGAAGCCGGCGCTCTTGTTCAGCCGCTTAACATAATCGGTGCGCACGGTTTCAATATGCGTAATCTGCGCAGCCGCCCGCGAAAGGATCTGCTCTGGAACTACTATTTCTTTGTCGAAGCCGACGGAAATATTGCCACACGGAACGGCAAGGATATGATGAATGAACTTTCGGCGGTATGCGCAAGGCTTAAACTGGTCGGGACCTATAACTGAGAAGCCGATAAGGAGAATTGAACATGATAATTCCTGTTAAAACGGAAAACGGCGGCTACGATATAATACTTGAAAGAGGCGCTCTGAGTCGTGCGGGCGAATACCTGTCGCTCGGCAGACGAGTTCTCATTGTGACCGACGACGGCGTTCCGGCAGAATACGCCGCGCAAGTTCAGGCTCAGTGCGGCAAAGCTCTGACCGTTACCCTGCCGCAGGGGGAAGCCACAAAATGCTTTGACAGCTATCAACGCCTGCTTCGCACAATGGCGGAAAACGGTTTTTCCCGCGGCGACTGCGTTGTTGCCGTCGGCGGCGGAGTCATGGGGGATCTTGCGGGTTTCGCCGCCGCAACATATATGAGGGGCATTGATTTCTATAATGTACCCACAACTATGCTTTCAATGGTCGATTCCTCCATCGGAGGCAAGGTCGCAATAGACATGGACGGTATTAAAAACATTGTCGGCGCGTTTTATCAGCCCGGGAGAGTTCTGATTGATCCTCAGGTGCTTTCGACTCTTTGCCGGCGCCAGTATAACGCCGGGCTTGCCGAGGCTGTAAAAATGGCAGCCACAAGCGATGAAAAACTGTTTGAGCTGATAGAAAGCGACGACCCGGAAAAGCATACCGACGAAATAATCGAGCGCTCGCTTCTGATAAAGAAAAGCGTGGTTGAACAGGATCCGACTGAAAAGGGACTGCGCCGCGTTCTCAACTTCGGTCACACCGTCGGTCATGCGATCGAAAGCAACGGTCACGGAAAATATATACACGGCGAATGTGTTGCGCTCGGAATGCTGACAATGTGCTCCGACGAAACGGCTTCGAGACTGCGGGCGGTGCTCGGCAAAGTCGGACTTCCGACAAAAATCAGCGTTTCGGCCAAGGAGCTGATCCCTTATCTGAAGCACGACAAAAAGCTGCTCAAAGACAAGATAGTGACGGTCTATGTCAAAGCCATAGGAAGCTTTGAGTTCAGGCAGGAAAGCATAGACGAAATAGAAAAAAGAATAGCTCTCATTGAAAATTGAGCCGAAAGGAATGATCGGATATGAAAAACACATTCGGCAGCAGTATACAGCTCACAATATTCGGCGAAAGTCACGGCGAAGCGATAGGCGCAGTCCTTGACGGACTGGCTCCGGGAATAACAGTTGATGAATACGAGATAGCCGCGCTTCTTTCAAAAAGACGCCCCTCATCTTCAATCGACACCGCCCGCAGAGAACAGGACGACTACCGAATAGTCAGCGGCGTTTTTAACGGAAAGACAACAGGTGCGCCGCTGTGCATAATAATCCCCAATGAGGACAGGCGCAACGGAGACTATGATCAAATGAAGCAGGTTGCCCGTCCGTCGCACGCAGACTACACCGCCTATTGCAAATACCACGGCTATGAGGACTACCGTGGAGGCGGTCACTTTTCCGGCCGTGTTACCGCGGCTCTTGTGGCCTGCGGAGCTATCTTGCAAAGGGCGCTCAGAGACGCAGGCATTGAAATCGGGACCCACATTCTGGTTTGCGGCGGAGCGCATGACCGGAATTTCAACAATATTCATGAAGATATCGCTTACCTGAGGGAGGCGCCTTTCCCGGTGCTCGATCCGTCATGTGAAAAAGCGATATCCGAAGCGGTGCTGGCGGCGAAGAAAAGCTGTGACAGCGTCGGCGGAATAGTGCAGACCGCCGTGACGGGAGTTCCGGCAGGCGTGGGCTAGCCGTGGTTTGACAGTGTTGAGGGACTCCTCTCGCACGCACTGTTTTCTCTCGGCGGTATAAAGGGCGTTGAGTTCGGCGCAGGCTTCGGGGCGGCCGGAATGACCGGCAGCGTATTCAACGACGCTTTCACCTGCAACGACGGCGAGGTCGTCACCCTGACAAACAATAACGGCGGAATAAACGGGGGCATAACCAACGGTATGCCGATAGTGTTCAGCTGCGCCGTCAAGCCCACTCCGTCTATCGCTCAGCCACAGCAAACGGTCGATTTCTGCGAGAAAAAGAATGTCACTCTCAGCATAAAGGGGCGGCATGATCCCGCTATCGTGCGCCGCATTTGCCCTGTTGTGGACAGCATAACGGCATTGGTCATCAGCGATCTTATGGCTCAGCGATACGGCACCGATGTGTTCTTGAGAGGTGCTGAAAAATGAAATACGGACTTATAGGCGCAAAGCTCGGCCACAGCTTCTCACCGGAAATTCACAAGCTGATAGGCGATTATGAATATGTGACGGCCGAGATGAACGAAAAAGAGCTTGACAGTTTTCTGCGTGACAGAGATTTTCTGGGAGTGAATGTTACCATTCCCTATAAACAGACGGTAATGAAATATCTTGATGAGACGGACTCCCGAGCCGAAAGGATAGGCGCAGTCAACACCATCGTCAACCGGAACGGCAGGCTTTGCGGCTACAACACGGATTACTTCGGCGCCGCAGCGCTGTTGCGCCGAACAGGACTTGATATCAAAGGCAAGCGAGTCCTTATTCTCGGCACGGGCGGCACCTGCAAAACCATGAGCGCCGTTGTTTCGGATATGGGCGCCGAAAAAACGGTCAGGGTTTCAAGGCGTGGCGGCGACGGCGCCGTGAAATATGAGGACGCCGTGAAGCTTTGCTGCGACGCGCAGGTGATAATCAACACAACTCCCGTTGGAATGTATCCGGATATCAGAGGCTGCCCGATAGATATCTCAGCTTTCGGCGATCTGGAGGGTGTGGCGGATGTTGTTTATAACCCGCTTTCCACTGAGCTTGTCCGCAGAACTAAGCTTCGCGGTCTCAAAGCGGACGGAGGACTGTATATGCTTGCCGCCCAGGCGGTTTATGCGTCAGCGCTGTTTCGGGGCGTTCCCGTTCAGGAAGATATTATCGAAAAAGTCTATAACGGCGTGCGCCGTGAGAAGCAGAATATTGTCCTCATCGGTATGCCATCATCGGGCAAAACCACTGTCGGAAGGCTGATCGCCGAAAAAACAGGGCGCAGATTTATCGACTGTGACGAAAAAATAGTCGGGCGCTGCGGAAAATCTATACCGGAAATTTTCGCAGAACAGGGCGAGGAAGGATTTCGCCGCATTGAGCGTCAGGTGATATCGGATCTCACTAAAGAGCAGGGAGTTGTCATTGCCACCGGCGGCGGAGCCGTACTCAACAGCGAAAATGTTTTCGATCTCAAGGCAAACGGCAGACTGTTTTTGCTTGACCGACCGCCTGAAAAGCTGATATCCACGCCTGACCGTCCCCTGTCGGCGGACAGGGCGGCTATTGAAAAAATGTATCATGAACGCAAGTCAAAATATCTGCTTGCCGCAGACTCCGTTATTCCCTCAGCGGGAGAACCGCAGCAGGCGGCGGAGCTTATATTGGAGGAATTCAAAAAATGAAAATTGCGATAATAAACGGTCCGAATTTAAATATGCTGGGTATTCGGGAGCCTGAAATCTACGGAAGAGCCGATTACAACGAGCTTGTCAGAATGATAAAGGAACACGCAGAGAGACGCAACATTGAAGTGTCGTTTTTTCAGTCGAACCATGAGGGCGCTATTGTGGATTTCATTCAGCAGGCTTATTTTGATAAAACGGACGGCATAGTCATCAATCCCGCCGCATACACCCACACGAGCGTAGCTATCGCAGACGCACTGAAAGCGGTTTCCATTCCTTTTGTTGAGGTTCATATTTCCGCTGTGGAAACCCGAGAGGCTTTCAGACAGATAAGCTATGTCAGAGATATTGCCGTCAGCACCGTCACAGGCAAAGGCTTTGACGGATATATTGAGGCAATGGATATACTGATTGACAGGGCTGACGGAAAATGAGGGTAAAGATAAAAAAGGGAGCCGCCTTCGGAGCGGTAGATATTCCTTCTTCAAAAAGCTATGCCCACAGGCTGATGATCTGCGCCGGATTATCGCAGGGCGAGAGCCGGATCGGCGGACTTGACCGGAATCAGGATGTTCTCGCAACAGCGGATTGTCTGACGGCGCTGGGCGCGTCGGTCCGATTTGAAGACAGAAACGCATTTATCCGCGGCTGCGGCAAAAACATTATCCCGGGGCAGCGGCTTGAGTGCCGTGAAAGCGGCAGCACTCTGCGCTTTCTGATACCTGTTGCGCTTCTCGGCGGCGGCGGCGATTTTGTCGGAGCCGGGCGGCTTATGGAACGCGGCGTCGGTGTTTATGAAAAGCTGTTTTCGGGCAGAGGAATAGAGATATCACCTATAAAAAACGGCATCAGCGCAAAGGGCAGGCTGAAAAGCGGAGAATATATTATACCGGGAGATGTGAGCAGTCAGTTTATATCCGGTATGCTGTTCGCTCTGCCCCTCGCCGACGGAGACAGCAAAATCGAAGTAACTCAGCCGTTTGAAAGCAGAAGCTATGTTGATATGACTGTTGACGCACTCAGGCAAAGCGGTATTGATATATCGGCGCACGGCGGAAGATTTTTTGAAATAAAGGGCAGTCAGGAGTACCGTCCGCTGAACACAAAGGTGGAGGGCGACTGGTCAAACGCAGCGTTTTTCTATGCTTTGAATGTAATCGGCGGAAATGTCAAAGTGAACGGTCTGAGAAATGACAGCTGCCAGGGCGACAGAATATGTCTTGAATATCTCAGGCGGCTCTCGCTCGGAAAAGCGACGATCAATATATCGGACTGCCCCGATCTTGCTCCGATACTGTTCACTGTTGCGGCGGCTTGCCACGGTGGTGTTTTCGAGGGTACGAGAAGATTAGCTATAAAGGAGAGCGACCGGGCGGCGGTCATGGCGCAGGAGCTCGCCAAATGCGGCGCTGAGGTCAAAGTCGGCGAAGACGCGGCGGAGGTGATCGCTTCCGACCTGCATGAGCCGACAGAACCGTTTTGCGGTCACAACGACCACAGGGTTATAATGTCGCTCAGCGTTATGTCGACGCTCGTCGGCGGAGTTATCGAGGGCGCGCAGGCCGTTTCAAAAAGCTATCCGGGCTTTTTTGACGCACTGAGTCGGCTCGGCGTGGAGGTGGAAATTTATGATTGATAAGAACGAAAAAATACTGATCGTCGGCCTTGGTCTGCTCGGCGGAAGCTACGCTGAAATTCTCACAGAAAAAGGCTTTGAAGTCGGCGCAGTCGATATAAACAAAGACTCTGTTGAATTCGCTCTGAAAAAAGGAATTATTGCTCACGGAACAACAGAGCCGTCTGAAGATTACCTGAAAGAATTTGACCTGGTCGTTCTTGCACTTTATCCCTCGGCGGCGGTTGAGTGGGTGAAAAAATATCAGTCATTTCTCAAAAGCGGAGTGCTGATAACCGATGTCACGGGAGTGAAATGCAGCGTTGTATATAAAATTCAGAGCTTTCTGCGTGACGACGCGGAATTTGTCGGCGCTCACCCTATGGCGGGGCGCGAGGTTTCGGGAGTTCGGAACGCAGCCGGAGATATGTTCCTCGGTGCGAATTATATAGTTACTCCCACAGACAAAAACTCGCCTGAGGCAATAGAGCGCTGCGAAGATCTCGGGCGCATCATCGGGTGCCGCTGCATAAGCAGACTGACGCCCGAGCTTCACGACGAAATGGTCGGATTTTTGTCTCAACTGACGCATTGTATCGCCGTGGCTCTCATGGCGTGCAAGGATTCGCAGCATCTCGCTGATTACACCGGAGATTCATTCCGAGATCTGACGAGGATAGCCAAGATCAACGAAGAAATGTGGAGCGAGCTTTTTATTGCAAATAAAGAGCAGCTTCTGGAACAGATGGAGCTGTTCCTTGATAAATTCATATATATTAGAGACGCACTCAGAAACAGCGATTCCGAGGCTCTCAAGGATATAATGCGTCTTTCCACAAAGCGCAGAAAAATTTTTGACAGACAGGAGAACAAACAGCTATGAACATGGAATTCAAAAGAAAATTGCCGGCGCCTGAGGACGTCATCAATATGTACCCTTTGACGGACGAAATGATTCGCCGAAAGGCTGAAAACGATAAGGAGATCCGCAGCGTCTTTCTCGGCGAGAGCGATAAGCTCGTGCTGCTGGTCGGTCCCTGCTCAGCAGACCGCGAGGACGCAGTTCTGGACTATATATCGAGACTTCGCGATGTTCAGGAAAAGGTAAAGGACAAAATCGTTATAATCCCGAGAATTTACACAAACAAGCCCCGCACCACTGGCGCCGGCTATAAGGGAATGCTTCACCAGAGCGACCCTCATTGCCCACCGGATATGCTTAAAGGTGTTCTCGCTATTCGCCGGCTTCATGTGAAAGTGCTTGAACAGACAGGCTTTTCCGGCGCCGATGAAATGCTTTATCCCGAAAACCACAGATATCTGGCTGATGTTTTATCCTATGTGGCTGTGGGCGCCCGTTCGGTTGAAAATCAGCAGCACCGTCTGACTGCCAGCGGTCTTGATATGCCCGTCGGAATGAAAAATCCCACAAGCGGCGATCTTTCCGTCATGACTAACGCTATCACTGCCGCTCAGAGCGGTCATGTGTTCAGTTACAGAGGCTGGGAGGTCTCATCAAGCGGAAATCCCCTCGCCCACGCTATTCTTCGCGGATATGTTAACCGTTACGGTCAGACCGCACCCAACTATCACTATGAGGACCTCAGCGCACTGGGCGAGCTGTTCGCTAAAGGCAACTTCAAAAATCCAGCCGTTGTGGTCGATGTCAATCACTCAAACTCCGGCAAGAATTATCTTGAGCAGATTCGTATTGCCAAGGAGGTTCTTCACAGCACACGCCATTCAAAGGATATTTACCGTCTTGTGAAAGGTCTGATGATCGAATCATATATTGAGGACGGCTGCCAGAAGGTCGACGGCGGAAAATACGGTCTGTCCATAACAGACCCCTGTCTCGGATGGGAGAAAACCGAAAGGCTCATTCTCGATATTGCCGACCTCAGAACCTAATTTGTGTTATTGATGAATATAAAGATCCGTCTGACGCAAGCTTCGGCTTTCGGGCGGATCTTATCATAATGCGGAAGCTTCACCGAGCTTTCCGGCTTCGTGCGCTATGATAAATGCGTTGAGAGCCGGGAGGCCGTCGGGGAAGAATGACCGATGGAATTTTCTTCGGTCGACAGGCGTACTAAGGTCCCCCGAGACCGGAAAATGCCAAGCATATAAGCTTTCGGCGGCACGGTTTAGATACCGTGCCGCCGAAACAGTTTGGGTTTTGGGTTTGAAAGAATCAGACTTTTTCTTTCGTTTTTTATTTTTATGCGTTCGGTCCGACTTTTTCGAATCAGAGGGAAGCTTTGAGTATATCGAGAATATCTTCCTCGGAAAGAGGCGCCCACGCTTTGTCGAGTCCCTCGTTGACAGCTATGTGATGAGCCATTTCGCCGAGTCTCGATTCGTCTATTCCGACTTCACGAAGATGCATCGGTATTCCGAAAGATTCAAATGTCTCATAGGTGCGGGCTATCGTTAATTCGGCTATCTCCTGCTCCGGCAGAGACGGATCAATGCCGAATATATGCGTTCCGAAGCTTATGAAGCGCTCCATCGTCTTTTCGCTCAGAATATGCTTCATCCATCTGGGCGTGATTATCGCGAGTCCCTCGCCGTGGGTTATATCGTAATAGGCGCTGAGTGCGTGCTCAATAGCGTGGCACGGCCAGCCCGAGTAGCTGTTGCCTATCGAAAGGATATCGTTGCAGGCCAGTGAACAATCAGCCATAAACTCCGCTCTCGCATCATAGTTTTCGGGCTCCTTCAGCGCGATCTTTGCGTTTTTGATAAGGCTCTTGACCGCCGCCTCACACATACCGTCCGCAAGGTCGGTGTGTTCGGCGCAGAAATACTGCTCCATAATATGATTTATCGCGTCCGCCGCACCCGCAGCCGTTTGCTTTTTGCTGACGCTGAAAGTGTACCTCGGATCAAGAATCGAAACGACCGGAAACAGCAGCTCATCGATATATCCGACCTTGTCGTTGGTCTCGGTCCTCGAGATAACGCAGCCGCAGTCATATTCCGAGCCTGTCGCCGCAAGGGTAAGAATATCAACCAGCGGCAGAGCCTTTTTCGCCTTGACCTTATAGGTGATCAGATCCCAGGGCTCGCCGTCATATAAAGCGCCGGCGCATATAGCCTTTGAGCAGTCGAGAACGCTTCCGCCGCCGACCGCAAGAACAGCGTCGATCCGGTTTTCCTTGCAAATCCTGACACCCTCAAGAACGCTCGTTGTGTATTTCGGGTTGGGCTCAATCCCGGAAAGCTCGAAAATCTCAAAATCCGCAAGCAGGTGTTTCACCTCGTCATAAAGGCCTATTTTCTTAATGCTTCCGCCGCCGTAGGTGAGAAGTATTCTTTTGCCGAGCGGCCTGAGCGCATCGGGAAGCTTTGAAACGGAGTCTTTTCCGAAGATCAGCTTAGTCGGGGTATGATAAATAAAATTTTCCATAATATAAACACCTTTCCTGATATTTTTGCTTTCTCTATTATACAGCTTAACGGCAGTCGCAAGTCAAGCGTTTAAAGTAAATTTTTCGTTCCATGCCCTGCCGGAGCTTTTTGCGCTGACAGTCAGCATCTATCGTTACAGCGGTAATTTATCCTGATTGCAGACATAATCGCTGACGGCTATGCAGATGCAGCAGACCTTTTTCGCTCCCGCAGAATACAGCGCCTTAGCGCATTCATCCAGTGTAGCGCCCGTGCTTTTGACATCGTCGCAAAGCAGAATAGTCTTACCCCTGACTTTCTCCGCCTTGTTTTCGTCCACCTTTATTGAGTCGGCAAGGTTAGTCAGCCTTTCCTCCTGATTCAGCATATGCTGCTTTTTTGTCTCTCTGTATTTGACCAGTGTGTTTTCGTCAAAATCAAGCATATATGCGTCGGCAAGGCGCTCGGCAATAACCGCCGAGGAGCTGTATTTTTTCTTCTCGTAGGAGGGTACGCATACAGCAGTATCAAAATCGACATCTGAGTATTCGGTGGATATTTTATCGCACACATCCGCGAAAAACTCGTTGAATACGCCGTCGCGGGTATGATCCTTCAGCTCAATTATAAGGCTTTTGACGATCCCGCCGTAGTAATAAGCGGCGACTGTTTCGGCGGATATTTTTCCGCAGGTCAGCGCATCGTGATCTCTGAGCGACGCGCCGCATCTGTGACAGACGGGAGCCTCTATCGGAACAAGACTTTTTTTGCATTTTTCGCAAAGAGCGCCGCTTGTCAGCACCTCGCCGCAGCCGCTGCACCTCGGAGGATAAACGGCGTTCAATATAATATTTTTTATGCGCTTAAATAACAATCCGGCTCTTTTCATGTTTCTTTCTCTTTCGCTTCAGATTTCAATTTAATTATATATTCAATCTGCCGATATGTCAAATTCCGGCATTAAGCAGCGGACCGGGGGCAAAATGTTTTCTCGAAGGGAAAACCGCGCCGCCGCAGACGGCGCGCTTCTGCGCGAAGCGCAGAAGATTTTGCCCCCGGAGCTTAGCAGTCACCCACCTCAGCGCAACGGCGAGAGCGGGCGATATATTGCCCGCTCTCGGACTCCCGGCGAGTCGGAAAATGCTTTTCCGGCTCGCTAAAAAGTCGGTTTCGATGAAAAATGGAGCAGATTATCCTGCTCCATTGAATTATAACTTGATATTATATAACCCGAACTCTGATAACGCAGCCGAAATCCTTAACCTGCTGAGAAAAATCAGCGTCGCAGTCAAAAACGGTGTAGGAGTAATCGCCGCGTGTGACAGTCTGACATTCCTTTCCGGTCAGCTCTTTGATATTGCCTGCGATCTCGCAGCAGTTGCGGTGAATTATGCAGTGGCGGAATTTTTCGGTCTTGTCGCCGAGAATGATGTTAGGCATATTGACCGAATTTTTGATAGATCCCGTCTCTATATAAAGCTTGATCTGCTCTGCGGCCATGACTGCGCAGTTATCCTCCGACTCGGGCGTTGACGCTCCGAGATGCGGAATCGCCGTGACACCGGGCACGCCTATAACGGCGTCTGACGGGAAATCCGTCACATAAGAAGCGATCTTTCCGCTTTCGAGAGCAGCTATGAGGTCGGCGTCGTCAACAAGTCCCCCTCTCGCAAAGTTGAGAATACGGACTGAGTCTTTCATCTTTGAAATGCTCTGTGAATTTATCATTTTAGCAGTGCTTTCAAGAAGCGGCAGGTGCAGCGTAATATAATCAGCCGATGTATAAACGCCGTCGAGACTGTCGGTGAATATTGTTCCGTCAGGCATTTTATCGGGCTTTCTGATATCATATGCAACGACTTTCATTCCAAGAGCCGCCGCACTTTCGGCAACCTTCATTCCGATAGCGCCGAGACCGATAACACCGAGAGTTTTTCCGAAAATCTCGGGACCTGCGAACTGACTTTTGCCCTTTTCGACCAGTTTTCCGACATTTTCGCACTCTCCCTTGAGCGTTTTGCACCATTCATAGCCTGCGGCGATTTTTCTCGAGGAAAGGAAAAGAGAAGCTATAACAAGCTCCTTAACGGCGTTTGCGTTTGCGCCGGGCGTGTTGAAAACAACTATTCCCTTTTCGCTGCATCTGTCAAGAGGAATATTGTTAACTCCGGCTCCGGCTCTTGCGACCGCGAGCGTGTTATCCGCAAACTCAGTCTCGTGCATCGACGCCGAGCGGACCATTATGGCGTCGGGAGCTTCACACTCGCCGCAGACATAGTTTTCGCCGAAAACATCAAGACCGACCTTTGCTATCTTGTTTAAAGTGAGAATTTTATACATGAGCTTTCTCCCTTATGAATTTTCTTTTTCGAATTTTTTCATAAACTCAACGAGCTTTTCAACGCCCTCGACAGGCATAGCGTTATATATCGAAGCTCGCATTCCGCCGACTATTCTGTGGCCCTTGAGGTTGATGAAGCCTGCTTCTTCAGCTTCCTTGATGAATTTTGCGTCAAGCTCCTTGTCGCCCGTCACAAACGGAACATTCATAAGCGAACGGTCTTCCGGTACAACGGTTCCGCTGAACATTTTGCTTGAGTCAAGAAAGTCATAAAGTATCTTTGCCTTAGCAACATTTCTGTCTCTCATTGCTTCAAGTCCGCCGAGCTTCTTTATCCACTCGAGAACGAGCTTGCATATATAAATTATATAACAGGGCGGCGTGTTATACATTGAGCCGTTATCTGCATGTATCTTCCAGTTGAGCATTGTGGGTGTGATATCGCGGGCGTTGCCGAGCATATCTTCGCGCACTATGGCTATAACGAGACCGGCCGGGGCAACATTTTTCTGAGCGCCGCCGTAGATAACCGCAAACTTTGAGATATCGAGCGGCTCGGAGAAGAAGCAGCTTGAAACATCGGCAATAAGCGGAATGTCGCCTGTATCAGGTATATAGTTGGCCTTTGTTCCGAATATGGTGTTGTTCATGCAGTAGTAGAGATAGTCAGCGTCCGGTCTGATATCCTCTCTCTTGATTTTCGGGAAATAAGAATAATTCTTATCAACCGAATTTGCAACGACTCTTGCGTCGCCGTATTTGCACGCTTCCTCATATGCTTTCTTTCCCCACTGACCGGAGACGATATAGTCGGCTTTGCCCGAGCCGTTCATAAAGTTAAGAGGTATTGCGGCAAACTGCGTTGAAGCGCCACCGTGAAGGAAAAGGACCTTGTAGTTATCGGGCACCTTATAAAGCTCCCTGACAAGCGCTTCGGCAGCGTCGATTATAGTCTTGAATATATTTGATCTGTGAGACATTTCCATTACCGACTGACCTGAGCCTTTATAGTCGAGCATCTCTGCCGCTGCGAGGTTGAGGACCGATTCCGGCAACATTGACGGACCCGCCGAAAAATTATAAACTCTGGACATAATACATCCTCCCAAAAAATTGTTCTTATATATTCTATAACATATGAAAGAAAAATGCAAGCGTGAGTTTATATGGCGGCGCAGCGATATAAAAGAAATTGTTCCTTATCGGTTGACTTATTTTGCGGTTTATGCTAAAATAACAAAAGTTGCATTGCGCCTTATAAAGGAGGCGCGTCTGTTAATATTTCAAAGACTATGACGGAGACAGTAGGCTCTTAGCGAAAGTCACAGCGAGCCGGGGGCGGTGCAAGCCCGGCGCGATTAGCTTTTTCCCGAATATCACTCCCAAGTCGCAGGCTGAAAGCCGGGGCGGCGCGCGCATACGGCGCGTACCTGTCAGAACGGTCAGTAAGCTTCGCCGGCACTTCACCGTTAAAGGAAGCATGCATATCGGTGCAGGGTAAACAGGTGGTTGCAAAGTCAGTCTTTGTCCGTTTACGGGCAGGGGCTTTTTTGTTTTCAGTATTTTTTGTTTCCGAGAAGGAGGAAAATAAATGTACAAAAAGGTTTCAACAGACCTCAACTTCGTCGAAAGAGAAAAAGAGATCGAGAAGTTCTGGAAAGACGAAAAGATCGTCGAAAAGTGCAATCAGGTCGAAGGACCGAATTTCGTTTTCTATGACGGTCCGCCCACAGCCAACGGCAAGCCGCATATCGGTCATGTTCTCACCCGGGTTATCAAGGATATGATCCCCAGATATCACACAATGAAGGGCGAACATGTCGCAAGAAAGGCCGGCTGGGACACACACGGTCTGCCTGTTGAGCTTGAGGTGGAAAAGCTCCTCGGTCTTGACGGCAAGGATCAGATCGAAAAATACGGACTTGAGCCTTTCATTGATATGTGCAAAAAGAGCGTCTGGAAATACAAGGGAATGTGGGAGGACTTCTCATCAAAGGTCGGCTTCTGGGCCGATATGGAAAATCCCTATGTCACATATGATAACTCATATATAGAGTCGGTCTGGTGGTCACTTAAAAAAATATATGAAAGAGGACTTCTTTATAAGGGCTTCAAGATCGTCCCCTATTGCCCGAGATGCGGAACTCCGCTCTCGTCTCACGAGGTAGCTCAAGGCTATAAGCTCGTCAAGGAGCGCTCGGCTGTCGTCAGATTCAAGGTCAAGGACGAGGACGCATATTTTCTCGCATGGACGACCACTCCCTGGACGCTTCCGAGCAATGTCGCTTTGTGCGTAAATCCCGACGAGGAATACGCCAAAGTCAAGGCAATAGACGGATATACCTATTATATGGCGTCGGCTCTGCTGGACAAAATCCTTTCGCCTCTGGCAAAGGAGGAGGGCGAAAAGCCATATGAGATACTTGAGACCTTCAAGGGCTCTGAGCTTGAATATAAAGAATATGAGCCTCTGTTTGACTTTGTTAAGCCTATCTGCGACAAGCAGCACAAAAAGGCTTTCTTCGTTATGTGCGACAGCTATGTCACCATGAGCGACGGCACGGGCGTTGTTCACTGCGCGCCCGCATTCGGCGAAGATGACGCAAGAGTCGGCAGAAGATATGATCTTCCGTTCGTTCAGCTCGTTGACTCAAAGGGCAACATGAGCGATGTCACGCCCTACGCCGGAATGTTCGTCAAGAAGGCCGATCCCGTTATTATCGCTGACCTTGACAAAGCCGGTCTTCTCTTTGACGCGCCGAAATTTGAGCATGATTATCCGTTCTGCTGGAGATGCGACACTCCCCTGCTCTACTACGCGAGAGAATCATGGTTTATCAAGATGACAGATGTCAGGGAGGATCTTATCAGAAACAACAAGACCATTAACTGGATACCCGAAACCATAGGAAGCGGACGCTTCGGCGACTGGCTCGAGCATGTTCAGGACTGGAGCATAAGCCGCAACAGATATTGGGGCACGCCTCTGAATATCTGGGAATGTGAATGCGGTCACAGACACTCCATAGGCTCAATAGAAGAACTCAAAAGCATGTCGGATAACTGCCCCGACGATATCGAGCTTCACCGCCCGTATATCGACAAGGTCACCATTAAATGCCCCAAGTGCGGCAAACAGATGAAACGCGTGCCGGAGGTCATCGACTGCTGGTATGATTCCGGCTCAATGCCTTTCGCACAGCATCATTATCCGTTTGAAAACAAGGAGCTGTTTGAAAGCCAGTTCCCCGCCGATTTCATCTCGGAGGCAATCGACCAGACAAGAGGCTGGTTCTATTCTCTGCTCGCGATTTCAACTCTTATTTTCAACAAGGCTCCCTTCAAGAATGTCATAGTTTTAGGCCATGTTCAGGATGAAAACGGTCAGAAGATGAGCAAGTCCAAGGGCAACGCTGTCGATCCCTTCGACGCACTCAACACCTACGGCGCCGACGCTATCCGCTGGTATTTCTACACTAACTCCGCGCCGTGGCTGCCGAACCGTTTCCACGGAAAGGCAGTCGTCGAGGGCCAGAGAAAATTTTTGGGTACTCTCTGGAACACCTACGCGTTCTTTGTTCTCTACGCTGAAATAGATCAGTTCGACGCAACCAAACACACTCTTGATTACAGCAAGCTTTCCGTTATGGATAAATGGCTGCTTTCAAAGATGAATTCGATGGTCAGGGCGGTCGATGACAATCTCGCCAATTACAGAATACCCGAAGCCGCAAAGGCGCTTCAGGAATTCGTTGACGACATGAGCAACTGGTATGTCCGCCGCTGCAGAGAGCGTTTCTGGAAAAAAGAGCTCGATCAGGATAAGATCAACGCCTATATGACGCTTTATACGGCTCTTGTGACCGTCGTCAAGGCTGCGGCTCCCATGATTCCGTTCATGACAGAAGATATTTACAGAAATCTCGTCTGCTCTATCGACAAGAACGCTCCCGAAAGCGTACATCTCTGCTCGTTCCCGACGGTCTGTGAGGATCAGATCGACACTGAGCTTGAGAAAAATATGGACTCGGTTCTCAAGATAGTCGGTCTCGGCAGAGCGGCAAGAAACGCTTCTAACATTAAAAACAGACAGCCTCTGGGGAATATGTATGTTAAGAGCGACACGGTTCTTGACGACTTTTATGTCAACATTATCGAAGATGAGCTGAATGTCAAGAAGGTCACCTTCATCAGCGACGCCGACAATCTCATGACATATGTTTTCAAGCCGCAGATGAAAACCCTCGGCCCGAAATACGGCAAAAAGCTCGGCGATATCAGAAACGCCCTGCTTTCACTTGACACTGACAGAGCGAAAAAAGAGCTTGACGCCGACGGGAAAATATCGCTCGATATAGGCGTAGAAAGCGTTGAGCTGACCGCTGACGATATAATTATCGAGGCTAAGCAGAAAGAGGGCCTCGCAACCGTTTCGGACGGCGGGGTAACGGTCGCCCTGAGCACTGAGCTGACAAATGAGCTTATTGAAGAGGGCTTTGTCCGTGAAGTTATCAGCAAAGTTCAGACAATGCGCAAGGACGCAGGCTTCAATGTCACGGATCACATCGCTCTTTATATCAATACAGGCGACAGGCTCACCGATATTCTCAGCAGAAACAAATCGAGCCTCATGGGTGATGTTCTCGCCGACGAGCTTCACACCGACACAATGGACGGTGTGACGGCCGAATGGAACATCAACGGTGAAAAAGCAACTATCGGAGTTAAAGTAATAGGTTAAAGCTTTCAGAAAAAATGCGTCTGCCAAAACGGCAGACGCATTTTTTATTTTCCGTTGTTCCGGCTCAGTCGGTGTTGCGCTGACCGGCCGACGGCAGAGGCAAAAGGTTTTCTGAAAGGAAACGGCGCGGCGCAGCTGCGCCCTTCTTCGCCTGCGAAGAAGCTTTTGCCCCCCCCGCTCGCCACGATTGCGGCGTTTTCAAATACGCACCAAGCTCAAACGGCTGCGCTTTTAAGCGAAGCCGCAGACTGTCGACCGAAGAAAATGCCATCGGTCATCCTTTTTCGGCAGTTTCTCAGACTGTCTCATATTAGACATTTTATATCAGAACGCCCAGTTACCGTCCTTGAATATCCGGACAGTCTTTCCGTTTCTGCATTTGGCTTCTATTGAAAGATCAGCAGTGCCGATCATGAAGTCCTCATGGACTATTGAATCATTAACACCCATTTCATGAACTTGTTCAAGAGTGTAATTGTGATAATCCTTTATTATCTCCATAAAGCCTGTTCCCAAAGCGAGATGACACGCCGCATTTTCGTCAAACAGCGTGTTATAGAAAAGTATTCCGCTGTTTCTGATGGGAGAGTCATATGGAACAAGCGCACATTCACCGAGATAAGCTGAGCCTTCATCCATTGCGATGAGCTTTTTGAGAAGCTCCTCGTTCTTTTCGGCTTTGCAGTCAACGGCTTTTCCGCCCTCAAAGGTTATTGAGAAATTTTCAATCAGCTGCCCCTGATAGGAAAGCGGCTTTGATGAATATACTATTCCCTCGGCTCTGCCTTTCATCGGCGAAGTGAAACACTCCTCTGACGGGATATTCGGATTATATTCAATTCCGGATATCGTCCTTTCACTGCCGCCGCAAAACTGCGAATTTGGAATGAGTCCGACCGTGAAATCTGTTCCGTTTGAGGCAGTATAATGCAGTTCCTCTATGTCAAGGCTGTTGAGATATTCGCATCTTGCGTGGACATCGTCGTTATGCTTCTTCCAGTTTTCGACAGGGTCGCTATCCTCTGAAACTCTAGAGGTATAGAGTATTGCTTCCCAAAGCTTTTCAACAGCCTGTGAGACTTTAAGCTCCGGGAACACCTTTTTCGCCCACGCTTTTCCCGGAACGGCGGCTATGCACCACTGCTGTTTTCCCTCCGTCATGTCGCGGTAGGGCTTGATGATCTTATATCTGTTCTGATGTCCCTTTGCCATCTTCTCCTGATTTATGCCGTTAAGGCCGTCGGGATCCTCGGAAAGCAACCATATTTTGCAAGGCAGAACATCAACCTCATGCTTTAGCTTTTCTTCCTCCCACTTTTCAACGGTCGAAAGAGTTTTAACGCTTCTGTAACGGACATGGAGCTTTTGAAGCGGCTGATATGACCACTCGACGCTGACCTTCCCGGCGCCGGCCTTATAGCACTCGTCAACCAGCATTTTCACAAATTCGGGTTGGTCAAGCTCCGCGTTTATTATAACCTCCTGCCCTTTCCGTATATTCACACCCATGACGGCAATAAGCTTAGCATATTTTCTTAAAACGAATTTTTTCATTGCGCTCTTCCTTTCGGCTTTGATTTTCTATATTTTAGCACCGAAAGCATAAAATGTAAATAGTATTGACATTTATCTTATAATCTGCGTTCAGTTGTATCTTTTGATACAGTTTATGATAGATAAAAACCCGTGCGTACCTGAAACGGAACACACGGGTCAAAATATTAAAATTTATCTTTCATTCTGTCAAAGAAGCTCTTTTTGTCGTCGCTCGCCGAGCCGTCGTTAATATTGTTTTTCGGCTTGTTAGGCAAGCTGTCGTTGAAGCGCTTGAGCATATCCCTCTGCTCACGGCTGAGATTTTTCGGAACATCAACCACAATCCGAACAAACTGGTCGCCCTTTGAACGCTGATTGACGCGCTGAATGCCTCTCGAGCGAAGCCTGAACACCTCGCCGGGCTGTGTGCCGGCGGGAAGCTCAAATTTGACCTTGCCGTCAAGTGTGGGGATATAAAGCGTGTCGCCCAACGCCGCCTGAGCGAATGTGACCGTCTCATCAAGCCAGACATCATAGCCGTCTCTTGTGAAAAATGGGTGCGGTCTGACATTGACTCTGATGAGAAGGTTGCCGCTCGGACCGCCGTTTGCGCCCTTGTTGCCCGCGCCGCTCATCTGAATCGACTGACCGTCGTCAATACCGGCCGGAATGTTCACATTGACAGTGCTTCTGGTCGTCATAAAGCCTGTTCCTCTGCACTTCGGGCAGGGATTTGTTATGACCTTTCCTCTGCCGCCGCAGGCCGGGCAGGTGTTCGATGTATTTATAACGCCGAACGGAGTCCTTTGCTGAGTTGTTACCTGACCGGTACCGTTGCAGGTCTTGCAGGTTTCGGCATTGGTTCCCGGAGCCGCACCCGAGCCTTTGCACTTATCGCAAAGGTCAACTCTGTTGACAGTCACGGTGCGCTGACAGCCCTTGGCCGCCTCTTCAAACGAGATCGTTATGCTTGACTGAATATCGCTGCCGCGCCTCGGTCCGTTCGGGTTGGATCTTCTTGAGCTTCCGCCGAAGCCGCCGAACATTCCGCCGAGAATATCGCCGAGGTCAAAATCCATTCCGTCTCCGAAGCCGCCGAATCCGCCAAAGCCGCCGAAGCCGCCTCCGGCTCCGGCTCCGCCTGCTCCCGCGCCGTAGTTCGGATCGACGCCGGCATGACCGAACTGATCATAGCGTTTTCTCTTGTTTGCGTCCGACAGGACTTCATAGGCTTCGTTAGCCTCTTTAAACTTTTCCTCCGCCGCTTTATCGCCGGGGTTGAGATCGGGGTGATACTTTTTCGCAAGCTTTCTGTACGCTTTTTTTATCTCATCCTCGCTGGCAGTTTTGCTGACGCCGAGGACTTCATAGTAATCTCTTTTGTTAGCCATATATAAGTATCCTTTCACACATCGGATAGATGCTTCATGTGTTACGGGGGATTTCCCGCTTTACAAGGCGCATGGGCGGATCGTTAAGTCCGCCCCGCGCCGATCGGTTGCGCCGGATACCGGAAAATCAGCTTTTCCTGATCGGGCGTAACACTATTAACATATTATTCTGCGTCAGTGAAGTTTGCGTCTGTGTAGCCGCCGTTATTGCTGTTGCCGCCGTTCTGATCGAAGCCTGCGCCCATGTTGGGATCATAGCCGCCGTTCATGTTGGGATCGCCCTGCGGATTCTGCTGAGCCTGAGAAGCCTTATAAAGCTTGTCGGATATCTCATAGAACTTAGCCTGGAGAGCCTCCTGCTCGCTCTTGATGAGATTTATATCCTGGCCCTTGAGAGCATTCTTGAGCGACTCGATCTTAGCTTCAAGATCCGACTTGTCGGCTGCGTCAAACTTGCTGCCCTCCTCGTTGAGGATCTTTTCGCACTGATAGACCATCTGATCGGCAGCGTTTCTCGTGTCAACCTCTTCACGGCGCTTCTTGTCTTCCTCTGCGTATTGCTCAGCGTCTCTGACAGCCTTGTCAATATCGTCCTTGGACATATTGCTCGATGCGGTGATAGAAATTGCCTGCTCCTTGCCGGTGCCGAGATCCTTAGCCGAAACATGAACAATACCGTTAGCGTCTATATCAAATGTAACCTCGATCTGCGGGGTGCCTCTTCTTGCGGGAAGTATGCCGTCAAGATGGAACATACCGATCGACTTGTTGTCTTTTGCAAATTCTCTTTCGCCCTGAAGAACATTGTTCTCAACAGAAGTCTGATTATCAGCGGCAGTTGAGAATATCTGGCTCTTCTTTGGGGGTCTAGTCGTATTTCTCTCTATGATCTTGGTGCTGATGCCGCCCATTGTCTCAATGCCGAGTGAAAGCGGTGTGACATCGAGAAGAAGAAGGCCTTTGACATCGCCGCCGAGAACGCCGCCCTGAAGCGAAGCGCCGATTGCAACGCACTCATCGGGGTTGATGCCCTTGAACGGCTCCTTGCCGATGAACTTCTTGATAGCCTCGTTGACAGCGGGAATTCTTGATGAACCGCCGACCATAAGGACCTTATCAATTTCGCTTGTCTTTAAGCCTGAGTCTGAAAGAGCCTGACGAACGGGGCCCATCGTTGACTCAACAAGGTCAGCCGTCAGCTCGTTGAACTTAGCTCTCGTGAGAGTTGCCTCAAGGTGCTTCGGACCGTTAGCGTCAGCAGTGATGAACGGAAGTGAGATCGAAGATGATGTGACGCTTGAAAGCTCGATCTTTGCCTTTTCGGCCGCTTCCTTAATTCTCTGCATAGCCATCTTATCTGAGCGAAGGTCTATGCCCTGCTCGCTCTTGAACTGATTGACGAGCCAATCCATGATCCTCTGGTCGAAGTCGTCGCCGCCGAGACGGTTGTTACCGGCTGTTGCGAGAACTTCCTGAACGCCGTCGCCCATTTCGATGATAGAAACATCAAATGTACCGCCGCCAAGGTCATAGACCATGACTTTCTGATCGTTTTCCTTATCAATACCGTAAGCAAGAGCTGCAGCTGTCGGCTCGTTGATGATTCTCTTGACATCGAGGCCTGCAATTCTGCCTGCGTCCTTGGTTGCCTGTCTTTGCGCGTCTGTGAAGTACGCGGGAACTGTGATAACGGCTTCGGTTACCTTTTCGCCGAGATATGCTTCAGCGTCGCCCTTGAGCTTCTGAAGGATCATAGCCGAGATTTCCTGCGGCGTGTAAGCCTTGCCGTCAATGTTTACCTTGTAATCCGAGCCCATCTGTCTCTTGATGGAAGAAACCGTTCTTTCGGGGTTGGTGATAGCCTGTCTCTTTGCGACCTGGCCGACGAGTCTTTCGCCCGTCTTTGAGAAAGCAACGACTGACGGCGTTGTTCTTGCGCCCTCGGCGTTAGCGATAACTACCGGCTCGCCGCCTTCAATGACTGCTACGCATGAGTTTGTTGTACCTAAATCAATACCAATAATCTTTGACATAATAAATTCCTCCGATATTTCAATTATTATAGTATATTATGCTTTTTAGTTTGCGACCTTGACCATTGCGTGTCTTAAAACTCTGTCGCCGAGTTTATATCCCTTTGAGAAAACATCTGCAACGACATTCTCTTCAAGGCTTTCATCTTCACAATGCATCACTGCGTTATAAAGATTGGGATCGAATTTGTCGCCGACCTCGCCGAAAGGCTCAACTCCGAGCTTGCTCAGAAGAGCGCTGAAGCTTTGGAATGTCATTTCAACACCCTTTTTGTACGCTTCAAAATCAGCTGAATCGTTCATCGCCGCTCTTTCAAAGTTGTCGAGCACCGAAAGTATCTCGGTCAGCACCTTGGCCTTGCAGTCGCCGAAGATAGCCTCCTTTTCTTTCTGAGTCCTCTTTCTGAAGTTATCATATTCAGCCAGAGTTCTGATATGCGCTTCCTTTGCGGCGTCAAGCTCTTTCCGGAGCTTTTCGAGCTTCGTCTGTTCTTCGCTTTTTTCGTCGGGAGCCTCTTTCTTTTCTTTTTCTGTCTCCTCAGCCTCCGGCGTTTCGGCCTCATTCATTTCCATTTTTTTCTCTTCTTTTTCTTCTTGCTGTTTTTCTTTCTTTGCCATTACCTCATCTCCTCTATTCTTCACTTTCAAGAGTATCCGTTATAAGCCGACCGACAAGATCCGTTATAAATCTGACCTTCGGAATCAGCTTGGCATAGTCGAGCCTTGTCGGACCGATAATGCCTATCGCTCCGCCGTCGTGACCCTGAATGGAATACCTTGAAATTATCATTGTCGAGTTTTCAAGCTGTCTATACATATTCTCGGCGCCTATTATGACCTGAAGACTGCTTTTCGTTGACGACATCACTCTTTCAAGCTTATCGTCGTCAGTCAGGAAGTCCATCATCTCATAAGCGTTTGAACTGTATTCCCTGTGATTCAGAAGATTCTGTCTGCCGTTGAGTCTGACCTCGGCCTGCACCGCCTGATTTGCCAGATCCGAAAGGGCGACAAACAGCGGCGACATTATGAGAGCGTTTGCACCGAGCGAAGCCACCAAGGTCTGTATCATTACCATTCCGATATCGGCCACATGCATACCGATGAATTTTTCGTTCACTATGCGGTAAAATTCGTCGATCATCTCTTTTGTCAGCGGAACATCTATTTTGCACACGCTGTCTTTGATGATACCGGTCGAAGTCATCAGAACGATCATCGCTACTCTGCCGCCTATCGGCACAAGCTCAACTCTTTTGACCAGGGCGCCTGCGTCCGTCGGAGTCGTTGCAACGATGGTGCAGTTTGTCATTTTCGCCAAAAGCTCGCTCGCCTTTTCAAGAAGCTTTTCGGGATCGCCTATATTATTGCCAATCGCACGGCGAATCTGCTTTTTTTCTTCTTCGTCAAGCGCGCTCTCGCTCATCAGATTATCAACATAATAACGATAGCCTTTCTGAGTGGGAACCCGGCCTGCCGAAGCGTGCGGCTGGGCAAGATAGCCCATCTCGGCGAGATCGGACATCTCGTTTCTTATGGTGGCGGACGAAACGGAGAACGGCAAATATTCCATCAAGGCTTTTGATCCGATAGGCTCGCCCGTGGAGACGTAAAGCTCAACTATCGTTGAAAGAATTTTCTTCTTTCTTTCCGTCAATTCCATTTCCTCACCTCATTATGTTTTAGCAGTCTCGGTGTTAGAGTGCTAACTCATGCTCATAATATACTACGGGTGCTAACTTTTGTCAAGGGTTTTTCAAAAAAATTTTTCAACTTTTTTCCGAACGCGCGCAAAAGCACTGATTTAAAGCTTTGGGCGGCAATAAGCAACCGAAAGATTTTATATATCAGGCGTCAAAAAATGCCCTGAACTCAATATATCGGAATTTACTTTTGCATACTATTATATAATAAGCAGCGGCCGCGCTATTCAAAGCGCAGCCGCAGAAAGATATAAGTTTATTATTTTATTTCCACAAATTTCAGCTTGGCTTTCTTAGCGAACTTTTGAGCCGTTGAGTTTTTGTAGCCGTAGACGGTAATTTTCTTGCCCTTGAAAGAACCCCAGTAATAAGGCATTTCGCAATTCTTGTTCTTGACGGTTATGGATTTCAAAGTATCAAGTTCCGGAACATCGCTTATTTTCTTGACCGATTTTGAGAAAACGATGTCTCTGATATTTGATTTCCAAAAAACAACGTCAGGGACTCTCTTTACCTTATCGGAAAATGTCAGCTTTTTAAGATGCTTTGTTCCGACAAAAGAGTATTCTGAGATTGATTTCACCGTTGACGGCATCTTATATTCCTTGGTTTCCTTGCCCGAAAGATAGCAATAGATTTTCGTTTTGTCCTTATTGAAAAGGACGCCGCCCTTTTGCGAGAAATACTTATTTCCGTCGGCGATTCTGAAGCCTGTCAAGCCGTAGCAGAAAGCGAATGCGCCGTCACCGACCTTTTCGAGCTTCTTCGGCAGCTTCATTTTGCCCTCAAGAGACTTGCAGCCCCTAAAAGCTTTTTTCTTTATTGATTTAAGCGTTGACGGGAGCGTTATTTTTTTCAAGCTTTTGCAATCCTCAAATGCGTTTTCTCCTATTAATTCAAGCTTTGGCGGAAGCGTTATCTTCTCTAACTTTGTGCAACACCTAAACGCACCCTCGCTGATAAATTTGACATTGCTCGGAAGCTTTATCTCCTTGAGAGACGAACAGCCGGAAAATGTGAAGGGATAAATGCCCGGATCAAACCCTTCCTTTGCTTTTATCTTTCCTTTGAATGTGACCTTTTCAAGCTTTTTGCAGCCGGAAAATTTACACTCTCCTATTATAATATTATCAGGAAGAATGACCTCCTTAAGGTTCAAAAGCACCTGAAATCCCAAATGTTCCTCTGACTCATATTCGCTGTAAAGCTCTTCTATTCCGTCGGAAACAACTATTTTTTTATGGTGTTCTCTTTCTTTGCTTTTCTTACTTTGTCAAGGATATAGTCGCCTACCCTTTTAATTGAATAGCCGCCCACTGTTGACGGCAGAGTGAGAACGCCGTTTTTTATTGCAGAAGGATTGACATACTGCAAGCAGGCATATTTTCTGACCGTGTCCGTTATCGTCAGAAAGTAGTCGGAGGTAATAATATGAATGACTTCGCCGGCATAGAAATCGTCTCGGTCAAACTTTTTCAATTCCGACTTGGTTTTTGCGCTTATAATATTGCTGTAGCACTTTTTCTTCCCGTTGTCTGTTAAGACACGGAAATAATAAGTTGTGTTCGGCTTAATTGTGTTTTTATAATCATTTCTCAGCGTAAGAGCTGTCAGCTTGTAAAACATCGTATCGTTCTCAATTTGGCTGGTATCCATACTTTTCCAATGCATTTTGTCCGTACTGTATTCAAGGTAATAATTGTAACCTTGTATATTTTCATCATCAATATCCCAAGCGACTGTCACTCCGTTTTCGTCATTGCTCAGTATTCTTAAATTCTTGACATTATCTTTCATTGCCGCAAAGGACGGTATCGACATTGAGCTTATAAGGATTATTAACATCAAAAAGCCCGCCGTCAGTCGTTTGAATTTGTTCATTGTTTTCCTCCTTGCTTTTAACGGTACGCACCGAGACGGTGCGTACCGAAAATTTTAATCTTCTTTATTTTATTTCCACAAATTTCAGCTTGGCTTTCTTGGCGAACTTCTGCGCCGTGGAATTTTTGTAGCCGTAGACGGTCATTTTCTTATTTATCCCGTTGCAGTAATAAGGCATATCGCATTTCGGGTTTCTGACTGTCAGAGATTTCAGCTTTTTGCAGCCGTCAAAGGCAAAATCCTTTACTTGATTTATCGACTTCGGCAAAATGATAGTCTTGACCTTTGATTTATAAAAAGCATAAGAAGGCACTTTTTTCATCTTATCGGAAAGTGTGATCTTCTGAAGATATTTTGTTCCCGCAAATGCGTATGAGCTGACCGATTTCACCGTTGAGGGTACCTTGTATTCCTTGGTTTCCTTGCCCGAAAGGTAGCAATATATCTTTGTTTTGTCCTTATTGAAAAGGACGCCGCCCTTTTGTGAAAAATACTTATTTCCGTCGGCTATTCTGAAGCCGGTTAAGCCTGAACAGAAAGCGAATGCGCCGTCGCCGACCTTTTCGAGCTTCTTCGGCAGCCTCATCTTGCCTGTCAGAGACTTGCAGCCATAGAACGCCTTATCTTCGATAACACGAACTTTATCGGGAATCTTTAAATTGCCTGATAAGGATTCACAGTAGGCAAAAGCGGCGATGCCTATTGATGTGAGCTTCGACGGCAGTTTTATGCTTTTCAGATTTTTGCAGCCGGAAAAGGTCATGGTTTCGATTTTCTCAATATTTGTCGGAATATTTATAGTTTCAAGCGAAACGCAATCACGAAAAGCCCTTTCTGATATTCTTTTGAGTTTTGACGGCAATTTTATGCTCTTCAGAGAAGTACAGTTCAAAAAGGCCGCATAATCAATAAATTCAACTTTATCGGGAATTTTGATTGACTTGAGCGAAGTGCAATAGGAAAACATTCCGGCGTCAATAGCTCTTAATGTTGACGGTAATGAAACCTTTGTCAGGTTTTTCAGGTCTGAAAATATACCGTGTATCGTTTTAACGCTGTATTCGTCGAGATAGAAGCTGTCCTTCGGTCTGTTAATCAGACCCATAACATCAAGCTGGGTTATCCCCTCTTCGACTTTAACTGATGTTATGGTGTCGGCGTTGCCGCTTTTCTTCAGATCTGCAAAAGGCTGGTATGCGTTTGTGTCAATATATATGCCTTTAACCTTATGTCCGTCTATCTTAGCCGGAATAACAAATGTTTTTCCGGTGTAGTTTTTATCGACAACTTTTTGAATAACCGCCGTTCCGTCATCGTCAACAATATAAATAAATGTTCCGTTGGATTTTGACTTTTCGGTATTCGTATATTTTTGAATAATTGCCGCTCCGTCATCGTCAAAAGCATTATAATTTCCGTCATATTCAGATGCGAATGCGCCGGACGCCATTGAGACAACCGAAAATATGGTTAATATTGCTAAAAATAGTGATAGAATTTTTTTCATATTGTTTTCCTCCTTGCTTTTAACGGTACGCACCGAGACGGTGCGTACCGAAAAAATTAATCTTCTTTATTTTATTTTCACAAATTTCAGCTTGGAATACTTGGCGAACTTCTGAGCCGTTGAGTTTTTGTAGCCGTAAATCGTCGGCTTACTGCCTGAAACTTTTCTCATGCTATAATCCAAAACCACCCCATAAATGTCGCACTTTTTGTTCATGATCTTGACCGACTTTAAGTTTTTACAATTGTCAAATGCTTTTTCATATATATCCAAAACCGCCTTCGGAAATGTCAGACTTTTAAGGCTGCTGCAACCATTAAACGCATAAGCCCCAACGGACCAAACCTTTGACGGAATTTTTATTTCTTTAAGATTCTTACAATTTTTAAAAGCGCCTTCGCATATATAATCAATTGATTTCGGCAGATTAACCTCTTTAACCTTTGATTTGTAAAAAGCATAACCATCAACATATTTCATTTTGTCCGAAAGCGTTATCTTCTTGAGATATTTCGTCCCTGCGAAAGCGTAGTCTGAAGCTGCTTTCACCGTTGAGGGCACCTTGTATTCCTTAGTTTCCTTGCCCGAAAGGTAGCAATAGATTTTCGTTTTTTTCTTATCGAAAAGGACGCCGCCCTTTTGCGAAAAATACTTATTTCCGTCGGCTATTCTGAAACCGGTTAAGCCTGAACAGAAAGCGAATGCGCCATCGGAAACAGTATCAAGATTTTTAGGTATCTCAAGTTTGCCGGTGAGAGACTTGCAGCTATAAAAAGCTTTTTCTCCTATTACTTTCAGATTTTTCGGAAGTTTGAGTCTGCCCTTTAAAGATTCGCAATAAGCAAAAGCCGAAGCATGTATAATCTCAATTGATGACGGAAGCTTGATTGACTCAAGAGCTTTGCAGTTTTTGAACATCTTCTTCGGGATATATTTCATATTTGACGGCAGTTCGACATATTTAAGAGAAGTGCAGCCTTCGAAAATATTGTCATTGAAATATTCAATATTGTCGGGGATCGTAATCTTTCTCAAAGAAGTGCAGTTGCTGAACATTCTAAAGTCAAGAGCTTTCAGCGATTTTGGAAGTGATATGCTTCTGAGGTTTTTCATTCCGGAAAATAAGCCTTGACTATAATCCTCCCAATCACCGTCATCAGGGCCCTCTTCAAAACAATCCGGATCACCAAAAGGTCCATATTGATCCAGCTCAACAATTCCTTCTTCGATTTTAATAGATGTTATGGTATCAATATTACCACTCTTTATCAGATCTCTAAAAAATATAGCTCCGTTATCAGTATCTACTCCGACGACTCTGTTTCCATCAATTTCAGCAGGAATAACAAAAGTTTTGCCGGTATAATCCATGTCAATAGCTTTACTCAAACACACCTCGTTCTTACCGCGACTCACATATTCAAACACACCGTTTGTCTTTGCCGAAACCTTAACAGAACCGACGCCGACCGCCACGACCGAAAACACGGTTAGCAGGGCTAAGAAAATTGACAGTATTCGTTTTAGATGTTTACATTGCCTAAAGTGAAACATAATCACGCCTCCTTATAAATTACAACTATATCAAACATATGACGATGTCGAGTGAGCACTCCAACTTGAATTTGCATAACCGGATGTTTCTAAGTTTGCAAGGGTTGCGTAGTTCTTGAAGTTATTAAGGACTACTTTGTCACTTGCAGGGAAAAGATACTTAACATAAAACTTTTGAACATCAGTAAAATCGGGAAAATTCTTTGAGATTATATCCTTCAAGTATGCATTGCAACACTTTTTCGCATCAGAAAATCTTTCTTTGGCAAACAATACATTATCATCATACTTTGTTGTTGAAGATGTTTTTTGAAACAAAAATATATCTTGAAATTCGACAATTTGCCAGTTGACAGACTGTTCAAAGTTTTTCCAATTATTATATTTTAAGTCTTCTATTTTATCTTTCCATAAAAATGGACTTACAACACTGACATAATTGGAGAGTTCGGCTTTCGACGCCGTTATCTCACTATTATTAAAATCTCCTGCACAAAATTGGGAGATAGCAAATCCTCCATTTTCAACTTTATCACTTGCTTCCACTACCATATTTGTAGGAACAATAGTTCTATGCGCATATACATCTCCTATCATATGCAACGCAACGCCGAGATAAATAAGCATTCGTCTTTTAGGTCCGATCTTACCGCTGTCGGATGTAAGTCTGCCTAACCTTGTATCATCAATTAAATCCTTATAAATTTCTATAACCGCTTTTGTCATATATTCCATGACTTGACCATCGGTTGGGTGTTTGCTGTCCGGCGGGTTGTTTGCGTCAACATCGGCAGCCGTGTACACTCTTGAGCTGACCTTGGTAATAAGGTTTGGAAACTTTGTCTGGCATTTTTCAAGAGCAGCATCAAGCGTTAAGCCCTGCCCCATATATTGTGCAAAATTCGAAATATATCGTATATTTGCAACAAAATTTCCTCTTCCGTGAAATGCCTGAACTTTTTTTTGGAGTACTTTCTGATTCTCGCTAACATCATCACAGTTATGTTCAGTATCATTGTTTTTCCCATAATAAGTGTCAACATTTGCACAGGCATATTGAACGACTTTTGTGTACCCCGCTGAAAGATTTGCATTGTTTGAGTTAGAGGCTTCTTCTGCCATAAGCCCGTGATTGCTTGAAGACCACATTCCCTCAACAACGCTCTCTGCGCTGTCCGAATAATCGGTCGGTGCGGCTTCGTTTGAAAATGCTGCCGTCTGATCTTCACTTTCTTCGTACCAGTTAGCAAAATCATCATATATCTCACTCGCATAAGCGTAGTCTATCAGGCCGTAATCGCCCACTCTTTTCGCCGAGGCCGAAAGCAGAGCTCTAATGAAATCAGCCGATTTTGAAGCGTCCCTCTGCATCAAAAGCGAAGCCACAGCCGAAACCTCAGCCGCCGCAATGCTTGTTCCGCTTGTGCTGAGCGTTCCTCCGAGAAAGCCTGAGGTCAATATTTTCTCGCCAGGGGCTAAAAGCTCAAGCTCCTCGCCGGTCGAGGTGTCTGACCAAAGCCCGCCTGCGGGGGTGGTCGCTCCGACTGCTATAACCTCACTATATGCCGCAGGGTATTTCACTGCGCCGCCTGCAGTGTTGCCAGAAGAAGCAACAAGCAGTATGCCCGCGTTGTAAGCGTCCCTAACAGCATTATGCAAAATTTCCGAATCGGCGTCGGTTCCGAAGCTCATGTTGATAATGTCAACATCGTTTTCAATCGCCCAATATATGCCCTGCAAAACTCTGCTGAGCGGCGACTGATTGTTTGAATCAAGAACTTTAGCCGAATATAACTCGACATTGGGATTTATTCCTGTTATTCCGATATCATCATCTGCGGCGCATATAATTCCTGAAACCGCCGTTCCGTGACCGCTTGCATCATCAAAAAGCGGGTTTTCGTTGCCGTCATTGACAAAATCTGCGCTTTCCATCGCAAAAATATCACCTGTGAATGAAATGCCGCTGTCAATAACCGCCACCTTAACTTTGTTGCCGGAAGCAACTGATGTTTCATCTCCTGTAACACCGATTGCATCCAGATTCCATTGGCTTGCCGCATCATCTGAAGCTTCAGCGGTATCTCCTGTCAATATAACATCCTTTTCAACAGCCAAAACACTGTATCTCTTAGCAAGACTTCTTGCCTCGCTTCCTGTCAGTTCAACATTGGTCAACAAGTTCTCACCATCAACCTTGTTGCCACCATATGTTTCTTGCAAACTGTTCACTGCATATGATTTTGCTGAGATTACATATGTATCCGTCGTCGCTGCGTCAGCAGTTACAGACAGCAGCTGAGAATTTGCAGAAAGCAACATAGTTGCCGAAAGTACAGCGGCAAGAGTTTTTTAAAATTTGCCATTATACTCCTCTTTTCTTAAATTTAGCATTTCATTTTCTTTACTTAAATTTATCATTTTTTCCTCATTATTTAAATTTACAATTCTATCCCTCTTTTCTTCAATTTTTAAACAAATGATATCTTCTCATTTGCAACAAAATATTACCACATTTTTCCTGTATTTGCAATAGTTATTGGTGATGATCCTTATAGTATTTTTCGACAATATTCGACATTATTGATAATTTTTTCAACTTTCTGAGACCTGTTTCTGGTTATTTTTGGGGAAAATCGGGGCGGCGGGCGCGGTAGCCGCAGGCAGTGCCCGCCGCCCCGCTGCTGCCGTTTAAGGTCATTCCGCGGGGTCCGGAGGCTGCTTCGGCAGACGATGCAGCTTTTTCCTCTCCGACGCACCCGGTGCGTAAATAAAAAACCGCCGAAACCGGGGGCTTGGCAGAAGTGAAATATATGAACGCAAATTAACTTCAGATAAAAAAATAACCACCCTAAGGTGGTTATTTCAAATTTGATTTTTCAGGCAGCTGCTGTCGTTTCAACATTTTCCGGAACAGTTACACCTGATGGCAGCTCAGTTACCGGAAGATCTGCACCTGTTGTCGGCTCAGTGGTATCCTCGGGTTCATCGGGGTTTATGTAGCCTGAAATGAGATTCCAGACAGCGTCGAGAATTGCATTCTTGATGGGGCTGAGATCGATAAATCCAAGCTTGTCAAGAACAAAAGCGATCTTAACGCCGATCTTCGCAACATGGAAAACGAACTTAACCGTGTGCATATCAAGACCCATGATGAAATCCATGATTTCTTCTTCCGTCATGCCCTCGAACGGATTCTTGAAGCCGCCCTCTTCATCTGTTGCGCTTGTTGTCGTCTCCTCTGCGGGCTCGCTTGCATCCTCAGCGAATGCAACAAATGCGACCGTTGACATTGAGAAAGCCATAACGAGTGCAAGCAAAACTGAAATGATCTTTTTCATATGTATTACCTCCTTATAATTCAGATGCTGCGCATCTGATACGAATAGTATACTTCACCGAAAAAGAAAAGTCAATAAGTTATTTGTTTAGAAAGACAAACTTAACAAATAGAACATTTTTTATATAAATTCATGTCAATCTTTGCAATAATTTTCTTTTGTCTTCAATATTCCGACTGATTATTCACTTCTCGGTAAATTACAGTTTCATGCGTTTTGAGGGCTTGAGGGCATATTTTTTCATGCAGTGCTTTGCCGAAAGTCCGATTATCGTCAGCGTCACAATTGCTCCTATTGTTGCCAAAGGATTGCTCTCTCGGGCAGATCTTTTCATATTATCATTTCCTTTCTCACCTTTCGGACGGTATCATGCTGAAGCTCAGCTTATATGTTCTGTCCGATTTATTTTTATATTTGTCGGGAACCTGCGCTCCCCAGCTGTCATATCCTCCGACGCCCATCTGTCTTGCGATGACTCTGACGATTATTCTCTCGCTCTCAGGCAGCTCATAGCCGTGTCTTGCGTTTTCAAGCTCGTCGGCCGTGTATTTCGACACATTCAGCTCCATCTCATTTTCGGCCTCAAGTCTGAGCTTGCCGTCGTCAGAAACCAGAAGCGCATATCTGACGCCTGTTCTCTCGCCGTTTTCCTGCGGCTTGAGATATGGGGTATAAAGCTCGTCTATGCTGAGCTTATAAAGTCCGATATCTGCGCTCAGCGCTCTGTCGATATAGTTTTCATGCGGGCCCCGGCCGAGATAATCCATTCGGTAGCAGCCGTTGTCAAGCTCGAATTTAAGCCCGATCTCCGGTATCTCGGGAAGTCCTGAGCCCGGTTTGAATTCAAAGTCGATATGGATTCCTCTGGTCGTCACCGTGTAGATCAGCTTGCCTTTGCTCTCGGGAACGGTGTGAACTGTGAACGAGGTCTCAAGAATAACGCGCTCTCCGTTTTCCCTGATCCTGTCAAGCGTGAATGAAGCGTCGCTGCCTGCGTATTTCCAGCAGCCGCAGCGGACCGCCTGGTGATTTCCTCGGTCGTTATCGGTCAGCGCCCGCCAGAAATTCGGCTCCACAGGCGAATTGAGAATGGTTTTTCCGCCATAAGAAGCATAATAAAGCTTATTGGTGCGGCGGGAGAAACGGACCTCCATATCGTGACCGTAGATATAGACCGTTCCGTATTCTATCTTAGCGGCTATCTCGCTGCCGGCAAGCGAATGCTTGTCAAATTTATATTCGTTTATAACAAACTGCTGCTTTGCAACAACATGTCCGGCTTTAGCCCACTTGACGGAATCCTTGAGCTCAAGCAGCAGGTTAAGATACCATTCCTGCTTGACTCTTCTGTCGATTCCTATTTCGACTGTCTTGCTCTTTCCAGGCTCAAGATCGACCGTGATATCGCCGCTGTCTATGACGATGCCCTCTCTGACCTGCTGCCAGTGAAGATTATATTCGTTCAGATTTGAGAACATAAAGTTGTTCGTTATCTCAACTATACCGTTTTCGGGCTTCACGGGCCTGACGCTCATATTCTGATAAAGTCTCTTTATCTCAATAAGCTTCGGCGAAACCGTCCTGTCGGCAAACAGCAGTCCGTCTCCGCAGAAGTTTCCGTCGTTCGGCTCGTCGCCGAAGTCGCCGCCATAGGCAAGATAGTTCTTTCCCTTTGAATTTTTGGTGAGTATCGCCTGATCGGCAAAATCCCAGACAAACCAGCCCTGAAAATGCGGATATTTTTCACTCAGCTTCATATATTCGCCGTTCCCGCCGCAGGAGTTCCCCATTGCGTGTGAAAACTCGCAGAGTATATAAGGCTTGTCCGTCATGGTCCTGAGTCTCTTTTCAAGCTCCTCCGGCTGAGTATACATTGATGAATTGACATCGCTCAGACTGCTGTCGTTAGCGAAATCATCCCAGACCGACTCATAGTGAACAAAGCGGCTCGGATCGTTATCCTTGAGATAGCTATACATCTTTTTGAAATTCTCACCGCCTCCGGATTCGTTTCCGAGCGACCAGCAGATAACGGACGGGTGGTTCTTATCCCGCTGATAAAGCGCCTTCACTCTGTCCATGCAGGCATTTGTCCAGTCCTCCTTTGAGCCGGGGAGGAGAGGCGTCGATCTGTAATCCGAATGTCTTGTTCCGTGAGCTTCAAGGTTGTTTTCGTCTATAACATATATTCCGTATTCATCGCAAAGCTCATACCAATAGGGGCTGTCCGGATAGTGCGATGTTCTGACGGCGTTGATATTGTTCGCCTTGAGCGTCATAATGTCCTTTCCTATTGTCTCTTTTGAGACAGTTCTTCCGGTATCGCAGGAAAATTCATGCCTGTTCACACCCTTGAGAACGAGTCTTTCGCCGTTGAGATAAATAACCGAGTTTTTGATTTCAATCTTTCTGAAGCCTGTCCTGCAGCTTATATATTCGGTCGCCTCGCCCCTTGAATCTCTCAGAGCGAAAACGACTGTGTAAAGATAAGGGTGCTCACTGCTCCAAAGATTTATAAACGGCACCGTCGCTTTGAGAGAAACCGTTCCGACATTGTTGACGATCTTTGAAGAAAATGCGGCAATATCGCCGTTAGCGTCGTAGACGCTCATTTCTATCTCGTTATTGTCAATAACGCCGTCGAGTCTGACATCAGCCATCAGCGTTCCGCTTTTATAAAGAGAATCCATATCGTGTGAAAGCTTTGCGTCAAAGATATAGCCCGTCGGCAGAGTCGTTATATAAACATCTCTGAAAATGCCTGAAAGCCTCCAGTAATCCTGATCCTCAAGCCAGCTGCCCGTTGAATATTTATAGACCTCGACCGCAATGACATTCTCACCGGGATAAAGCGCTTTCGTTATATCAAATTCCACCGTGTTGCAGGAGCTTTCGCTGTATCCGAAGCGAAGCCCGTTTATATATAAATAGAAAGCGGAATCAACTCCGTCAAAGGTGATAATAACTCTGCTTTGAGTGAACCCCTCGGGAAGAGTCAGCCTCTTTATATAGCAGCCTACCGGATTGTGCTCGCTCGGAGCGTACCCGGCGGAGACTCTTTCACTGCCCTCCCAAGGGTACTGAATATTGCAGTACTGCGGCTTATCATAGCCCTGAAGCTGCCAGTTTGACGGGACCTTTATCGTGTCCCAGCCGGTGCTGTCAAACTGCGGCTCGGCAAAGCCGAACTCGATATCCTTATAGCTGTCATAAAGCCTGAATCGCCACTCGCCGTTAAGGGGTATGCAGCGGGCCGACATGAATCGGTTGCCCTTCAGCGCCGCATCAAGGCTTTCATAGGGCATGAAGGTCGCTCTCGGCTCAAGCGCATTGATGCGGGAAATATCCGGCCGTGACTGCCACTCCATAAGACCGTCGAGGAATTTCATATCCATATTTGTTTTCCTCCCTTTTATTTAACATTGACTTTCTTTTCCATTATAACTCCGGTCACGACCAGAAGCAGAACGGCGAACACAAGGGTGAACAGCTTTCCGCCGATGCCGTAATTGAACAGAACATTTCCCGCATCTTGCATCGACTCGAAGCCTATTCCTATCTTATCGCCCGAAACATATATTGAAAGCGGCAGATCAAGCATCAGCTCCGTTGATATTGTCTTGTTCAAAAAATAAACGATGAAGAAGAATATCATTCCGAAGAGGACCGGCTTATTCTGAAACTTTCTCGTGTTCGCAACGGTTATGGCGAAATAGACGAAAGAAACAAATGATATCACGCTGACGATCGAGCCTAAACCGAGAATAAGAAGATATTCGAGAATCAGCTTGAGCGTCGGAAGATCGCTGATGATCTGAAGCTCCTTGATCATTTCGAAAGCGCTTTCAAACATTCCGTTACTCTGGGATTTTGTGTACCACGCAACGATGAACGCCGTCAGCATCATGACAAGATAGCTGACGATTATCCAGACAAAGGAAACAAAGAACTTTGAAAACAGCAGACTCGAGCATCTGACCGGAAGTGTGTAGCTGAGATAGCCCTGACTGCCGTATAGCGAGCGGGCAAAATTGTTGATTACCATGACGAGCGTCATTATGATGGCCGCCACACCGATGAATATAAGCGCCACCGAGCCGGCAGCTCCGAGCCAGGCTATTTTCGTCAGATAGGACAAAAGCATGAACAGTATTGATACTCCGGCTGCGGAATAGACGGCGACGAGGCTTTTTGAGGTCTGTTTGAATTCGTTTTTGATCAGCTTACCAAGCATATGCGAACACCTCCTTGAAAATATCTTCGACAGTTCTGCCGCCTTCTTTTATTTTCTCAACATCGGCATTGAGAACGAGCTTTCCCTTTGATATCATCAGCGCTCTGTCGAGCACCGGTTCGATATCGTGAATAAGGTGAGTTGACATCAGCACCGTTGAAGACTCCGCATAATTATTCATTATCAGTGAAAGGATAGCGTCTCTTGCGGCGGGATCAACGCCGCCGAGAGGCTCGTCCAGTATATAGAGCTTCGCTTTTCTGCTCATGACGAGAATAAGGCTGATTTTTTCCTGCTGGCCCTTTGACATGGTCTTGATCTTCTGTTTGCTGTCAAGCTCAAAGTCGCGGATCATTTTTTCGGCCTTTGCCATGTCAAAATCGCTGTAAAAATCAGCAAAATATTTCAGAGCGTCGATCGGTCTCATCCAATCGGGAAGATAGGACTTTTCGGGGAGATAGGATATGATGCTCTTTGTGTGTACGCCCGGCTTTTCGCCGTCGATGATAACGCTGCCCTCATAGTCTTTTATCAGACCGGTCATGGTCTTTATCAGCGTTGTTTTGCCGCAGCCGTTGGGACCGAGCAGTCCCACGATCTGATTTTCGCCGAGAGAAAGCGAAATATCATCCAGCACGACATGTCTGCCGTAGGATTTTTTCAGATTTTCGATTTTGATAATGTCGTTCATCCGGTTTTCCTCTCCTTAGAGTGTTATTTTCTGCTCGTCACAACGAGCGTAAGTAAGGTCCATATCAAATGATATCCGATAATGAGCCATTCGCTGACGAAATACCCTGTCGCAAAGATATTCAGAACGAGCGCCAGAACAAATGCGAAGAACACGCTTATCCCCTGAATGAGCATAGTCAGATATTGAACATCATAAAGCCTGAAAGCCGTGTTTATGACTCTGAGCAGGCCGGTTATGTTTCTCTTGAAAATAAGCCCCGTTCTCTTCTGCTTTGCCGTTATGTCTATCTCTTTCTTTATTATCTGTGTTCCAGTCGAGCTGACTGTCTTTATTGAATTCGGATCGACTCCGAGCGTCCTGGCAACGAATTCCTCGTCGATATTCGGGTCGGTCGTCATAAGCATGAGTATCACGCCGGTTTTATAGAGCTTTTCAAGCTGGCGCTTCGCCTGTCTGCCTATGAAGTATTCCGCGCAGAACATGGCAACAACCTGAGTGTCAACGGCAAAATAGAATATCTTTTTCCCCTCCTGAATATATGAGCTTTCCATATATTCGGGCGGCACCTCAATGTTGTGATTTATCATCATCTGTCTCGTTCCGAGCAGAGCGCATTTATTATCAACCCAGCAGGAAAGACCGAGCTTTTCTTCATATTTCAGATCCTCGACCTCGGGCAGATCGAGCTTCTGCTCCTGCATCAGGCTTTCGACTTCCTTCGCAAGAACGCCCTGAGACACCGAAAGCATGGCGCATACCGTTCTGAATGCGTTGAGGGTGTTTATTCCCGCGCGGCTGTTGATTATATGAAAATGCGAAATCTCACCCGAAAATATATCGGCCGTGTCAAGAACTATCGCGTCGATATCGTCAATATATTCGACCGCTTCATAGCCGAGTATCTCGCAGCCGCTTATGTTCAGATGCTCGTTTGCGTTAGCTATAAGCTTTGACAGAACTGTCGTCAGAAACGCCGGACTGCAAAGCAGGACCGCCGAAATCATTCCGAGTGAAAACGAACCGATCCCGCCGTAGGTGAACATTGAAACGGCGCCGCAGATCAAGCCGAAAAGAAGCATAAGCGGTGTGACAACACGAAGATAGGCGTTCTGCTTATCCTTTATTGTGGAGCTGTCCATAAACGAATCGGGAACCTCGACCTCACCCGCGCAGAGAATGTTCGGCTCCTTCGACGAACTTATGCCGCCGGCGAGCTTCTCGGCGTCCTTAGTGAGAGAATATATTCCGAGAAGTTTTTCGTTTTTGGTTATGGTGTTAAGGTTTTTCAATATCATTTTGTTCTCGCGGCTGTCGGCTGTCTGACTCATCAGCATTATGAAGCAGACGGCAACCGAGAACATCAGAGTGTTTTTTTCGACCGGCTTTCTTAAAGCGAGCATGACCGACGAATGAAACAGGTTGCACACATTTATCACAAGCAGATAAAGCTCGTTTGTGAATTCAAATTTTTCGCTGTTTTTCAGCCTGTTTATAAAGTCGGACACCGACACCGCAAGAGCCGGAAGCGAAAACAAAAGCGAAAGGGTATAAAATATCACGCATTTTGAGTCCATGATAACGCTCAGCTTCGCAAGCGAGCCCGCCGTATATATGCTCTTGAGTATCTCAAGAACTGCAAGCAGGACAAGAGTGACAAGCAGGACTATCGTCTGAAGCTTCTGTTTATCGCTTTCGTTTTTCAGCCGTAGCTTGACTCTGCCGACATCTATTTTTTCATAAACCTTGCTGTTTCTCTTTTTGATTATCTCGCTTCTTCTGACATTTTCCTTCTTCGGCTTTTTGACCTTGTCAATCGCAGTGAAAATATCCTCACCGTTTGAAACTCTGACAGAATCGAGAACGCTCGCCGACGCCGTTTCGCTCTCCTCGGCTATGGGACTGTCTGAAATATTCTCGGTGAAAAGGCGGAAATTATCAATTTTTTCCTGTCTTGATTCGTTGAATTTCTTTTCAAGCTCGTCCTCTTCGCCCGACTCATCTTTTTCACTTATTACCCGTGTTTTTTCATCTGCCGCGGCAGTCTCGGCTTCGGGCTTTGAGAATATTCTTGTTTTGCCCGCGTTTTCTTTTTCGCGCTTTTTATTCAGAAAAAGCTCTTTGAACGACGGTGCGTTGTCTTTCGGCTTCTCGGCGCTTTCTTCGCTTTCCGTTTCTTCTGCCGTTTCTTCGCTCTGCTCCACGGCGGACGCTTCTTCGTCTTCGCCGGACTGTGAAACGGGCCGTTCTTCTTTTCCGGCTTCTTCGGCGGTTTCCTGTTCTTCATAAAGCAGACCGCTGTCATCTCCGCCGTCCGGGCTTTCGTCATATTGGCCAAACACCGTTGACGAATCCATTTCTTCTTCGTCAGAGTCGTCTGTGAAAACCGCACTGTTCTTATCAGCCGATTCTGTTTCTTCTTCAAATATATCCTCAACGGCGACAGAGCCGCCTTTTTTTGTCAGTCTTAAGCTTTCAAGAATTTCGTCAACAGAGAGATTGCTTTTTTCCTCTGACATTTTAAGCACTCCTTTACTTTCCTTTGATACCTGATCTTTGTCTTGATATCTCATACATGAGAATCCCCGCCGCAACCGAAGCGTTGAGCGAGTTTATATGCCCTTTCATGGGAAGTGAAACGATAAAATCGCATTTTTCTCTGACAAGCCGGCCTATTCCGTTGCCCTCAGAGCCAATCACCAGACCGATCGGGCCGTTATAATCCTGCTGACACCAGCATGTACCGTTCATGTCTGCGCCGTATATCCACAGGCCTTTCTTTTTAAGTTCGTCTATCGTTCCGGGGAGATTTGCGACCTTGGCGACGGGAACATATTCAAGCGCGCCCGCAGCCGTCTTTGCGACAGAAAAGCTCAGCGAAGCCGACCGCCTTTTCGGAATGATTACGCCGTGCGCTCCGGCAGCCTCGGCTGTTCTGACGATAGCGCCGAGATTTCTCGGATCCTCAAGCTCATCGAGTATCACTATGAAAGGCTCCTCACCTCTCGACCTCGCAAGCTCGAACATATCGTCAATTCCGGAATACTCATGAGCCGCGGCGAACATGATAACGCCCTGATGATTTCCGCCTGAGCACATTGCGTCGAGCTTTTTTCCGTCAACCTCCTTGACGACGATTCCGCGCTCCCTGCATTGCGAGACTATCCGGCCGAGAGAGCCGTTTTTAGCTCCTCTCGTCACCAGCAGCGAATCTATCGGTCTGCCGCTTGAAAGCGCCTCCGAAACGGCGTTTCTGCCTATTATCATATCGGGATTTTCGTTTTCCGTGACTTTTTCTCTTTCTTTTGCCATAAGCTATCCTCCGACGGCCTCAAATCTGTTTATTATCCGAGAGTAAATTTTCCTTTCCCGAATCGGATCTTCCGTACCGAATCTGACATATTATTTACAGTATACCATATTAACGGCTTAAAAGCACTATTTTTTTTAAGATTTTAAGTAAATAAAATATGTCTGACCGCTGTTGACAAAAAACGACGGAGCAAAGCATTTTCCGATAATATTTTTTGCGCCCCGTCTTGAATACTCGCCGCCTCTTTGCTATTATGTATTCAGGAAATGAAAAAGAGGGATAGCATGAAATTCAAGGATTACAGTTTCAAAAAAGCCGCTGAATATATCTTCAATTTTTTCAAATGGATATTTCTCGCCTGCGTGACGGGAGCTGTCGGAGGTCTGGTCGGCTCCGCTTTCCATCTGTCGATAGAATATGTGACGGGAATCAGAGAAAAATACACCTGGGTAATATATTTTCTCCCGCTGGGCGGAATAGTCATTGCGTTTCTTTATAAGATATGCAGACTTGACAAAAACGGCGGGACGGATTTTATAATAAGCTCGGTCAGAGAAAAGGAGAAAGTGCCCCTTCTTCTCGCCCCGCTGATATTCGTCAGCACCGTTATAACCCACCTTTGCGGCGGCTCGGCCGGCCGTGAAGGAGCGGCGCTTCAGCTCGGCGGCACTATCGGCTCGCAGGTGGGCAGCGTTTTCAGACTCGGTGAAAAGGATATGCACCTTATCATAATGTGCGGAATGAGCGGAGTGTTTTCGGCGCTGTTCGGTACGCCGCTGACGGCAACCGTCTTCGCTATGGAGGTCATATCAGTCGGCGTCGTCTATTACTCCTCTCTCGTTCCGTCGCTGACTTCATCGCTTGTCGCCTATGCGGTGTCACGGCTGTTTAAGATAGCGCCTGTTGCCTTTAAACTGTCTCAGATACCACAGATAGGCGTGAAAAGTTTGTTAAAGGCTGTCGTTCTCGCAACCGTCTGCGCTGTCGTCAGTATAGTCTTCTGCATTTTGATGCACTTAGGTCACACATATCTGCCAAAGCTCATCAAAAACAGCTTTCTTCGGGCGGCCGCCGGCGGAACGCTGATAATCCTGCTGACGCTTCTCGTCGGAAACTATGACTATAACGGCGCCGGAATGAACATTATAGAAAATGCGATAAACGGCTCCGCCGTGCCATATGCTTTTCTTCTGAAAATGATATTCACTGTCATCACTATATCCTGCGGCTATAAAGGCGGCGAGATAGTTCCGACTTTCTTTATCGGCGCTACTCTCGGCTGCGCCGTCGGTCCTCTTCTCGGGCTGCCCGCCGGATTTTCGGCGGCTCTCGGGCTTGTCGCCCTGTTCTGTTCGGTCGTCAACTGCCCGATAGCCTCAATGATTCTCAGCGTTGAAATGTTCGGCTCGGAGGGCTTTGTCTTTTTCGGCGTCGTCTGCGCCGTCAGCTATGTTCTTTCGGGATATTACAGCCTTTACGGAACGCAGAAGATAATGTATTCAAAGGTCAAGGCGGAATATATAAATATCAACGCATGGTGATTTTATTCCGCAATTCTGTCTCGTTCAATACATTTTATTTGGGGGCTATCCCGGCTTTGCTGAAGAAGCGGAAATTAACAATAGGGGAGCTGCCTGCCGGACCGACGCAGTTCATAACACGGCAGGCGGAAAATTTGCGGCCAAACTATTGAATAAAACGCCGCTATATGATAGAATTAGATGTTAAATCAATTCGGTTTATTGTTTTAATTTTATATACTGTTATATACTGGAGGAAATGAAATGGCAACAATTTTTAAAGGTGCGGCGACCGCTCTCATCACTCCGCTTGATAAAAACGGCGTCAACTATGAGCAGCTCGGATATCTTATCGACAAGCAGATTGAGGCCGGAACGGACGGTCTGGTCATCTGCGGAACAACCGGCGAGGGCGCAACTCTCACTCACCGCGAGCATGAAGAAGTGCTGAGATACTCGGTCGAAAGGATAAACGGCAGAGTCGCCTCGATAGCCGGAACCGGCTCGAACGACGCGGCGAGAGCCATCGAGCTGACGAAATACGCCGGAACGATAGGCTATGACGCTGCGCTGGTCGTAACGCCGTATTACAACAAATGCACACAGAACGGCCTTGTCAGAATGTTCACCGAAATAGCCGACAACAGCACCATTCCGCTCATTCTCTATAATGTTCCGTCAAGAACAGGAGTCAACATAGAGCCGGAAACCTACGCAAAGCTTGCCGACCATCCGATGATCCAAGGCATCAAGGAGGCTAACGGCAACATTTCAAAAGCCGTTGAAACCGCAAGGCTCGTCGGGGACAAGCTCGATATTTATTCGGGCAACGATGATCAGATAGTTCCCATGCTCGCTCTCGGCGCAAAGGGAGTTATATCCGTTCTTTCAAATGTTCTGCCCGGCGAAACGAGCAGAATGTGTCATCTTTTCTTTGAGGGAAAGATAGAGGAAAGTCGCAGAATGCAGCTTGAATATCTCGATCTTATCAACGCTCTTTTCTGCGAGGTCAATCCTATTCCTGTCAAGGCGGCGATGAACAAGCTCGGCTTCTGTGAAAACTATCTTCGCCTGCCGCTGACTCAGATGGAGGAAGAACACGCTGAAAAGCTCTTCTCGATTATGAGAAAGCACGGAATCATCGAATAAAATTCAGGGAAGTGTGAAAATGAAGATAATTCTCAACGGCTCAAACGGAAGAATGGGCCGAGAGGTCATAAAGCTCGCCGAAGCGGGCTGCCGGAACGCCGAAATCGTCGCAAAGGTCGATATCACCGGTGAGGACGGATACAGACATATTTCGGATGTACGGGAAAGCGCAGACTGCATTGTTGAATTTTCAAGCCATCTCGCAGCGGAGGAAATATGCAGCTACGCAAAAAAGAGCGGAACGCCCGTTGTTTTCGCTTCGACAGGTCACACCGACGAAGAAAAGAAGAAAATAGAAGATCTTTCAAGGTCAGTTCCTGTTTTCTTCTCGGCAAATATGTCGGTCGGCGTTGCGCTTCTTGTTGAGCTTGCGAAAAAAACGGCAGCCGCCATGCCTGACGCAGACATTGAGATCGTCGAGGTCCACCACAACGGAAAGCTCGACGCACCGAGCGGGACAGCTCTGATGCTTGCCGACGCGATAAAGCAGGTCAGAAGTAACGCCCGCCTCGTTCTCGGCAGAAGCGGCCACGCCAGAAGAGAAAAGAACGATATCGGCATAAGCTCGGTCAGGGTGGGCAATATCGTCGGCACGCATGAGGTCATAGTCGGAACAGACACCCAGACGATAACAATAAAGCATGAGGCTCACAGCAGAGCTTTGTTCGCTGAGGGAGCACTAAGCGCAGCCGAATTTCTGATAAAACAGCCTGCCGGGCTTTACACCATGCAGGATATGATCGCCGGAGCGTAAACCTTCGGAAAAAATAAACAGGTGGTAATTGATATGATTAGAATAGGTATATACGGCTACGGCAACCTCGGCAAGGGCGTTGAAAAAGCCATTACCCAGAACCCCGACACCAAGCTTGTTGCGGTGTTCACAAGAAGAAACCCGGAGAGCATCAAAATACAGACTCCCGGAGCAAAGGTCTGCTCGATATACGATATACTGCAATACAAACACAAGATAGATGTTATGATAGTCTGCGGAGGCAGCGCAACCGATCTGCCCGAGATGACGCCCTCCCTCGCCAAGGACTTCAATGTTCTTGACAGCTTCGACACTCACGCAAATATCCCCAAGCATTTTGCGAGAGTTGACGCTTATGCGAGAGAATACGGAAACACGGCTCTCATTTCCTGCGGCTGGGATCCCGGAATGTTCTCGCTCAACAGACTCTATGCCGAGTGCATTCTCCCCGTCGGCAAGGATTACACCTTCTGGGGCAAAGGCGTCAGTCAGGGACATTCCGACGCTATAAGACGAATCCACGGCGTTCTTGACGCAAGACAATACACTATCCCGCGCCCGGAGGCTCTCGAAAAGGTCAGAAATGGCGAAAATCCCGATCTGACCACCAGAGAAAAACACACGCGCGAATGCTTTGTCGTTGCGGCCGAGGGTGCCGACAAAAAATTTATTGAAGAAACGATAGTCAATATGCCCAACTATTTCGCCGACTATGACACAACCGTCCACTTCGTCACTCAGGAGGAGCTTGACCGGGATCATGCGGAGCTTCCTCACGGCGGCTTTGTTATCAGAAGCGGCAGTACAGGCTCGGATAACGAGCACAAGCATATAATAGAATACAGCCTGAAGCTCGATTCAAACCCCGAATTCACAGCGAATGTTCTCGTCGCTTACGCTCGGGCGCTATACAGAATGAACGACAGAGGCGAAATCGGCTGCAAGACGGTGTTCGATGTTGCGCCGGCACTTCTCTCGCCTCTTTCCCCCGAAGAGCTCAGAGAAAAATTACTGTAAAACTCATTGAAAGTAGGTTCATATATGCAAACGAAAGTATTGAAATTCGGCGGCAGCTCCCTTGCCGACGCAAAGCAGTTCAGAAGAGTGGCGGAGATAGTCAGAACCGAGCCTTCAAGGCGCTATGTCGTGGCTTCTGCTCCCGGAAAGCGCTTCAGTGAAGACACCAAGGTCACCGATATGCTCTATGACTGCTATCACCTGGCGGCGGAAAAGAAAAGCATCGACGGCGCCTTCGCAAAAATCGAAGAAAGATACAATCAGATCATAAGCGAGCTCGGGCTTGATTTTTCTCTTCAGGATGAGTTCGACAAAATCAAAATGTCTATCCTTCACCACGCAGGCAGAGATTATATTGCCAGCCGCGGCGAATACCTCAATTCGATGATACTCGCCGAATACCTCGGCTATGATTTCATCGACGCCGAAAACTGCATCTTCTTCTTCGAAAACGGCGTTTTTGACTCGGAAAAGACAAATGAGGCCACTGCCGAAATACTTTCAAGGCATGAAAGGGCGGTAATTCCCGGTTTTTACGGGGTGATGCCCAACGGCACCATAAAGACCTTCTCAAGAGGAGGCTCGGATATAACCGGCTCCATCGTCGCAAGAGCCGTTAATGCGGGCATATATGAAAACTGGACCGATGTTTCGGGAATGCTTATGGCGGACCCGAGGCTTATCGACTCCCCGAAAACGATAGATGTTATTACATATAAGGAGCTTCGCGAGCTTGCCTATATGGGAGCGACCGTTCTTCATGAGGACGCTATTTTCCCTGTCATGGAAGCAAAAATTCCCATAAATATCAGAAACACTAACAAGCCGGAGGCGAGCGGCACGCTTATCGTCCCCACTGTTGAAAACGACACGGGCAGCTCCGTTGTGACCGGTATCGCCGGCAAGGTCGGATTTTCGACCATCACCATTGAAAAAGGTCAGATGAACAAAGTCTCTTTCATCTCCGAGGTGCTCCAGTGTCTCACACGGCACAAAATAAATATCGAACATGTCCCGACCGGTATTGACACAATATCAGTTGTCGTTCCGACCGATCAGCTCAAGGGCAAGGAGGAGGAGGTCTTCGCTTCCATTCGCCGCCATGTTTCGCCCGACGCGATAACGCTCAACGACAGCATAGCTCTCATTGCGGTCGTCGGCCGGAAGATGGTCAAATCGACTGGCACCGCCGGAAGAGTCTTCAAAGCGATCGGCTCGGCCGGAGTCAACATTAAGATGATCGACCAGGGCTCAAGCGAGCTGAACATCATAGTTGCCGTTGACGAAAAGGAATATATCACAGCGCTCAAGGCTATTTACAGTGAATTTGTGAAATAACATTATGCAAAATGAAATGATATAAAAATTATTACGGGCGTATCCGTCAGTCAGACGGATACGCCTTCAGCTTGTCTAAAAACTTTTCGACAAGCTGTGAAACTGCCGGGAAAGGGTGACCGATGACATTTTCTTCGGTCGACAGGCGTACAAAGGTACTCCGAGACCGAAAAAATGCCAAGCATATAAGCGCTCAGCGACACAGTTCTGATACTGTGTCGCTGAATCAGTTTGCGGTTGTGTTTAAAATAATCAGACTTTTTCTTTCGTTTTTTAGCTTATATGCGTTTGGGCGTCTTTATCGGCAGTCTGCGGGCGTATCAGTCAGACGGATACGCCCGTTTTAACGCTTGACTTAATAAATGAGCATATTGTATAATAGTCGGGTATTCGACAATATACGGAGGAAAGCTATATGAAAAGTGAATTCAGACTTGACAAGGGCAAAAAAATATTCCCGATAATTACCTTGATTATCGGCGTGGGGCTTTTTGCCGCCCAGCTCATCACAAGGCAGAACTTTGTCGCCGTTCTGTGCGCCGGCTATTGCTGCGTTATGTCGGCCATTATCCTGCTGTCTCTGATAATAAAGAAAAAGGTCTATCCCGCAATGCTTCTCGGCTATGCGACGGCGAGCCTCGCCACGCTGATCTTTCACACTGTCTGGGGCGCTGACGCAGGCTTCGGGGCTTTCACCTCGGGAAAGGCCGGCTGGTCAAGCGCAGAGCATCCACTGCTTTCGGGTAGCGGCAATTTCTTCACAAGACTTGCGGGAAATCTCCTGCTCGTTCTGCCGGTCGCCGTTGCGCTTGTCGGGCTGCTTCTCGCTGTTAAAAAAGCTTTTCGCTCAGGAAAATTTAAAAAGGTCACGGTCTCATTTATGAGCGTGCTTCTTGTTCTGACCTCCGTTTTCTATGTTCTGACAATGAATATGAGAACTAAGCCCGTCACCGAAAGACTTTGGGAGGGACATGACGATTATCTCAAGAATGTTGATCAGAACACCACCGGCAAGCCAAATGTGTTATACATACTCATGGACGACCTCGGTTACGCTGATGTTTCAATAAACGGAGCGATATATGACACGCCGAACATAGACTCCATAGGCGAAAACGGACTGAATTTCACTGACTTCTATTCGAGCTATTCCGTCTGCTCCCCCGCCCGCTTTGCGGCTCTCACCGGCCGTTATCCTTACAGGGGTTACGCCGACAATGTTATATATCCGACTGTCAACTGTTTTTCGCCTTTCGCCCAGACAAGAATATTCAACAGCGTTGAGATGATAAACAACACTGACGGAATGCTCGGCGACGAGATCACGCTGGCCGAGGTCTTCCAAAACGCGGGGTACGAAACTGGTTGCTTCGGAAAATGGCACCTTGGTGACTACGGCGAATATCTGCCGACAAGACAGGGCTTCGATTATTTCTACGGCAGTCATTATGTCAACGACATGAAGCCGTTTTATCATGTCCGTGAGCAGGACGGCGAATACACGATAGTCCGCGGAACGGACGAGCTCAAAGATCAGTCAGACGCAACTAAATGGATACACAGCGAGATAGAAAGCTGGATAACCGAACAGGCAAACAGCGGAAAGCCTTTCTTCGCCTATTACACGACTCCCTGGCCGCACGCTCCCGTTTTCGTCGGGGACGAATATAAGGGCTCCAGCGGAATGGGCACCTATGTTGACTGCGTCACGGAATTTGACCATTACCTCGGCGAGCTGTTCAAGACAATGGAGGAGCTGGGCGTACTTGAAAACACGATCATCGTGTTCACGAGCGACAACGGTCCCGCTCTCGAAGGCTCAACAGGAATTCTCCGCGGCGGCAAATATCTCGCTTATGAAGGCGGTCAGAAGGTTCCGTTCATGATCCGCTGGGACAATAACGGCGGACTTTTCAAGAGCGGTGAGCAGAGAGAGCAGAGCGCAACGCTTGTTGATATGTTCCCGACGCTCATTGAGCTTTGCGGAATAACGGGCAACGGCGGTCAGAAAAACTACCTGCCGCAGGACAGGGTGATCGACGGCGTTTCAATGGTGCCGCTTATAAAAAGCGACGAAGTCATTCACACCGAGAACACTCCTATTCTTCATATGAAGCGCCGCAAGGTCAAGGCAATTCAGTATACGGTCAAAAGTGAGGATATCCTTAGCCGTGATGAATATAAGGACTATGACTACGATGTTCTGAAAGACAACGAATATATTACCTTCAAATATTTCAAAAACATTCAGAACGACAACTCGGCTTTCTTTGATAAATACAGAAAGAACTGGCTTCATATACTGACGGACGACGAGGGCGAAAACTATAACCGCACTCCGGCTTATCCTGAGATATCCGCCGAAATGAAAGCGAAGCTTGAACAGATCCAGAAAGACTTCCGGGCCAATTCGAGAGGAACGGTGAAATAATATGCCGCCTCTTTCGATAATGATAAAGCCGGCTTCAAGTCTTTGCAATCTGAGGTGCAAATACTGCTTCTACTGCGATGTTTCGGCCAAACGCGAGGATTTCAGCTTCGGCTGCATGACGCATGAAACGGCCGAAAAGCTTATCCGCTCAGCCCTCGCTTTCGCCGACGGAGACAGCGTTGCTTTCGCATTTCAGGGCGGCGAGCCTCTGATAGCGGGAATGGAATATTTTAAATTTTTCACCGATACCGTCAGAAAATATAACGTCAAAAATTCCCGCTGCTTTTACAGCGTTCAGACAAACGGAACACTCCTGACGGACGAATGGGCTGATTTTTTCACCGAAAACGAATTTCTTGTCGGTCTCAGTCTTGACGGCGACTATGAGGCCAACCGCTTCAGAGTCGACGCCGACGGTCAGAACAGCTTTTATCGGATTCTGAAAGCGGCTGAAATTCTCAAAAGGCACAAGACCGAATTCAATATTCTGACTGTCTTAACGGGTTACTGCGCCGAAAACGCCGAGAGAATATATAAATATTTCCGCTCAAAGGGATTCAGATACCTGCAGTTTATACCCTGTCTGCGGCCTTTCGGCGAGACGGTTGAGAGTGAATTATACATGACGAATGAACAATACGCCGACTTTCTGATAAGGATATTCAACCTCTATGTCAAGGATTTTGTCCGCGGGAACTATGTCAGCGTCCGATATTTTGACAACCTTGTCCGGCTCCGGCTCGGTCAGAAGAGCGAGCAATGCGGGACCTGCGGTCACTGCACTCATCAATTCGTTGTTGAGGGAAACGGCAATGTCTATCCGTGCGATTTTTACTGCACGGACGAGTGGCTGCTCGGCAACATTGAAAGCTCGGAGCTCAGTGACATGGCGAACGGAAAAAAGGCTGCGGAATTTATCCGCGAAAGTCTGGCCGTTCCGCCGAAATGCAAAAAGTGCAGATTCTATCCTCTGTGCCGCGCCGGCGGCTGCAAAAGGCAAAGGCAGGACAGAGACTACTGCGAAGCCTATAAAGCTTTTTTCTCTGCGTGTCTCCCGCTGTTTCATATGTTCAGGGCGGGAAAATAAGATGAAAAGCCTCTCCGGACGGGCAATCCATTCGGGAGGCTTTGTTATATATTGATATCTGTTTATACAATTTTTTCATCGTTTCTTTCACGGCAGCATCCGCCTTAGCAATAACTTTTGTTTGGCAGGCGTAGATACAGGTACCGGTTCACCCCCACCGACTATGTCTGTCACGCCCGCAATAGCCGTTTTTTACGGAAGCGGCATCAGTATAGATTCCTTTCAGCAATTATCCAAATTATAATAAGACCGCCATGACATAAAAAAAGGAGAACAGCCGAGTTTCCGTATATGGCAACGGACAAATCGGAAAATTCTTTAACGGATACCCTTTATTTTTTCAAGGCTATCCTGTATAATGAGCATAGAAGTATCATATGGCGAGGATTTATTATGAAATTTCACGAAAAATTAAATGAATACATAGAACAGCTTGGCTGCAGGGCAAGGGATATCAGCGAGCTGTCGGGCATATCCGCCGCCACGCTCAGCCGCTACCGTTCGGGGGAAAGACTGCCCGATATGAATTCAGAAGCCTTTGAAAAACTATGCTTTGCGATTGCTCAGATTGCAAAGAAAAACAACAGTCACGATATCACGAAAGATTCCGTTCGCGAGTGCTTTTTGGAAACCGAGAATTTTTGTCTGCTGACACACAGCAGCTTCTGAAAAACTTTGATGCTCTTGTTTCCACTCTGAATATCAGCATTAACAAGCTTTGCCGCCATATCAACTATGATGTTTCAACGGTCTTTCGCTTCCGGAACGGTACACGCCGCCCGGCAGAGCCCGAAAAATTTGCCGCCGCCGTTGCCGGTTATGTGACAAGGGAATTTGTCTCCGCTCAGGATCTGGCGATATTGGCTAATCTTCTTGACTGCTCAGAAAATGAGCTGGCCGACAGCTCGGCGAGGTTTGAAAAGCTGACTGAATGGCTGCTGAACGGGAAAAACCCCGAGAATGATCCCATATCGGATTTTTTGCTAAAGCTGGACGAGTTTGATTTAAACGACTATATCAAAGCAATTCATTTTGATGAGCTGAAGATGCCGTCAGTACCGTTTCAGCTTCCGACATCAAAAACATATTTCGGGCTGAACGAGATGATGGAAAGTGAACTGGATTTTCTGAAAGCCACCGTTCTTTCTAAGTCCATGGAGCCCGTAATAATGTATAGCGATATGCCGATGAAAGAAATGGCGAAAGACCCTGATTTCCCGAAAAAGTGGATGTACGGCATGGCAATGATGCTGAAAAAAGGATTGCATCTCAATCAGATTCATCATCTGAACCGCTCCTTTGAGGATATGATGCTGGGGCTTGAAAGCTGGATTCCGATGTATATGACGGGGCAGATATCGCCCTATTACCTTAAAAATGTTCGGGACAATGTCTTTCTTCACTTTTTGAAGGTGTCGGGAGCCGCCGCCCTTTCGGGTGAAGCTATCGCAGGCTATCACTCAGACGGAAAATACTATCTGACCAAATCGAAAAAAGAGATAGAATACTACCAAAAAAGAGCGCAGGAGCTGTTGAGCAATGCCTATCCCCTGATGAATATTTATCGCAGCGACAATAAGAACAAGCTGAACGCTTTCCTGCTTGCAGACTCCAAAGAGACCGGAAAGCGCCGGAGCATCCTTTCAACACTGCCTATTTACACGATGGAGGAGGCGCTTTTGAAGTCTGTTCTTGAGAGGCATGGGCTTAGCGGAAAGGAAATGCAGACTGCTCTGGAAACTGCCGCCGCGAGCCGGCAGAGGGCGGAAACTATACTTGAAACAGGGTATATTGAAGATGAAGTGTCAGTCATCACAAAGGAGGAGTTTGCAGCCCGGCCTTTAACAGTCGACCTTTCGGGCGCTTTCTTTGAAAAAGATATTCAGTACACCTACGAAGAATATCTTGCCCATTTGGAAAGCACAGAAAACTTTGCCGCAAATCACCCGAATTACACGCTTAAAAAGACTTCATCACAGGCTTTTCGCAACTTGCAGATTTTCATTCACGAGGGCAAATGGGCTATGGTGTCCAAAGGCAGAGCCCCGGTAATCCATTTTGTTATCCATCACCCAAAACTGCGAAACGCCATTGAAAACTTTATACCTCCGGTAGTGGAGAAAAACTGAATAAATGCAAATACGGCGGCGGGAGCTTATCACTCCCACCGCCGCGTTCTGTTTTTGCGTAAATGCTTTCTGCGTTTATAATCGCCGGACTCTGTCTAAGATAATGTTCATGGTTATAATGGGTTGAATCTTTTGTGTCGTTTCGGCAAAGTCTTCTGCGTTGATGCTGCCATTGGCAAGATTCATCATATATGAGTTATTTTTTAAGCTTCGTCGACCTCTGTTACCGCATCCAGGCACAGTCTCAGAGCATATTCGAAAGAGTCCTCTCCCCAGCTGCGTTCGTCATACTTTTCCGCATCAGCCAGACTGTCCGCAGTAAAGAGTATTTCACCCCAAATTATTTTTCTGAACTGTGCACAAGCAGCCAGCGCAGAACATTCCATTTCAACAACGGAGCAGCCCTCCGATTTTCTGTATTCCACCTTTTCCCGGGGTTCGCGAAAGAAGCCGTCCGTTGACCATGTCGTAACTTCCGTGTATTTCAGATTATGTATAGCCAGCGCTTTTTTTATTCCCTTTAAGGCGGCTTTGTTTATATCGATGAATCTTGAAGGCGCGGCATAATGATATGAAGTTCCCTCGTCCCGCAAAGCTCTGTTGGGTACAAGAAATAAATTTTCCTCAAGTTCTTCGAGCACTCCGCAAGAGCCGGCGCTGATCACTGTTTTGACTCCATAGCTTATCAGCCAGTCAAGAATCTGCGTTGCTGCAGGCGCACCCACAGGAGCCTGCACCAAACAAATTTCTTCTCCTTTGTATTTCAAGATATAAACAGGGTATTTCTTTGTTTCTGAAATAAAGTAATTAACTGCTTTTGCATTGCTTTTTTCAGCGAATTTATCTATACAGTCCCCTAAAAAAGCCAACACTGCCCTCTTCGGCAATTTCATTTCAAAGCGCTCATGTCCGGGCATAATTACAGCTTTTTCATTGCTGTCAAATTCTAAAATCGGTATTTCATTTTTTATAAGCGCCATAATTCAGTCTCCGTTTAATTTGTCTTTTAGGCATATAATCATATTCGTGCCGGGCGTCTTCTGACCAATTGAGCTACCGTCTCCACATGAGAAGTATGGGGAAACATATCGACGGGCTGTATTTTTTTACATTCATAGCCGTTCTTGACAAGATATGAGATGTCTCTCGCCTGCGTTTCGGGATTGCATGAAATATAGACTATTCTGTCGGGCGACAAGGTCACGACGCTTGAAAGAAAGCTTTCGTCACTGCCGGCTCTCGGCGGGTCCATAATGACAACATCGGCCTTTTCCCCCGCTCTTGCCGCTTCGACCATGAATTTTCCGGCGTCGGCGCAGTTAAAATATATGTTTTTCACTCCGTTCAGTCTCGCGTTCACTATCGCGTCACGGACTGCGTCGCGGTTAAGCTCCACTCCGATCACATTCCCCGCAAGCTTTGACGCCGCTATACCTATCGTGCCCGTTCCGCAATATGCGTCGATCACTGTCTCCTTTCCGCTCAGTCCTGCGTACTCAACAGCGGTATTATATAGAATCTCCGTCTGCACCGGGTTTATCTGATAGAACGACCTCGGCGATATTCTGAACTTATATGAACAGAGAACATCGGTTATATATCCGCTGCCGTAAAGCACCTTTTCCTTGTCTCCGAGCACCATGCTCGTGTTCGACGGGTTGATATTCTGAACAACGGTCGTGATCTCGGGGTGCTTTTTGAGCAACTGCGACACGAAATGCCCGCTGCTTCTGAACATCGGTGAAGCCGTCACGAGAACGACCATTATCTCGCCCGTCGAAAAGCTGCGCCTGACAAGAACATGGCGAAGAAAGCCCTTGCCCGAATCCTCGTTATATGGAATTATCTTGAAATCCGGCAGCATTTTTCTGATAGTGACTATTATTTTGTCAGCCTGCCTGTCCTCAAGGCGGCAGTCGTCAACGCAGACAATTCTGTGGCTCGCCGACTGGTACACACCGGATACGATCTTTCCTCCCCTTGTCACTCCGAATGCGGCCTGCACCTTGTTTCTGTAATGTGTCGGATCCTTCATTCCGATTATATCCTCAACGCGGCAGAAGCGCCCGAGAAGCCTTATCACCTTCGCCTGCTTAAAGCTCAGCTGCTCTTCATAGTTCATATTCTGAAGCTGGCAGCCGCCGCATTTTTTATAAAGAACGCAGCCGTTGCCCGCTCCCGCTCTTTTTTTCTTTCCGCTGTTACTCATTGCGTACCTCTTATATTAACCGATATTATATCTATTATATAACGAAAAGTATTTTTCGACAACAGAGAAAATTAAATTTTTATTTTCTCAATAGGCTGAAAATATAGGCTAAAGGGCTTTATTTTGCCGCAATTCCGGTATATAATGGTCTCACAACTTAGTGGAGGTAAAAATATGAGAAATCACGAAGTAACAACTGCGCACAGGCTGCTCGACTCCGAGGGACATCTTGTTGAGCCCGGCTGGTCAAGAAGCCTCATTCAGAAATACGACAGAAGCGACATCAAAATGCCGAAGTTCAGAATAAAGGAATGGGATTACTATCTCGTTCTGACAAAAGAGTTCGCTGTCGCTTTCACTATCTCGGACGATGGATATATCGGCCTTCAAAGTGCGTCTTTCCTTGACTTTACCGTGCCGCGCGAGCACACCGAGACTATTCTTGATCCGTTCCCGATGGGCAAGCTCAAGCTTCCGACCGATTCCTCCTACGGCAACACTGTCTATCACAAGAAAGACAGACTTGACATGGAGTTCGTCATCACAAAGGGAAAGAGACATATCAAATGCGATTTCAAAAAATTTGACGGCGACAAGGATCTTTTCTGCGATATCGTTCTCGAACAGCCGCCGATGGACACCATGGTAATAGCCACACCTTGGAAAGAAAATCCGAAGTGCTTCTATTACAACCAGAAGATCAACTGCATGCGCGCAAGCGGAAAGGTCGTTTATGGTGGAAAAGAATATTCCTTCAACCCCGAGACCGATTTCGGCACTCTCGACTGGGGCCGTGGCGTGTGGACATATGACAACACATGGAACTGGGGAAGCGGCAACGGCATTGTCAACGGAAAGCCGTTCGGTTTCAACATCGGCTACGGCTTCAGCGACAGATCGAGCGCAACCGAAAACATTATCTTCTATGATGGCGTCGGCCACAAGCTCGACGACATCACCTTCAACATTCCCCACGACAGCTACACCAAGCCGTGGACATTCACTTCATCTGACGGAAGATTTGAAATGGATTTTATTCCGATAATCGATCGCTGCGCGAAAATAGATGTCAAGGCTATTGTCACCGATCAGCATCAGGTATTCGGAAAAATGAGCGGAAAGGCCGTTCTTGACGACGGAACAGTGCTTGAGGTCAAGGATCTTGTCTGCTTCGCCGAAAGAGTTCACAACAAATATTGATCTGAAATTTACATAAACCGGCAATAAAGTGTCTTGAATGAGTCAAAATAAAAGGTATGACGGAAAGCCGAAGCTTTCCGTCACTTTTTTATTTCAGGCCGAATATAATGTCATGAGTTATTTTATGATTGGAGGTGACAAGCATCAGGCCGGACGGCAAATCCGGCTTGACACGGCAATGGCAAACTTTAAAATATGGATAAAGGCGGCCGGAATAAGGGCGGCAAGAACTGTCGCTCAGACCGCTATCGCCGCCATAGGAACCTCGGCTGCGCTGGGCGATGTCAACTGGTTGATTGTCGGCAGCACATCTCTTCTTGCCGGAGTGCTGTCGCTTTTGACAAGCGTTGCCGGACTGCCGGAGTGCAGTGACTGCGGCAATGACAAGAAATAGAGCAGAAATCAGTCGATCTTTCCTTCGGCAAGATCCGCTAAGCTGACAGACTCAAGATAGTCGTTGATAATATCGTCAAGCTTTGTCCAAAGGGGCAAGGTTTTGCAGTTATCGGCATTTTCACAGGTGTTTTCGTCGCTTTTGAGACAGTTGACCGGAGCAAGTGAGCCTTCCACTGTTCTCAGTATGCTCCCGACGGTATATTCTTCGGCTTTTCGGCTGAGCTTATAGCCGCCGCCTTTGCCTCTCAGGCCGTCAACAAATTTCGCTTTGGAAAGTATAACTATTATGCTCTCAAGATATTTTTCCGATATATTCTGACTTTCGGCTATCGCATTCAGCGGAATGTAGCCATTATCGGCGCGGTCGGCAAGCTCGACCATGACTCTCAAAGCATATCTTCCTTTAGTTGAAACAAGCATAAATATCTCCTCCGTTATCAACCTATTATATCAAAAGGTTAAAGGAAAATCAATCTGACAGGAAAAATTTTATAAATTCTTATTGCTGATGGATTTTAAAATTTTCCGTTCAGACAGCTTCGGTCAGAAAATTGCGCCTATATCAACAATCGCAATAATATCGGAAAGCGGTCTGCATATCTGCGGCATCAAACTCACGGAAAAGAACACTTCCGGCGCGTACCGGAGGATATTCCGATATAAAATAACGGCAGCCGCAAGACCTAAAAAGGCTTGCGGCTGATTTCGCGAAGGGCTCAGACTTATATAACCCGGCGCATATATGTTTCTTATTTTATGATATCTGAGAATCTGATTTTAATTTCAAGCTTCCGGTACGGCAAAATTCAGAACCTTTTCCGCTATCTCAACCGTGAAATGCTCGGAATAAATGATCTCACCGTCGAGCGAGAAAGCGAAGCCCGCAGGTGCCTTGACCTCAACCTTCTTTGCCTGGCGGTAGGTTATGATGTCGCGCATATCCTCTCTGTCGAGATGCTCTCCGTTGGTGTAGGGCTTCAGGATCCTGACAAAGCGCAGACGTGATATCGGCTTTATGACGCAGACATCTATAAGTCCGTCGTCGGGCTTGGATCTGGGAGCGCAGCGGAAAGAGCCTCCGACATACTGTCCGTTCGCAAGTGTGCCGAGAAGCAGGCGTCCGCTCGGATTGAGCACCTCGCCGTCGGCAATGACGGTGCATTTGTTGTTCATGCTCTTTATCAGTGCGGTAATAACGCCTTTCGTATACGCATTTTTGTTGCCGTGACCTGTCTTTTCGCGTTCCTTGTTTATGGTTATAGCCACGGTAGTGTCAAATCCGAAGTTAACGACATTGTTGCTGTAACGGTCGCCGACCTTGAGAAGGTCAATTTTTTTAGCCGGAGCTGAAATGAGCTTTTCCACATTCATGAATCGCTCGGCACCGCCGAAGGCTTTCACAAAGTCGTTGCCGCTTCCGCAGGGATAGCAGCTCACGCTCACATTGTCAAAGCCGACGGCTCCGTTGAACACCTCGTTTATCGTTCCGTCGCCTCCGCAGGCGATAAAGCGAAGCTCCTTATCAGGATCGCTTTTGCAGCGGCTACGCACATATTCCGTTGCGTCCCCGGGAGCTTTAGTCAGATAAACTTCACAGTCGGCGTTCTCCTTGAGCTTTGAAACGGCGAGCTGAAGCTTTTCAGCGCCGCCGGACTCTCCGGCGTGCGGATTAACAATAAAAATACATTTCATAGCAATATTTTTCCTTTTGTTTTATCTTTGATTTCTCCAAGCCCGGCCGCATTGTACCGGGCACAATGTTTCAATAAATATCAATTATTACGCAGTGAGCATGAGTATACCCTGTGTTATAAGAAATTCTCCGGCAAGATAGGTCAGCATGACCGTAAAATGCTTTTTGAAAACAATCTCTTTCTTATCGTAAAAGCGCAAAATGAACAGACTGCAATCCGAAACGAAGAACAGAAGCGCTCCGATATAGGCAACGACTGCGCCGGGGCTGCGAGTGGTTATCATCTGCATAAATGCGAACACATTCATTGCGCTGTTAGCCAGAAGATAAACATAAAGCGGTATTCTCATCGGCTTCGGCGCATTTTCTCTCAGCGTTAAAATAACCTTTGCAGCAACCGCGCAATAAAGAACAGCCAGCAAAATAACGGGCAGCCACTGAACATTTGCGAAGCTGATCTGGCCGACATAAACCGCTATGAACAAAAAATGGCTGATCATAAAGCTGATGCCGCCCGCTGTGAACCACTTGTTGCCCTTGGGAATAAGAAAAACATCGCCCAGCCAGCTCGTCAGAAGTGCGCCGAGAAGAACAAATGAGACTTTGTCGGCGGAAAAGATATAGTAGAGCATGAGAAACAGCAGAAGCATCGGCTTTGTCACCGCGCGGCCTTTCTTCTCATCCTTCCAGCTGAAATACAGATGCACCGCACTGCTGATCACAAACAGCGCAAGAAAAAAATACTTCATATATTGATCCTCCCGTATATTTTGCGATGACCGGAACTCAGCCGTTTCAAGCGCAAAAGGGCGTCTTTCACGGCTTTATCCGCCTTTTCGGCGCCCATTCCCTGTCACGCAGGCAGTTCAGATCATATATTTTTATTGTTAATATTATATCGTGCGTCAGCAGCAATGTCAACGAAACGAAAGCCGAAAAACGACAGGAATCGGATAAATAACCTATAATTGACAAGCTGAAAAATAAAAAAATTTCAGAAAACTATTGACAACCGATTTTAGCGGTAGTATAATGCGGCTAAACCGATGAGAAAGAGTAAGTAGATCTTAACACTGTTCTTTCAGAGAACCGCAGGCGGTGAGATTGCGGCAGAAAAAGATTTGATCGAATGGACTTTCGAGGGCGAGCGGAAAGAAAGCAGAAGCTTTTCAGTATGTGAGACGGAGGCGGCTCTCCGTGAACAAAGGTCAGCGTATGAAAGTACGCCGGAGTGGGCGTGAAAGCACGCCAAGCGGGGTGGCACCGCAGGATTTGATTTTTATTCCTGTCCCGGCAAGTAATTGCCGTGGCAGGATTTTTTATTTATCAGGGAGGTCTTTATATGTATCTGCTCACAAAGCTATGGCGCAGACGCGCCGAGACAAATTTCATTCCCAACAAAAACAATAATCTATATTTAGTAACTGAAAAACAATGAAAGGTTGGTATTTATCATGAAAAAAATTATTGCTCTTGCGCTTAGCGCACTCTTTATTATCGGAATGCTCACAGCCTGCGGCTCCAAAACAGACGAGGGCGAAAAATCCGACTCCAAGGTCTATAATGTCGGCATATGCAACTATGTTGACGACGCTTCTCTCAATCAGATAGTTGACAATATCAAATCAAGGCTCGCCGAGATCGGCGCTGAAAAGGGCGTTGAATTCAAGATCAGCTATGATAACTGCAACACAGACTCAAATGTTCTCAATCAGATCATTTCCAATTTTATCGCCGATGAAGTTGACCTTATGGTCGGCGTGGCAACTCCGGTCGCAATGGCTATGCAGTCGGCAACGGAGGGCAAGAACATTCCCGTTGTTTTCTCGGCAGTCACCGACCCCGTTTCGGCAAAGCTTGTCAATTCTCTCGAAGCTCCCGGCAGCAATATTACCGGCACCTCCGACTATCTCAACACGGACGCTATAATGAACATTATGTTTGAAACGGACAGCAATATCAAAAAGGTCGGTCTTCTTTATGATGTCGGTCAGGATTCTTCAACGGCCGCTATCAAGGACGCAAAGGCTTTTCTTGACAAGAAAGGCGTCGCCTATGTCGAGCGCACGGGAACAACGGCCGACGAGGTAACTCTCGCAGCTCAGGCTCTTGTGACCGACGGCGTTGACGCTGTATTCACCCCGACCGACAACACAATCATGAAATCCGAGCTTGCTATCTATGAGATATTTACAAAAGCAGGTATTCCGCACTATGCCGGCGCTGACTCCTTTGCTCTCAACGGCGCCTTCCTCGGCTTCGGCGTTGATTATATCAACCTCGGCAAGGAAACGGCAAATATGGTCGCTGAGATACTTCTCGACGGCAAAAATCCCGCAGAGCTTCCGGTTCGTACCTTTGATAACGGCACGGCAACGATCAACACCGATATATGCGCTCAGCTCGGTATGAGCTATGACGAGGTCGCAAAGAAGATCGCTCCGCACTGCACAAAGGTCGAGGAAATCAAGACCGCCGAAACCTTTGACGGCCAAAAATAAACCGAAAGGAACTATATTATGTCGCTGGGTTCTGTTTTAACTCTTCTTCAAACCGCATCCGAGCTGGGGCTGATAAGCGCGCTGACGGTGCTCGCCCTCTATCTCAGCTATTCGATGCTTAATGTATGCGACTTATCGACCGACGGCTGCTTCACTCTCGGAGCAACCGTTGGCGCCGTCGTGACGCTGTCGGGGCATCCTTTTCTTGCGATACCCGCCGCTATGGCCGCCGGAGTCTCATCAGGCTTTATCACGGCTTTTCTGCAAACCAAAATGGGCGTTAACAGCCTTCTGGCGGGCATTATAGTCAACACTGCTCTGTATTCCGTGAATATAGCCGTTATGGGCAGCTCGTCAATACTAAATATGAACAGCAGTGAGACCGTGTTCACCAAGGCGCGCGATCTTTTGAGCAACACTCCGTTTAAGGAGCAGTACAAGCTGGTTGTTGCTGCGATCGCCGTTATTGCGGTCGGCGTTCTGCTTGCTCTTTTTCTCAGAACAAGGCTAGGACTTGCGATCCGCGCAACGGGCAACAACCCCGATATGGTGCGCTCATCTTCAATAAATCCCGTTTTCACGACTATTATCGGCCTGTGCATAGCTAACTCGTTCACGGCTCTTTCGGGCTGTCTGCTGGCTCAGTCGCAGAAATCGGTCAATATAGATATCGGAACGGGCATGGTAACGATTGCACTCGCTTCCCTGCTCATAGGCAATGTTTTCCTCGGCAGAAAGAAAATTCCGCTCCAGATAGTCGGAATGGTGCTCGGCGCATTCATTTTCCGCCTTGTTTACACAGTTGCCCTGCGCTTCGATATGCCCGCATTCATGCTGAAGTTCGTGTCATCTGTCATTGTTATAGCGGCGATCTCGATTCCTTATCTCAAGACGCGTTTCCCGCTGTTCAAGCGCAGGCTCAAACAGCGCTTCGGAAGGAGGGCTATGTGATGCTGAAAATTTCTCACATTTCAAAGACCTTCAATCCCGGAACGGCGGACGCTAAAAAGGCTATTGACGATCTGTCACTTGAGGTAAAACGCGGCGATTTCATCACGGTCATCGGCGCAAACGGCGCAGGAAAATCAACGCTGTTCAACGCCATCGCCGGAAGCTTTATCACAGACAGCGGAACTATCGAGCTGAACGGAAAAGACATTTCGCTCATGCCGGAGCACAAGAGAGCTAAAAAAATCGGCAGACTCTTCCAGGATCCCATGCGCGGCAGCGCACCTGGAATGACCGTTGAGGAAAATCTCGCTCTTGCGGCGGGCAGAGGAGGCTGGCTCAGCCATGTCTCAAAGGCGGATAAAAAGGCGTTCCGGGACCGTGTTGCTCTTCTCGATATGGGGCTTGAAAACCGAATGAACCAGCCGGTTGGCCTGCTTTCGGGCGGTCAGCGGCAGGCTCTCACTCTGATGATGGCTACCTTTGAGCCGCCTGAGTTGCTTCTGCTTGACGAGCACACCGCCGCTCTTGACCCCGCGACGGCGGAAAAAGTCCTCTCTCTGACAGAATCTATCGTTTCAGAGAACAATCTGACCTGCATGATGATAACGCACAACATGCAGTCGGCTCTCGAGCTTGGCAACCGAACAATAATGATGAATGACGGCAGGATAATCATGGACACCTCAGGCGAAGAAAGAAAGTCGCTGACGGTCGCCGACCTGCTTGTGAAATTCAGAGAAGCGGCGGGCAAGGATCTCAGCAACGACCGCATGCTGTTAATCTGAATTAAGACGGACTGTCTAATTCAGACGAAGAAAGCAATCATAATTATTCATAAACAATAAAAAGCTATAATTACAGTCAAGCGTTTTATTTCGCTCTATGTAAATTATAGCTTTTAATTTTGCCCGCTGTTCTGCGCCGAATGAGACAACTTCATCTGACTTTTGCGAAAGGAGATAAATAAAGTCCGCCGTTGCTCTGTCAAAATTGCGGCGGACTTATTAAATGCGCCGCAACACCGACCGAAAGCTCCGATAAAAAGGCACAGATAAATTCTCAGATATGAGCGTACCTGTCACGGTTAGATTTTCACCAAAAAAACGAAAGAGAGGCCGGGTTGAGACAGCGTTCAAACCGCTCAATATTCAATCCGGCAATCAAGCATTCAGCCGTGTATGCTCTTATAGAACTTTATATTTTTTATAATCAGATCCGACTTCCACCAGTTTTTGCTGATGTGCCACTGCTCCGGATAGTCGCTCCACTCCCATGTTATCGCCCATGAGCCGTCAGCCCCCTGCGTTTCGGAAATAAACCTGCACTCACAGTTGCAAAGCTCCTTGTTTTCCGCATAAAAAGGGCTGGCCTTTGAATGAATGAACAACGAGGGCAAGCACACATATTCCGTTGCCCAGACCGAGGTGTCAGCGGTCAATATATATTTGATCTGCTTTTTCAGAAGGCTTTCAAATTCATCAAGGTCAATCACCGCCGAACCGCAGTCTGACAGATATTCATAAAGCTGAGCAAAACAGGCGGCCGTGTGCATGGATTCCGTCGGGCAGTTTTCTTTAAACCATGCATAGGCTTCCTCAGCGAGAACACATGCCTTGCGGTACAAACTGCTGTCCGCAGCTGCATAGCGCAAAGCAAACCCTGTCAGCGAGGCAGTCGGGTTATAGTTGATATCCTGAGTCGGGGCGTAATTCCACCAAGGCGCATGAGGATAGCCGTTGTTTGAGGGGATCGTATTTGACCAGGTGTGTCCGTCAAAGTCCTCAGTTGAGTCAAGATAACGAAGAATGTTCCGAATGATCGGGTGGCTGTTATCGCAAAGGCCGACCTCATTTATTATCTGCGTTGCCGCCCATGTCTGGACGGGTGATGAATCCGGATTCCAGCAATCCGCTTCAAGCGCATGACCGAAGCCCCCGTCTTCATTCTGATAAGCCGCAAGAGCTTTCAGAACACTCTCCCGGCTTCCGTTTTCAAAAAGATACTGCCATCTCGCAAGCTCCAGCGGCCTTGCGTTATGATAAATAAATTTTTCGGCTTTGCTTATGTCCATGGTTATTCCTCCTCAAAAGCTTCTGCTTCCCTGCCCTGATTTTTCATTTTAGTTCCGCCTTTTTCAATAGGCTCGGCTTTATGCCGAAAAGCAGCGGAAAACTGCGCATAAAATCGGTATTCTTCAATTACTCTAAAATTCCGATTTATACAATCGTTTTATTCATTATACCAATACTTTGCGAACTTTTCAACATATCTGATCCGGCATAGCGAGTACTTTTATATAAAATAAGGAACAACCGTATGACCTAAATCATATGTGCAGGTGGTTTTTTAATGCCTTGCGTGAGCAAAAGATATTGACCGCCTTTGCCGTGAAGCTGAACACATTTACTGCGTACGGGCGAAAAATTCACCATAAATAAAAAGCTATAAAATACAACAAGCGTTCTGGTGCGGCGCTGATGTAAATTATAGCTTTTGATTTTTATTTTGCTGTGCTTAATGAAACATTAAACAGTCATGCTGTCTTATGGCTGCTTTTTATCGATGCAGATAATGCGGAGCATTACCAGGTGCGGGATTGCATTTCTTTAAACTGACCGACTGTTGAAACATGAGCGTTCAAGCCGCCGTCAACGGTAACGACCTGACCGGTGAAGTATTCACTTTCATCAGACGCAAGATAGACGCACATATTGGCAATATCTTCGGGTGAACCGTAGCGGTTAACCATTATGTTGTTAAGGAAGATGTCCTTTAATACCTGCGGAACATGAGCTTCGTTCTCGGGAGTAACAATCAGGCCCGGGCGAACACAGTTGCAGCGAATATTGTCCTTACCATACTGAAGAGCGGTGGACTTTGTCAGCATATCAACGCCGGCTTTTGCGCAGGCATAAGCTGTTGAGCCCAAGTCGCCGCCGCAGGACGCCATTGAACCGATATTGATGATTGAACCGCCTTTATTTTCTTTCATATAGGGCAATACGCTTTTAACAGCGTAAAATGTTCCGCGAAGATCGCTCTGGAAAATGCCGTCCCACATTTCCAAGGTCAGCTCGTCAACGCGTCCGTCCTTCAAAGCGACATTAGCGGCATTGTTGACAAGAATATCGATCTTGCCGTATTTCTCAGCCGTATCCTTGAGAAGAGCATCAATGCTCTCAACCGCCGTTATATCCATGAAATGATATGACGCTTCGCCGCCCTCTTTAACTATGCTGTCAACAACAGCCTGTCCCTTTGCTTCGCGGCGTCCGCAAACTACAACCTTTGCTCCTTCGGCGGCGAAAAGCTTTGCGATGCCTACGCCAATACCGCTTGTTGAACCGGTTACAATAGCAACCTTACCTTTTAATCTTTCCATTTTAAAAGCCTCCTGTTAATTATGAAAAAGACTCTGCGCATATATTCCGGATTATCGCATATCAGGGCATATCTGCGGAAAATCTTATAGACTCAGATAATCATTGCTGTTAAAAATCAAGATACCGTTTGTTATTTTTATTGTTTAACACAGTATTATACTTTTAAATCCGACCGTTAAACAAATCCGTTACGGTCTTAAACGGTTAATTCAGCAATGTTAAAAGCCAAAGGTTAGTATAAAATATTTTGATCAAAATTTCAAGGGTTTTGAGATAAAATTATGCTGTCTGTAACGGCAAACATATATGAAAACTATGATTTTCTGTTTTATAAAAGCAATCGGTCTTTACATATCATCAAAGTCATCATAATCTCCGGTTATACCTTCACGATGATATATGACACCGAGTTTTTCATTCGGTTCAAGGCAATCCGGCAATGCGGCTTTAATATACATTTTGCAAACAGAGTGAATCCGAAGGGCTTGATTTTTGACGGCAAGACTTTTTCTGATCTTCCGTGCAATTATAGCAGTATCCTGTTTTTTACTTAATGAGCATCATCTGTTTTGCACCAATCCTTTTCATGGCATTTATCGGTATTACAGCCGTGACAGGAGTCATTTTCTGAACAAAGGTAACAGGCTGATCCACATCGTGCCATTTCCATCTTTTCATAAGTCTTGCCCTTGTGAATTCCGGTTTATCAGCTTTAATTTATAACAGCTTTATTTTTCAAGCTCTCTGAGTAAGCGCAAAAAACCACCGCAATTCTAAAAATTACGGTGGAAATTTGGCGGAGAGCAAGGGATTCGAACCCTCGAAGCCGTGTTTGCGACTTACACGATTTCCAATCGTGCTCCTTCGGCCAGCTCGGACAACTCTCCAAATGCCTGCATATTATAACTAATTATTTGAAAGAAATCAAGTGTTTAGGAAAAAATAATGATTTATTTAGCTTAAACTTGACAAAATAAGAGCGTTGTGATATTCTTTATAAGATATCAATACCATAAATCAGTGACGGAGAAGGTTTCTTCACCACTTTATGTCAGAGATTGCGGGTCGGGCGTTTCCCGGCTGAAAACCCGCATTTTAAAGCGAAGAAATTACCGCTCCCGAGAGCGATCGAAAACATCGGCCCGCACCTGATATCAGACGCAGACCGTGATTAAGACCGACGTTTGCTGCGTTAAAGCCTTTCAAGAGCAGCCCTTTGGCTGAATTTGGGTGGAACCGTGGAGTGTAAAGCTTCATCCCTTGTCGGGATGGGCTTTTATTTTTTGCCTGAATTCACTGTGAATATTCCCGTTCCCGCTTACGGGAAAATTTCCTTCGGGCAGTCGGCTTTAATATCGTGTCAGACTTTCCCTTACTGTCGGGTGTTGTTATTTGATTTTCAGAAATTTATATCAAAGGAGCATATATTATGATAAAAGTTAAACTTCGTGACGACATTCGTGAATTTCCGGAAGGCGTCAGCGTTCTTGACATCGCAAAAAGCATCGGCGCCGGTCTCTATAAGGCGGCCTGCCTTGCAAAGGTTGACGGCAAAACCTGCGACCTGAGAACAACGCTCAACTCCGACTGCGAAGTCGAAATTCTCACCTTTGACGACGACGACGGAAAACGCGCATTCAGACACACCGCCTCTCATATCCTTGCGCAGGCCGTTAAAAGACTTTATCCTGATGTCAAGCTTGCAATAGGCCCGGCTATCGACAACGGCTTCTATTATGATTTTGACGCAGACGAGCCTTTCACCCCCGAGGATCTTGAAAAAATCGAGGCTGAAATGAAAAAGATAGTCAAGGAGGGGCTCGTTCTCGAGCACTTTGAAATGGCTCCGCAGGACGCTGTAAAATACTATGAGGAGCGCGGAGAAATATATAAGGTCGAGCTTGTTAAGGAACACGCCGATAAGGGCGAAAATATCAGTTTTTACAAACAGGGCGAATTCACCGAGCTTTGCGCCGGTCCTCATATTCCCGACACAAGCAGAGTCAAGGCTTTCAAGCTCACCTCCTGCACCGGTGCCTACTGGAGAGGCAGCGAAAAGAACAAGATGCTCCAGCGTATTTACGGCACGGCTTTCACAAAGCAGTCCGACCTTGACGCATACCTCGAAGCCATTGAAGAAGCCAAAAAACGCGACCACAGAAAGCTCGGAAAAGAGCTCGGCCTTTTTGCCATTCTTGATGAAGGTCCCGGCTTCCCGTTCTTCCTGCCCAACGGCATGATTCTACGCAACACGCTCATCGACTATTGGAGAGAGGTTCACAAGAAATACGGCTATGTTGAAATATCGACTCCGATGATGCTCAACCGCGCTCTTTGGGAACGCAGCGGCCACTGGGATCACTACAAAGAAAATATGTACACAACTGTCATAGATGGTACAGATTTCGCGATAAAACCCATGAACTGCCCGGGCGGTATGCTCGTATATAAGCTCCAGCCGCACTCATATCGTGATCTTCCTCTTCGCTGCGGCGAGCTCGGACTCGTTCACCGCCATGAGCTTTCCGGCGCGCTTCACGGTCTGTTCCGTGTTCGCTGCTTCACTCAGGACGACGCCCACATATTCATGACATGGGATCAGATGAAGGACGAAATCAAGAATGTCGTCAAGCTGTTCGACGAGGTATATTCTGTATTCGGCCTGACATATGAGATCGAGGTTTCGACTATGCCTGAGGATCACATGGGCGATATCAAGGATTGGGATTTCGCCACCGAGACTCTCAAGACGGCTGTTGAAGAAATGGGCAAGACCTATGTCATCAACGAGGGTGACGGCGCATTCTACGGTCCGAAGCTCGACTTCCACCTTTCCGACTCACTCGGCAGAACATGGCAGTGCGGCACAATTCAGCTTGATATGCAGCTGCCTGAAAGATTTGAGCTTGAATACACAGGTCCCGACGGCGAAAAGCACAGGCCAGTTATGATCCACAGGGTTGTTCTCGGCTCCATTGAAAGATTTATCGGCGTTATCACCGAGCATTTCGCCGGAGCGTTCCCGCTTTGGCTCGCTCCGAGGCAGGTCATCATTCTCCCGATAGCCGACAGACATCTTGACGCGGCCAACGCTGTCATGGATAAGCTGGCGGCGCTCGGCATCAGAGTTGAGGTCGATTCAAGAAGCGAGAAGCTCGGCTACAAGCTCCGCGAGGCTCAGCTTCAGAAGATTCCCTATATGCTCGTTGTCGGAGACAAGGAAGCAGCCGATGGAACGGTTTCGGTCCGCAAGAGAGGCGAAGGCGATATCGGCTCTATGAGTATAGACGATTTCGCAGCTTTGGCAAAAGCCGACATAGACAGCAAAAAAATATGGTAAGCCCGCAAAAAACGAATATATAGCCAAAAGCGCCGGTCTTCAAGGCCGGCGCTTTTTCATAATGACAGCTGTATCAGATCACGCTTAGGTGTGTTCAGCCTCCGTGTTTTGAGGTGAGGTCGGATTTGTGCAGCGGGGGCAAAAGGTTTCCCCGCAGGGGAAACGGCGCCGCCGCAGGCGGCGCGC
>JAQXMC010000006.1 GCA_029012445.1 Oscillospiraceae bacterium
GTCGGGGGGGGGGGGGGCAAAAAGCGGCGGCGCGCCGCCCAGACGCGCGCCGCGGCCGGCGGGGGGGTTGCCCCGGCGGGCAAACATTGTCCCCCCCGGCGCGAGCTGACGCTTAATTCCACAGCAGCCGCCACGACGGCGCGGCGACTGACCGAAAAGGCGGTATGCACATTTGTGCATACCGCCTTTATTCTTGAAATACCGCTCTTATTCAGCGTCGGGAGCATAAAGATCCTTGAGCTTGAGAAGGTGAGCGTATCTATCCATAGCTGTCTTTTCACTCTTTGTGAAGAGAACTTCAGCTCTGTCTGAGAACTCTCTGACAAGTCTGTTGTAGCGGGCCTCGTTCATAATGAAGTCTCTGTAAACACCTGTGGGAGCCTTTGAATCCATCGTGAACGGGTTCTTGCCCTCGGCCTTGAGAGCCGGATTGTAGCGGAACAGATTCCAGTAGCCGCAGTCAACAGCCTTCTTCATCTCGGACTGGCAGTTGGTCATGCCGCCCTTGATGGAGTGCATCTCGCACGGTGAGTAACCGATGACGAGTGACGGACCGTGATATGCTTCAGCTTCCTGGAGAGCCTTGAGAGTCTGGTTCATGTCGGCGCCCATAGCGATCTGAGCAACATAGACATAGCCGTAGCTCATAGCGATTTCGGCGAGGCTCTTCTTTGCGATCTCCTTGCCGGCTGCCGCAAACTGAGCGACCTGACCGATGTTGGAGGCCTTTGAAGCCTGTCCGCCCGTGTTGGAGTAAACCTCAGTGTCGAATACCATTACATTGACATCCTGACCGGAAGCCAGAACATGATCGAGACCGCCGAAGCCGATATCGTATGCCCAGCCGTCGCCGCCGAAGATCCAGACGGACTTCTTTGACAGGAATTCCTTGTGGGCGAGAACATCGTTGCAAACGCAGCAGTTTGCGCCGGCTGCTTCGAGAGCGGCAACGAGAGCTTTGGCTGCGTCGCCGTTCTTTGCTCCGTCATCGACCGTTGCGAGATAAGCTTCGGCTGCTGCCTTGACCTCGGCTGAAGCTCTGTCGGAAGCTGCTATCTCCTTGACCTCGTCGATAAGTCTGCTTCTGACGGCATTCTGACCGTAGAGCATACCGAGACCGTGCTCAGCGTTATCCTCAAAGAGTGAGTTAGCCCAAGCGGGACCGTGGCCGTCCTTATTGACGGTGTAGGGTGATGTTGCCGCCGGACCGCCCCAGATTGATGAGCAGCCTGTTGCGTTGGAAATATACATTCTGTCGCCGAAGAGCTGTGTGATAAGTCTTGCGTATGATGTTTCGGCGCAGCCTGCGCAGGAACCTGAGAACTCAAGAAGCGGCTTCTTGAACTGGCTTGAAACAACATTCATGACTGCTGTTGTCTCCGGCTTTTCCGTGACATTCTCGACGCAGTAATCGAATACCTTCTGCTGATCCTCCTGAGACTCTCTTGAAACCATCTTGAGTGACTTTGTGGGGCATACGCCGACGCATACGCCGCAGCCCATGCAGTCCATGGGAGAAACAGCGAGAGTGAAGGTGTAGTTTGTCTTGACGACGGGCTTTTCCGCTTTCTTCATGTTTGCGGGAGCGTTTGCGACTTCCTCCTCGTTCATTGCGAACGGGCGGATCGTAGCGTGCGGGCAAACATAAGAGCAGCGGTTGCACTTTGCGCAGGTGGTCGGATCCCATTCGGGAACAAGAACGGCAACGCCTCTCTTTTCATATGCGGAAGCGCCCTGCTCAAATGTGCCGTCAGCGTGATCGACGAAGGCTGAAACGGGGAGAGAATCGCCGTTCATGAGATCGACGGGCTTGAGTATATTGTCGACCATCTTGACGAGCTTCTCAGAGCCCTGAGTCTTTTCGTCGCAGCAGCAATCCTCTGCGTCAGCCCATGATGCGGGGATCTCTACCTTATGGTATGCGGTAGCGCCGACATCAATAGCCTTGTGGTTGGCTTCGACTATATCCTGACCTTTCTTTGAATAGGACTTGGTTGCAGCGTCCTTCATATACTGAATAGCCTCTGCCTCGGGCATGACCTTAGCCAGAGAGAAGAACGCCGACTGAAGGATCGTGTTCGTTCTCTTGCCCATGCCGACCTGCATAGCAAGGTCGATGGCATTGACCGTGTAAAGCTGGATATTGTTCTTGGCGATATATCTCTTGGCTTCGGCGGGCATATGCTTGTCAAGCTCCTCATCGGACCACTGGCAGTTGATAAGGAATACGCCGCCGGGCTTGACATCGTTGACCATCTTGAAGCCCTTGACAACATATGACGGGTTGTGGCAGGCAACAAAGTCGGCCTTGTTGATGTAGTAGGGGCTCTTGATCGGCTTGTCACCGAAACGAAGATGAGAAATCGTTATACCGCCGGTCTTCTTTGAGTCATACTGGAAATAAGCCTGAACATACTTGTCGGTATGATCGCCGATGATCTTGATGGAGTTCTTGTTTGCGCCGACAGTACCGTCGCCGCCGAGGCCCCAGAATTTGCACTCGATCGTGCCTTCGGCCGCCGTGTTGGGTGAAACCGTCTCCTCAAGAGAGAGATTGGTGACATCATCAACAATGCCGATAGTGAACTGCGGCTTCGGATCGTCCTTTTTAAGCTCGTTGTAAACAGCGAATACGCTTGAGGGCGGAGTGTCCTTTGAGCCGAGGCCGTATCTGCCGCCGATGACCTTGATATTGCTTCTGCCCTGTGAGGCAAGAGCGGCGACAACATCGAGATAAAGAGGCTCGCCGAGAGCGCCCGGCTCCTTGGTTCTGTCAAGAACAGCGATCTTTTTAACGGTTGACGGAATAGCCTGAGAAAGTCTTTCGGCCGAGAACGGTCTGTAAAGTCTGACCTTGACAAGGCCGACCTTTTCACCCATAGCCGTGAGATAGTCGATGACCTCTTCGGCGACATCGTTGATCGAGCCCATAGCGATAATGATATTTTCCGCGTCGGGTGCGCCGTAGTAGTTGAAGAGCTTATAGTCTGTGCCTATCTTGGCGTTGACCTTATCCATGTATTCCTCAACGATACCGGGAATAGCGTCATAATATTTGTTGCAGGCTTCTCTGTTCTGGAAGAAGATATCTCCGTTTTCATGAGAACCGCGCATTACCGGATGCTCGGGGTTAAGAGCCCTCTTGCGGAAAGCTTCAACAGCGTCCATATCGACCATTTCTCTGAGATCGTCATAATCCCAGACCTGGATCTTCTGAATTTCATGAGATGTGCGGAAGCCGTCGAAGAAGTTGAGGAAGGGAACGCGGCCCTTGATAGCTGCGAGATGAGCAACAGCGCCGAGATCCATGACCTCCTGCGGGTTCGTTTCGGCGAGCATAGCAAAGCCCGTCTGGCGGCAAGCGTAAACATCAGAGTGATCTCCGAAAATGTTGAGCGCGTGAGAAGCTACGCAGCGCGCTGAAACATGAAAGACGCAGGGGAGAAGCTCGCCCGCGATCTTATACATATTGGGGATCATAAGAAGAAGACCCTGCGATGCGGTGTAAGTAGTGGTAAGAGCACCGGCTGCGAGAGAGCCGTGAACCGTACCTGCCGCGCCTGCCTCCGACTGCATTTCGACGACCTTGACCTTGGTGCCGAAAATATTTTTTAAGCCCTGAGCCGACCACTGATCGACATAGTCAGCCATGGGGCTTGACGGTGTGATAGGATAGATGCCGGCAACTTCAGTGAACGCATAGGACACATGAGCTGCGGCATTATTACCGTCCATGGTTTTAAACTTTCTTGCCATTGGAAAATATCCTCCTTAAAAGTATATGGTAAATACACCACTCATTATTGTATCACGCAAGAAGCGAAATGTAAATACACTATATTATGAAAAACCGACCTATTTTGAAAACGGAATATGTTGATTTTGTTAAATGCGGCCGGCGGACTGCAAAAATTTTATTTTGCAGAGGCAAAGCCGCAAAAAGCCGCCCGAGAAAACGCTTGGCGGCGAAAAAGCCCGTTTCAGTCTGAAGCCTGACTTTCCGGCTCTGCCGGCTTATATGTTCAGATATCCCTTTAAAATTTTCAGCGTGTTCCAAACTCCGTCTATGTGGCTTCTCTCATAGCCGTGAGAAGCGTAAACGCCGGAGCCGATAAGTCCGTGTCTGATATCGTTTCCCGCCGAAAGAGTGCTTTCAACATCGGAGCCGTAGTAAGGATAAACATCGACCGCATAATCGGCGTTTTCCCGTTTTGCGGCGTCGATGAGCTTTCCGACGACCTCGTAGCTGTAAGGCCCGCCGGAGTCCTTGGCGCAGATCGAAGCCTGTCTCTCGGTGCAGCGAAGACCGTCGCCGACGCAGCCCATATCAACGCTGATGGCCTCGGTCACTCCGCTCGGAACGCTGCCTGCGCCGCCGTGGCCGACCTCCTCATAGACGGTGACATGAATGAAAACGCGCCTTGAAAGAGAAGCGGAGCTATCCTTGATGTATTTGGCAAGAGCGAGAAGGATTCCGACCGAAAGCTTGTCATCGAGAAAGCGGCTTTTGATATAGCCGGACTTTGTTATCCTCGTTCTCGGCTCGAAGCAGACTATATCGCCGACCTCAATTCCCAGTTCCCGGACATCATCGTCTGAGGAGACATCTTCATCAATAACGACCTCCGTCGTGTCAAAGGAACGCTTTGTGTCGGCGTATTCGCCGTTGACATGGACCGACGCGTTGCAAAGCTGGAGCGTACCCTCAAAGATATCGCCCGACCTTGTGTATATTCTGACATTTTCGGTTTCGCCGTTCTCGGCTCTCATTCCGCCGAGCTTTGTCAGGCGCAGTCTGCCGCTGCTTTTTATCTCGGCGACCATTGCTCCGAGCGTGTCGGCGTGAGCCTCGAGAAGAAGGGCGTCATAGTCGTCCCTGCCGCCGAGGTCTATAAGTACGCCGCCTTTCTGCGTTATTCCGGCGGGATAGCCGAGAGCTGAAAATCTGTCGCGCACCCACTGAGCCGCCCGATCCGTGAAGCCCGTCGGACTGTCTATCGAAAGAAACTCCTTAGCTTCGCTTGCCGCATAAACGGCATAATCTCTGTCCATATTTCTGCCTCCTGAAATCCGAAGTATAAGACTGCGGAAAATTATCCTGCGAAAGCGCACACTGCGCCGGTTGCCGCCGTCAGGTTTGTCACGGCGCGGCAGCGAAAAGCTTTCGCAGAGTAATTATATTTTTCTTCTTTTGTTTTGTCAACGAGAAAGAGGAAAAATCATATAAATCCACGGCTGACGCCGTGACAAATGTCTTTCGGCTTCGGGCGGACTCCCGACCGCACATTTCTCCGCAGGAATTTGTTGTCTGTTTTACCTGTCCGATTGACTTTTCCGCTTTGTTGTAATAAAATCACATTATATCAATTAAGATTGGGAGCGTTCAACATGAAGTATCTTCTTATAATACCGGCAGCGATAGTCGCCGTTCTTCTGATCGCAGTCATCAGAGCGGCTATGCTCAGGCCCACGCCGGCCAAAACGGCTTCTCTGCCGAAGGCCGACGAAAAGCGCAGCGAAGACTACGCAAGAAAGCTGAGCGAAATGATAAAGGTCGACACGGCTTCTGACAGAGACAATTTCGATCCCGAAAAGTTTCAAAGATATCACGAGCGTCTCGCCGAGCTGTTTCCGCTCGTTTTCTCAAAGCTTGAGGTCCATGATCTTGACGGCAACCTCATAATAAAATGGAAAGGAAAGACCGACGCAGACGCAGTTCTTTTCCTCAGCCACCAGGATGTTGTGCCGGCTGAGGGGGAGTGGGATCACGATCCTTTCGGCGGCGAGATATCCGGCGGCGTTATTCACGGCCGGGGAGCTATGGACACCAAGGCGAGCGGCTTCTGCATTTTTCAGGCGGCCGAGGAGCTTCTCGCTCAGGGCTATCAGCCAGAGGTCGACATTTATCTCGGCGGCAGCTGCACCGAGGAGATCAGCGGCGACGGCGCAAAGAAAACGGTCAGATGGCTGAAGGACAACGGCGTTAAGCTCGCAATGGTTCTCGATGAGGGCGGCACCGTTCTTGAAAATCCCATAGGCGGCGTCAAAGGGCTTTACGCTATGGTCGGAGTGCTTGAAAAAGGCTACGGCGATGTGAAATTCACCGCAAGAGGCAAGGGCGGCCACGCAAGCTCACCCCCGAAGGGCACCCCGTGGGCGAGAATGGGCGAGTTCATAGCCGATGTTGAAAAGCATGATCCGTTCACGCCGAAGCTCAACGGAACGATAACGGAAATGTTCAGGCGTCTTGCTCCAAACATGAATTTCGGTATGCGGCTGGTGTTCGCTAATCTCTGGCTTTTCAAGCCTCTCGTCACAAGACTGCTTGGCAAAATAAGCCCGCAGGGCGGCGCAATGATAAAGACCACCCTCGCTTTCACAAAGGGCAAGGGCTCGAACGGCTACAATGTATTGCCGACCGAGGTTTATGTCACGGGAAATATGCGCTTCATCAACCATCAGCCCACAGATGAAAGCATACGCATAATCAGCGAAAAAGCGAAGAAATACGATATCGAGACTCAGGTCCTCAAGGCGAAGGTGCCGTCAGAGCCGATAAGCTTCACCGGCAGCGCCTTTAAGCTTATTGAGCAGGCTGTCGGAAAAATATATCCGGGGATTGATACCGTGCCCTATGTTATGACGGGCGGAACGGACGCAAAGGACTATGAGGAAATCTGCCCGGACTGCATAAGATTCGCCCCTCTCTATCTTTCGGCCTCACAGCTTGCGAGTATGCACGCAGAAAATGAGAACATCAATGTCAGCGCGCTGGCTCCGGCAGTTGACTTTTTCAAGTACCTGATGGAGAATGGGGAAAATGCCTAAAATGCCCGCTGCCGATTTGTGCAAGATAACCAAAAGTCAAAATTTAGAAAAAATTTTGCAATCAGATTTACTTAAAGATTAACAAAAAGACTTGACTTTTTTGTTCATTTGTTGTAATTTTAATGGTGTAATTATCTTTCTCGGAACAGAGAAAGACAACAGAAAAGCCGTAAATTCGGCGCTAACAAAATTTGAAAGGGGTTTCCCAAAATGAAAAACGCACTCAGAGTAATTGCGATCGTTGTTGTTGCCGCTTTACTTTTCGGCGTCGGTTACGGCATAGGCTCTCACAAGGGAATCAATATTACCGTTCAGTACGCCGGCTCGGCAAGCGCTCAGGGCAGCGCGTCAACTCCGAAGGTCAACACGGACACGAAGCCGGTCACGACAACGGCTCCCAGTCAGCAGGCTCCCACAACAAACGCTCCCGCAGCTGACGACACAAAGACGGACGAAAAGCCGGCAGCAGACACCGAGAGTGGCAACTCAAGCGCAATACCGTCAACACCGGAAGAGGTCGTTAACAAATATGACGAGCTCATCAACACGGCAAAGAAAGAACAGAATGTCACAATTCACAGAACCAACAATGTTTCTCTTGAATGCACGGATTGCAGCGTCAGCATTCTCAAGGGCGGCGTTAACGCTATTCTCAAGGCGTTCATGAAGCCCACCGATGAGACCTACACGATCTCAGGCGGTCAGGACAGCGCAGGCTCAGGCAAGACGGCGACAGACTTCATTCTTCCTCAGGGCAAGGATGCAACTCTTAAAGCAGAGGGTGTTGAGACCGCAACCGCAACACCCAGCGGAGACGGATATGTTATAAACATCAAGCTCAAGAGCGAGTCCTCAACCTTTGACGGAACGACAACTATTTCACCCGCAAACCACGAGTCGGCTATGATCCCGCTCAACCTTGCAACACTTGAACTTCCCGCCGGTGCGCAGATCACCAAGGCTGATATGCAGTATCCCGGCGCATCAATTGAAGCCACTGTCGACGGCTCAGGCAAGCTGACAAAGGTCGTTCTTGCTCTTCCGATGGAAGGATCGGGAACAGGCGAACTTAAGGGCATGTCTCTTTCGGTCGGCGTTAAGGGCCAGCTTGACGAAACCTACGAATTTACATACTGATTTTATCAGAACAATGAGAGCCGCTGAAAAGCGGCTCTTTTTTCGTTGGTGAACTTATTCACCGGAAAACAAAATGATATTTTTTTCAAAAAAGTCTTGATTTTTTCGGTCTGATGTGTTACTATACCTTAGCGAAAAAACGGGATAACCGTTAACGCAGATGCGCTGCTAGCTCAGCTGGATAGAGTGTTTGGCTACGAACCAAAAGGTCAGGGGTTCGAGTCCCTTGCAGCGCGCCAACCGTAAAGCCTTGAAATTCCTAAGTTTTTGGAATTTCGAGGTTTTCTTTTTTGCTTTCAAAAACCGTTTTTCTAACATTTTTCTAACACTTTCTTTTTGCTACGCACTGAATGTACTTGACATTGACGAAGCGATATTCTTTTTTCGCTCGGTATCAAGGTGAGCATATATGTGAAGCAAGCAACTTTGTCGGCATATCTGGCAGGCAGTAGGCACGGATAACAGTCTAAATACTGTAACATATCCGAAATAGGTATAGAGTCTCTGAACTCGTCGAATAAAATTACATCTTGGATTTTATAATTATCGAATGGGTGGGAATAGTTAGTGATTTTGCAGACATTTCTGTAGCCATACATATCCATTACATATCGTGTTTTGCCTGTCCCTGTAAAGCCGTATATATAAACGACCTCGACTTTTCTGCGTTCATTGCCGAATTTTTCGTCTAGATATTCTTGGCGCATTTTATCAAGGTGGGGTATTTTGCTGTAGCACGACGGAAACTTGTCTATAATTTCGGTATTAATATAACCGTCTTTTATCATCTGCAATATCTGCGCGCTGACGGTCTCGTTTTTCTCTGATTTATCTAACGGCATTTCGCCGTATTCTTCGAAAGTTTCGGGAATGTTTGTCTCTTTTTTCGCACTTTTTGCATATCTTCCCTCTTTGCGTATATAGTCTCGGTTGTCGCTTGAGCTTCCTTTAGCGCTTTCAATATGCGCAGTCGGAAACAGCTTTTTAACCTTGGTGAAGTGTACCGCATTTTTACATACAAAATACAAGTGAGTATGCGGTGTGTTTTCTTTCTCTCCTATTTCGTCGCATAAGCAATAGTACAGATAAGACAGTTCTTTCATACGATTGTTTATGCTTTCGTGCGTATCTGCGTGCTCTGACGGATTGTTGAATGTGAGTTGATACTTTCGAGATTTAGTATCAGGCTTGCTTGACATAAATTCCCTCCTTGTCCGGATTGTTGATTAAACGAATACTTTGAGTTTTCATATCGAAACTCCTTTCTTAAAAGACTTTGGCACAAATTACACAAGTTAGACAAAAGGGTAATACTACGCCTTTTGTCTGCATAACAGATAAGTCTGTGCTGAATAACTTGTCTGTTTGCTTTTTGATTTTACTACATAAAAACTTTTTTGTCAATACATATTTACAAAAAAGTTAATTTGTGTTAAAATGCCTGTGAGGTGATAAAAATGCCATATACAAAATTGTTAAATCAGCTTATAGACAACAGTGGCTTGACAGTAAAAGAGATTGCACAAAAATGTACCGAAGACGGTGTAAAAGTAACTCCCGCATACATCAGTACATTAAGAAATGACACCAACAACCGAGCACCATCTGAAACAATGTCAAAAGCGATAGCACGAGCTTGTGGAAGCAAAAATGAGGACATATTGGTCGTTGAGGGGTACATAGACGGCGCACCCGAAGCGTTTAAATCTGTGATAGAGTTTTTAAGAGAAAGTGCGTTAACTTCAATGTTAGGCGTTTTTGCAAACAAATACACCAAAGAAGAAATCAGTATCGCACGAAAGGCAGTTGAAGAAATGCCACTTGCAGGGCTGATAATAGCAATGAGTGAGGGAAAAAGTGAAATATCCAAGGCATACGGTACAATGAATATCAAAAGCGAACTCAGTGATGATGAACTGAAAACCGAAGTACAATTAAAGCAAGCAATCGGCTTTGATGTAACGGATAATTCAATGTTCCCAACGCTCCCTAAAGGTGCAAAGGTGACGCTTGAAATGTGTGAGGAATACAAAGACGGTGATATACTTGCGTTTGTAAATAAAGATAATACTTTGATGTACAGAAAAGCTGGATTTATCGGCAAAGACCGTTCGACGGTTGCGATGTTTCCGTTAAATACGGAGTTTGAGACAAAAGTCTACAGCACAGACGAGATAAATATAATCGGAAAAGTCGTGCAGGTAATTGTTGACATAAAGTAAAGCGGAGTGCAACAGTCAAGGCAGAGAACAGACAGCCGACCGCTTTACAAGTCAACGACGCTTCTGTAAAGTTTTCGCAAGCGAAAACTTTACAGACTTCCTCATGGACTTGTAATTTTTCTCGGCATGACGGCAGGTCGTAGCGACCAACTCAAAAGCAAGGAACAGGTCGGCGGTTGCACGACGGTCTATTGTATGCCGAGAAAAAGGCGCAATCTACCTTGTACTTATCGGACTTTTGGTAGCTCCCAATCTAAAAGCAAGGTTTTGCAGGTGCAAGGTCACAGCAAGCTTGCGATGCAAATTTCCTTTCGGTTTTGGACTTGGCTTTTTTCTCTTTTTGTACAGGTTATAATGTGTACGAAGGGAAAGAGCGAACAACGAAGCACAACAAGCGTGTAAATGAACAAGCCGTCGGTGCTACGCAACACCGACGGCAACTTCATTTCATTGACAGGTTTTAAAACAATTTACTATGATTTCTACTTACTTATTCGCTTACAGATTTCTGACTTTTCTAACACTTTTTCTAACACTTTACCGATTTTTGATTTCACCGCAAAGCTCACAAAATCGTGGCCGCATTCCGAAAACCTTTAATTTTCAAGGTTTGCATGGGTTTTCGTAACGAAATGTAATGCTTGGTAATGAATGGTGAGTGAAACTACGAACCAAAAGGTCAGGGGTTCGAGTCCCTTGCAGCGCGCCAAAGAGAACGCACTTATTCGGGTGCGTTCTTTATTTTTTTGTGAGGAAAAATCTGTGGGACTCGAACAAGGAGGGAGCAAGCGCAGCTTGCGGAAGAAAACAGTCCGGGGGACTGTTTTCGCCGACATGGGCAACGAGCGAAGCGAGGCGATAGGCGCGGGAGCGCCGGAAAAGTCCCTTGCAGCGCGCCACATATAAAACCCCGCGAAGCCTTGAAAAATAAGGGCTCGCGGGCATTTTTTATTTTCTCTGAAAAGTGCTGATTTTCAAAAAGTGTTAGCAACGTGTTAGCAACGATAAAAAAACTATGCCGAAAAATCAAGCATATTTATCTTACATATATTTTGTTACAAGTCAATCAACAATAAAACAGCCGCCTGACGGTGACTGGCAAAGCGTTCCTTTTTAACTCTTTTCCCCAACTATTGATAAAGAGCCAAAATCATAACCACCCGTCAAACGGGTGGTTTGCACAAGGGCTAAAAGCCCCTGATACTAACCCGCGTCTCAAGGCGCGGGCTTTCTCTTTGTTCAAGCCTTATTGTATTTGCCACTTTGGCGTACCCCTAAAGGGGTTTATT
>JAQXMC010000007.1 GCA_029012445.1 Oscillospiraceae bacterium
TGGCATTTTCTTCGGTCGACAGGCGTACAAAGGTACTCCGAGACCGAAAAAATGCCAAGCATATAAGCTTTCGGCTACATGGTATATAACCATGTAGCCGAAACTGTTTGCGGATTGCGCTTGAAATAATCAGACATTATAATTTATTTTTTTAGCTTATATGCGTTCGGGCGCCTTTATCGACAGTCTGCTTGCCTTTCAGCAGAGACTCGCCTGAAGCAAAGGGAGTGCAGGCGCGTTGTGCCTGCACTCCGACTCCCGGCGCCCCGAAAAGTTGTTTTCGGGGCGCAAACAGGATCTATTCAATTTGATTTTTTTCCATGCGGCCGCATATTTCCGCTTTCCAGTCCTCTATCAGATCGTCAAGCTTCTTTGAGGCATTTGCCGGGCTTGTTGACGGCAGCCTTATCGCCATCATTCCCGTCACGGGATAAATATATCTTTTATAGAGCCTGTCGGCCGCCGCGCCGTTGACGAATATCGCTTTCACGCGGCTGCCCTTCAATATCGGCGTGATATCGTTCGCCGTGACATTTCTGATCGAGCTGTCAGAGGAGCCCTCTATCTCGCAGGACGCTATCACATCCCACAAGGCAATGTGATTTTCAAGAAGTAGCCTCGTCTTTTCCTCTGTGGTGATTGGCACTTTTTCGCCGAGGACAGCCGAGAGTACCCTCCAGAATCTGTTTTGCCTGTTGCCGTAGAAAAACCGGCTCTCCCTCGACTTGACGGACGGAAAGCTGCCGAGTATCAGTATCTCGGAATTTTTATCCCACACCGGAGCTATTCCGTGATTTATAATCCCGCTCAACGCCGTCACTCCTTTTTCACATCATCGCAAGCCACGCAATATCCGTTGAGGTCGCCGCATTTTCCGTTCCGTAAAGATACAGTATCTCGTTGAGCGACTCGCTCTTTATCAGCTGTCTGAGATTATCTCTGTAATATCTCATGTCAACCATACATATTTCCTCATAATTTTCCGTCAGGAATGTCGCAAAGCAATGAGCGAAGGAGTCCTTTATCAGCAGAAGTCTTTTCCCGTTGCGGCAGTTTTTGTTTCTGACCGTCACAAGCGCATGATTGCCGTCGAGAAACACCGGATATTTATCCATATCGTTGAGATGATCTTCAAAATAGAGGCTTTCCGACTTCTTAGCGCCGTCTTTTTCCTCGATGATAACCTCGTGAGAGGTGTTTCCGCTTTTCCATATTTCAACGCTGTCGCCCTTTGTCAGCCAGAGTCCGCTCTTTGAATAAGCCGTTCCGTAAAATCCGTCGACCGTCTTTGAAAGCGTGAATTCGGCTTTGGGCAGCTTCTTTGCTTCACAGAATTCGTCATACATCAGCTTTGAGCCTCTGCTTGTCAGATGATGATCTGTTTTATAATAAAGCTGAACGCTGTCCCTGTTCTCGCGGAAGGTCTGACGAAGATCTATAAAGTCAGCGTTTTTGCAAAGCTCCTTCGCCATAGAAATGACCTCGTCGTCGCGATAGGGCTTGTGAAAACGCGGCAGAACATTATCCATTATATATCCCGACGACGGAACTATCATGAATGTTGTCGGCAGACCGGTGCTTTCGGAAAAAGAAAGCATATTTTTTATGTTGGACTCGGCTTTCTTCATATCGAAATCGCTCTGCTGAGCGATAAGGTAGCCGTCGCTGCATTTATAAATTCCCGAGCTTCCGTTTTCTCCGAGAGCCAGCTTAGCATAGGAGTTAACGCCGACAAAAACATCTCTGAACGGAAAATGATCCGCAAGATAGTCGTCAAGCTCCTTTGAGAAGGTGCCGTCGGCAACGGCCGATAAGCTGAGCTTGGGTTTCCCGGCCAGAACTCGTTTCTCATTCTGCGAACGCTCCGCTTTCGGCAGAACGAAGAAAAGGACCGCCAGCGAAAAGACGAATATGAGAAAGACTGCGCTCAGAAGCGCTTTTCTTTTTTTCTTTTTCATTGCGGTCGCCTCCTAAAATCTGAAATAAAGAAACGGGTTATAGGTCGAGCTGACAAGCGACGCGGTGCAAAGAATAAGCACGGTTGCCGCCGCGACCGTCTCCACCGCCGGATAAGCCCTGTAATTTTTTACCTTGTCATAAAGCTTTCTGACAAGTGGCAGGCTCGCAAGAACGCTTATTATGAGCAGCGGAAGATGAGTCACGGCGAGATAAAGAGCGTTCTGCGATATCAGTCCGCCGCCGAAAGAAAACATCGACCTGAGATAAGCGAACATTTCCGCTGTGTTTGTGAAGTCGAATATTACCCAGCCGATAATGACGAAAAACATTGCGTAAATATGAGACAGGGCCGGCGGCAGCTTTTCGAGCCGCTTTAAAAGGAAGAACTTTTCAATAATCAGAAGCACTCCGAAATATAATCCCCACAGCAGGAAATTCCAGCTTGCTCCGTGCCATATGCCGGTGAGAGCCCAGACTATGAATATATTCAGGCATTGTCTTGCCTTGCCCTTTCTGTTGCCGCCGAGCGGTATATAAACATATTCCCTGAACCATGTTCCGAGAGAAATATGCCATCTGCGCCAGAATTCCGTGATGCTCTTTGAAGAATAAGGGTAATTGAAGTTTCGGACGAATTTGAAGCCGAACATCTTTCCGAGGCCGCACGCCATATCGGAATATCCGCTGAAGTCAAAATAAATCTGAAGTGTGAATGTGATTATTCCGAACCATGAGCCGATTATTCCGTTTTCCGTCGGAATCTGTTTCAATGTATCCCAGAGCGCACCCATTTCATTCGCTATCAGCACCTTTTTGGCGAGCCCGAACAGGAACAGCCTGACTCCGTCGCTGAATAAAGCGACCGACTCGCGCCTTTCGGTCAGCTGTTTTTCAATGTCGACATATCTGACGATAGGTCCCGCTATAAGCTGAGGGAAAAGCGCAACATAGGCGCCGAAGGTGATGAAATTTTTCTGCGGCGCGCAGTTGCCTCTGTAAGCGTCGATAACATAAGACATCGTCTGAAATGTATAAAACGATATTCCTATCGGCAGGGCTATCTGCGGATCGGGCAGAAAGCTCAGCGCCGGGATGTGCTTTGCCGTCTGCACCAAAAGGTTGGCGTACTTAAAATAACCGAGCAGGAGAATATTGATGATGACGCACAAAACCAGAACGGCTTTTTTCTTTTTTCGGTTTTCGCTGAATTTGCCGATAAGAATTCCGCTGACATAGTTGACTGTTATCGAGAACAGCATCAGGAAAATATAGACGGGTTCAGAGTAGCCGTAAAATATCAGACTGACGGCAAACAGAACGGCGTTTCTGAATTTTTCGGGTATCGCATAGTACAAGACGAGAGTCGCCGCCAGAAAAACAAACATGAATGCGAGGCTTGAAAATACCACTTCTTTCCCCTCCGTTGTTATTTTAAAGGGGCTTGCAGCATAAATTATGCACAAGCCCCCGACCGTTTTTTATACGCTTACTTTACTGCTTCGGAAAATATGCTCTCCATTTTTTCATGTGACGCTGAAATGAACATTGCTATATAGTCGCCCTGTGTGATAACCTTGCACTTCTGCGCGATAGCGTAGTTGTCGGCGTCATAGCTTTCAGACTGCACCTTGACATCTTCTATTCTCGTGTTGAGAAGATCGGCAATGCGCTGCTTTGCCGCGCTGTCCTTGGCCTTTATCATGACAGCTTCCTCGGGGAAGGTTCCGTTTGAGGTCACAAAGCAGGCGCTCTGAGCAACATCGTCCGCCTCAATGCCGTAAAGCTCGTTGAGCTTTTCCGTCGTGATGCTCATCGGCTCCTCGACATTGACCTCCTTTATGATTTTTTCCTTTATTTCGGAAAGGTCAATATCTTTAGCCGAAGACGCCGGCTCGCTTGACGAAGCGGACTCGCTCGTTGAGCTGTCATGCGCTTTGGTCGATTCCCCGTTATCGGTCTTGTTTCCGCAGGCGCAAAGAGATATCAGCATCAGAGCCGAAATCAGCGCGCAAAGAATTTTTTTCATGCTTATGTTCTCCGTTTCGTTTTTTATTTACGCTGTGTGCGTATAAAGATAATCCACCCAGGCTTCGCAGCCGGCGTTTGTGAAGTGCATTCCCAATGTGTCGGGATCGCCGCAGTATTCCTTTTTGAGATTGCCCTTCGAGTCTTTCATGACCGAAGCCACATCAAGGTAATACCAGCCCTGTTTGTCGCAGCATTTGCTGAGCTTTTTGTTATATTCCGCAATTTTGGCGTTAGTCAGGCTCTTTGAGGTGCTGCTTGAAGTCATGGCAACCCTTGGCGTGACCGACTGGACATAGAATTTCACATAAGGTGCGTTCTTTTTTATGTTTTTGCAAAGCTTTTTGAAGTTTTCGATAGAACCGTCTATTCCGGAAAGGTTTATGTCGTTCATTCCGAGCATTATATAGACCTTTTTGGCTCCGGTCAGCGGAATAGACTTTTCAAGCTTCATCTTTTTCCCTTTATATCTCGGGTGAACCGATTTATCGCTGACATCCATCAGTGCGTTAGTTGCGCTCAGGCTACCGGAGGTCAGAAACTGCGCCTTTCCGAGAACATCGTTCGCCGCCTCATAATAGCTGAGCTTCAGTGTTATTGAGTCGCCGACAAAAACCGCGTCGTCAAAATAATCGGAGCTGACCTTTTTGCTTTCGGGCAGAGCGCCGCTCGCCGTGTGAGGACTGCCGGAGCTTGTCCCGGTCGTCTCTGTTGTTGAAGCCGATTCGCTTTCCCCTGCCGGCTCGCTCGTCGAAGCCGGTTTGGTTGTTGAAGCCGGCTGGCTTGTCGAGACCGGTTTGGTTGTTGAAGCCGGCTCGCCCGTTGAGCTTTCGGGAGCTTTTGTCGATTCCCCGTTCCCGGGCTTGTTTCCGCAGGCGCAAAGAGATATCAGCATTAAAGCCGAAATCAAAACACAGAAAAAATTTTTCACAATTTCATCTTCTTTTCTTTTTGAATTCATGCGGTGTGCGTATAAAGATAATCTACCCACGCTTTGCAGCCTTCATTGGTGAAATGCATTCCCATTCCGCCGGGATCGCTACAATACTCTTTTTTAAGGTTGCCCTTTGAGTCAAACATGACATAAGCAACATTGAGAAAATACCAGCCCTGCCGGCGGCAGCATTCACTCAGCTTTCTGTTATATTCCGCAATTTTGGCGTTAGTCAGGCTCTTTGAGGTGCTGCTTGAAGTCATGGCAACCCTCGGCGTGACCGACTGGACATAGAATTTCACATAAGGTGCGTTCTTTTTTATATTTTTGCAAAGCTTTTTGAAGTTCTCGATAGAACCGTCTATTCCGGAAAGGTTTATATCGTTCATTCCGAGCATTATATAGACCTTTTTGGCTCCTGTCAGCGGGATCGATTTTTCAAGCTTCATCTTTGTCCCCTTGTATCTCGGATGCACCGATTCACTGCTGACATCCCAGAGAGCGTTCGTTGCGCTGAGACTGCCCGCAGTCAGGAACTGCGCCTTTCCGAGAACATCGTTAGCCGCCTCATAATAGCTGAGCTTCAGGCTTATTGAGTCTCCGACGAAAACAGCGTCGTCAAAATAGCTCGGGCTGACTCTTGCGCTTTTCGGGAGAGAGCCGCTTATCGCGTGCGCTCCGCTCTCTGGTGCTTCACCCTTAGTCTTGACCGTCCTGACTTTTGACCAGGCAGAATAATAGATTTTTCCGTCAACTTCCTTATATGTTCTGATACGGGCATAGTATTGCGTGCCCTGAGTCAGGCCCTTTATTGTTTTTTCTTCGGACTTTTTGCCGACCTTAACAACATTTGAATTTTTGAAATCTGCGTTCGTTGAACAGGCGATCTCATATCCGGTGACCTGCTCTGTGTTCTTTTTCCATTTTAGAGTGAGCTTCGTTTCCGCGGCGGTGATCGAGGTGAAGCCCGTTCCGGCGGGAACTATCTTGAATTTCTTTTTGAGCTTTCCCGAATATTTGCCGATAAAGCTGACAGTCACTTCAGCCGTGCCGACATATTTGTTGTTTTTATACGACACGGCGTAGTCCTTGTCCTTTTTGAGCGTGCCGCCGTTTTTATCAAGAACGGTGACTTTGTTTTTAAGCTCCTTGCCGTTATAGACGCCGGTGCTGTATCTTAGGCTGACGCTTTCTATTCTCGGGATATATTCCGTGACCTTCTCGCCGCATCCGGAGCATACCCTTTGCTGCTTGCCGGATTTTTCTGTTGTCGCCTTTCTCGTCACCTTCCACGCGCCGAACGAGTGCTTATGTTTCTTTGCGTTGCTTTCGGCTGCGCTGACAGACGCTTTTTCTCCGCCTGCTCCCGTTTTTTTATCCGCGGCAAATGAGCCGAGCGGAAGCGATGACAACATAATCAACGCCGCAAGAACAGCCGCAACACTTTTGAAACCGATTTTTTTCATTCGTTCTCAGTCCTTTATTTTTATTTCCTGCTTTCAGCCTAATAATTATAACATATTTTATTGCTAAATCAATACGCAGACTCATATTTTTTAAGCGTTAATTATTTCATATCGGTGATTTGAAAACAAGGCTTATCACAGTCGGAAAAAGCAACAAACCGGTCTGCCGGAAGCCTAGGCGAACAGCTTTTTCAGACCGGGAAAATAAAAAAACACCGCCCCTATTGAGGCGATGAAATAAGCAAAATATGGAGCGGATGACGGGGCTCGAACCCGCTACCTCCACCTTGGCAAGGTGGCGCTCTACCAGATGAGCTACATCCGCAAAAAATGGTGCCTCCGGTCGGAATCGAACCAACGACACGGGGATTTTCAGTCCCCTGCTCTACCAACTGAGCTACAGAGGCAAAATATCAAGCGAACGACTATATCCGCTTAATTTTAAAATGGCGACCCGGAACGGGCTCGAACCGTCGACCTCTAGCGTGACAGGCTAGCGTTCTAACCAACTGAACTACCGGGCCATTATGGTGGGAACAATAGGGCTCGAACCTATGACCCTCTGCTTGTAGGGCAGATGCTCTCCCAGCTGAGCTATGCTCCCGCATGTCGCTTTCAGCGACTTGTATAATATACACTACGACACATCATTTGTCAACACCTTTTTTGAATTTTTTTATCTTTTTTTGGCTAATTTTAACACCCGGCAGAGCAACTATATGAAGCAGAATTATCAGTGTGCCCTGCAAAGAGACGACTATTCCGATCTCGGCCGGATAGAGGCAAAACGCTCCGACGCTCATCATCACGGCTATCGCCGCAGAGCCGAGCCACAGCCTTCTTAGAATGAGCATCACGCCGAGGCTCAGAACGACCGACAGTATCAGCAGGCGGTAATCGAACATTATCAGAAACGCCAGAGCGACCGCAACGCCCTTGCCGCCCCTGAAGCCGAGCCAGAACGGGAATTCGTGGCCTAAAGCGACGCCGAGACAGGTGTAGCTTAGTATCAGCTCTCTGCCCTCATTACCGAAAAGCCAAAGGCACACAAGCGACGCAAGTACGGTTTTGAGAACATCCGCAAGAAAGGTCACCGCTCCGAGACCGACGCCCTGACTGACGGTCGTGTTCATCGTTCCGGCATTATGCGAGCCGACCGTTCTGATATCTATGCCCTTAGCGGCTTTGACAAATATATAGCTCGATTGAAAATTTCCGAAAAGACAGCCTATCAGAAGTGATAAAATGCGCCCCGTCATATTCTTTCCTCGAGGAGCCTGACCATTTCTCCGACATTCTTTATGCTGCCGACGCTGTCGTCGGGTATTTCGATTTCATATTCGTTTTCGACCACCGAGATCAGGTCAATGATATCAAGGCTGTCTGCCCCCAACTCGTCAAAGGTCGTTTCGGAATTTATCTTGTCCTCCTCAGTTTCAAACTGTATTCTGATAAGCTCTTTTACGGACTCATATATATCCATAAAAATTCTCCTTTCGATTTTTCCGACGCCCTGCCGCTGCGGCGTCAAACACATTATTTACAGCAGGCGGCGCCGCTATTCAGACACAGCCGCGATATTTCATCGAAGCTCATCTCAGCCGAGTCGAAGCTCGGGTTTTCATAATGCAGCTCTCCGAGTCCGCCCGCATAGCAAAGCTCATACATTGCGCAGGCAATGTCAACGCTGTCATATTCAGGCGGAAAAGCATAATCGGTGTAGCCGCTGAGCCTGACTCCGCTCCCGGTTATATTGTGAGAACAAAGCGGAAATTTATTATCGTTTGTGAACAAAATCCCCTTAAAATACGGCGTGACGCTTTCTGCGCTGTCCGACACGACTATTCCGTTCTGACCGCTGAAAAAATTCTCGTCTCTGACGATGAGGCTCAACCCGCAGTTTTCCATCAGCCTTTCGGCCGCCCGCTCATATTCCTTCGGCGCCTTTGTCAGAACGGTTATCTCTCTTGCGCACCCGGCGAAGTCCTCGATTTTGTCAAGGTACGCGGCGGTTTCGTCAATTACGGTCAGAGAAATTCTCCCGCTGTCTTGCCCGGCGCCTTTCAGCACCCTCAGCGCCGTGTTTATCAAGAGCTGCTTTTTGAGCTTTTTCCCGTTGAACAGCTTTATCGCGGCCTCCTGCGGAACATCGAGAAAGCCCGGCGCAACTATTTTGTCTTTCATTCTGCCCGCCGCTGCCGCTATCACATTATAAGGAACTATCCCTCTGTATTTCGGGCAGGTCATCACAAAAAACGGCGCCGCTTTTTTCATCTCGACTCGTTCCGTCTCAAGCCTCGGAGCGAAAAATCTGTCGCGCAAACGGTTTTTGAAGCTATCCTCTTTTTCTTCGATCTTCAGTAAAATAAACAAATTCCCGTCACCTCAAAAAAAGGTATGCGGGAATTTGTTTATATATGCTTGTCTTTTCAGTGTTTAAGCGTTTAAGCCGAATGTCCTGCCGGAAAATTATGCGCACCCGTCAGTCAGCTGCCTCGCTTCGATTCAAGTATTGCGACCGCCTGCTTGCCCATGGAGTTGAAAAAGCCCGCCAATACACGAAACGATATATCAGAAGTCCATTCCGTTGAGCTTCATAAGCTCTCTCGCAGTGTCAAGAGAATCAACGCCTGTTCTGTTCTTTATCGGCGCAAATTCCTTTTCTCTGACGACCTCATATGACAGGCAGCTGTCCATAAGGTGGACCATGTCAAGAATAAGAGTCTCAAATTTATAGCCGTTAGGCTCCTCGGGTGAAATCTTGTTTCCGTTCCGGTCAATATAAGGTATCTTCTTTTTGACAATGTGAAGCGGCATATCCTTGCCGGCAAGCTCGATCAGCTTGTTCAGCTTGAACATATAATTAAGAATAACGCCGAAATCATAGGCGAGTCTTCCGTTTTCATCGCGGCGCTCCGCCATTTCGTCCGTCATCTCATAATACTCGACGATAGAGGGCTTGCCGTCCTCAAGGCAAAGCACGCCGACTTTTTCTCTTTCATCGGCTTTTCTGACAACTTTAGCTCCGATATCCGCGCCTGAAAGAATAGTCGCGCCGACAAAGGCAGGATCGTTTATCTTCTGAAGCACATTATCAACCGAAAACGCAGTCAGATATTCTATTCCCTTTTCTTTCATCTCGTCAACGAGACCGGCTTTGAGCATCGACCTGAACCAGCCGCCGTTGCCGTTGGGCGAAAGAGCGATCTTTCCCTTTTCGGACATATAGATCTTTCCGTTATAGTCGACGGCTGGAGTCATCTCCTGAACAAAAAATCTGACATAGGACTTATCGTAGCCGAAATAGCCGTGTTCCTCAAAGAATGCGACAGTGTCTTTGTTGTTAATATCGCTCGTCATTATATAAAGAGGTACGAAAGAGCCGCATATATCCTTTATGTGAAGCAGCCATTTTATGTGAGCTTCAAAAAGATAAAGTGTTTTGTTTATTCCGACATTGAGCATTCCCTTCGGCTTGTCAAAACCGAGCCTTGTCCCCTGGCCGCCGGCGAGAAGGACCGCTCCGACCTTCTGAGCACTGAGCGCTTCGATTCCGGCTTTTTCATATTCCGGCTTTTTCTTCTCGATCTCCTCGACCGTCAGCGCACCCAACGGCTCAAATTTTCCTCTGCCCGCCATAACATCGGAGGCGGTGAGAACATTGAATATCCTCCAGTCTATGCTCGCTATCTGATCGAGCAGTGACTTCTGCTGTTCGGGTGAAAGCTCGTTATAAAATCTCAGAACATGCTCCTGCCCGTGTTCCCGAAGCAGCTTTTCGGCCTGAATGTAATCCATATCTTTTTCTCCTTTTTCTTTTAAACATGAAGAATAAACTTGTCTTGATTTCTGTTGAACATTATAAGTCCCACTGTCGTCAGAACAACGCTGAATCCGAACGCATAAAGGCAGGTGGAAAGCTCAAGAGGCCTTGCGTAGAGGACGCAGTTTCTGAAGTTCTTGATTATGCAGTAAAGGGGATTTATGTTGAGTATCCACGCTCTGCCGGAGGCGTCGAATCTGCTGACATCATAGAAGATAGCGCAGGTGTACATGATAAGCATCAGGAAAACACCCCAGAGATATTCAAGATCACGGAAGAAAACGCCGATCGTCGCAAGTATCATTCCCGAGCCGAACGCAAGAAGCAGCAGAAGCAGCAGCGGTATGAAAGAAAACGCAATATAGAACGACGGGGCGACTCCCATGACGGCGATCGCCGCAACAAGAACTATCAGCGAAATGAGGAATATTATATAGTTCGACAGTATGCTTGAAAGCGGGTAGAGATATTTTGGAACATAAACCTTTTTTATCATGCCCGAGTTGTTTCTTATGGATCTGACGCAGGCGTTTGTTGATGAAGAATAGAAGCTGTATAAAAGGCGCCCCGAAAGAATATAGACCGGGAAAAGCTTATCGTTATTTCCGAAAAGAGTTCCGAATATGAAGGTGAGAACCAGCGTTGTCAGAAGCGGCTCGATAAGCGTCCAGACGATACCGAGATATGAATTCCGGTATTTTAGCTTAATGCCCTTTATGACATTCTCTTTCAGGAAATATCTGTAATGCATGAAATTGTCGATCATCTGTCTCATATTTTGTCAATCCTTTCGTTATCTTCGGATAAGCTTGTCGGCTTTTCTGATATAGTCAATGCCTTTCAGCCTGATAAAGTCTTTTCTTGTCGCTCCGGCGAGAAGCTTTATCTGCTTCTTTTCAAAGCTGTTGAAAACATCGAGCGAAACGAGTCTATCGGCGTTTTCCCTGAAAAACGCAAAGCATTCGCTAAGCTCGTCGTCCGAAACGCCGCCGTTCTTTTCTTTCAGCAGTCCCATCGCAAGAAGCTTTGCGGCGTATGTCATATGTCTTAGCATTTCTCCCTCTTCTTCGGGGTACGCTCCGACAAGACTGCGAAATCTCATCATATGCGCCTTATAGCGGTCGTAGAGATTTTTCACACTTTCGGTCTTTGATATTCCGTCGCTGCGAATAAGGTAGTTATATTTCGCTTCGGGAAGAACACAGACCGAGTCGGCTCTTGTGAAAAGCTGACAGGTCACCGGAATATCTTCAAAATTCATGCCCTCGGGGAAACGCAGACCATCAAAAAGGCTGCGGGCGAACACCTTGTTCCAGACATAGTTTTTCAGCTTTTCATCTTTTATAAGCTCGTGAAGAGCGGCTTTGGGAGTGAGGACCTTCTTTTCGTCATAGGACGCAGCTTTCTTATTTTCACCGCCTCTGACCGAAAAATAGGAGCAGCAGACTATGTCGCAGTCTCCCCTTTCGCCCATGAGGTAGGAATACATATCGTTTTCGATATAATCGTCGCTGTCAACGAAAGCGACAAAGTCGCCCGTGGCCTCGTCAAGTCCCTTGTTTCTGGCGGAGGAAAGCCCGCCGTTCTTTTTGTGTATTACTTTGATACGGCTGTCCCTTTCAGCGTATTTTTCGCATATTTGGGGCGATGAATCGTCCGAGCCGTCGTCAACAAGAATTATTTCAAGCTCTGTGTAGGTTTGCGAAATAACGGAGCTTAAACATTTATCAAGATATTTTTCCGTTCTGAAAACGGGAATTATGACACTGATTTTATCAGCCATTTCTGTCCCCTTCGTCGACCGCTTTCACCTGCTCATATATCCTTTTGCAGTTATCCTGATCTCTGAACAGGAAAAAGCCGTCCAGTCTTTTTTTATATTTGTCGCTCATCACGGTGTTCTGCATAACAGACTCAAGCTCTTCAAAAAGCGAGTCTTCATTGCTGACCACCTTGCCGAAGCCGTCTCTCTCATAGTCAAAATAACCTTCGGTGAAATGCTCGCTTCTGTATTTGTCATAGTCAAACTGATAGTATAAAACCGGCTTGCCCATATAGGCGAAATCCATTACGGCGCTTGTGTAATCCGTCAGCATGACAGCCGACTCTTTCATCAGAAGCTGAAGATCGTATTTCTCCCAGTCGGCCACCGTCACGCAAGGCGACTTGATGTCGTCGAAGCAGTGGGCAACATTTCTGTGAGGATAGAACACGGAGGTCATATTATATTTTCGGCAAAGCTCCGATAGCCTTTCGCTCTCGGCGAAGCGCCGCCATGTTTTATAGTATTCGGACTCTGTTATATGTTTATTGCTGTTTTTCTTATATGGATCGCTCGACGCCGTTCTCAGCCAGCTTCGCCAGGTCGGCGCAATAAGAAGCTGCCTTTTCTGCGGATAAGGCTCAAGAAGATAGTCGAATCTCGCAAAGCCCGTGTATGCCACAAAGCCCTCGGGATAGCCGAACCGGATGCGTACAAAGTCATATTCCGGCTTTGCGCCGCAGATAAACAGCCTCATTCTCGTGTTTTTATAGAGAAAAACATCTGCGTAATCCTTTGTTATGCCGTGCTGGAGGAAAACCCTTTTGTTTTTCAGTATTCCGTAGACCTCGAGCAGATAGCAAACGGCTGCGTTTGGCTTTCCGCCCTTCTGAGAGCTTATGTTTACGCTCGCCGCAAGATAATATATCCAGTGCCTGAAGGTTCCGTAGCTGACCGTTTCGCCGAGTCTGCTGACCTTCTCATAGTCCGGCGACTTCGGATTTATCGCATAAACAACATCCTGATCGGTGTTCTCACACACATATTTATAGAACCAGTAGCCGTTGTCTCTCGCCTCGTTTTCATATTCGCTGACAAGCCACATATCGCGCCGCCTGAGACGGTAAATTTTAGCTATCGGATAAGCGGCGATAAAAAGCAGAATATGAAGCAGATCCTTGAAGCTGACGGCTCTGAGCTTTTTAAAAAACTTTTTCATCTTTCGTCCTCTGTCCGTCAGCCCTGCTGCTCGGGAAGTATTATGAACGGCGATTCCTTGACCGCTTTTTCGTCAAGATCGCGCCTGTATCTGCCGCCGGCCTTGGCGCCCTTTGTCTCTCCTGTTTTCTCTCTGTATACTCTCGTTACATCAAAGACATCACCGGAAGCGATAATTCTGCCTTTTTCGAGCAATATCGCCTTGTTGCAGAGCCTTTCAACCTGATCGACCGAATGGGAAACAAACAGAACGGTAACGCCCTTGTCAAACATCGACATTATTTTCGCTTCGCTCTTCTTTCTGAACTTGGCGTCGCCGACGGAGAGCACCTCGTCAAGGATAAGAATGTCGGGGCAGACAACCGTCGCGATAGCGAAGCCGAGACGCGAACGCATACCTGAGGAATAATTCTTCATCGGAACATCAATGAACTCGCCGAGCTCGGAAAACTCGACTATCTCGTCATATTTTTCTTCAAGAAACGACCTTGAGAAACCGAGAACCGAGCCATAAAGAAAGATGTTCTCCTTGCCCGTGTATTGCTGGTCGAAACCGGCGCCCAGCTCAATGAGAGGGGCGATCCGGCCGTGTCTTTTGACCTCGCCGAGAGTGGGCTTATAAACGCCGGCAACCACCTTCAGAAGGGTGCTCTTTCCCGCACCGTTAAGGCCGAGAATTCCGAGTCGGTCGCCCTTGTTCAGAGTGAACGAAACATCGCGAAGCGCCCAGAATTCATTATATTTGAGCTGCCTTTTGAGAAATTTTATAGCGTATTCTTTAATGCTGTCAACCTTTTCCTTGCTGAGGTTGAATTTTATGCTGACATGATTGACTTCAAGAGCTTTCTTTGACATTTTACCGAATCCTTTCACGGCGTGGATCGCCTTTATCGTCGACCGGACGCTTTGCCCGTCCGTTATATTATTATCAACCCTGCGGTCATATATTTTGCCCGGCGGTATGCACCGCTTTTCTGCTTAACAAAAGTTTTGCTGAGTTTATGAGCCTTATTCAAAAGCAAAATTGCTGCAAAAAGACGCAACACTCAGATTATTATAGCACAGCAAACGCCCTTTTTCAATAAAATTACCATAATATGTATAGTTATATTTGCTCTGAACGGGCAAGCCCTGACTGGCGCAGACTGCGCCGTCGGCCGATCTTTTTCGGTCAGCAGTCACCTGCATTGTACCGAAAAGAAAAAAGCGACGCATCATTGCGATGCGCCGCCGTTCTTTCAGGTGTGAAATTAACTTATTTAAGGGTAACCTTTGCGCCGACTTCTTCAAGCTTAGCCTTAGCCGCTTCTGCGTCTTCCTTGCTCATAGCTTCCTTGAGTACCTTCGGTGCGCCGTCAACTGCTGCCTTAGCGTCAGCAAGGCCGAGACCTGTGATCTCACGAACAGCCTTTATGACCTTGATCTTCTCTGAACCGATCTCGGTGAGCTCGAGGTCGAACTCTGTCTTCTCTTCAACAGCTGCGCCTGCGTCTGCTGCCGGGCCTGCTGCGACAACTGCTGCTGCAGCTGAAACGCCGAACTCGTCTTCAACAGCGTGAACAAGCTCTGAGAGCTCAAGAACAGTGAGACCTTTTAATTCTTCAATAATAGCAGTAATCTTTTCTGATGCCATGATAATTTACCTCCGATAATGTAATTTAAAATAAATTTCTTTGCAGCGAATTATTCGGCTGCTTCTTCTGCCGGTGCTTCTGCCTCTTCGCCGTCCTTGTCAACGATAGCCTGAATGGCTCTCGCGAAAGCCGCGATGGGAGCGTTGAACGCACCGAGAACATTCGCAAGAAGGATATCTCTCGGCGGAAGCTTTGCAAGACCTGTGATCTTGTCAACATCAATAACTTCCTTATCAAGGAATCCGTTCTTGATCGTGAAACTCTTGTTTGTGTCTGCGTATTTGCAGAGTATGCGGGCTGCTGCGACATAATCGTCTGCGCTGGTCGCAATAGCCGTTGTGCCTTCGAGAACAGCGTCGAGACCGTTAAGCTCCGTCTGCTCGATAGCTAACTTTAAGAGAGTGTTCTTAACAACTGAATATTCAACGCCTGCTTCACGAAGCTCCTTGCGAAGCTTTGTGTCGTCAACGACCGTGATGCCTCTGTAATCAACGATGACGCCGGCGCAAGCTGAGTTAAGTCTCTCGACCAGATCGGCAACGATCTGCTGCTTCTGCTCTAAAACTTTCTGACTTGGCAAATCAATTCACCTCCTGAATTTATGCGGGATACCCGATCCCGTCCCTGATGCAAAACAAAACGCCTTTCTCGCAGTGTACCGAGAAAGGCGCAAACATACCGATATGATAATTCATCGTATGCTCCGTTCCTCGGCAGGCGGTAAAACCTTTAAGCATTGCACCTGCTGTCTTAGGGATGGACAGCTTAAATATTATACTGCGCCGCATGAGCGGTGTCAAGTATTTTTTTGAATTTCGCCGGGGAATGATAATGATATATCAATTATTCAGCGACCGCCGCTGAGCCGACCTTGTTCGGGTTGACACGAACGCCCGGGCCCATCGTTGCAGTGACAACGCAGGAGCGGATATACTGGCCCTTTGCCGAAGCCGGCTTCGCCTTGAGTATTGCGTCAAGGAGCGTGTTGAAGTTCTCGAGGAGCTTCTCAGCGCCGAATGAAGCCTTGCCGATGGGGCAGTGGATAATGTTCGTCTTGTCAAGACGGTATTCAATCTTACCTGCTTTAGCTTCTGTGACAGCCTGAGCTACATTCGGTGTAACCGTTCCGGCTTTCGGTGAAGGCATAAGTCCGCGGGGACCGAGAACCTTACCTAAACGGCCGACAAGGCCCATCATGTCGGGGGAAGCGATAGCGACATCGAAATCAGTCCAGCCTTCGCCCTGGATCTTTGCAACGAGATCCTCAGCTCCGACGAATTCAGCGCCCGCCTCTTCGGCTGCCTTTGCATTATCGCCCTTGGCGAAAACAACAACGCGGACGGTCTTGCCTGTTCCGTTCGGCAGAACGACTGCGCCTCTGACCTGCTGGTCAGCGTGACGCGAGTCAACGCCCAGACGGATATGAGCTTCGACTGTCTCGTCAAATTTTGCGGTAGCAGTCTTAACAGTCAAACCGAGAGCTTCCGCAGGATCATAAAGCATAGTTCTGTCAACGAGCTTAGCGCTGTCGACATATTTCTTTCCGTGTTTCATAACTTAAGTTCCTCCTATAGAGTGGTATATCGGATTTTTCCTCCCACCCGGAAGCATTAGTCAGCGACAACAACGCCCATGCTGCGAGCCGTTCCAGCTATCATGCTCATAGCTGTTTCGATCGTTGCGGCATTCAAGTCGGGCATTTTTTGCTCTGCGATTTTTCTAATTTGCTCACCGGTAATTGTTGCGACCTTTGTCTTGTTCGGTACTCCCGATCCGCTTTCGATACCGCAAGCCTTCTTGATAAGAACGGCGGCAGGTGGGGTCTTTGTGACGAACGTGAATGAACGGTCGGCATAAACTGTGATAACGACCGGAATGATAAGACCGGCGTCATTCTTAGTGCGCTCATTGAATTCCTTTGTGAAAGCCATGATGTTTACACCGTGCTGACCTAAAGCAGGACCAACGGGCGGTGCCGGAGTAGCTTTGCCTGCGGGAATTTGGAGCTTGATTAAACCTACAACCTTTTGAGCCATTTTTTGCACCTCCAAAATAATGTGGTTGATGGCGATATTGCTTGAGAATTTGCAATATCTCCCACAGGGACTCAGAGTCCCTCATAATAATCAGACAGCTCTCGCTGCAAATTATTCGCGATCTGTTGCCTTAAACGGCAACCTCAACTTGATTAAGCTGAAGCTCAACGGGCGTCTCCCTGCCAAGCATGGAGATCATGACCGTGACCGTCTCCTTCGCCAGATCAACGGAGCTGACAACGCCGCTGAAGCCGTCGAAAGGACCGCTTAATACATTGACGAGGTCTCCTACTTTATAATCGACCTCAACTGTTCTCTTTTCGATTCCGAGGGCTTTTACCTCCTCATCGGAAAGCGGAACCGGCTTACTTCCGGGACCGACAAAGCCTGTGACTCCGCGCGTGTTTCTGATAACATACCATGCCTCATCGGTCATGGTGAGCTCTTCGTCTTCAAACTCGCCCTTTTTCTTATAAACGCAGGCAAGTCTGACCATAACATAGCCGGGGAATATCTTTCTCTCGACCTCACGCTTTTTGTCGTCTTTGATCTCCGTCACGATCTCGGTGGGTATCTTGACCTCCAAGATCTGGTCCTGCATCTTACGGTTTTTAACGACCGTAAGAATATTTGAGGCTACCTTGTTTTCATAGCCCGAGTAGGTGTGGATAACAAACCATCTGGTGTTATCAGCCATTTTGACACCTCCTGAAGCTCAACCGACAAGCGTCGAGAAGAAACCGATCAATCCTGACGCAGCCGTCGTGGCTGCCGTTGTTCCGGCTGTCGTTCCGGCTGTCGTTCCGGCCGTGGTTGCCGCGTTTGCGGCGGCTGTTGTGACAGCGGCGGTTGTTTCTGCTGAACCTGTGGCGAGGTTTTGAAGACTCTTAATGATAAACGCAAGAAGATTGTCAATGCCCATAACGACAAGCGCGACCACTGCGACGACAAGTATAACTATACCTGTGTTCTTCATAACGGTCTTGCCGTCAGGCCACACGATCTTTTTGCTCTCACCTCTGAAGTCTTTGAAAAAGCGCTTGATGGCTTTTCCGGCACGAACGAAGATGTTTGGCTTTTTTTCTTTTGTTTTGCTGCCTTTGGCTGCCTTTGCTACCTTAGCGGCAGCAGCCTTTTTGGTATCAGTCGTGGCCTGTTCAACTTCACCGGCAACATTCTTTTTGTCTTCAGCCATTACGATCTACCTCCCGCTTACTTTGTTTCTCTGTGGAGAGTATGCTTTCTGCAAAATCTGCAGTATTTGTTCATCTCCAGCCTGTCGGGATCGTTTTTCTTGTTTTTCATAGTGTTGTAGTTGCGCTGTTTGCACTCTGTGCAAGCCAATGTAACTTTTACTCTCATGACGGCACCTCCATTTTAACGGATAATTACGCCCGACCGCAAACAACAAGGAGCTTGCAGTCAAACTGTTTTTAGGCCTCCCTCTGTTTCTTGGCACAAAAATAAAGCCCTCTTTCAGAGGTAGTATTATATTAGCACAATACGCAAGACAGGTCAAGCAATTTTTTAAAAAATTTCAAATTATTTTCCCCTATCTATATATAGTGTTTTTTGCTGTCTCCGGCTCGCAAAAAGCCCGTTTTTCCATATTATATAGGTACGACGAAGTCTTTCTGCCGCCTATAAAGCGCCGCCGGCACGCGCCCCTCCGCTGTGGGGAATATTCTCCCTGAGCACAAACCGGGTGCGTACCGACGGCCGTTATTCAAAGCCTGACCGCTTATTATTTCTTGAACATCGGCCTTGCGACATAGGTCGTGTGCAGGATCTCGTGAGCCTTATGGCTGCCGGGCTCGCCGAGATATTCGCTGTAAAGCTTTTTGATCGTCTCGTTCTCGTGAGATTTTCTCTTTGGATTCTCGGCGTCGGCCTTATAAAGAGCCTCGGCTCTTCTCGCCTTGAGATCAACGAAGTTTCTGACGACCGCATGCTGAATCGGCTGACCGCCGCCGTTTATGCAGCCGCCCGGGCAGCCCATGATCTCAATGAAGAGATATTCGCTCTCGCCGCTTCTGACCTTGTCCATGAGCACCTTGGCGTTCTTGGTGCCGCTGGCGACCGCGACCTTGACTTTCTTGCCGCCGACATCATATTCGGCCTCCTTGATGCCGTTCATTCCTCTGACCTCTTTGAAGTCGACGACCTCAAGCTCCTTGCCGGTGAGCGTTTCGACCGCTGTTCTCAGAGCAGCCTCCATAACGCCGCCGGTTGCGCCGAAGATCGTTGCGGCGCCCGTTGACTCGCCGAACGGCTTGTCAAATTCTTCGTCGGGCAGATGTCTGAAATAGATGCCCGCGCTGTCGATCATTCTGGCCAGCTCTCTTGTCGTTATCGCTATATCGACATCGGGATAGCCGGAAGCCGACTCGTGTTCGCGCTTTGTCTCAAACTTCTTGGCCGTGCAGGGCATAACGCCGACGACGACCATATTCTTCGGGTCAATGCCCATCTTTTCGGCGTAATATGTCTTCATCACTGCGCCGAACATCTGCTGGGGCGACTTGCAGGATGAAAGGTGATCAAGCTGATCGGGGAAGTAATGCTCGCAATACTTGATCCAGCCGGGAGAACATGATGTTATCATCGGGAGAACGCCGCCGTTCTTTATGCGTTCGACGAGCTCGTTTGCCTCCTCCATTATTGTCAGGTCGGCCGCAAAATCGGTGTCGAACACCTTGTCAAAGCCGAGTCTGCGGAGAGCCGCGACCATTTTGCCCTCGACATTCGTTCCGATATGCATTCCGAAAGCTTCGCCGAGCGTTGCTCTGATAGAAGGAGCAGTGTTGACTATAACGAATTTCTCGGGATCGTTGATAGCTTCGAGCACCTTTGCGGTGTCGTCCTTTTCAACGATAGCGCCCGTCGGGCAGTTGACTATGCACTGACCGCAGGAGATGCAGGAAACATCGGCGAGATCCTTGTCAAAGGCTGATGAAACATGGGTGTCAAAGCCTCTCGCGTTTGCGCCGATGACAGATATGCCCTGCTGATCGCAGGCGGCTATGCAGCGGCGGCAGAGAATACATTTATTATTGTCTCTGACCATATGAGCGGCGGAATCGTCGAATTTATAGTGTACCGTTTCGCCCGCAAAGCAGTTTTCATCGTCAACGCCGAACTCCTTGCAAAGCTGCTGAAGCTCGCAGGTCCCGCTGCGTATGCACGAAAGGCACTTTTTATCGTGAGTCGAGAGGATAAGCTCGAGGGTGATTTTTCTCGCCCGTCTGACCTTCTCGGTGTTTGTGAATATCTCCGTTCCGTCTTTTTCTATCGGATAAACGCAGGCGGCGACAAGGCTTCTTGCTCCCTTGACCTCGACCATGCATATGCGGCAGGCGCCTATCTCGTTAATATCCTTCAGGAAACAGAGAGTCGGGATCTCGATTCCTGCCATTCTTGCCGCTTCAAGAATAGTGGTCCCGTAGGGTACGGTAAGATCCATATTGTTTATTTTTATATTAAGCATTCTTTCTTCCATCGTCGGCACCTCCTTATTCCTTTACAATAGCTTTGAACTTGCAGCCTTCCATGCAGGCTCCGCACTTGACGCACTTATTCGGGTCAATTTCAAGGGCGGGCAGCTTCTTGCCGGGCGCAATGTAATCAGTTTTTGAGATAGCGCCGACAGGGCACTTTCTTGCGCAGACGCCGCAGCCGAAGCAGCTGTCTTTAACGATCCTGTATTTAAGCAGATTCTTGCAGACGCCGGCGGGGCATTTCTTGTCAACGACATGGGCGACATATTCGTCGCGGAAGAATTTGAGCGTTGCGAGAACCGGGTTCGGAGCCGTCTGACCGAGACCGCAGAGAGAATTCTCTTTTATGTAGTGGCAAAGCTCTTCTATCTTGTCAAGATCCTCAAGCGTCGCTTTTCCCTCGGTGACCTTGTCAAGCATTTCGAGAAGTCTTTTCGTTCCGATACGGCAGGGTGAGCACTTGCCGCAGGACTCGTCAACCGTGAAGGTCAGGAAGAACTTGGCTATGTCGACCATGCAGTTATCCTCATCCATAACGATAAGTCCGCCCGAGCCCATCATGCAGCCGATGGCGGTGAGGTTGTCATAGTCGATCGCAGTGTCCATGAGTGAAGCGGGAATGCAGCCGCCGGACGGACCGCCGGTCTGCGCAGCCTTGAACTTCTTGCCGTTGGGAATACCGCCGCCGATTTCCTCGATTATCTCGCGAAGCGTTGTACCCATCGGTATCTCAACAAGGCCGGTATGCTTGATCTTGCCGCCGAGAGCGAAGACCTTTGTTCCCTTTGATCTCTCGGTTCCCATTGAAGCAAAGTATTCGGCGCCGTTGCGGATTATGGTCGGAATGTTTGCGAAGGTTTCAACATTGTTTTCGGTTGTCGGTTTAGCGAACAGGCCCTTGACTGCCGGATAAGGCGGACGGGGTCTCGGCTCGCCTCTGTTGCCCTCTATTGAGGTCATGAGGGCTGTTTCCTCGCCGCAGACGAATGCGCCGGCGCCAAGACGGATATGAAGATCGAAGTCAAAGCCCGAATTAAATATGTTTTTGCCCAGAAGTCCGTATGCTCTTGCGTCGTTGATAGCTTTCTGAAGTCTCTCGACCGCTATGGGGTACTCGGCGCGGACATAGACATAGCCCTCTGTGGCTCCCGTTGCGTAGCCGCAGATAGCCATAGCCTCGACTATGCAGTGCGGGTCGCCCTCAAGAACGGAGCGGTCCATGAATGCGCCAGGATCGCCCTCGTCGGCGTTGCAGACGACATATTTCTGATCCGCCTTGTTTGCGGCGGTGAAGCTCCATTTGAGTCCCGTCGGGAAACCGCCGCCGCCTCTGCCGCGAAGTCCGGAGTCCTTAACGACCTGAATGACCTCTTCAGGTGTCATCTCCGTCAGCACCTTGCCGAGAGCGGCGTAGCCGTCAACGGCGATATATTCTTCAATGCTTTCGGGGTTTATCACGCCGCAGTTGCGAAGCGCAACACGGTGCTGCTTTTTATAGAAATTGGTGTCGTTTAAAGAAACTATTTTGTGAGACTCCTCGACAAAGTCCTCGCCGACATCCTTATAAACAAGTCTGTCGACCTGTCTGCCCTTGAGAAGATGCTCGGAAACTATCTCCTTAACATCGTCCTTTTCGACCCGGCTGTAAAATGTGCCGTCGGGATAGACGATAACAACGGGGCCTAAAGCGCAAAGACCGAAGCAACCCGTTCTGACGACCTTGACCTCGTTTTCAAGGCCGAACTCTTTAATCTGCGCTTCAAACTCTTTGATAAGAGCCGCGCTGCCGGAAGAAGTACAGCCGGTGCCGCCGCAGATCAATACTTGAGCACGAATCATAATTTATACCTCCCAAAATTTAAACGTTGCTTATGGTGTATTCGCTTATGGGCGTTCCGCCCTTGAGATGCTTTTCAATGACCTCTTTCGCCTTTTCAGCCGTCATTTTAACATATGTTGTCTTTTCCTTGCCGGCTTCAAAGACCTCGACGACCGGCTCAAACTGGCAAATGCCGATGCAGCCTGTCTGAGTGACCGTGACCTTATCGGAAAGGCCGGCTTCGTTAACGCCCTCAACAAATGCGTTGAGAACAGGTCTTGCCCCCGCCGCTATGCCGCAGGTCGCCATGCCGACGACGACTCTTATATCGCCGGTGCCCTCGCGCATTATGACCTTATTCTGCATTTTTTCCTTAATTGCTGCAAGTTCTGCTAATGACTTCATAATAGGGGTTCCTTTCTATATAATCAGTATTATTATTCTTGTTCTCCGTCGTATTGCTCCTTCAGATAAGCGTCTATCCACGAAATAACCTCAAAGTTATTCAGCGGTACGCCGCCGAGAACCTCTTTCAGCTCGTCGGTGCGAAGCTCAACGGTTTTATCTTTCATTTTATGGACGAAGCTCCAGCTTATCTGCGGCTGCCCCTGAACGAGCGTGACCACAGTCGAAACGATGTCTCCCAGCGGAGTGTAATCCATATGCTTTTTATAAAACAGCGCGCTCGTTTTTGTTCCGTGGCTGTCCGGATATAAAGAAACGGGCTTTGATGTTATCGAGACTTTTCCGCCCGTCTGTTCGGCCGCCAGCTTCAGAAGCGGGATCCCGAGTCCGACCTTTCTTGTCGTTCTCGTCGTGCAGAACGGATCCGTCACGCTTGCGAGAAGCTCCGGCGTCATTCCGCAGCCGTTATCCTCAACGGAAAAGGCGAGAGTCTCATCTGTTTCCTCTATCGTTATATTTATCCTGTCCGCGCCGGCTTTGACCGAGTTCTGGGCAATATCGAGAATATTCAGAGACAGCTCCTTCATTGCTTTTCACCTCTCAGAATTTTAAAAAGCTCGCTTCTGACCTTTCTTGAGGAATAGGGTTCATCGTCTATTTCAAAAAACGCTTCCCTGTCTCTGATATCCCAAAGGTAGTGAGCGTCGGAGGAAACTATTATTCTCCGGCTTCCGAGCCCTTTATATTTTTCCCGGTACTCCCCGATGTTTTCTTTATCGTGAAATTCGGCGCAGCCGACGCCGAGCTCTTCCGGAAAGGTTCCGAGAGTTGCGATTATCCCGTTAGCCTGCCTGTCAACATGAGCCGGATAGCACAGCCCGTTGAAACGCCCGGCAACAGCGGGTATTTCGTCAACCGTCAGCACGGTCGCATTCGGAAGAAGAAACTCATCCGTACCCGTTATTTCATCAAGCTCATCTGTTATCAGCTGCTCGCCGAAAATATCGGTGCGATTTCTGATCTTCACTCTCTTCGAGTCAACGAAGCTGTCGAATTCCATCGCATCGGAAAGCTCCTCAAAAAGGCATATCATATGGATATCCTCAGCGCTTGTCAGTTCCATTCCCGCAACGGGAATAAGCCCGTTCTTCTCGGCCGCCGCAAAAAAAGCGGGGCAGTTTTTGCAGGAATTGTGGTCGGTCAGAGCGACTATATTCAGCCCGCCCAGAACCGCCATTCCGCAGATGTTGTTCGGCGTCATATCGTTATCCGCGCAAGGCGAAAGGCACGAATGGATATGAAGATCGTAATAATATTTATTCATTATATTTCTTTGCTGATAAGGGCAGCGGTTTCATAGGCTGGCAATTCGGTTGAGAGTATATTGACTCCCTTTTCCTCGGCGGTCTTTTTCACGCTTTCGTCAACGCCGACGCCCTCGGCAAGAATGATGCAGGCAACATCAGCAAGGGACGCAACCGCAATTATATTGATATTTGACATAATGGTTATCCATGCGCAGCCCTCTTTGGCTCTGCCCATAACCCAGCTGAGAAGATCACCGGCGTAGCCTCCGCTGACCTCTTTTTCTCCGTCCGGCAGTGCGACCGCCTTAAAGCCGCATCCGGATGAAAGTTCATTGACCGTCATTGCCGTTCCTCCGTGTCGTTTTTATTTTGTTGGCTTTCAAGAACAACGCACTTGCTGTCGGGGCTTATCTTGCCTCTGACGAGATCCTCGGCAAAGGCCCGGCATGTCGGCGAGCCGCACGCGCCGCAGTCTATTCCCGGCAGCGACTGCCTTATCTGCTGTATTCTGGACATCATTCTCATTGATTCGCCCAGATTATTGCTCAGTCTGTTTATCGGCGTATAGGACGGGAATGTGTTCAGAAAATACTCCTCGGGAACAAACTGTTCTTCGGCAGACAGATGATTTCTCGAAACGGGCATGTATCTTCTGACCGTCTGCAGTCTCGTTTTGGCTATAAACGGATTTTCAATCGTCATGACCCCGCCGACGCAGCCGCCTATGCAGGCGTTCAGCTCAACAAATTCGAGCTGAGGGATATTCCCGTTTTCTATCTGATCGAGTATTTTGATGCAGTTCTCAATGCCGTCCGCCGCAAGATATCTGTCGTTGAACAGCGCCGAAGCCTCGCCGCCGCTCGTCGCCCAGCCTATTCCTATAACGCCCGCCTCAGTCTCCTGCTGCGGCGTTTTGTCTTTTTTCATCGCGCTGACGAGAAGAAAATATATCTCGCTCAGCGACACAACGACATTTATATTGCTCTTATAATCACCGTAGCCGTTTCTTATGTAGCTGACCTTCGCCGCGCAAGGGGATATGAAAAATATTCCGATATCCTCATCTTTAAGCTCCGGGTGTTCCTTTTTCGCCTTGGCTCTTGCGAGTATTGCGGCGACCTCCATCGGCGGCAGCAATGGCATGACATTATCCTTCAGATAAGGGAAACGCAGGGCGATAAGTCTCGAAATAACGGGGCACGCCGACGATATGACCGGCTTTTTGATGCCCTCCATTTTAAGATAAAGCCTTGTGTAAGCCGAAACAAGTTCAGCCGCCTTGGCGACTTCAAAGACATCGTCGAAGCCGATATCGTGAAGGCCCTGGATAACATAGTTAATATCCTCAAGGCCGTCAAACTGGCCGAAAAGAGCCGGAGCCGGCAGGGCTATTTTCCATTTATAGTGAAGGTAGTGTTCAAATTTTGAACACATTGCCTTCTTGGCTTTATGCTGACAGACTCTGATACATTCGCCGCAGTCTATGCAGCGGTCCGTATTGATGTGGGCGTGACCGTCCTTTATTCTTATCGCCTCGGTCGGGCAGTGCCTTATGCAGGTCGTGCAGCCCGTGCATTTTTCAACATCGAGCTCAACTGAATGTTTATAATAATTCATTTCCGTCACCTGTCGAGGTTCACATACATAGTGATCTTCGTGCCCTTTCCGACCTCGGTGTCAATCTGCATTTCGTCCGTATATCTTTTCATATTCGGCAGTCCCATGCCGGCGCCGAAGCCGAGCGAACGAACCTTGTCGGAGGCGGTGGAATAGCCCTCCTGCATTGCAAGAGCAACATCTTTGATGCCGGGGCCGTGATCCGCCAGAACGATCTCTATCTTATCCTCATATACATTGACGTCAGCAACTCCGCCGCCTGCGTGTATTACCATGTTGATCTCGCCTTCATACATAGCGATCGAGACCCGCCTGATGATTTCGGGCGAAAGTCCGAGCTGACGCAGATTTCTCTTCACGCTCGCGGAAGCCTGGCCCGCAGAGGTGAAATCCGTACCGTCAACGTCAAAATGGAATGTCAACGAATCGTTCATACAGGCCTGCTTTCTCCCAGCAGACCGTTTGAATAAAGCTTTCCGCAAGCTTCATACATGCGAAGCGGAGTTTTCATGACCACTATTCCGCTTTCTTTTGCAAGTTCGATCATTTCCGGGGTTGGCTGTTTGCTTCTGACGAACACAATGCAAATCATGTCCATCATTTCGGCGGTCCTGACAACCTGAGAGTTGACAAGGCCCGTCAGAAGCACAGCCTGATTTTTTACGTATGCGAGAACATCGCTCATCATATCGCTTCCGCACGCTGAATACACATCCTTATCAAGGCCGTCTTCGCCGCAAACAATTTCAGCTTCCAAGAGTTCTTTAATAGTGCTTATTCTCATAATGATTATCCTCTGCGCTTATTTATACTTTTCGAGAATACCTTTGACATCGGCAGCCGTCAGACGACCGTAGACATCGTCGTTGACTGTCATGACCGGCGCAAGACCGCAGGCTCCTATGCAGCGGCAGGCGGTGACTGAATAGACGCCGTCCTCTGTGCACTCCTCGGGCTCGATCCCGAGCTGGCTGCAGATCTCGTCAAGCACCTCCTGCGAGCCTTTGACATAGCAGGCAGTGCCAAGACAAACCGAGATGTTGTATTTGCCCTTCGGCGACAAAGCAAACTGCGCGTAGAAAGTTGCGACGCCGTAGACCTTTTCAAGCGGTACGCCCATTCCGTTTGCGATCTCGTTCTGGACTTCAAACGGAAGATAGCCGTAGATGCGCTGAGCTTCCTGCATAACGTGCATAAGAAGACTCTTGTCGTCCTTACACTCGTTTATGACAGCCTGAAGCTCGTCATGCTGCTCGGTAGTGTCCTTAAAAGGAATTTTGCTGATTTTCTTTAGCATAAGTTTTCCTCCCTCTCAGATAATAGATTCTTATTAGGCTGTTTATCTGTTCGTTATTTTATTAACAAAGTATAAACTTCCATGTTTGTAATTATATCAGAGATATTGCAAAAAATCCAGTATTTGGCCTTATAAATTTAAGAATTTGTATAAGCTGTCAAAAATTGTCGCCGATAATTGCCGTCAGCGGGCATTTCCGGCTGAAACCGAAGCAAAACAATTCTTTTGGCAAAGCCGTTTTGGCGCAGAAATAGCTTTATTAAATCAAAGCCGGATAAAAAAAGAACGGCGCACAATGTGCGCCGCAGCTTGTCGAAAAAGTTCTTTTCGACAAGCTGTGAGACTGCCGGAAAAGGATGACCGATGGCATTTTCTTCGGTCGACAGGCGTACAAAGGTACTCCGAGACCGAAAAAATGCCAAGCATATAAGCTTTCGGCGGCACGGTTCGATACCGTGCCGCCGAAACAGTTTGCGGTTTGTGTTAAAATGATCAGACATTTTTCTTTCATTTTTTAGCTTATATGCGTTCGGGCGCCTTTAACGACAGTCAGGAACGGCGCACAATGTGCGCCGTTCCTGACTGCTTATTAAAATTATTATTCAGCACAGTTAGCTTCAAGAGTGTCAAGCTCTTCTCTGAGAACCTTGGGAAGTCTGTCGCCGAACTTAGCGTAGAACTCCTCAACGCTCTTTGCGTCTTCAGCCCAGAGCTTCTTGTCAACATCGAGAATGCTTCTGAGTGACTCAAGCGAAACCTGACCTTCGAGGCCTTCAAGGTTGATATCCTCTGCATAAGGAATATAACCGATAGCGGTCTCCTGAGCGTCGACCTTGCCATCGCAGCGCTTGAGTATCCACTCAAGAACACGAAGGTTGTCGCCGAAGCCCGGCCACATGAAGTTGCCTTCGTCATCCTTGCGGAACCAGTTGACATTGAAGATCTTGGGAGCCTTGTCGGGATCAAGACCTGCGCCGATGTCGATCCAATGCTGCCAGTAGTCAGCCATGTTATAGCCGCAGAACGGAAGCATAGCCATGGGATCGCGGCGAACGACGCCGACTGCGCCCGAAGCTGCCGCCGTTGTCTCAGAAGCCATGATAGAGCCGACGAATACACCGTGATTCCAGTCTCTTGACTGATATACCAGCGGAGCGAGCTTAGCGCGTCTGCCGCCGAAAACGATAGCTGAGATCGGAACACCGTTAGCATTCTCAAACTCGCTTGAAAGGCAGGGGCAGTTCTTTGAGGGAGCGGTGAATCTTGAGTTCGGATGCGCGCCCTTGCGCTCGTCCGTCTTGCCGTTCCAGGGCTTGCCCGTCCAGTCGATTGCGTTCTCGGGCGGATTCTTGTCAAGTCCCTCCCACCAAACGGTGTTGTTATCAAGATTAAGGGCAACATTCGTGAAGATAGTGCCCTGCTTTGTTGTGAGAAGTGCGTTCGGATTGGACTTCATATTTGTGCCCGGTGCAACGCCGAAGAAGCCGTTTTCGGGGTTGATAGCATAAAGTCTGCCGTCCGGTCCCTTGCGGATCCATGAAATGTCGTCGCCGACCGTCCAGACCTTGTAGCCTTTCTTTTTATATCCTTCGGGCGGAATAAGCATTGCAAGGTTTGTCTTGCCGCAGGCTGACGGGAATGCGGCGCAGATGTATTTGACCTCTCCCTCGGGATTCTGAATGCCGAGGATAAGCATATGCTCAGCCTGCCAGCCCTCGTTCTTGCCCTGATATGAAGCAATACGAAGGGCGAAGCACTTCTTGCCGAGAAGAACATTTCCGCCGTAACCGGAGTTGACCGAAATGATCGTGTTGTCCTGCGGGAACTGGCAGATATATCTCTTTTCGGCGTCGATGTCGCACTTGCAGTGCAGGCCTCTGACCCAGTCGTTGCTGTCGCCGAGGCAGTCGAGAACATTGAAGCCGACTCTCGTCATGATGCACATATTAAGAACGACATAGATAGAGTCGGTCAGCTCAATGCCTGCCTTTGAGAAGGGTGAGCCGACAGGACCCATTGAATAGGGGATAATATACATTGTTCTGCCCTTATAGCTGTCCTTAGCTATACCGTAGAGCATTTCATATGCCTCGGTGGGATCCATCCAGTTGTTGGTCGGACCTGCCTCCTCCTTGGTCGGAGTGCAGATAAAGGTGCGTCCCTCAACACGGGCAACATCGTTTTCAGCTGTTCTGTGAAGATAGCAGTCGGGGAGAAGCTCCTGATTGAGCTTTATCATCTCGCCTGTTTCGCAGGCTTCCTTTCTGAGTTCTTCGATCTGTGCTTCGCTGCCGTCGATCCAGACAACCTTATCGGGGCTGACGAGGTTGATCTTGTCTTCGATCCACTTGAGCACACTCTGGTTTTTTGTCGGAGCGTTTGTAAGTGCCATAATTTCTGTTTCCTTTCTTAAATTGCGAAAATATTAAGGTAGTAATGAAATTCTCATAGTTCTCCATAATACTATCTCTATCGTATGCTATTATACTGAAATCAAGTTGTTTTTGCAATAGAAAATCAGTTAAAAAATAGGAAGAATTTTTTTGTTAAACCTTGTCAAATATAGTCAAAATCACTAAAGAACTCTCCAAACGGCTTTTTTTCGTTGCATTTATTAAATATAAATCAAAATGCGAAACAAAAATTGTTGATTATATTAAAAATCTGTGTTAAACTGAGCGTGTACTTGATATTAAGGAGGAAACATTCATGACAAGACTAATTGCTTCGCTGACTGCGCTTGTCACTTTGCTCATGGCGGTCTTCGGCATTTGCGGCGTTAAAGACACCGATATAACGCCCGACGCCTGGATGACAGACATAAGCGACAGCGCTTATATCAGCGAAATATCAATCCCGGGCACTCACGACTCCGGCGCTCTCTATGAGCCGGTTCAGCCCAGCGCGAAATGCCAGAGCAGCACTATCGCCGATCAGCTTGATATGGGCGTCCGCTTTCTCGATATGAGATGCGTTATCTCGGGCTGCGGCTTCAATATCGTTCACGGAGTCGTTTATCAGGCTCAGACCTTTGACGATGTGCTTGACACCTGCGGCGCTTTTCTTCGGGAAAACCCGACCGAAACGATAATAATGAGCGTCAAGCCCGATCTTGAAAAACTCAACAGCGTCAGGCTGTTCACAAAAATTCTCAAAAAATACATAGACAAGTCGCCCGATATGTGGTACACCGACGACGCTATACCCACGATGGGGCAGGTCAGAGGAAAGATCGTTCTTTTCAACAGGTTTGACCCGGACTGCGGTCTCGGACTCAACGCCGCCGACTGGCCGGAAAACACAAGCTTCATTATCAGCAACAACGGTTATAATATCCATGTTCAGGATTATTATAAAATAGAAAGCACAGACAAGGAGTGGGGATATATCGAGAGTCTGCTTCAGCAAGCATATTACGAAACCGAAAAGCCGGCTAATCTTTATGTCAACTTTCTGAGCGGTTACAGCAGCAAAATCCTGCCCAATCCGCCGGATGTTGCACAGGATATCAACCCGAGATTCGCCGGGTTTATTAGCTCGGCTCCAAAGGGCTGCTTCGGCATAATTCTCTTCGACTTCGTCACCCCTGAGCTTTGCCGGATGTTAATCAACACTAATTTCTGATAGGAGGTACCTAAAATGGCACAGCAAATTGCGCTTTTCGTCAGAAAAGCTATTTCAGTTCTCATGTCGGCAATAGCCGCAATAGGCGCGCTTTTCACCGGCACTCCCACCGTCGAGCAGGGAAACATAAAGCTCGTCAACGAATATTCCTATTCTCTTGACGATGGTATATCCTTAGGTCAGGGCATCACGACCGACGGAACATATTTCTACGGCTTCGGCGCTTTAAAGGTAGCCGGCTACTGCGGCATCGCAAAGATCGACGCAAAGACCGGAGAAATAGTCAATAATTCCGAATATTGTATTCCCAAGGATATCATGCTCAAGGGCTACACCCATTTCGGAGACGGCAGCTATTATGAAGGCAGACTCTATATAGCCTGTGAGGATATAGGCTTCAGAAATCCGGCTGTTTTCGTTTATGACGCCGAAACGCTTGAATTTATTGAATACCGCCAGGTTCCCGAAAATGTTCTCAAGGACGCTCATCTGCCCTGGTGCGTTGTGAACAACGGCGTTGTCTATATGAGTGAGTTTGACAATGTCGACGAGATCAAAATGCTTCGCCTGAGCGATTTCTCATATATCGGATCAATAAAGCTCGACATGACTCTTCAGCATGTTCAGGGCGGCGACATCTACGGCGGAACGCTCTATCTTTCGTCAAACGACGGAAATAAGGTCAAGCCGACCTACGCCGTTGATCTTGCGACAGGCAGCACAAAGGTCAGCTTCGTCAGAGGCACGGGCAAAACCGACACCGAGGCCGAGGGCCTTGCGGTCTATCCGTTTGAGGACGGTTCTCTTTTCCACATTATAGATGTCGGTGCGTCTGTTTCTCTCAGAAGCTATGCTCCGGCCGAATAATAGATAAAAGTACATCAGACGACGGAGAGAGGAGTTTCAAGCTCCCCTCTCCCCGTTTTTTCATTTGCTCAGAAGATCAATTATTTAAAACTGTTGCCAAAATGCGCAGTAGGTGCTAAAATATAACAAAAAATATCAAACGGAGGTCAAATATGGATTATAAATTCAAGCTCAGCGGAAAAACAGCCGTAATCACCGGCGCCGCCGGCGGAATCGGCTTTGAGGTCACCGACGGCTTTCTGCAAAACGGAGCCGAAAATGTGTTCATGGTCGATTTCAACCATGACGCTCTTGAACAGTGCGCCGATAAGATGAAAGCGGCTTACCCCGAACAAAACATATTCGCAATAACCGCCGACCTGACAAAGCAGGCGGATATCGCCAATGTCGTTGAGGAGATCAAAAAGACCGGCGTTTCTGTTGATATCCTCGTCAACAACGCGGGCATCGCAAGAGATGTTTACAGCATGAACGAGACCGCCGAAGGCTGGTCAAAGGTCGTTGATCTCAACCTCACCGCTCAGTTCTTCATGTCGCAGGCGATCGCCAACGCATTTTTGATCCCTCAGAAGCATGGCAGAATAATCAATATGTGTTCTCTCGGTGGAATTATGGGAATACCGAGCGCAGTCGCTTACAGCGCAAGCAAGGGCGGCGTTTTGCAGATGACAAAATCCCTCGGCGCCGAGTGGGCAAGGTTCGGAATCCAGGTCAACTGCGTTTGCCCGGGCTTTGTTGACACCCCGCTTATCGCGGAAACGAAAAAGAACGAGAGATGGCTTGCCTATGTTACCATGCGCAACCCGATGAAGCGCCTGGCCAACGCCGACGATATTGTCGGCTCGGTGCTCTTCCTTGCGTCCAATTACGCTAACTTTATAAACGGAACATCGGTCGTCGTTGACGGCGGATACTCCTGCAGCGGCTGACGAAAAATCTTAATATCATTGCTGTTCCGGCGGAGGAATTTAATCGTCCGCCGGAATTTTATATATAAAAAGCGGAGTCACTCTTTTTCACCGTCAGGCGGTCAGAAAACAACACTCCGCACGGACTGCATCACAGCAGTCCGTGCGGAGCGTAATATTATATAAAGCTTATTTCTCGTCTATCAGCTTTATTCCGAGATCAACGAGCTGATCGTCGCCGACGGGCGACGGGCAGTCCGTCATCGGCTCGCTGGCATTCTGAACCTTGGGATAGGCTATAACATCGCGCAGCGTCTCACAGCGGAGCATCTGCATGCAAAGTCTGTCAAGGCCGATGCCGAATCCGCCGTGCGGGGGTGCTCCGTATTTGAACGCGTCAAGAAGATAGCCGAACTTCTGCTGCGCCTCCTCGTCGGAAAGTCCGAGCAGAGTGAATATCCTCGCCTGAAGCTCCGGGTTTGTGATACGGATCGAGCCTGAGCAAAGCTCTATTCCGTTGAGAACAAGGTCATATGCCTTGGCTCTGACATTCGCCTTGTCTGTTTCAAGATAATCAAGGCACTCGTCAAGCGGAGCCGTGAACGGATGGTGCATAGCGACAAACTGCTGAAGCTCCTCATCCCAGTCAAAGAACGGGAATTCAACGATCCACAGAAGATTATATTTATCCTTGGGGATAATGTCGAGCTTCTTGGCGATTATCTGGCGGATAGCGCCGAGAACTGTGAACACGATGCTGTTCTTTGCGTCAGCGACGACAAGAACGACATCGCCGGGCTTTGCGTCTCCCCTTTCGAGAATGGCTTTCATTTCGTCCTCGCTCATGAACTTTGCAAAAGATGATGAAATGGAGCCGTCCTCATTGAGCCTTATCCATGCAATTCCCTTTCCGCCGATGCCCTTTGCGGTGTCAACGAGCTTATCAATTTCCTTTCTTGTCAGGACCGAAACTGCGTTTTTAGCCGTGATGGCTCTGACGCTGCCCTTATTCTCAATTGCCGAGGTGAACACTGAGAATCCGCAGTTTTCGACTATGTCGCTGATATCATAAAGCTCCATAGCGTACCTCGTGTCGGGCTTATCGGAGCCGTAGCGCTCCATAGCCTCCTTATAGGTCATTCTCGGCAGCGGCGTTTGTATGTCGACGCCGAGAGCCTCCTTGAACACACGCTTCATATAGCCCTCGCCGATTTTGAGAACATCCTCCATATCGACGAAGCTCATCTCAACATCGACCTGAGTGAATTCCGGCTGGCGGTCGGCTCTGAGATCCTCGTCGCGGAAGCAGCGGGCAATCTGCATATATCTGTCGAAGCCGGCGACCATCGAAAGCTGCTTATAAAGCTGAGGCGACTGCGGAAGAGCATAGAACGAGCCGTTATGTATTCTTGACGGCACGATAAAGTCTCTCGCTCCCTCGGGGGTGGACTTGATGAGCATGGGCGTTTCAATTTCAATAAAGCCGTTTTCATCGAAATAATCGCGGGTGATCTTTGTGATCTTGTGCCTCATGAGAATGTTTCTCTGAAGGTCGGGGCGGCGAAGGTCAAGATATCTGTATTTAAGTCTTGTCAGCTCGCTCGTCTGGCAATTTTCAACGATCTCGAAGGGCGGCGTTTCGCTCTTTGAAAGCACACGCAGATCCGTGACCTTGATTTCGATTTCACCCGTCGGAATCTCATAATTTTTGCTGCTTCTCTCCTGGACGAGTCCCTGGGCCATGAGAACATATTCGCTTCTCGCGGTGAACGCCTTGTCGAATATCTCCTTTTCTGTGCTGTCGTCAAACGCGAGCTGAACGATGCCCGAGCGGTCTCTCAGATCTATGAAGATCAGAGAGCCGAGATCTCTTTGTCTCTGCACCCAGCCGGCGACAACGACCTGTTTGCCGATATCTTCGGGTCTGAGAGTGCCGCAGTAGTGCGTTCTTTTAAGTCCTGTCATAAAATCCATTTATAAAACCTCTCTTAAAACTTATTTCCGATTATTGAACTGATGTCAATGCTTTCGTCTATTTCAAAGCTTTCCTGAAGGGCCGCCATGCTCTGCTCTATCGCTATATTCATAAAATCATCAACGAATGTGTCAAGAGTGACCTGCGTCTCTTTGCCGGTCTGCATATTTTTAAGCTTTGCCGTACCGCTTGAAATTTCGTCGTCGCCGAGCACCATGGTGAATTCCGCACCCAGCTTATTGGCGTATTTCATCTGAGCCTTGACCGATCTTCCGGCGACATCGAACTGAACGCTCATTCCGTCACGGCGAAGCTGCGTTGTTATCTGCATCGCCTTTTTCAGCGCTCCGTCGCCCGTCGAAGCTATATAAAGATTGCATTTTTGCTCCGCAGGGTACTCCGTTTTCTGCTTCTCCATGAGAAGCATCAGCCGCTCAATGCCCATCGCAAAGCCCAGAGCCGGAGTTTTCGCTCCGCCCAGCTCCTCGCAAAGGCCGTCGTATCTTCCGCCGCCGCAGACCGTGCCCTGCGCGCCGATCTCGGTCGAAACGAACTCGAAAACGGTCCTTGTGTAATAATCAAGGCCTCTGACTATTCTCGGGTTGACCGTGTATTCTATATCTATCGCATCAAGATATGCCTGAACCTTTTCAAAATGATCCCGGCAGTCGTCGCAGAGATAATCAGTTATCTTTGGAGCGCCGGCGCTTATCTTTCCGCAGACGGGGCTCTTGCAGTCGAGTATTCTCATCGGGTTTCTTTCAAGTCTGCCGAGGCAGGTCTCGCAAAGCTCGCTCTTATAATCTGAAAAATACGCTCTGAGCGCTTCGTAATATTTCTTCCGGCATTCGGGGCAGCCTATAGAGTTTATCTCAAGCTTCAGACCGTTCACGCCCAGAAAGTCGAACAGATCCTTCGCAAGCGATATCACTTCCGCATCCGCCGCGGGGGACGCAGTTCCGACGCACTCAACGCCGAACTGGTGAAACTCGCGCAGCCGGCCCGCCTGCGGCTTTTCATAGCGGTAGCAGCTTGTCAGATAACACAGCTTCTGCGGAAGCGGCTCGTTGAAAAGGCCGTGTTCAAGAAAAGCCCTTATCGCTCCGGCCGTTCCCTCCGGTCTGAGGGTTATTGATCTTCCGCCCTTATCATCAAAAGTATACATTTCTTTCTGAACGACATCCGTCGTGTCGCCGACGCCCCGGCTGAAAAGCTCGGTGTGCTCAAAGACGGGCGTTCTGATCTCCCTGAAGCCGTAGGCCTTGGCTATATCCAGCGCTGTGGCTTCTATATATTGGATCTTAAAGCTTTCGCCCGGCAGTATATCCTGCGTGCCTTTCACTGCTTTTGTCACAAGTGCCATTTTGTCAACCTCCAAAATTCCGGTGGCGGGAAAAGAAAAAGCTCCATCCCCTGCGTGAAAATTCACATCATAACAAGGGATGAAGCCAGAGCTCCACGGTACCACCCTATTTGCCGCATTTTTGCGGCCGCTCGTTTAAGCGGCTTTTCGTGAGCCGCAGACGGTATCTCCGCAGTGTCTTCAACGCTTTTTCGCGGGGCCTCGCACCGAACGGCCTCTCTCTGAAACGAAAACCGGCGTCTACTCCTCTGCTTCACCGATACGGTTATATTTTATCCTTTATATTTATCTGCCCGATTGGTGGACGATATTCCGCCAGTCGAGATCGCCTCTTTCAAGAGAATGAATCAGCGCCTCCGCCGTTGCTATGTTCGTGGCAACGGGGATATCGTGAACATCGCAAAGCCTGACAAGATTCGAGTCGCTCGGCTCGCCCGGCTTGGGATTAAGAGGATCTCTGAAAAGCAGAAGAAGATCTATCTCGTTGCAGGCGATTCTTGCGCCGATCTGCTGGTCGCCGCCCTGTGAACCGCTGAGATATTTCACGATATGAAGTCCGGTAGCCTCGCTGACTATCTTTCCGGTCGTTCCAGTTGCGCAAAGGGAGTGACGGCTCAGAATTCCGCAATACGCAATACAAAACTGCGTCATCAGTTCCTTTTTGGCATCATGGGCTATCAAAGCAATATTCATATAATCAGCCTCCGTTTGTCTCTTGCCGATATTTCCTTGGATTATTGTGTATTATATCAAATTTTCTGACATAAATCAACAATTAATTGTTTTCTTTTTTATCTTTTTAGCCCGTTCAAAAGCTGAGCGATAACGGGACCTCCTGCCTTAGGATTCGTCTTGATATTCTAACAAAGGGCTGATAGGATATCTGGCTCTTTTTTTCGGATACCCTGCCGAAGGTGATATCCTCGTCTTCGGGAACAACGCCGATGAGCTGGATCATCGTTTCGTCAATGACCGCGTCTATATTCAGCAGCTTTTTAGCCGACACCGATCTTTTTCTGAATCTGTTGATTATCAGTCTGATATCCTCAATGCCCGCTTCTTCGAGCTTTTCGCCCGCTCTCTGGGCGCTTCTGACGCAGACTCTGTCGGCGGTGGAAACTATCAGCGCCCTGTCCGCGACCGAGGCTGACAGCATAAAGCCTGCGTCGATTCCGGCGGGAGCGTCGATTATGATAAAGTCATAGTCTTTATCATAGAAATTCATCATTCTTCTCATGCTTTCCGGAGTGAAAGCGCTGTCGAACTGCAGCGGACAGGTCAGAAGATCAACGCCGCCGCATGGCACGACGGCAGCCGCCGGCAGACAGCGGTCGAAAATAACATCGCCCCAGTCATAAACTATTCTGTCGCTCACGCCCAAAAGCACATCAAGGCTGCGAAGCCCGACATCGCCGTCCACAAGCAGAACGGATCTGCCCATAGTCTGAGTCAGCGCCCTGCCTATTCCGACTGCGCAGGAGGTCTTGCCGACGCCGCCCTTGCCTGAAGCGATAAGAATTTTCTGAGCCACCTTTTTCTCCCCTATCCTAACAATTCATCATATTTCTGCTGACTGTTGACTTTATCCGATTTTTTGAAATATTCGTTTATTATATCAACGGCGAGTGAAGCCGTTGAGGCGCCACCGCTTGCGCCCTCGATAACGAGAGATATCGCTATCTCGGGATCGTCGGCCGGAGCGTAGCAAACGAGAATACCGTTATTGCTCTCGACCTTCTTGCCGTTTATGGTTTTGGTGACGGTCGTCGTTCCCGTTTTTGCGCAGACAGGAACAACCGCGTCTTTGAAGTAATGATCGCCGACCTTTCTCATTCCCTCCTCAACGAGCTTCCAGCTCGAATCTTTGAAGTTTGCCTGTGAAAGGACCTGAGTCTGCGTTTTATATAATGTTTGTGAAAAGTCGCTCGACATAACGCTCTTGACGAAATGCGCGCTCTTTCTCGTTCCGCGTCTTGCGACTGTCGCAACATAGGAGCAAAGCTGCATGGGTGTGAACTGGTTGTTGCCGTGACCGATTCCGGCCTGAAGCGTCAGACCGGGAGTCCATGTTTCGCCCCTCGCCGCTCTTGAATCAACGCTGTCGAGCGTTCCCTCGCTCTCGTTCAGCTCAACGCCCGTCTTGCTGCCGAGTCCGAACATGGTGCAGTATTCGTTGAGCTTTGAAATGCCCAGAAGCCGCGACACCTCATAGAAAAAGACATTGCAGCTGTTATACAGTGCGTCAACAACATTCTGCCTTCCGTGATAGCCGAGACATTTCGGCGTGTATCCGGTGTAATATCTGTACCAGTGCTTGCAGGTGACCGTATATGACGGCCCTGTTATTACGCCTTCTTCAAGGCCCGCCATCGCGACGGCAAGCTTCATCGTCGATCCCGGTGTATACGTACTTTGTATCGCTCTGTTCCACAGCGGCGCCGACTTGTCGGTATTCAGCTTGCCCGCGTTTTCCCAGTAGGTGTCGAGATTATAGGTGGGATAGCTCGCCGAGGCAAGAACATCGCCGTCGTCTATCTTCTGAACGACGACCGAGCCGACCAGCTGATAGCTTCTGACATCCTTCAGCTTTTCCGTGACAAGGTATTCAAGCGAATCCTGGGCTTTCTTCTGAAGATCGCTGTCAAGTGCGAGAATGACTGCGCCGCCGTTCACCGGCTCTTTGGTGTAGACCGTTTCCTTTGTGCCGTCCGCCTTGACGACGACTGATTTTTCACCGTCCGTTCCGCGAAGGTAGCTTTCAAATTTTTTCTCGATGCCCGTCTTGCCGATGTTTGCGGTCATCGAATAGCCTTCGTCCTTTTTCTCTTTGTATTCTTCTGCGCTGATTGCGCCGACAACACCGATTATGTGCGGCGCTATCGAGCCGTCGGTGTATTGCCTCTCGGTTATTATCTTGACCTCGACTCCGCGGTAAAACTCACTGTTTTCCTTAACTGTCGCTATAAGCTCGTTCGAGACCTCGTCCGCGAAGGTATATGGATTCGACGATGAAAAAAGATTTTTCTTCATTCCGTAACAGACCGAAGCGATCTTTCTCGCCTGCTTTTTTGAATAAGACTCGAGACTGTAACGGCTGATGAGAGCGTCAAGGCAGTTTTCGGCGGTCGCATATTCGTTGAGATTGAGAAAATCCTTTGATTTCAGATAGCTTATATCCGAGTCTCTGTCCTTGATGAATTTTGCCTTTTCGTCTTTCAGCTTTATCGGCAGATCGTCGTTCCACTCCTCGCCGCTTTCGTCAAAGAGATTTATCAGAGAGTCGATTATCTCTATCCGGCTTTCCATTTCTTTCTGGCCCGGAAAATAATCCGCCTCGAATATCAGCGAATTTATCTGTTTGTTTGTGACGAGCACCTTTCCGTTCCTGTCATAGATCTCGCCTCTGGCCGCCTCGACCTTGACCGTTGACGCCTTGACCGCCTTTTCACCCGAGGCGTCGGCGTTCAGGACCTGTATTCTGAACAGATTGGCTCCGAAAAGAACAAAAACGGCAATAACGAAGCCGATTATTATTTTGTTTCTTCTGTTTAGCTTTTTGGGTTCCATTTTATCTCTCTTTCCGGCCTTATAAGGCCTGCTGCTCACGGACCTTTCTGAATTTAAGCGCTATTGCCCTGACAAAGTAATAGTAAAGCGGCGTCAGTGCGACAGTATATGCGGCGCTGACAAGGTACACCCGATAATACAGCAGCCACGCGCCCTCAACCGAATTGAAAACAACGAAGAACAGCCAGTAAAGCGTGACGCACAAAAGCGAAAGAACCGAGCTGTAAACCATTGCAGTGACTATATTGTTGCGCATATATCTGCTGATAAGATATGAGCAGGCGTATCCGGCGCAGGTCAGGAATATTATGTAGTATCCATCGATATGAGCGGAATAAAAATCCCAGACAAAGCCGGCGAAAAGGCCGAACAGCATTCCGGCCAGATCTCTTTCAAACATTGCAATGCTTATCACGAGCGGCAGTAACAGCATAGCCGACGCATTGCCTATTCTCGGAAACAAACCGTTAGTATTTTGTAAAATTGCCGTGAACAATATCAGCAGGACGAAGATGATCCCTCTTTTGTAGTCTTCCTTGTTTTCCGCGAAATGCATCCTGAGCCACCGCCCTTATTCATCATTTTCATCAGGGCCGGAAACTCCCTGCTCCTTAAAATCGGTGATAACGAAAACATCCTCAAGCTCAGTCACATCAACTCCCGGCTCTATGACCGCGTTAAGGCTGATATCGTATTTGTTGTCGGCTATATCGACTGTTTTTCCTATAATAAGCCCCTTGGGATATATTCCGCCGACGCCTGAGGTGCAGACTATTCCGCCGATTGATATCTGTGTGTCTTTATCGAGGCCCGATAGCATACACTTGCCCGAAAGTGAAAGCTCCGCCGTTGTCGTGGTGTAGCCCGACTCTCTCGTTCTCGTCTCGATAGCGCTGATGTTGACCTTGGGGTTGAGCACCGTCCAGACGACGGAATATGTCGCTTTGACGCTGTGAACGACGCCGACGACATAACTGCCGTAAACCACGGGATCATTAACGCTGATTCCGTCAGACGAGCCCTTGTCTATCACAAACGAATAAAATGCGTCGAGCGAATCCTTGCCTATTATATTCGCCGGACACAGCTTATAATCGGGATTTTCTTCCTTTATTTCGAGCATCTTTGAATATGAGTTGAGCTTCTTTTTTGTCTGCTCATAGTCAACAAGCTCGTTTTCATAGGCTTCAACCTGTTTCTTCAGTTCGTCGATCTCCTCAATATATCTGCTGCTTGACTGAAATTTCATGTTGAACCCGGCCATTTTCTCCGACACGAGAGCCGAGAGCTTCTGAATCGGCTGCATGACGGTGCCGAACACGCTGCCGGCCGGCGAAGATTTTGAATTCGTCACGGCGGCAAGTATCACGCCGATCAAAAGCGCCGCAATAATGCACAGAAAGGCTTTGAATCTCTTGCTTTTCAATAACTGCTGCATATCATTCTCCTGCTTCTTTTGATAAAACTGCCTTAAACGGCAGATAAGCTGAAGAAAGGCTTTTGCGCCCGTCTTCAGCCTCTTGTTTTATTTATGAGTTATATGATTTTGACACTATGTCGAGTGCGTTTGACTCAAGGCATATGCCTGTTCCGTCGACAACGCAGTCGAGGGGATTTTCCGCTATGTGAACGGGCATTTTTGTCTCCTTGCTGATGAGCTTGTCAAGGCCTCTGAGAAGAGCGCCGCCGCCCGTGAGCATAATGCCGTGGTCGATTATATCCGCCGCAAGCTCGGGGGGAGTTTTCTCAAGCGTGGCTCTGATAGCGTCAAGGATCTGATTGACGGGATCCGCCAGAGCCTCTCTGATTTCCTCGCTTGAAACGGTGATGTTCTTCGGCAGTCCGTCGAGCAGGTTTCTGCCCTTGACCTCCATAACGCCCTCGCCCTCATAGGGATAAGCGGAGCCTATCTTTATCTTGATATCCTCGGCGGTTCTCTCGCCGATAAGAAGATTATATTTTTTCTTGATATAAGCGATTATCGAAGCGTCGAAATTGTCGCCCGCGACTCTCGCCGAGCGGGAGGTGACAATGTCGCCGAGAGATATGACCGCAACCTCGGCCGTTCCGCCGCCGATATCGACGACCATGCTGCCTGTCGCTTCACTGACGGGAAGTCCGGCTCCGATAGCCGCCGCCATCGGCTCCTCAATAAGGCTGACATATTTTGCGCCCGCCGATCTTGCGGCGTCATGAACGGCTCTGCGCTCGACCTCGGTGACGCCCGAGGGAATGCAGATCATGACTCTCGCTTTATTGAAAGGTGAAGAGCTGATAGCTCTGCTGATAAATTTTTTAAGCATTTCGCTTGTGACATCAAAGTCTGCGATGACTCCGTCCTTGAGCGGACGCATCGCCGTTATCGAGCCGGGGGTACGGCCTATCATCTCTTTGGCCTGCGTTCCGACGGCAACGACCTTTTTCGGATTAGTTCTCACATCGACCGCAACGACCGAAGGCTCACGGATAACGATACCCTTGCCCTTAACGAAAACGAGTGTGTTGGCGGTACCGAGATCTATGCCTATATCCTGTGAAAATAACATATGTTATATCTCCCTTCTTTGTACATATCCCATTTATTTTAACATACACAATTATTATAGTATAAACAGATTTGTAATTCAATAGGATACGGCAAAAAACTTAAAGCGATTTCAAAAATTTCCCATAAATGCGTCCGTATTATTGTTGACATGAAATATGCGGTCTAAACATATTGCCGGCGGCAAAACGCCTATTCCTCAAAAGGCAGAGCGCCCTTTATTCCGAACTCAGAGAGCAGTCTCGCCGCCTCGGCGACGGGCAGCCCCATGACCGTGAAAAAGTCGCCGTCAATTTTTCTGATTAGCATGCTTCCAAGCCCCTGAGCGCCGTAGGCTCCGGCCTTATCCATCGGCTCGCCCGTGTCGACATAGGCGTTTATCAGCTTTTCTGAAAGGGTATGAAAGCAGACATTCGTGCAGCTTGTCAGCGAGCGGAGCTTATCCTTTGAGCAGACGCAAAGCCCCGTGTAGACCTGATGCTCTCTGCCCGAAAGCGCAGCCAGCATTTCGGCCGCTTCTTCCCGTGAGTGCGGCTTTCCGAGAATCTTTCCGCCGAGAACGACTATCGTGTCGGAGCCTAAAACAACCGCGTCGCTTTCTTTTTCAAGCACGCTCACGGCTTTCTGCATTGCGAGCGTTTCCGCAACCGCCGATACCGGCGTTCCGTCCGGCACTCTCTCCTCGATGTCGGCCGGGCGTACCTCATATTCAAAGCCGGCGTTTGTGAGAAGCTCTTTTCTTCTCGGAGAAGCCGACGCTAAAATAAATCTCATATCGTCATCCCTTTCAGCATTGCGGTCTTGAGTATCGCCGTCTGCGTTTTTCCGTCGGTTATTTCGCCGGACATAACCATTCCGAGCGCCTTTTCAAGCGGTATTTTTTCGACTGAAAGAAACTCGTCCTCATCGAGATGCTGGTGCGTCGCTGTCAGATTTTCGGCAAGATATATGTGAATTATCTCGCTGCAATAGCCCGGCGTGGGATAAAACCGGCCGAGAGAGCGCATTTCTCCGGTCGTCACGCCGACCTCCTCGTCGAGCTCGCGAAGTCCGGCGTCATAGGGATCCTCGCCCCGCTCAAGCTTTCCCGCCGGCAGCTCAAGTATCACCTCGCGGTAAGGATAGCGAAACTGTCTGACCATGAGCAGCTCGTTATTTTCCGTCAGCGGAACGACGCAGACTCCGCCGTGATGATAGACGACCTCGCGCTTTGAGGTCCTTCCGTTCGGAAGCAGCACCTCGTCGCTGTTGACCGTAATTATCCTGCCGCTGAAAACGACTTTTTCATTCAGAGTTTTCTCATCAAAATCCATAACAATCACTTCCGATATTATTTCCACAAGATTATATATTTTATCACCTGTTTTGTCAATCTCGGTCATAGGCCTTATTCTGCCCGCATATATCTGAAATAATAGACTGCCGTTATTCTGCCGAAGCGATTTCTGCGGTACGCTCAGGCTCCTGCTTAAAACTGGCCGGCGGTCGGAAAGGAGACGCTATGCTTGATTTTTCAGGCGGCTTTAATTATGACATCAGCCGGCTTTTCGTTGAAAAGCTGACGGAAAAATACGACTTTCTGCGCTCAGGCGTTATCGGGAGGACCTACACCGGGAGAGGAATATTTTCGCTCTCTCTCGGAAATGAGCTGAACAGCACTCTGATAATCGGCGGCGTTCACGGCTGCGAATGGCTGACCTGTCTTGTCATATATAAATATATCGAGACGCTTTGCCGCAGCGTCGCCGAAGACGGCTTCGTTTCGTCCGTCAGGATATCGGCTCTTATGAACAAATTCGGTGTGACATTCGTTCCGTGTCTCAATCCGGACGGCACGGAAATTGCGGTCAGAGGCCTTGAGGGCGCCGGCAATATGCGCCACATAACGGAGAAGATACCCTGCGACGACTATTCTCGCTGGAACGCCAATTCGATAGGCGTCGACCTGAACCATAACTTTGACGCGGAATGGAAAAAGGAGAGGCTGCTCGAAATAGAAAACGGAATCCTCTCAAGCGCGCCGAGACAGTTCGGCGGCTTTTCGCCCGAAAGCGAACCGGAAACAAGAGCCGTCACAGAACTTTGCAGGCGGAAAAAATTCCGCACCGCCGCCGCCTTTCACTCTCAGGGAGAGGAAATATACTGCGCCTTTAACGGGAAAGAACCGGCGAAATCGCAGATGATGGCGAAAATACTCGCCTGCTCCTGCGGCTATAAAACGGTCGAAAACAGCGGCCTTGCGTCCTATGCCGGCTTCAAGGACTGGTTCATCTCGGAATTTTCAAAGCCCGCTTTCACATTTGAAATCGGCAGAGGCGAAAATCCCCTGCCGCTGTCGGACCTTGAGCGGATATATTCCTCTCTCGAAGAAGCGATGACTCTGCTTCTTCTGATGTGAAGTCCGCAGAGGCTTAATACATATTTTATAATACCCGCTCTTGAAATCCGGCGGATTAGATGTTAAAATATAGTTTAATATTATATCCGTGGAAGCTCCGGCTTTCACACAGTGAGGAAGATATGGAAGAAAGAAAAGTTTTTCACAAGCCGACCTTTGATAATATTTCAAGTGAAAAGAAGGACAAGATACTTTCCGTCGCTCTCAATGAATTTGCGACAAAGGGATATGAAAGCGCCAACATAAACACTATTGCCAGGCGTTCAGGCGTCAGCGTCGGCTCGCTTTATAAATACTTCGACAGCAAGAGCGACCTGTTCCTGACCACCGTCCACAACGGGATAAACGCTCTGGAATCCGTTTTCAACGAGATATCCTCAAGCAACGAGGATGTTATGGTAAAGCTCGAAAGGCTGATAAGAACAGCTGTCGATTATTCCAGAAAGCAGCCCGATCTCGTCAAGCTTTATTATGAGATAACAGCCGAAAGCAACGCCGAGTTGGTGCATACCCTGTCGAGAAAGCTTGAGTCGATATCGGCTGAGGTCTATATCAACACTATAATCACCGGTCAGAAAAACGGCGAGATCAGAAAGGATATAGATCCGAAAATGGCGGCGTTTCTTCTCGATAATCTTATTATGGTGATCCAGTTCACCTATACCTGCGACTATTACAGCGAGCGTTTCAAAACCTTCGCCGGAAACGATGTTTTTGAAAACGACGAGCTCGCCGTTGAAAGCTTTCTCAAGTTTGTCAAAGCGGCTCTTGAGCCGAGGGATTAATAAACTCAGTCCGACGGAGCGTTTCTCCGAAGGCTTTATCGAAAGGATGAAAAAACATGAAGCACGCAATCACTTACGACATCGGAACGACAGGAGTCAAGACCTGCCTTTTTGAGATTGACGAAAAGATCCGTCTCGTTGCCGACGCCATGGCGGGCTATAAGCTCTATGTCTTGCCGGACGGCGGTGCGGAGCAGGACCCCGACGAATGGTGGAGCGCAATGTGCGAGACGACAAAAGCCGTCATTGAAAAAAGCGGAGTCGATCCCGCAGTCATAGACGGAATATCCTTTTGCTCTCAGATGCAGGGCCTCGTTCTCGTTGACAAAGAGGGCAGACATGTCAGACGAGCCATGAGCTATATGGATCAGAGAGCGAGAAAAGAGCTGAAGGAGGGAATGTCCTACGGCCTTCAGATAGCCGGAGCGAACATAAAGAAGCTCATCCCGTCGTTATTGATAACAGGCGCTGTCTCCTCCTCGGTCAAGGATCCCATCTGGAAATATAACTGGGTCAAAAACAACGAGCCGGAAAACTTCAAAAGAGTCTACAAATGGTTTGATGTCAAGGAGGCTCTCATCTGCCGCATGACGGATAAATTCGTTATGACGCAGGATTCGGCTTTCGGAACTTTGCTCTATGATATCAAAAAGCAGGCGTGGAGCCCTAAAATGTGCAAAATGTGCGGCGTAAACATTGACCATATGCCGGAAATCATCAAATCGACGGATATTGTCGGCGGACTGACCGAAAAAGCGGCCGGCGAGCTTGGTCTCAAAGCCGGAACTCCCGTGTTCGGCGGAGGCGGAGACGCGTCTCTCATCGGCGTGGGAGCGGGCGCTTCGGCAATGGGCAGCACTCACATATATATGGGCACTTCGGGCTGGGTATCGACCGTTGTTCCCGCGAAAATAATGGTTGACACCTCCGCAATGATAGCCGCCATCGTCGGCGCCTCCTCAACGACCTCAAACTATTTCGCCGAGCTTGAAACAGCCGGAAAGTGCGTTGAGTGGGTCAAGGATCATCTTGCGCTCGACGAGATAGGCATTTATCTTGAAAAGCACCATGTCGCCGAAGATCCCGAGAGCGTTTATACCTCGCTGTATTCCTATCTTCAGGATGTTATAAAGCAGGTTCCCGCAGGCTCAAACGGAGTTATCTTCACCCCCTGGTTCCACGGAAACCGCTGCCCGTTTGAGGACCCGAACGCAAGAGCGACTTTCTTCAACATGAATCTCGAAACAGGCAAGAGCGACCTTATCCGTGCCGTCGTCGAAGGCGTATGCTTCCACATGAGATGGTTTATCGAGGCTCAGGATAAAAAGGTCAGAACCTCCGACACGGTCAGATTCGTCGGCGGCGGAGCCTTGGGAGAAACGACCTGCCAGATCCTCGCGGACTGCACGGGAAAGACAATTGAAACCGTTCCGTCTCCCCAGAATGTCGGCGCAGTCGGCGCGGCTGTCGTTGTTGCCGCCGGTCTCGGCATTATCAAGGATATAAACGAAGCGGATAAGCTCGTCAAAGCCGATAAGGTATATAAGCCGAACAAGGAAAACAAGGCTGTATACGATAAGAACTACAAGGTTTACAAGCAGCTTTACGCTTCAAACAAAAAGAACTTCGCAATGATGAACGGCTGAACACCCTGCCGTTCGTCAAAGCAAAAAAATAAGACTGCCGTTTCGGGGCAGTATCCGTAAGGCAAAAATTAAAACCACCCGAATTTTGTGACGGGTGGTTTTGATTTTAAACGCCGGATTTCTTCAGCTGGCGGTTTTTGCCGATAAAAACGACTTTATTTTTCCGCCGTCGGAATAACCCTTTTCATATAAGGCGTCGAGCTTCGCCTTGTCTTTTGTCAGCGTTCCGACTCCGCCAACATCATCAGGGCAGATTATAAGGACCTTGCCCTCCTCCTGCAATTTCTGCGCGCGGCTGACCGCTTCGTTATATCTGCCGTTATGCTCTCTCATCGTCTTGGCAAGAAGCGGATATTTCCGCTCGATAGCTCTTGCGCCAGCGAGGTCGCGCCTGTTCTTTTCAACAGGTGCGATCGGCTTTGTCAATATCAGCACTATTCTGTCGCACCCGTCGTCTATCGCTTTTTCGAGCGGCACCGGATCTGACAGTCCGCCGTCATAATATTCGTTCTCTCCGATCTTGCAGACGCGGCAGAAAACCGGAAGACAGGATGATGCCTTCAGAACAGAGTAATCGTCCTTTGACATATCGCTGTTGCCGAAATAAGTCGGTTTTCCGCTGTATGCGTCAGTCGCTACTACATAGAACTCACCTGCATACTCTGAAAACTTTTCATAATCCAGAGGATCAAGTCCGCCGCTGTTGCTCAGCTCGCCGTAAATATAGTCAAGATCAAGATATGTCTTTTTCCTGATGATATTATGAAAGCTCATATATTCGCGGTCAAGCGGATATTTTGTGTAAAAATTATAGTTCCTGCCCTTTTGACCGGCTATATATGACGCCACATTTGCACTTCCCGCAGAAACGCCTATGCAGTATTCAAATTCTATGCCGTCGTCGATCAGTCTGTCGAAAACTCCCGCGCCGTAGATATCGCGAAGACCTCCTCCGACATCAATTATTCCGTCCATTTTTTCTTCCTCCCCTGTTATCTTTTCTGATATTATCGTCTGTTCCGATTTTTTATATTCGCTTTATTTTCCATTCCTCTGAATAAACAGCGGAAAATACATATATAATAAGTCGAAGCGCTTTGCGTGGTTTTATTATAATAATTACAAATTGTTATAATTATTTTCCCGACATTTTATCACACTGTGTCTTATATGTCAATAAGTAAATTTATATTAACTCGGTTTCTTAGGCAGATACAAGTGTTTTTTGTCGCACGGCTATTGTTTTTTCCTCCCGCAGGCGGTATAATCTACATAATATCTGGAAAGGCAGGAAGAATTTATGAAAAAAAGATATGCTGCACTCGGCGCTGTCGGCGCATTGACCGCAGTTAATATGGTCAGAGCCGCGCGCTTTGTGCCCGAAAAAGTTGAACACGAGGTTTTTGAAAAAGAAAATGTTAACCCCGAAAGATACCGCAAGCATTTAAGCGAGGCAATAAGGATAAAAACAATATCACACGCCAATCCCGAAGAAACCGACTGGGCTGAATTTGATAAGTTCCGCGAGTTTCTTCTGTCGGCCTATCCGCTGATATCTCAGAATCTCTCTCTTGAGACTGTCGGCCGGGCAAACCTCATCTTCCGCTGGAAGGGCAAGGATCCTTCGCTTGATCCCATTGCTCTTCTGAGCCATCAGGATGTTGTTCCCCTTGAGGACGGCACTGAGGACGACTGGACTCACCCCGCATTTGACGGTTTTGATGACGGCGAATTCATCTGGGGCAGAGGCGCGCTGGATATGAAAAACCACCTCATCGCAGTCATGGAAGCGGTTGAAACTCTTCTTGAGGAGGGCTTTGAGCCCGAGCGCGATGTCTATCTTCTGTTCGGCGAAAACGAGGAGGTCATGTCAACCATTGACAGCGGCGCAATGAAAATCGTCGACACGCTCAAATCCCGCGGCGTACATCTCGACAGCGTTCTCGATGAGGGCGGCGCAATGCTCCCCGTTAATATCAAGGGCGTTATCAACAACAAGATCCTCGCAGGCATCGGTATCGCCGAAAAGGGCTATGCCGACTTTGAGATTTCGGTCAGAGGCAAGGGCGGTCACTCCTCTCAGGCGCCCAAGCACACGGCAATAGGAAAACTCGCTGATGTTATCAAGGATATTGAAAATCATCAGTTCAAAGCAAATATCTCCGAAAATGTTTTTGAGCTTTTCTCCGAAATCGGCAAAAACTGCACATATCCCGCAAGACTCGTCACCTGCAACCTCAGACTTCTGAAGCCGGTGATGAAAGCCGTAATGACGCAGATTCCGCCTGCGGCGTCATTTGTCCGCACCACAACGGGAATCACAATGGCTGAGGGAAGCCCGACCGCAAATGTTCTGCCGCAGAAGGCCTCAATAACAGCCAACTTCAGAATGATGCCCGGAACAACAGTTGAGGATGTTGAAAAGCATATCAAAAAGGTTGTCCGCAACAAAGATATCGAGGTTAAGCTCGTCAAGGGCAAAAATCCGTCGTCTTTCTCGCCGACCGACTCCCGCTGCTTCAATATAATCAAGCGGCTGGCTCTCGCCGAAAATGAGAACGCGATAGTCGCTCCGTTCCTCGTCATGGGCGGCACTGACGCTTATCATTATCAGCCTATATGCGAAAATATCTATCGCTACGCTCCGTTCAGAGCGAGCTCTGAGCTTCTTCTCACAACTCACGGAACAAACGAAAGACTCCCTGTCGAGTGCGTTGAGGACTGCGTTGCGTTCTTCAAGAGATATGTCAGACTCGCTTCGGGCAAATAATATGTTTATAAGATTATATATAGAAAAGGACGCTGCCAAAGGCAGCGTCCTTAATTGTTCTGATTTTGCGGCTATCGCGATTTTCACTTTTTCGCCCTGTCCGATATTTTCCTATTTGACCGTTACCGTGCAAGTGGCTTTATATCCTCCCTGCTTGGTCTTGCAGGTGATGATAGCCGTGCCCTTCTTAACAGCTTTTATTTTGCCGTCATCGCTGACAGTCGCAACATTTTTATCCGAGCTGTACCAAGTGACATCCTTTATTGTGGCGTCACTCGGCTCTATCGTGGCTTTCAGCCGCTTTGAGTCGCCCTTCTTCATTGTGACCGACGACTTGTTAAGCTCGACCGCCTCAACGCCGATAACGCAGGTGACCGTGCAGGTCGCCTTGATTCCGTCATCAGAAGCGCAGGTTATTATGACCTTGCCGGGCTTGAGCGCCGTTACCTTGCCGCTTTGACTGACTCGGGCAATAAGGCTGTTGCTCGACCGCCATGTCACTTCTTTATTTGTGGCGTTGCTCGGCTTGACAGTTGCCTTTATTGTCTTGCTCTCGGCGATATCAAGCGTCATTTTGGTCTTGCTGAGCTTTATCGAAATAACCGGCTCAATGACCGTGACCTTGCATTTATCGACAAAATATCCGTCGTTTGTTCTGACCGTTACTGTCGCCGTTCCCGGTCCGACAGCTTCGACAACGCCCTTCTTGCTGACCTTGACAACATCGCTGTCGCTGGTCTTATAGGTGACCTTTTTGTTTGTCGCATAGGACGGTGTGATAACATATGAGAGAGTTTTGGTCTTTCCGGTCGTCAGCGTCATTCTGTTGACCGAAAGCGAAATGCCTCTGACCGGCTCCTCGACCGTTACAAGGCAAACCGCCCTAACATTATCATTGACATTGCTCTTGCAGATGATATTTGCCGTGCCTGCGCTGATTGCGGTGACAACGCCCGTTGAAGAGACTCTTGCAACCGAGGTCTTGCTCGATGACCATGTGACCGACTTGTCATAGCTGTTTGACGGGCCGACCTTCGCGGTCAGCGTCATCTTGGAGCCGCGTTTCATTGTCGATTCATCAAAATCTATCGTTATTCTCGTCGGCGCCTGAATGACGGTGACCTTGCACCTTGCGAGTACCTTTGAGTTGCTCTTTGATTTTGCGGTGATATATACCGTTCCGGCTCTGACCGCAGTGACGGTTCCCTTTGAATCGACCTTTGCGATGCTCTTGTCGCCGGAATACCACTTGATCTCCTTATTTGTCGCACCGGACGGTGAAACGGTTGCCGTCAGAGTCTTGGTCTTGCCCGTCGTGAGCGTCATTGCCGATGCGCTCAGACTGATTCCGCTCACTTTCTGCGTGACGGTGATCCGGCAGCTGACCTTCTTGCCTGCGCTTTTTGTCTTGCAGGTTATCGTGACTGTTCCGCCCTTTTTCGCTGTCACAAGGCCCTTTGAGTTGACCGTCGCAATATCCTTGTCGCTTGACGACCACTCGACCGACTTTATTGATGAATTGCCCGGATGTACGGTAGCTTTGAGCTGGAGCGTTTTTCCGGCTTCAAGCTTTGTTTTATCAACATTGAGATCAACGGATTTCGGATAGACCTTCTTGATTACCGTCAGCTTGCATTTGGCCGTGTACCCGCCGTCGTTGCTCTTGGCGGTTATAGTGCAGCTGCCCGTTGACACTGCGGTGACGACGCCCTTTGAGTTGACTTTCGCAACGCTTTTATCCGATGACTTCCATGTGAATGTTTTGTCGGAGGCGTTTGCCGGGGTGAACACCATGTCGAGGGTGTCTTCCTTGCCGACATAGAATGTCTCCTTTGAATTTTTGAACTTGACTCCCTTGAGCGGCTGGATAACGACTATGCGGCATGATATCTTGTAGCCGCCGTCGTCGGTGGTGACGGTTATATTTGCTGTTCCCGGCCCGACTGCCGTGACTATGCCTGTCTGAGAAACCTTCGCAACCTTCTGGTTTGACGATGACCACCTGACTGTTTTCAGCGTGGCGTTAGAGGGCTTGACGGAAGCCGAGAGCTTGACCGATTCTTTTTCTCCGATAGTCAGTGTGTAGCTGCTCTTGCTGATATCGACCGAGGTAACGGGCCTGATGACCGTCACCTTGCAGGAGGACACAAAGCCGCCGTCCTGCGAAACGGCCGTTACCGTTGATGTGCCCGTTCCTGCGGCATACATCTTGCCGCTGCTATCAATGATTATAACTCCGGTGTCGCTTGAACGCCATGTGACATTTTTGTTTGTCGCATATGACGGATCATATGTCACCGACATGGTTTTTTCCTTGCCTATCGCCATTGTGATTGACGACGGGAGCTTTATTCCCTTGAGATCGGCGGTTATGGTTATGACGCATTCGGCTTCCTGCCCGTCGAATGCGACTGCGGTGACAACGACCGTACCCGGCCTTTTAGCCGTCACAAGACCGTCCTTGGTGACCTCGGCTATCGCGGAGTCGGAGGTTTTCCATGTCTCCGCCTTGTAGTCGGCTTCTGTCGTCTCAACATCGCAGCTCAGCTGCAGCTTGTCGCCGACCTTGAGCTTAGCTGACGATTTGCTCATCGTCATGTTCTGCGTGCCGCCGACGACTGTCAGTTTGCAGGTGTCGGAAAGTCCCGAGCCGTCCGTTGTGTATGCGGAAATTTCGCAGGTGCCGACAGTGTTGACCGTTACAAGGCCGTTTGTCACTCTCGCAACGCTCTCGTCGCTCGATACCCATGTCAGAATCTGATTGCCGGCGTTGGCGGGAAGAATGGTCGCCGAAATCTTGAAAGAGCCTTCATCGCCGATATAAACAATTATGTTCTTTTTGTTGAGCTTCAGACTTGAAACAAGAGGGTTGACCGTTATAACGAACGAGCCGGAGATGCCGCTTCCGTCTGTCGCTTTGTATGTTATCGTCGTAGTACCCGCCTTGACGCCCTTTATGCTCGCCGTGGCGGCGGAAGATGCGTCTGTTCCGACATTTGTCACTGTGGCGATGCTTTCATCGGCCGAGCTCCATTCGACCTCCCTTGAAGTGGCTGTCGTGGGGTAAACCAGCACCGAAGCTCTGACAGAGACGCCAACCGTGACATATGTCGGAATGTCAATCGTAACGAATTTTTCAACCGGCTGAGCTTTGACAACGGTCAGCTTTATGGTTTTGGTTGAAGCTCCGCAAACGAGAGTAATTGTGCAGGAGCCTTCTTTTTTCGGGGTGACGAGTCCCTGACCGTCAACAAAAGCGACCGACGGATCGCTCGATGTGAAAAGCACGGCGTTTTCGCCTGTGACGGGTTTTGTCGGATCAACGCCGACAAATTCATATTCTATCTGTTCATAGTTTCCAACGAACACAGTCTTTCTTTCACTTGTTATGAGCTTCAGCTCGCTGAAAACATTTTCGACTCTGATCATGCAAACGGCGGTTTTTCCGTTCGATGTCGCCGTTATTCTGACAAACGGATTAACAGGATCGTCGCAGCCTCCTTTGATATTGACCGTGACCGACTTTCCGCTTCCGACTATCTCGGTGGCGTATTCATCGCTTGTCGACCAGACTATTTCATCGTCGCCGCCGTCCGTGTCAGCAGTGAGCTTCAGCGTACTGCCGACCATTCTTGTCGCGTTTGTGTAGTTGAGTGATATTTTTTGAGTGTGCTTTTTAAGATTCGCAAGCGATGCCGTGAATTCATCGGCAAGAGCGTCTATCTTAGCCTTGTCGGCGTCGTTTTTCAGCCACGGAGTCTCGGGAGAAACGACCTTTTCTATAATATCGGTCAGATCCTTGACTGTGCTTTCGATATAAACGCCCTCAACGCGCAGATCGGCGGGAGCCTGGGCATATGCCTGAGTCCACTTATCGTAAAATTCTTCGTCATCGGCCGCAACCAGCTCGGAATCCATCAGGTTGGCATAGGCCTTGGTCAGCTTTTCGGCCAGAGCCGAGACCGTCGCGCAGTTTTCGACCGTATCCTCAAGCTCGCCGACGCTTTCCGTCTCGCTCAGAACGGTTTCAAGGTTATCGACAGCTGCGGGCAGATATTTGTTCTTGTCATTATAATCCGAGGGCAGATTTTTCTTTGTCGTCTCTATCAGATTATAGAATTTTTTAATGCTGTCTCTGACAACTATTCTGCAGCTTGCGCTGAGGCCGTAATCGCTGCTGCCGCCCTCGTTTATCACCTGGAAAACCGTCACTGTGCATTCGCCGTTGCCGACAGCGGTCACAACGCCGTTCTCATCGACCTCGGCAACACCGGTCTTTGAAGACATCCACTCAAGCTCATCATATGTAGCTTCTTCTTTCTCGTTTTCTCCGATAAGTACAAGCAGCTTCGCAAGCTCTAAAGAACTTTCACCGAAGCCGTCGTTGTTCAGCGTGATCTCGGTCTGCGAAAAGCTCATCTCCTTCAGCGGATTATCTCCGCCCGAAGCAAAGGCAGGCGCTGCCGTTTGCACCGAGAGAAAAACAAAAATGAAGCTTAGCAGAAAACTGATACTTTTTTTCATTGCTGTTCTCCTTTTCTTAACCGCCGCGCGCTAAACGCAGCTGTGACATTTAATAAACCGGCCGAAGAATATTCCGAAACCCGGCCTCTTCTTATAAAGATACAAAATAAATTATACTTAAACTGAATAAATAAATCAATGGATAAGATTTAAATTAACATTAATTTCACACCGCTGTGTCAAATGCCAAATTACACGCTGATTTTTTCTCTCAACTCTTGACAGCAAAATTAAAATAGGATTTAATTGTATAGGTATATTCACATTCAACAGGAGGACCGTTAAATGAAAAAAATGATATCGTGGAATGTCAACGGAATAAGGGCCTGCGTTCAGAAAGGCTTTCTTGAAGCGTTCAGCGCTCTTGACGCTGATATTTTCTGCCTTCAGGAGACGAAGCTCAGCGAAGGTCAGATAGAGCTTGCACTTGAGGGCTATCATCAATACTGGAACTACGCCGAAAAAAAAGGGTATTCGGGCACTGCAATCTTTTCAAAGGAAAAGCCGCTTTCGGTCAGCTACGGACTCGGCATACCCCGCCACGACACCGAGGGCAGGCTTATCACTCTTGAATTTGAAAACTTCTATATGATAACCTGCTACACGCCCAACGCTCAGGACGGGCTAAAGCGTATTGAATACAGAATGGACTGGGAGGATTGCTTCAGAGAATATCTCGTCTCCCTCAGCAAGGTCAAGCCTGTCGTTTTCTGCGGCGACCTGAATGTCGCTCACAACGAGATCGACCTGAAAAATCCGAAATCCAACAGAGGCAACGCCGGCTTTTCGGACGAAGAAAGAGGGAAATTCAGCGAGCTTCTTCAAAGCGGCTTCACCGATTCTTTCAGATATCTTTATCCAGACCTTGCGGGCGTTTATTCCTGGTGGAGCTATCGTTTCAACGCAAGAAAGAACAACGCGGGCTGGCGCATAGACTATTTCTGCGTGTCGGACAGCATCAAAGATAAAATAATGGGCGCAAAGATCCACAGCGAAATATTCGGCTCGGATCACTGCCCGGTCGAACTTGACATAGATTTATAAGCGGAGAAAAGCGAAATGAGAATGAGACACAAGAAAAACCTTGACGAGAGGCTTGACAGATGCAGGTCAATACTTTTCAAAATAATCTGCGACGACAGAAATTTTGAGACGACCGTCAGGGATAAGGATTATCTTGACCTCAGAGCCGTTTTCGGCAACGACAACCCCGTTCATATGGAGATCGGCTGCGGCAAGGGACGGTTTATCTCGGAGCTTGCCGAAAGAAATCCCGATATAAACTATATCGCCGTTGAGAAAACGGCTGATGTTATAGTTTCAGCCTGTGAAAATGTGATGAAAAAAGGGCTGAAGAATGTGTTCTTCATCAAGGGCAGCGCAGAATATCTGCCGAAATATATCCCGACCGGGAGCATTGGCAGAATTTATCTCAACTTTTCCTGCCCGTTTCCTAAGAAAAAATACGCAAAGCACCGCCTGACTCACGGCAATTTTCTAAGAATATATGAGCAAATGCTCTCGGACGGAGCGGAAATTCACCAGAAGACCGACAATATGCACTTCTTTGAATTTTCGATAGAGCAATTCTCTCAAAACGGCTTCAAGCTGAAAAATGTGTCGCTTGATCTTCACAACAGCGATTTCGAGGGCAACATCGTCACCGAATATGAAGCTCGCTTCGCTTCGCTCGGGCAACCGATATACAGACTTGAGGCTTATAAGGAGCAATACAATGTATAACTTTTTCGTGGACGACGGCAACCGCATCGGCGACAAATATTTCATAACCGGAGGAGATCTCAACCACATCAAAAATGTGTTGAGAATGAAACCCGGCGATGAATTTCTGATAAGCGATGGCGGCACCGGTAATCTTTGCAGAATAGAAAGCATAAGCGACGAAGCGGTGACGGCGGTCATTATAGCCGAAAATTACAAAAATGCGGAGCTGCCGATAAAGATATATCTTTTTCAGGGACTGCCCAAGGCTGACAAAATGGAGCTGATAATTCAGAAGTCAGTTGAGCTCGGCGCATATCAGATAATTCCTGTCGAGATGAAGCGCTGCGTTGTCAGACTCGACGAAAAAAGAAAAAGCTCAAAGCTCGCCCGCTGGCAGGCTATATCCGAAAGCGCCGCGAAACAGTCAAAGCGAAGCATTATCCCGTCCGTCAGCGAGGTCATGAGCTTTCGGGACGCAGTTGAAACCGCAAAGACGCTCGATCTCGTTCTCGTGCCCTATGAAAACGAACGGGGAATGGCGGCGACGAAGGAAGCGCTGAGCGAAATTAAAAACGGAATGTCGGTTGGAATTTTTATCGGCACCGAGGGCGGCTTTGAAAGAAGCGAGATAGAGCTGGCCGAAAAAAGCGGAATGAGGCTTGTTTCTCTCGGTGAAAGAATTCTGAGAACGGAGACTGCGGCTATAACCGCCGTTTCAATGTGTATGCTGGCGGCTGAATTCAATAATGCGGCGGAGAAGAAAGATGAAAAAATTACCTGAAAAATTTGTTGAAAGAATGAAAGCTCTGCTTTCTGACGAATATCCTCTCTATGAGGAAGCTGTCAATTTGCAGCCTGTCCGAGGCTATCGGGTGAACACGAACAAAATAAGCGTTTCTGATTTTGAAAGGCTCGGCGCTCTCAAGGGCGAAAAAATCCCTTATTGCGAAACGGGCTTTTATCTTAACGAAGATAAAATAGGCTCTCATCCTTTTTTTCACGCAGGTATGATATATGTTCAGGAGCCGGCGGCAATGATGCCCGCCGAATGTGTCGATATAAAGCCCGAATGGAATGTTCTTGATGTTTGCGCTTCTCCGGGCGGAAAATCATCTCAAATCCGCAACAAGCTCAGCGAAAACAGCGTTCTTGTGTCAAACGAGATAGTTCCGTCGCGCTGCCGGATTCTCACCGGCAATATCGAGCGAATGGGCTTTCGCAACACCGTCACGACCTGCGCCGACCCGCAAAGACTCGCAGCGGTCTTTCCGAAAACATTCGATCTTGTTGTGGCGGACGCTCCCTGCTCCGGTGAGGGAATGTTCCGAAAGGACGACGGTGCCGTTGCCGAATGGAGCGAAGAAAATGTGATAAATTGCTCAAAAAGACAAAAATCCATTCTCGAAAACGCCGCGAAGTGCGTGAAAAACGGCGGAAAACTTCTTTATTCGACCTGCACCTTTTCGCTTGAGGAAAACGAGATGGTCGTTGACGATTTTCTCTCCCGTCACCCCGAATTTGAATTGGTACGGGTAAGGCGGGCAGTCGAGGAAAACACCTGCGACGGCGTTGAATTTGACGGATGCCGGACAGAAAATATCAGGTTCGCAAGAAGATTTTACCCTCACTGCGGAAAGGGCGAGGGGCAGTTCGCGGCGGTAATGAAAAATCGCCTTGCTCCCGCCGGTGACTTCCCGCCCGAGAAGAAAAACAGCGCTTCGCCGGACCGAAGCGTACTTGAATTTCTCGACAGCGTTCTGACCGACTTTGATTCTTCACATGTTCTGACCAACGGAGACATTCCGATATATTTCACTCCGGATTTCTCTGTTCCCGACAGGCTCGCCTTTTCCTGCGGCGTGACTATCGGCGAAAAACGCAGGGGCTATATTCAGCCGCACCACCAGTTTTTCATGGCTATGGGCAATAAATTCAAAAGAAAGATAGACCTCGCCCCCGACAGCGACGAGCTTCGGAAATTTCTTCACGGCGAGAGCTTTAACTGCGACTGCGAAAACGGCTGGGCGGCCGTGACCGTCTGCGGCTGCACAGTCGGCGGAGTCAAGGTCGTCGGCTCGCAGGCGAAAAATCACTATCCGAAAGGTCTGAGACAGGCTTGATTATCTGACCGGAATATGGTAAAATTCAGTAAATTCACTTATGCCGTTCGCGGCAGTTCAATAAAGGAGGATATTTATGATAGAAACCGGCAGATGGGTACTCCACATCAATAATATGTTTATGCACGAAGATTTGACGGGGCAGATAAATGTTGCAGAGGACGGCTCGTTTGAGCTTTTCGCCGTCACCGAGGAGGGACTCAGACCTTTCCCGAAAGAGGTCACGGACAAGCTGACCATCGACGGCGACACGCTGAGCGCCGAGGTCGCAATGGACGAGATGCCCGGAATGAAGGTCAAGGTCTCGGTCACTTTCAGCGGCGACGAAGCCGAGGGCTATTTCAAATTCCCGATAATCGGAAAAATGAAATTCAAGGGCGAGAAGCTGGAGCTGACAGAGCTGCCGATAATCGAACGCAAACCGAAAAAGGAATCGGACAGCGCTGAAAATGCCGGCGAGGAAGCCGGAAAAACAGACGAAAAAGCAGATGAATAATTCATCTGAAAATTGAGCGGCGGAGGGTTTTCGCCGCTCAATTTTCGCTATAAGAGAAATTTCGCATTATTATTTTGTTCACAAAAATGTCAACATTCATTATTTATAAGTTTGAAACGCAGACGAAAAAAAGGAAAAATCTCTTATCTCTATTTCTCTATGAAAAACATAAAGTGCAAAATTAACAAGATTTACATTTGTCGCCTAAAATATCTGACAAAATGCACCGAAAATGCTGAATATTAACAATTATTAAAAAAGTATAAATCGTTAAAAATTTTTGAATAAACAGTTGACAAGCTTAAAAAACTGTGATATTATACAGACAAAGAAAGACAAAAGGCTTTCTTAAAAAAATACGAAAGGAGTTTATAACCATGGGTTTCGATTACGGTAAGGTTTGGGCAATCATCGACCAGATTCTCAGAGCTCTTTGGGCATTCTTCACCAAGAAGGAAGATGCACCGGTAGAGGGTGAATAATTTAAGATAACTAAATAAGCTATCTAGATTTTATTCGATGATTTTTTAGTTTTATTATGAAAGGGGGCAAATCTCAATGGCAGACCTTTTACTCCAGTTCAAGGAAGTATTCAGAGCTATCTATAACCTTATTCTCTTCGTATTCAAGAAGGAGACAGGTTGGGAAGGCGAAGAATAATCTTAACTAATTTTACATTTTGACACTCGAGTGTTAAAATCAGCTCCGTCTTTAAGACGGAGCTCTTTTTTTTTGCGGCAGAGCGGGGCCTCCCTGCTCTGCCACTTTTATTTGCGCCGAAGTTCGGCGCGCGGGCGCGGTAGCCGCAGGCGAGTGCCCGCAACACCGCTGCAGGCGTTTTCCGCACGCAGGGACTAAGCAGGCTGCAGGGAGGAGGCGGCGCGCGGTTCAGTGCGCCGCCGGAGTCGGCTCAGGCAGAATTTCGGCGCCGTGAAGTTGAAGCCGGAAAAGATGAGACTGACTTTAGCCGAGCGTGACAAAATTTTGTCTCGCTCGGCCTTTTGATTTTCCGATTTAATTTCATGTTCAGCGAGCAGGAAGATTTAATATAAGACTGCCGGAAAAAGATGACCGATGACATTTTTGATTATATGCGTTCGGGTGCTTTATAGACAGTCTGAGGCGGGCGCTGAACAGCGCCCGCCACAGGTTTATCTGAATTTAAAATCTTATTCTGCTTTAACTGCTTCTTCTGCTTCGGCGTTTTCAACTTTTCCGCCTTTCTTGCGAGAAAGAACGAGGTTGACGATGATGCCGAGAATGAGAGCCGTTGCGACCTCAGTCAGCGTTACCTTGCCGATCTTGAGAGACATACCGCCGATACCTGCGATAAGGATAACGGAGACAACGAAGAGGTTGCTGTTCTGATCAAGGTCAACTTTCTGAACCATCTTGAGACCGCTGACAGCTATAAAGCCGTAGAGCGTGACGCATACGCCGCCCATTACGCAGGAGGGAATGGTTGAAAGGAATGTGACAAACGGAGCAAAGAACGAAATCGCTATTGCCATGACCGCTGTTGCGAGAATAGTGACGACTGAAGCGTTGCCCGTGATAGCGACGCAGCCGACCGACTCACCGTAGGTCGTGTTCGGGCAACCGCCGAATAATGCGCCGACCATGGAGCCCACACCGTCGCCGAGAAGCGTTCTGTGGAGTCCGGGATCCTTTGTGAGATCTTTTTCTATGATAGACGAGAGGTTCTTGTGGTCAGCTATATGCTCAGCAAAGACAACAAATGCAACCGGAATATATGCGACTGCGAGAGTACCGATATAAGTTGCGTCTATTTCTTTGAAGCCCTGAGCCGCTTTGAGGAATGTGAAGTCGGGGTACCACTGCATATTCTTAAAGAGCGAGAAGTCGATGATCTGGAAAGCTTCATTGCCTGTCTTGAGTCCGATGACAGTGAAAACAGCCGCAACAGCATAACCTGCCAGAATACCAATGATGAACGGTATCAGCTTCGCCATCTTCTTGCCGAATACCGAGCATATCATAACGACGAAGAGAGTAACCAGGGCGCAGATGAGACCTACCCAGCCTTTCGATGTCATAACATACGCCGAGCTGCCTTCTTCCGAGCCGGCAAACTTGAGAACATCGCCGATTGCGTTGCCCGCAAGCGAAAGTCCGATAATAGCGACCGTGGGGCCGATGACCTGCTTAGGCATGATCTTATCGATCCAGTCAACGCCGACCAGCTTGACAACAAGTGCTATGCCCACATAGACCAGACCGGCAAAAACAGCGCCGATTATCAAGCCTGCGTGGCCCGCTGAGGTTGAAACAGCGCCCGCAAATGCCGCAAACATTGAGCCAAGGAATGCGAATGAGGAGCCGAGGAAAACAGGGCTTTTGAATTTGGTGAAGAGAAGATAAACTATTGTTCCCACGCCTGCTCCGAAAAGAGCGGCTGACTGCGACATTCCGTTCTGAACGATAGACGGAACCGCTATTGTTGCCGCGAGTATTGCGAGCAACTGCTGAAATGCAAACACGATCATCTGACCGAATTTGGGCTTGTCTTTTACGTCATAGGTAAGTTTCATTGTGACGTCCTCCCGTTTTTTTATTTTATTTTCAGCTTTTCGGACTTTGGCCCGGCTAAGCTAACTTTACTCTTTTTTTGACAGCGCAACCTCTGTCTTGCCGTCAACAGCGTCCACTCTGACGCATATGAATTCATCCTTCGAGGTCGGAATATTCTTGCCGACATAATTTGCGCATATCGGCAGCTCTCTGTGACCTCTGTCAACAACGACCGCAAGCTGTATCTTTCCCGGTCGGCCGAGGCCTATCAGAGCGTCCATTGCGGCTCTTGCCGTTCTGCCCGTATAAAGAACATCGTCAACGAGGATAATATTTTTGCCGTTGACATCGAAATCAATAACGGTGCTGTTAATGTGCGGTTGGTTATATCTTTCGGTCAGATCGTCGCGGTAAAGCGTTATGTCCAACTCGCCCGTTTCGACCTGAATTCCGGAAAATTTCTCAATGTTAGCTCTCAGGATTTTCGCTATCGGCACTCCCCTGCGTCTTATTCCGACAAGACAAAGAGAGGCGTCGCCGGCGTTTTGCTCAATAATTTCATGTGACAGTCTGGCCAGTGTTCTGCCCATAGTCTGCGAATCCATGATGATTTTTTCTTCAGCCATTTTTCCTCCACAAAAAATGCCCTGCTGCATGACGCAGCAAGGCACAATGATAACCGTGTTATTTTGCGACCTTGCCGGCATCTCGTACCGAATTAAAGGCTGTTTTTCTGTTGTTGTTATAATATCACAACGGTCCTGAAATGTAAAGCCCTAATTTAACTTTTTACCTTTTATATAAAGTACGCTTTAAATATCAGCGCAAATTTAGTTAAAACAGTGATTCGAAGCTTTTGTTTGCCGTCCGGATATTATGAAATTATCACATATAACAAAAAGACTTCCTGAAAGGAAGTCTTTTGATGTTCTGATCAGTCAAGGGTAATAACCTGTCCTATTATATCAAGGAACTTGTTAGCAGCGTCTGTTCCGAAGAGAACGCCGATAACCTTTGCAAAAATTCTGACGATCTTAACGATTGTGCTGGTCTGCTCAATGGGAGCGGTCGTTGCCGTGAAAACGATGTATTCGCCGAGCTTAGCATTTTCGGGGATCTGGAACATTGATCCGCAAGCATATGTATTGCCGGCCTGTGCACCGGTAGCCATCGAGCTTGAAAGGAACCAAGCGCCTGAATAGCCTTCGGGCGGATTCTTGATGCCGGGGAGCTGAACGAAGTTGCCCGGTGTGCACATATCGCCTCTGATGACTATGCAGCCCTTCATCGGGCCTTCGTCAACCGTTTCGGGAGTGCCGTAATAAATGTTACCTACGTCATAGCTGAGGTAGTTGAAAACAAGTGAAACATAATTATCGTCGCTGACGGAAACGGCAGAGCCGACAAATGCAAATGCGCTGAAGAGCATAAGCACTGCTAATACTAAGGATATAACCTTTTTCATAGAAATTTCCTCCATTCTTTATCATTAGAAACTAATGATTGATTTCGTTTTGATTATATCATGCGTTCAAAGTCTTTTCAAGAGTTTTAACAAAAATTCTTCCGAATTTGATCGGATTTAATTTTGTTTTCATATGTGTTATGCAATTTTGTTGTGATTTTTAAAACTGTTTTATAAATCGCCAAATTTCCGTCACTTTTCACCGAGAACTTCAATTCCGTGATCGGAAAGCAGCTTCGCCGCAACGCCCATTCCGTCTGTCAGCGTTCCGCTGAAGGTTCCGTCATAAACCTGCCGGCTGCCGCAGGACGGACTGTTTTGTTTTAAAATTGCCTTTTTAACGCCGTATTTCAGGCAAAGCTTCAGCGCTTCTTCCGCGCCCTTTCTGAAATAAGCCGTGTTGTCCTCGCCGTTTATGCTCATTACCCTTTGACCGACTATCTCGCTCGGCGCTCTCGGCGTCGGCATACCGCCCATGACCTCAGGGCAAATCAGCAAAGCTTTCCCCTCGTCATAAAGCTTTTTTATTTCGGGCACGCATTTGGTCTTTCCGTCGTATCGGCAATGCTTTCCGCAAAGACAGGCGCTGACCGCATATTCATATTCGGCCTTGCTTTCGTCGGGCACAAATCTGATGATATCCGTCATATCAGTGAAAAATTCGCGGCGTTGATCTTGTCGGTGACGATTCTGAGCGCTTCTTCATAGACAGTTTTGCCCGCTTCGATAAAGCTTTCGTTATCCTGAGCCGAGCAAAGCATCGCAAAGGTCTGACCGATATTTTCCGCAATGTCCCCGCCTTTTCTGACGCAGGCATAATAGAAAGAAAACGCAACACCGTCGGATATGTTTGAATAGAAGCCCTCGGACTTCTTCTGAATTGCGTCATACATCGAATTTATCGCCGTTGTGGAAAGCATCGGCGCTGATATCAGCATCTGAAGATTAAGCTCGGCCGCAAAAACAACCAGAACCTTTATCTGATAGATTATATCCGATTTCATGAATTTCGGCGAAAGAAGCTTTTTGATATTTATGTCAATACTGCTAAGCTCCTTGCCGAGAGCCTTCGCCTTATCAATATTTCCGTTTGCCCGGTGCTCCTTCATCACTTCAATAACCGCCGACATATCGGAGCTGTCGTCATGCTCGTCACCGTTATATATTTTTATATCCTCTGACACAGGAACACCTCCCTGATTATTTTTTGGCTTCAGCCTTTTTCTGCTGTCTCCTCTTTTTGGCTTTATATTTCAGAAGCTGTTCAAAATTTTCCGGCGGCGTGGTGTAGTCGCCTATTTTTCTCGGCTCTGAATTATACATTCCGTGGAAATCACTGCCGCCCGTCATGAGCAGCTTATGTTCTTTCGCCTTATTCTTGAGATATTCGACCTGTTCGCTGCTGTTTTTCGGGTGCCAGACCTCGACTCCGTCTAAGCCTGCTTCTATCAGCTCGTCAAGAAGCTCAAAGCTGTCGTATTGACCGGGGTGAGCGAGAACTGCTATTCCCTCGGCCTCATGTATGGCCTCGAGTATTTCAAACGGATCGGGATATTTCGCCTTATATAAAATATTATTTTCGCTTTCGGGTGAAAACAATTCGTTGAACAGATCGCCGAAAATGGAATCTGTGTATCCGCATTCGACCAATGCGTGCATTATATGCTGTTTGAATATGTTTGTTGAGCCGGCGGCGCACCTGACCACGAAATCCGGCGTTATGGGAAATCTCTGGGCGGCTTTCAGCGTCATAAGCTGGCCGACGCGCTTTCTTGAATCCGATATTCTCTTGCAAAGCCCCTCAAGTCTGTCGGGGTACTCGGGAAGATAGCAAAGGATATGGGCTTTTCTTCCTCTCTTCTCATCAAACGCTGAAAACTCAACTCCCGGAATAACCTGCAATCCGAGTCTTTCGCCTATCATCTGCCCGCGTCTTGTTCCCGCAAGACTGTCGTGATCCGTAATTGCTATTGCTGTCATTCCGCTTTTTTTGGCGACCATGATAAGATCGTCTATTCCCAAAGAGCCGTCAGACAGCTTTGTGTGACAATGCAAATCTATAGACAAAAAATTACCTCCTTAAAAATACAATCAAAAAAGGCCAAATGCCCTCAATATACTTTACATAGGTAATTTTACTGTTTTTCAATAAAAATATCAAGAGTATTGCGCAAAAAAGTCACTTTTTTTGCACAATACTCCGATTTATTTGCGATTATTTTACCATATATTGTCAAAATCCAGCAAACTGTCTATTATTTCCGCAAGGACCTGCGTCAGGCAGGCTTCCTGCCTTTTATTCATCTCGCGATAGGTTTCGGCCGCTGCGTCGTCGGCGTCGTCGCTTATTTTTCTGACGCTCAGAAACGGCACATCGCATTTATCGCAGACCGAAGCTATTGCGGCGCTTTCCATGTCAAACGCATTCACTCCGAATTCTTTTTTGAAAAGCTCCTTTTTCTCGCGCGAGGTCAGAAAGACATCGCCCGTTCCGAGCTTTCCGGTCTTGAGAGAGCCGTCCTTTTCGGCGAGCTTCAGAAGCAGAGGATCGGCTTCATAGATATATCTCTGACCGTCGGGCTTTTCGCCGAGCTTATAGTCTATCGCAGTCATGTCGAAATCGCACTCAACATATGAGGTACCGATCACGATATCTTCTCGGCGGCATTTCGACACAGCGCCCGAAAGTCCGGCGTTCATCACGATATCCGCCTTATCGTCGCTTATCAGAAACGAAGCCGCTGACGCCGCATTGACCTTGCCGACGCCGGATTTGACCGCCACAACAAGTATTTCCCTGCCGCCTTTTTTTATAAGGTATTGCAGGCTGTCGTTTCCCCACCTCGTCTTCTTTTCGGCGCAGAACTGCTCCGCGTACCGCTCAAAGGGCGAATATTCCATCAGATCGGCAAAGATCAATCCAATAATTTTTCTCATGTGTTTTTCCTTTCTTTCGGTCGATAATATTAAGGTACTCCGGAATTTTATTCTGAATTCCGACCGTTTTGTCATTAATTTATTATACAGACAGATATTAACATCTGTCAAGCGACAGTCTCGGGGCATAATATGTATTAGCCAATGAAACCTCGGTTTCTTTGTGCGCTTTCGTGAAATGGCGATCGGTGGCGCAAGCCCACGGGGAGCCGGTCAAAGCAGAAATGCCCTTTTCACTCAAAGAGGGGCTGCCACGCTCAGATGCAGAATCGCTTTCATCGGATCATAAGCTTTCCGCCGGAAGCGGCGGTAAGCATTGTGTTTTCCGTGAGTTTCGCTCTGCGCCTGACGAGGCGGCCCCTTGCGATTTTTTATTATATCAGAGGGCGTCGGCTCAATATGTCAGCCTTTGTTATGCGCTCCCGATCTCTTTCAGCTCGCCGTCCGAAACGGCTTTTTTGCTTTTCAGCTTCATCGCAGTCAATATGGCAAGCATTATTGCCGGAAAGACTATCGCGCAGAGTATTCCTTTTCTGAGATCTCCGCCGAGTCTCCCCGATGCGGCTCCGACAGCGCTCGGCCCGAGCGAGCAGCCCAGATCGCCCGAAAGCGCCATGAGCGCAAACAGTGCGCCGCCGCCCTTTATGCTGCCCGCCGACAGACTGAATGAGCCCGGCATCAGTATTCCGACCGACAGTCCGCATACCGCGCAGCCGACCAGAGACAAAACGGCGTTCGGCGAAAGCGTTATTATCAGATAGCTGACAACGCAGAGTGAAAGGCTGCCTATCATCGCCGTTTTCAGATCTATCTTAACGCTGAATTTGGCAAAGAGCAATCTCGCAACGCCCATCATAACCGAGAACATTAGTATTCCGGCAAGATCGCCCGCCGATTTTGAAACATTGAGGCTTTCCTCGGCGAATGTCGATACCCACTGCTCGACCGCCTGTTCGCTTGCTCCGGCGAGAACGACAAGCACGAGCATTATCCAGAAGGTTTTCATCTTTAACATCTTTTTGACGGGAACCTCCGCCCTGTCAAGCTCGGCGATGGGAACCTTTGTGAAAAAGACAGCGTTCAGAATAGGGACAATGCCCCAGATGACCGCAAGTATCTTCCAGCTTTGGATTCCGAAGAAACGGAAAAACAAAGTTGAAACAAGAACGACCGCCACACTGCCCCAGCAGTAGCCGGAATGAAGAAAGCTCAGCGCTCCCGCCGTTGACTCCGACGGGCAGGCTTCGACTATAATATTAACGATTATCTCCGCCACGGCAACACCCGCCGCATAAAGAAAGACGCAGAGGGCAAGACCGATGAATCTGTCTTTGAACAGCTCCGGCAGAAACGCCAGCGATATTATGCCGGCGGCAGTGACAAGATGCGACACGACGCAGCAGCGCCTTATGCCCATGGCTGAGATAAGCTTTGTTCCGATGAGGTCGAACACGACCTGAGTCGAGAAGTTTATCGTCACGAGCAAAGTCGTTTTTTCAAGGGATATTCCGTAGTCGTTCCGAAATGTCACGAATAGCAGCGGCACGAAAACTCCCGTTATCGCAAGAACGAGATAGCCTGTGAACGACGCCGCAACGGTGTGTTTATATGTCAGTGTTTTCATGTTTTTAAATCTCCGGTTCCGGTTTAATTTTCACTTTGCATTTCGCCGCAAATTCCGGCAAAAGCCTGTTCAGCGTCAAATAAAGAAGGTAGCCTATTATTCCGCCGAGAGTGTTCAATATAACATCGTCTATATCGGAGCCTCTGTTCTGCGGTATCTGGCAAACCTCGACAAAAGTCGAAAACGCCGTTGTGATCAGCACGCTCTTCAAAAAGCCCGGCTTGTTATAGAGAAGAGAAACGAAAAAGGCTATCGGCGCAAACACAAGCTGATTGCCGATAAAGTTGACAAAGAAGAATGTTCCGCCCTGTCTTATTGCAAGCTTTATCTCCCTGAACGGCACGAGATTATATTTATTGTATCCCGTCTGGAAGAACCGCAGCCCCTCCCCCGTGATCTCAATTTTGGGTATTATCGTCTGCGATATAAGCGCCGCCATGAACATCACGAAGAGCACGGAGAATATCTCGTGCTCTTTCGTTGTTTCGGTTCCATTCTTAATGAAGCCTCTGCGCCTTACGGCCCTCCAAAGCAGAGCGAAAGGAAAAGCGACAAGCGCAGCGGCCAGCATGGATATTATGTAGTTCGCTACTGTCCTCATATTCAGATATTGCAAACTCTGAAAACAAAGTCGGCGACTCCCTGAGCGACCTCGTCGAAAACCTTGCTTTCATTGAGAATCTCATGTCTGCAGCCGGGGTAAAGCTTCATAGTCACATCCTTGACGCCGGCGGCTTTAAGTCCGTCAGCGACCTCTTTGACGCCCTTGCCGTATGCGCCGACAGGATCCTCCTCACCGGCGATTATATAAACGGGGAGATCTTTATTGAAGCCCGAATACCAATCCTTTGACGAAACATAGCCAAGAAGGCTCATGAGATCGTGAGAGCCGGAGACGGTGAATAAGAATCCGCAGTCCTCGTCGGCAATATATTTGTCAACAACATCCTGATCTCTGGTCAGCCAGTCGAAATTCGTCCTGCCCTCGCAGCGCTTATTGTAAGATCCGAAGGACATTTTATCTATAAGCTTGCTTCTGTGATGATCGCCCTTAAAAGCGGCGATGAGCTTAGCTATGCCCTTGCCGACGCCGGCAAGCGGATTTGCCCCCGCCGTTCCGCAGAATACGGCGCCGTTAATTTCCGAAGCGTATTTGAAAGCGTATGCTCTGGCGACAAACGAGCCCATGCTGTGGCCGAAGAAAACGAGCGGCTTGCCCGGATTTTCTTTTTTGGCCGTTTCGGTGACCTTGTGGCAGTCCTCGACGAAGTTCTTCCAGCCGTCCTTTTCGCCGAAATAGCCGAGCTCATCTCTTGAAGAAATGCTCTTGCCGTGGCCGATGTGGTCGTTGATATAGACGGCTATTCCCCTGTCGCAGAGAAACTGAGCGAAAGCCTCGTATCTTTCAAGATGCTCAGCCATTCCGTGAGCTATCTGAAGCACCGCCTTGACATCGCTTTTGTCGTCGGGAAAATAGCTGGCCGCATGAATGTCGGCAAGCCCCGAAACCGACGGAAAATAAAATTCATTTTTTATCATGATGATTCCTCCTTATTGCCTTATAATATTTCGCCGTTTTCAATCTGAGCTATCTGGTCTATTCTTCTCTGATGTCTTCCGCCCTCAAATTCAGTTTCAAGGAAAACATCGACCAGCTCAAGCGCAAGTCCGACTCCGACTACCCTGCCGCCCATGCAAAGAGCGTTGGCGTCGTTGTGGAGTCTTGTGTATTTTGCGCTGAAATAATCCGAACAGCAAGCCGCCCTTATGCCTTTGACCTTGTTGGCCGCCATGGAAATTCCTATTCCTGTTCCGCAGCAGAGTATCGCTTTGTCGCACTCGCCGCCCGTGACCGCAAGGCAGGTCTTTTGCGCTATTTTCGCATAATCGACCGAATCGGAGCTGTATGTTCCGAAATCCTTATAGGCTATGCCCTTTTCGTCGAGATGCTTTTTTATTGCTTCCTTTAATTCGTAACCGCCGTGATCTGCACCCAATGCTATCATATGATATCTCCTTTTTTCTTTTTAAGCTCCCTTTCCGCCTGTGGAAGCCTGAGATAAAACGGCATCAGCTTTTCAGCCGGAACCGTTTCGCCCCTCATTGCTTTCATCTGCGCCGCAAGCGCCGTTGATGAGGCGCGCTGATATCTCAAAAGCTCGTTAGCAAACGAGCAGGGAACCTTGTCTTTATAAAAATCATAACACAGTGACGCTCCGTCGCCGACAAAAATTATCGGCCTGCGATAGCTTTTCAGCCTTTCTTCAAGCCCGGATATCTCAACGGCCTCGTCACCGCAAAGTCTTTCGACCGTTTCTCCGCATTCAAACGACGCCGTATATACCTGGCCGCAGCGGGCGTCCATAGCGCTGACGGCAACGCAGCCAAGCCCGATAAGATTATATGCCAAAGCTTCAAGCGTCGAGACCGCAACGCACTCTTTTCCCAGCGGCTGCGCCATTCCCTTGACTGCCGCAACTCCGATCCGTACACCGGTAAATGAGCCGGGACCGTTATTTATTGCGAAAATATCAATATCTTTCACGGAGATATTCGCCGCGTCAAGAACACTTTTCACCATCGGCATGAGCGTCTGAGAATGAGTCAGCCCTGTGTCGGTGAAGTTCTCGCTGAGTATTTTACCGCCCTCAGTCACGGCGGCGCTCGCCGCCTTAGCCGAAGTGTCAACGGCCAATATCTTCATCAATTCCGCCTCCAGTCACGGTTATTATCCTTTCGTTATCCGTCTCGCCGCGTTCTAAATTGACTCTTATCGCGTCGTCCGGCAAGGCGTTTTCGACATTCTCGCTCCACTCAACGAGGAGTATCGCGCCCATGTCAATGTATTCAAAAAAGCCGGTTGCATAAAGATCGTCCCAGCTTTCGACGCGGTACATATCAAAGTGATATACCGGCGGATCGCCTCCGTATTCGTTCACGAGAGAGAATGTCGGGCTCGAAACCTCGGCTTCGATTCCTCTGCCCTTGACAAAGCCGCGCGAAAAAGCCGTTTTGCCCATGCCCATTCCGCCGAAAAAGGCTATGACCGCTCCCCTGTTTATTTTTTTTGACAGACACGCCGCAAAGCGCTCGGTCTCCTCCGGACTTTCTGTCTTTATTCTTATCAATACGGGGTCTCCCTTTCACATTCGTTTTTGACGGCTCATATCTGCCGCAGGCAAAGGTGCGGGATTTTCAATGAGCCAATGTTCTCCGAAATACACCAAATCTCTGATTTGGGCTGTATTTCGTGAGGTTATTCTGCCGTTGTCGCGAGGCGCTGTGTGCCGAAGCGGAACGGCCAATGTTCTCCGAAATACACCAAATCTATGATTTGGGCTGTATTTCGTGAGGTTATTCTGCCGTTGTCGCGAGGCGCAGCGTGCCGAAGCGGAACGGCCAATGTTCTCCGAAATACACCAAATCTATGATTTGGGCTGTATTTCGTGAGGTTATTATAACACAAATAATCAACAAGTTAAAGGTTTTCTCTTGAAATATCATCAAAATCATAATATAATATAATAAAAAGACGAGAAAGGAGTGCGTTTTTTGTTTGCCTTTTTAAAAAAGGCAGTCAGAGAAACGGACAAGCTGCTTATCCTCATATGTCTGACGCTGTCCGCAATCGGTTTTATCGCCGTTTCAAGCGCAACTCACGCTTCGGTTGATGACGGAGAATTCTTCTCGAGAGAAGCAAAAGTCATGATAATAGCCGTTGCTCTCGGTTTGTTCTTTGCGCTGGTGATATCATTTTTCGATTATGATTTCATTCTTCGCATATGGCCGATAATCGGAATAGTCAGCATCGGACTTATGCTGATCCTGTTCCCTTTCGGATGCGCTCCGGCGGGAAGAGACGACTCCATATGCTGGCTGAAAATAACCAATTCGCTTTATTTTCAGCCGTCCGAGGTTGTCAAGATAGGCTTTGTCATAAGCTTTGCCGCTCACTGCAACAAGGTCAAAAACGAGATCAAGTCTTTTAAAAATGTGCTGTTGCTCGGCGTTCACGCTGGCATTTTCATCTTACTCGTCGTTCTCACGGGCGACATGGGTTCCGCGCTCATTTTCGTTATGATGTTCATTGCCATGATGTTCGCCGCCGGCGTTGACAAAATCTATTTCATTCTGGGTCCCATCGTCGTTGCGGCGATTCTCCCCGTTGCGTGGTACAAGGTGTTCGGAACAATTCAGCGAAACAGGATATTGGCGCTGATTTATCCTGAGCTTTACCCCAATGAAATATATCAGCAAAATCAGGCGGCCAAGGCAATGCAGAACGGCGGACTGTTCGGAACAGGGCTTTTCAAGGGCGTTTATCACAAAATGGTTCCCGAAAGCCAGAACGACATGGTCTTTTCGGTAATCTGCGAGGAATTCGGCTATATCGGAGCGATAGCGCTCATGGTCTTATTCGTTATTCTGATTGTCAAAATAATAATGATAGGTAAAAAATCCGGAAGTTATCCGGCGAGAATAATGTGCACCGGCATAGCTTATATGTTGGGCAGCCAGATAATGGTCAACATAGGAATGTGCACAAAGCTGCTGCCGGTCATCGGAATAACGCTTCCGTTTATCAGCGCAGGCGGTTCATCGTCGCTTTGCATATATCTCGCAATAGGTCTGATATTGAGCATCGCAAGATACAGCAAGGAGCAGCCGGCAGAGGATTTCACCTATAACAAGCTTTCGTTCAGAGGGATCAGAACTTAAAAATTGAAATAAAATTTTACCGGATACTGCCGAAGCGGTATTCGGTATTCATTTTATCAGACAAGCCCTTAAACAAGCAAACCTCCCTGCATAAGGGAGGTTCATTCGTCTTTATTAGCTTTTTATAAAAAGTTAAAGCATTATAAGAAAATCACGCGTGTTTTTTTCTTGTGCATACGAATGCTGCTGCCGAAGCTACCGTGAGAGTTGCAATAGCAACCATGACCGTTGAGGTGTCGCCCATCTTCGGGTTCTCGGGAGCTTCCGGTGTGGTTGTTTCTGTGGGCTCGTCAACCTGGCCGCCTATATAAAGGTTAGCGAAGAAGTTAACGATATCGTTGTCAAGAAGAGACTCGATAGTTGATGAATCAAGACCTAATGACTCAAGAACACCGCTGAAAGTATCCATGATGCCGGCCATACCGCTGCCGCTGCCGTCGCCTGAGCCGCCGAGAATTGATGAAATATCAAATTCGCCGAAATCAAAGCCGTCAAGGCTGATGCCTGCACCACCGAGCGCTGATGTAAGACCTTCAAAAAGCTGGCTGAGTGAATCGCTGCTGAGACCTTCTGTGAAAGAAGAAAGAATGCCTGACGGATCAAAACCGCTGAGCACATCACCGATTCCGCTGCCGGAGCCGCTTTCTGAATCGCCCGAACCTGAACCGCCGACAAGACCGCTGAGAGCGCCTGTGATAGTGCCGAGAATGTCTGTCTCTGCGAGGTCAGCTTCGAGGTTGCCTGCTGCTTCCTTGATGCCGTCAATATCGAAACCGCTCAGATCAAGACCGCCGAGAGACGATGAAAGATCGCCGAGAGAGTCGCCGATATTGCCGAGTCCGCTTGTGCCATCAGCCGCAAAAGCAGGAACACAAAGGCAAGCAAACATAGCAATAGCTACCAACACACTGAAAAACTTTTTCATACTACTTTTTTCCTTTCATAAGATTTATATTATGGCATTTGCCATGATACACTGGTAATCATACAACACTTTGACTCAAATTGCAAGTATTTTTTCGAAAATATATAAAAAATATTACCAATTGATGAATACATCAAGACCGTCAACAGAATAATTGACATCTTCGATGAACTCAAATTCCTCGCAGTTTTTCATGCCATTGAGGAAAGCCTTGCGCATTGTTTTATCCTTCATGGTGATTCTTGTCTTAATGCTCAGCTCCGAACGGTCGGAATATTTCTTGAGCTTGCCGGGAACGAAGCCTGTGCACCACCAATATGTGCCGTAGTCTCTCGTGAGAAGCTCCTCGCCGTTGCGATAGAAGGTCATTTCCATTTTCAGTGCTTCAGAATCGCTTGCGCAGTCATAATGCTCGACCTTGCGATCCTTGGGTTTTGTGTAAACACCGATCTCTGCGCCGATGAAAACGCCTCCGTACTGGCCCTTCCAGAGCTGAACCAACCAGTCTTTATTGTTGTATTCAAAGTATATTCTTGCCGTGTCATAGAACATAAATACAAACTGCGCGCCGAAATCATAAGCTTTATTGAAACCGAAGTGTCTCTGCCACGGGTCGCTTTCGGTGTAATAATAGTTACCGTCCTTGTTGAACAGATAGCTCAGAAAGCCCGACGAGGTCTTGGCCGCATTCTGTATGTTCTTATCGGTAGTTGCAGCAGACGCTTTTGTTGTTGTGACCGGCTTGGCGGTTGTCACCGCTGTCGGTTTTGTTGTGGTTGTCGGCGTTGTTGTCGTCGGCGTTGTTGTTGAAGTCGCATTGACATCATAGGTCGTGAACAGCGAATCCGAGGTCGGCTCAGATGTCGACGGCTGCGTCGTCGCGGGCTGAGATGTTGACTCGGAAACCGGCCCGGCAGTCGGAGCTTCGGTTGAGACAACGATGACAGGATTGTCTATCTGCTGGCTCTTCGTCAGTTGTTTGACCGCAACCAGAGAAGCAACGCAAACCGCAACGAGAGAAACGACTGCTACCGTTACTTTGTTTACTCCCATTTTTTCTACCTCCTAATGCTATATAATGCTATATACTGATAGAATAGCAGAAATTTTTCAAACCGTCAAGTCTATAATGGCCAATATTTGTGTTTTTTATCAGGCGCTTTTGTTGATTTTGTCGGAGGATTTTCCTGATTTTTCCTCGGTACCGGCGACTGAGCCATGCGGCTGAATTCCTGCCCCGACAACGGAACGGGGGACGACACGCCTTAGCATATCGTCCCTCTTTTTTATCGAAATATTTTCTGCCGTCCGCAGCCGTTCACTGCGTACAAGGCATTATTCTTTGTTTCTGATTCGCTTGTCGGTTTTGACCGAAAGCTTTGTTCCGACGCTCTGGAAAATCTGCACGAGAATTATCAGCAATATGACAGCCAGCAGCATTACAAGATATTTATATCTGTAATAGCCGTAGTTGATGGCGATCTTGCCGAGTCCGCCGCCGCCTATGATGCCGCTCATCGCCGTGTAGCCCAGAATCGTGGTGACCGCAATGGTGAAATTCGAGATCAGCGACGGTACGCTCTCGGGAATCATGACCTTTATGATTATCTGCATCGGTGAAGCGCCCATGCTCTGAGCCATCTCGATGGTTCTCGGGTCAATCTCCCTCAGGCTGCTTTCAACAAGCCTTGCCACGAACGGGAAAGCCGCTATGACAAGCGGAACTATCGACGCTGTCGTTCCTACCGCCGTGCCGACGATCAACCTCGTGAGAGGGAAGACCATTATCATCAGAATTAGGAACGGTACCGAGCGCAGAAGATTGATAACTATGTTGAGAATTCTCATTATCGGCTTCGGGATCGGCAAAACGCCGTCCTTTTCACCGACCACCAGCAAAACACCGAGCGGCAGGCCCAGAATTATGGCAAACAGCGTCGCAAGCACTGTGACATAGACCGTCTCCCATATGGCGAGCGGAAATTCGTTTTTCAAGATCTCGAAAGCCTCTGTAACGGCTTCGGATGAGAAAGCTCTTTCAAGCATTTTCGCTCACCTCCTGAACCGTGATGTCCTTATCCTTCGTCAGATACTTTTTGGCCTTGGCAACGACTATGTCGTCATCCTCAACGCCGAGTATCATGTTGCCGTAGACCTTTTCGCCGATGCTCTTGGTCGAAGCGGCAAGTATGCTGGCCGAAACATTTTCGTCGATAGCCATCTGAGCTATCAGCGGCGTTGCCGTCGCTTTTGCACCGTTGAAGGCGACTCTCAGCTTTCTGAAGCCGCCGACATTCGTGACCTCCTCGCTCTTTGAGCTTTCGGGGAACACAAGTCTCTTCGCGGCGTTTGACTTCGGATTTGAGAACACCTTCTCAACCTCGCCCTCCTCGACAACGACGCCCTCATCAAGGATTGCAACTCTGTTGCAGACCTCCTCGACAACGCTCATCTGGTGAGTGATTATAACGACCGTTATGCCGAGCTTTTTGTTGATATTCAGAATCAGGTCGAGTATTGCGTGAGTCGTTTTCGGATCAAGTGCGCTTGTTGCTTCGTCGCACAAAAGCACTTCCGGATTTGTGGCGAGCGCTCTGGCTATAGCTATTCTCTGCTGCTGACCGCCCGAAAGCTGCGCCGGGTACGCATTGGCTTTGTCGGGAAGTCCGACTGTTTCGAGAAGCTCAAGCGCTTTCTTTTTCGCATCGGCCTTTTTCACGCCGGCGAGCTCCATCGGGAAGCATATATTTTTAAGGCAGGTGCGCTGCATAAGGAGGTTGAAGCCCTGAAAGATCATGCTTATCTTTCTCCTCTTGCTGCAAAGCTCCTTTTTAGACAGCTTGCCTATATCGACGCCGTCTATTTTGACTGTTCCCTCCGTCGGCCTTTCAAGCATATTGATGCATCTGACAAGCGTGCTTTTTCCAGCTCCGCTCATTCCTATAACGCCGTAGATATCGCCGTCGTTTATCGTCAGAGAAACATCCTTGAGGGCGTAGAAGGTACCGCCGTCGGTTTTAAAGGATTTTGACAGATTTTCGATTTCTATCATCGGATCAGCCCTTTATTGCGTCAAGTGAGGTCTGCTTTCCGCCGTAGATGCCCAGAGGCTCAACATGGATAGCGGCAACAGAAACTATATGCGTACCGTTCTGAGCGTTGAAGTCGTCAAGGTACGGAGTATGCTGGAAGTAGTTAGCGTCAACCTCGCCGCTCTCAACGACCTTGTTGGGCTGAACATAATCGGTGTATTCGATGATCTTAAGAGTGATGTCTTTCTTGGCAAGTATATCCTTTGCAATAGCAAGGATCTCCGCATGAGGTGTGGGAGAAGCCGCAACCGAAATCTCGGTGCCTGCAAGGGCGGTGTAGTCAACCGTGCTGTCATAGCCGTCGGTCGGGTTGTCAACGGTGCTGACGACTGCTCCGTCGTAGGTATCGGCAATGTACTTAGCGACCTCTTCGCTCTCAAGAGCCGCAGTGAGAGCCTTGATCTTGTCGGTGTTCTCGTTGCCCTGCTTAACCGCAATTATGTTGCTGTAAGCCGATGAAGAGCCTTCCTTCGCAAGAGCGTCCTTAGCCGGGTTGAGCTTTGCCGCGATAGCGTAGTTCGAGTTGATTATCGCGTAGTCAACATCCTGAAGGATATTGGCAAGCTGAGCTGCCTCTGCCTCTTTGAAGTTGATGTTGTAGGGATTTTCCGTGATGTCAGCGATCGTTGCGGTGATGCCTGCGCCGTCCTTGAGCTTGATGTATCCCTGCTCCTGCAACAGAAGAAGCGCACGGGCTTCATTTGTTGTGTCGGAGGGAACAGCGATTGTCACGCCACTCGTCTTTTTGTTGCCGCAGGCGGTCAAAGCGATGACTGCCGTGACGGCAAGAATTGCTGCCAGAATGATTGAGATTACTTTTTTCATGATAAAAACTCCTTCATAAAAATTTTTTATTTTGTTTGTATAAATTAAAAAGGGAAGCTTCGATGAAGCTTCCCTCTGTTAAACTGAAATCAGACTTTTGCCTATATTAGTTTAAGAAAGCACATCGAAAAAATCAGCGCGACGAAGCATGCACATGCTGCACATGTACATCATAGGCATTTCCATCATAACGACTGATCTTTCCATGACTCTTTCTCCTTTTCTCAATTTGTTACTGGGATTTTAACACTACCGTTTGTGTTTGTCAACACAATTTCTGAAATTTATGTGAATTTGTAAGATTACATAAAAATTCGAGCTTTTTCGGCGCATTTATATTGCAGTTTGTTGCATTTTAAAGCGGTGAAATGCCAAATTTGCCGCTTTGCTTATTGAACAGCCGGATAAAATATTGTATAATAAAACCATCTTAAATATTCGGAGGGATAACAATGACAAAAAAACTGACTGCCGCTGCGGTCGCAGTGATAATGCTGTTTTCCGTTTTCACCGTCCCCGCAAGCGCTGAATCCGCCGAGTTTCCACAGGCGGTGACAAATGCGGTTTATTCCGTTCTCGACAGAGCCGTGACTGCTCTTCTCACCTTTTTGAACAGATTCTGGCCCGGCTATGAGAGCAAGTGGGACAGCGCTGACAGCTACAAAGCCGAAAGCTTTTATCCGGGCGAAGAAAATTTCGACGCTTCTGTCAAGCAGAACGCAAAATGGCGTTTAGGCTATTCGGGAGCCTCTCTGCTCGACGGACTTGACATAATGAACGGTGAGTTTTTCCTGGCCGGCGGCCTTGAAGCTTTTAAGGGCAGAGCTCCCAAGGAGATCCTCGACGATCAGAGAGTCCGTGTTTTTGCTCTGGGCGACAGCGAGGGCGGAACAGTGCTTTATGCCTCGATAGACGGCTTCGGAATATCAAGGGGAGATGTTCAGCAGATCAGAAGCAGAATCGCCGACTTCGCAAAGGAAAACGGAGTTATCAGCGTTAATGTTTCCGTTCTTCATCAACATTCCTGCATTGACACTCTCGGAATGGGCGTTCCTCTCGTCAATGCGCTCGTTTTCAACACCGGCAACGCCGCTTCAAAGGGAAAGATAGAACAGCTAAAGATTCAAAAGAACAAGCAGTTCATGGAAAATCTCTTTGACACGACTGTCAGATGCATGAAAGAAGCAGTCGAAAACATGAAAGGGGGCTCTCTGTCCTACGGTGAGGCAGATATAAGCGATCTTATTGCGGATAAGCGTTCGCCCTATTTCTATGACGGCGCTGTTCACAGACTGCGCTTTGTTCCCGATGACGGCTCGGCCGAAACATGGATAGTCGAGGCGGGAATACACGCTGTCAGCTTCGGAGCGTCAACCGACAGACTCTCGGCCGACTTCCCATATTATATTGAAAAGAACATCAACGAAACCGTCGGAGCGAATGTCGTCTATATCCAGGGCGCCGAGCTTGCCGTAACCGCCGACAAAACCTCCACAAGCGCAGAGGGAGCTTCCACTCTCGACAATGTCAAGGCGTACGCAAATGAAATAGCGGGCAGACTGAAAGCCATCTCTGACGAGGAAGCGCTTGAGCCTGTTCTCAACATCGCTCACCGCGAGGTTTATCTGGATGTGACAAATCAGGTGCTTACTCTCGCCGCCAGGGAGGATATTCTGAACGCTGTCATCGTCAGGGACGGCAAGAAGTATAAAATGGTAACTGAGATCGGATATATGGAGCTTGGCGGCAATGTCGGTGTGTTCCTTTGCCCCGGTGAGTTTGAGCCCGGTATTATATATGACGGTGCGGTAACAACAGCTGAGGAAAGCTGGTCAAAGACCTCATGGCCCTATTCTCCGCTCGCTTCATTCACAGGCTGCGAGCATGTTATGGTGTTCGGTCTTTGCAACGATCAGGCGGGCTATGTCATGACAGACAACGCCTACAGGTCAATGTTCACCGAAAACGAGGAAATCAATGTTATCAGCAGAACGGCCGGCTCAACATTTGCAAAAGCATATATCGACCTTCTTCAAAGCGTTAAATAAGCGGAGCTTATTCGCACTGACGATATGAGATACAATGATGATATATAATTGAAACAGGGAGGCTGCGAAGTTTTCGCAGTCTCCCTGTTTCCGTTGCTTCAGGCGTTTCCGCCAGTCCGATAGGTTTTATATTGTCTTTAAACACAAAAAAGCCGCCTGAAAAGGCGGCTCGCTGAGTGTCGGCATCGACCTATTTTCCCGGGCCGCTTCCAGCCAAGTATCTTCGGCACGAATGAGCTTAACTACCGTGTTCGGGATGGGAACGGGTGGACCCTCACCGTCATTAACACCGACTATGCCGTGTTCATCGCACTGCTTTGTCATTCAGCTTGGATATATTACCACGCAGTGCGAGGTTTGTCAATACCTTTTGAAAAAATTTTTCAGGGATTTTCCTCACTTTTTTCCCGAAGAATTTTCATCACCCGTCTGAACACATCGCCTATGCTTTCGTGAAAGACAAGCTCGGCTCTTGAGTCATAGGGCGTTTCCTCTTTATTTATTATAATTGTATGCTCTCCGCCGAAATATCCGACAAACGAAGCCGCCGGCTGAACAGCGAGAGAAGTTCCGCCGATAATGAGAACATCGGCGTTCGCTATCGCGCGGATAGCGGCGTCGACCACTTTACCGTCAAGCATCTCCCCATACATTGTGACGCGCGGACGGACTAAACCTGAGCATTTTTCGCATTTCGGCACATTCTGACTGCTGTTTCTGACATAGTCAAGATCATATTCCTCGCCGCAGTTAACGCAATAAAATTTTGAAGCGGTTCCGTGAAGCTCATAGACGCGGCGGCTTCCGGCTCTCTGGTGCAAGCCGTCAATATTCTGCGTTATAACGGCGACATTTTTGCCCATTTGCTCAAGCTCCGCCAGAGCCTTATGGGTGAAGCCCGGCTTTGTGTCTGTTATGAAATAGTCTCTGAAAAATCTGTAAAACAGCTCGGGGTTGCCGAGAACGCAGCCGTGGCTGAGTATTTCCTCGGGCGGCAGACCGTAATTCACCGCCGTGTTGTATATTCCGTCGCGGCTTCTGTAATCTTTCAGGCCGCTTTCGGTCGAAACTCCCGCTCCGCCGAAAAATGCTATGTTTTCGCTGTCTGATATTATCTTCGCAAATTTTTCTGTTTCTGTCACTGCGATTTCCTCCTGTCTCTGTCTGACCTGCGGCCGGACGCTTTCCTTTTGCAGTCGTCTGCCCGTAATTTATATTTTATCACCGCCGCGGCCGACTGTCAATTTTTATGTTCCGGAAGAAAGTAACAGCCGATCGGTTTTCCTGCGCTCCGGCGGAAAAATAAAATATAAAACTTATTAAAAATGTGGTATTGCCTTTATGTTTGTGATATAATTATGACTATAATGGATAAATAGTGCCGACAGGAGGAAAGCAGAATGCAAAAAACCGTTGACGGTCTTAATATAAACTATATAACCGAGGGCGAGGGCGAGCTTGTCGTGCTTCTGCACGGCTGGGGAGCCGATATCAAGCTGTTTGACAATCTCATTCACCTGCTTAGCCCGAAATATAAGGTGCTCGCAATGGATATGCCGGGTTTCGGCGGAAGCGACGAGCCGAAAGAGGTCTGGAATGTTGACAGGTACGCTGACTTTGTTATAAAATTTGTCAGCGGCTTCGCCGAGGGCGGAGATGTTACTTTTCTCGGTCACTCGTTCGGCGGCAGAGTGATATTCAAGATAAACGCCCGAAAGAATCTGCCGTTCAGAATCAGAAGACTTATTCTGGTCGACGCGGCCGGCGTCAAGCCCAAAAAGACCTTCAAGCAAAAGGTCAGGCAGGCGATATATAAGCTGACTAAAAAAATTCTGACTTCAAGGCTCTTCACAAAGCTGTTCCCGAACGCTATGGAAAAGCTTCGCAGAAAAAACGGCTCGGCCGACTATCTCGCCGCATCACCCATGATGAGGCAGGTGCTTGTCAAGGTCGTCAACGAGGATCTGACAGACCTTTTCCCGCTCGTCACCGTTCCGACGCTCCTCATCTGGGGCAGAAACGACACGGCAACGCCCGTTTCCGACGCAGAGCTTATGGAAAAAAGCATGAAAGACGCCGGTCTTGTCGTTCTCGAAAACTGCGGCCACTTTTCTTTCCTTGAGCAGCAATATACTTTTAACCGCGTCATATCCTCATTCATGAAGCTATAAGGAGAATTCTATGTTTGATACCGTAATAATGATACTTCGTTATGTGATGTTTTATCTGATGTATGCGTTCGTGCTGATAGACACCATGCATTTCTTTCAGCTCAATTCATATAAGCCGGTCACGCAGCTGCGGTGGCTTAAAAAGAACCCGGATAAAATCGTTTATCCAGTCTGCGCCGCAGTGGTCAGCCTTATAATCAACTATCTTATCCACGGAAACGGCTCACCCGCAGCTTACGCAATAGTGCTCCTTTTCGTTATTCCGAAGAAAGCCAAAAAGCCGCTGGTCTATACGCCGCGCGTCAGGCGCATGCTTCTGACAAGCGCCGCTGTGACGGTGATTCCGATGGTCCTCATCCACGCACTGACCGGCAGCGCAACGGCTCTTGTGGTTACCCAGAGCGTTTACGCCGCTTTGTCGCCCTTTATGGTAATGATAGCGAATTTCATAAACAAGCCGATAGAAAAGCGCATCAACAACGGATATATCAACGACGCGAAGAGAATACTTGCCTCCTGCCCCGAGCTTAAAATAATCGGCGTAACCGGCAGCTACGGCAAGACGAGCGTCAAATATTATCTTCACACTCTCTTGCAGGCAAAATACAATGTGCTCATGACGCCGGAGAGCTATAACACCCCGATGGGCGTTGTCAAGACGATAAGAGGCTCTCTCAAATCAACAGATGAGTTTTTCATCTGCGAAATGGGAGCCAGATGGGTCGGAGATATAAAGGAGCTTTGCGACATCGTTCACCCGCAGCACGGAATTATCACCTCGATAGGCCCCCAGCATCTTGAGTCGTTCGGCTCGCTTGAAAATGTCGTAAAGACAAAGTTTGAGCTTGCCGACAGTCTCCCCGAGGGCGGATATCTCTTTCTCAACGGCGACGACGAAAACATAAAGGCTCACGAAACAAACAGGCCCTGCATCAGATACACGGTCGAGGGCGACGGCGATTATAATGCAACGGATATATCCGTCAGCTCAAAGGGAACATCTTTCACCGTCACGGCGCCGACCGGAGAAGCTGAACGCTTCTCAACAAAAATAATCGGCAGGCACAATGTTCTGAACATCGTCGGAGCAATCGCCGTCGCGCACACATTCGGCGTACCGATGAAAATGCTCAAAGGTCAGGTCAGAAAGCTCGAGGGCGTTCCGCACAGGCTTGAGCTTATAAACAGAAACGGCATAACCCTCATTGACGACGCCTATAATTCAAATCCCGCCGGCTCAAAGGCGGCTCTTGACGCACTAAGCCTGTTTGACGGCTTTAAGATAGCCGTTACACCCGGCATGGTCGAGCTCGGAGAAAAGCAGGAGGAGCTCAACCGCGAATTCGGCAGACAGATGGCAAGAGTCTGCGACTATGTCATTCTGGTCGGCAAAAGGCAGGCTCCGCCAATGCTCGAAGGCCTTAGAGAAATGGCCTACGGCGAGGACAGGATATTCGTCGCCGACACCGTTCAGGAGGCTTTCGCACACGCTTATTCAATAAATTCAAAGGGCAAAGACAAAGTCATACTTATAGAAAACGACCTGCCCGACAACTATTAACAGAGGAGATGCTTTAAAATGAAAATCAAGGTTGCAGTCCTGTTCGGCGGAAAAAGCACCGAGCATGAGATATCTGTCATTTCAGCAATTCAGGCGATAGGTTCTCTTAACAAAGAAAAATATGATGTTATCCCCGTCTACATAACCAAGGATAATTTAATGTATGTCGGTGATGATATCGGAAAGATAGAAAGCTACACAAACATTAAAAAGCTGCTTGAACACAGTCAGCGCGTCATTTTCGTCAGGGACGAGGGCAAGGTCAAAATACTGAAATATCCGTTCAAGGCGTTCTCGAAGGGACTCGTTGACACCGTTGATATCTTCTTCCCGATAGTTCACGGAACAAACGCCGAGGACGGTACTCTCCAAGGGTACCTGAAAATGTTCGGTATTCCCTATGTCGGCTGCGATGTTCTTTCCTCAGCCGTCGGCATGGATAAATATGTTATGAAAGCCGTTCTCAAGGATAACGGAATTCCCGTTCTTGACTGCAAGGTATTCACAAGCAAGCAATATGATGAGGACGCCGACAGCGTTGTTTTGCAGATCGAAGAAGCTTCGGAGTACCCGGTGATAGTCAAGCCCATTGACCTTGGCTCCTCAATAGGAATTTCAAAGGCAGGCAACCGAGATGAGCTTTTTGACAGCCTTGAAAACGCATTTCAGTTTGCAAACAAGGTGCTTGTCGAAAAGGCGGTCAGAAATCTCAAGGAAATCAACTGCTCCGTTCTCGGCGATTACACCGAAGCTAAAGCTTCGGAATGTGAAGAACCGGTCAGCTTCGGCGGTATTCTCTCGTTTGACGAAAAGTATCTGAACAACGGCTCAAAGAAAACCTCTGGCGCAAGCAAGGGCATGGCGAGTCTTTCAAGAAAGATCCCGGCGGATATAACGCCCGAGCAGAAGAAAACAATACAGGATTACGCCGTCAAGGCTTTCAAGGTGCTCGGCTGCAGCGGCGTTTCAAGAATAGATTTCATGATGGATTCTCAGACCGGCGAAATCTGGCTCAATGAGATAAACACCATTCCCGGCTCGCTTTCTTTCTATCTCTGGGAGCCTGTCGGCACCTCATATTCCGCTCTGCTTGACGAAATGATATCTCTTGCTCTCAAGAGGGACAGAGAGGAAAACAATCTGACCTACACCTTCAACTCCAATGTTCTTGAGGGCGTTAAGCTTTCCGGAACAAAGGGCGCAAAGGGATCAAAATTCAACGGTTAAGAAAATTCTGACCGAAAATTCGTGCTTTATCAATCGGCAGCTTTTATAGGCTTTATAGAGTAATTATAATTATGAAAGGCGGGGCGTAAGCCTCGCCTCAAAACTTCTTAGCCTAATCGGCAGAAAAAGCGCCCCGCAGACGAATGTCTGCGGGGCGTGCGTTTCACTCGGTGATATTCTGAGCCTTATTTTTTTCTCTGACCTTCATCAGATGCTGGACTAAATCCGGCTTGTTAGTGATTATTCCGTCAACGCCGTAGTCGAGCATCTTTTCTATGCTCTTCGGCTTGTCTATCGTCCACGGATTGACCATGATGCCGTGGGCGTGAGCTCTTTCGACATAGGTCTTGGAAACATATATCTCGTGCGGATGAAGTGCGTCCGCGCCGATATTTTCCGCATATGCCACAGCGTCTCTTGAGATAACCCAGGCGATTTTTTTATCCGGACTGTAAAGAAGCCCAGTTTTGCAGGCAGGCTCATAGCTCTTGGCCTTGACCAACAGCTCCGGATTAAAGCTCGATATCAGGAGCCTATCGAGAAGTCCGTGTTCTCTGACCATGTCTATCGTCTGCTCGACTATCTCAGCTTCTCTCGCCTCCTTGGGGCTTTTAAGCTCGATGTTCAGAACTTTAAGGTCGGCTTTTTCGGCCAGTGTGAGAAATTCCTCAACTGTCGGGATCTTCGTTCCCTTATAAGCCGGCGAGAAGTAGCTGCCGAAATCGAAGCTCAGAAGCTCCTCGTAGGTATAATCGGTTATGCTGCCCTTGCTGTCGCTCGTTGCATTTATGGTGTAATTGTGGCAAAGGACAGGTATGCCGTCTTTTGTCAGGTGAACATCTGTTTCAAAACCGTCGACCTTCAGCTCGATCGACTTTTCAAATGCAGGCAGTGTGTTCTGCGGCGCAAAGCAGTTAGCGCCTCTATGTGAAATTACATTGCAGTGTTTCATGTGATTTATGCCCCCTCATCAGAAATGTTGAAAACTGAAACTGCATATGTGTAAACATTATCGTCCTGAAGCTCTTTGGGATCGCCGCTCTTTTCGACCTTATAATCCGGAACAACTCCTGTTCCGTTATAGCTTTCGCCTTTATAAGGCAGGATCTCACCGACAGACAAAAGCAGAGCGCTGCCGTCCGTGAGCTTGAACACCTTTTGCATAACGCCGACGCCCGCCGTTGTTGAGCCGACTATGCTCGCCTTGCCCGTGTTCCGAAGATCGCAGGCGAGAAGCTCAGCGCCGCCGAGTGTGTTCTCGTTAACTATAACAACTATCGGGAGGTTGACAGAAGCAGCGTCCGCCGCGTATGTCGAAAGAGTATTTCCCTTTGCGTCAACCACCGTGGCGAGCGCATCGGTTCCCTCAAGGCTCGGCACGAAAATATCAGTGACCTTTATCGCCGCCTCGAAGTTGGTGCTCGAATTATCCCGCAGGTCGAGTATTATTCCCGTTGCGTTCTGAGCGACGAACTTGTTGACAGCGGCCTGGACCTGGCTCGCAGTCGTTGAATAAAAATCGCTGATTTTGATGTAGCCTATCTGGTTATCGGCATGAGTGCTGACGCTCTGCGCCTCATATCCCTTTGCGATGCTGATGGTCTTCTCGGTTTTCTTGTCGCGGTATGTCAGATTGACCGTTGAGAGCTTGTCACCCTCAAATTTCGAGATCATCTCGTTATAGTTTTCCTTGGTGATCGCTTCGCCGTCAAACGCAACGATAACATCGCCCTTTTTGAGTCCGCTTATCTGAGCAGGCGAGCCTTCAAAGACCTGGGTTATTTTGAGGTTGTTTCCGCTTCTTGTATATGTTATGCCAATTCCGGTCATTTTGCCCTGATTTCTTGCGTCATAGGCGGCATATTCGCCGGCGCTCATGAACTTTGAATATTTGTCGTTCAGACCGTTGACATATCCGTTTGCTACCGCAGCTTCAAGATTATCCTCGTCGATGTTGCCGTAGTAGTTGGCCTTTATAATGTTGCCGATCTCTTCAAGCTGAGAATAGGTCTGAACTTTCTCGGGCAGATATTTCAGAAGCGAATTATATATTCCGCTTGAAGCCGTCATTGTTATTGAAACGGTCAGGGCTATCGCTATCGCAATAAGTCCTATCGCCGCTCCAAGTGATATTTTCTTGCTCATAGAATTCCTTTCCCGGACGCTTTGTCCGCCGCGCATTAAAGCTAAACGTCAGCTTTAAACGCAGACAAGGCAATCGCTCTGTTGAGAAATTGCCTTCCCTGCTCGCAGTGATATTATGGAATTGAAATATAATTCATGGGATTCTGCCTTACATTGTCTTTTCTGACCTCAAAGTGCAGATGCGGGCCCGAACTGTTGCCTGTGCTTCCGACCTTACCGATGACCTGACCTCTGCTGACAGTCTGCCCCTCGCTGACGAGTATCTTCGAGCAGTGAGCGTAAAGCGTAACATAGCCGTCGCCGTGGTCTATGATTATATATTTGCCGTAGGTCGTTGTGCAATACGGGTCTGTCTTTATGACCGTGCCTCCTCTTGAGGCATAAATCGAAGCTCCGTAGATTCCGCTTGCCGAAAGATCGACGCCGCCGTGATTATTGTAGCTGCCCCAAAGGTTTCTTCCGCCGAAGCCGCTTGTGACATGTACGCCCGGATATTTCAGCGGGAAGGAAAACTTCTTGGAACTGTCGACGACTCCGCTGCCCGAACCGTCGGAACGGCTGGCGTGAGCAGCGATGTATTCGTCAATGGCTCTTTCGGCTGCTTCCTCCTCCTTCTGCTGTTTAGCGATGAGGTTCTTATAAGCCGAGCTGTTCTTGTCGAGCTTATCTTTATAAGCCTCTGCGTTCGCATACTGCGCTTCAAGGCTGCTTTTGGCCGAATCAAGCTGCGCTTTTGTGTTTCTGAGCTCCGCCTGTTTCTCATAGAGGCTCTGATTTTCTTCTCTGATCTTCTCTTTCTTCTCGGTGAGAGCCTTTGTTCTCTCCTGAAGAGATTCCTTTGAAAGCTTGAGCACCTCTATCTCAGACTTGAACTTGTTGATAAGTGCGGCGTCGTTTTCGCTGACGCGCTTCATCATCTCAAGTCTTGTCAGAAATGTCGCTATGCTGTCGGAGCTCAGAAGAATCTTGAGATTAGTCTCATTGCCGGTTATATATGCGCTCTCAAGTCTTGAAGACAGGTTGCTGTATGCGCTCTTGACATTTTTCTGAGCTTTCTTTATCTTTGCGTCGGCCGAAACTATATCGGAATTGATCTGTTCGATCTCGTTCTGATAGCTTGCGATAGTGTCCTCTATCTCCTTGACCTTGCTGTCGATAATATCTTTCTGTTCAAGGAGATTGTCGATCTGATTTTCTGTGTAATCAAGATCGGAGTCAAGAGTCGCCATATATGCTTCCTGATTGTTGATGTCAGACTCAAGAGAAGCCAGCTGCTGCTTGTTCGCCGCTATCTTTTGCTGCAGGGCCGCCTGCTCGGCTTTAAGCTTGTCGAGAGTGGAATCCGCTCCGACGCTCATCGGGCTGAAGCAGACGCAGGAGAAAACCAGCGCCGCGCATAAAATATATGAAACGACTTTTTTTAATGCTTTAAATTTCACTTGCTTCACTGCCTTCTTTCCTGAGATATTTCGCCATTGTGACGATGCTGCCGAAAATGCCGATCATCAAGCCGCCGCCGATGTAGCAGACCACAAGTATCGGCCAGTGGTCAAATATTGAAACCGCACCGCCGCCGAACAGTGTGATGAACGATGAAAACGCGTCGCCCTCAAGTCTTTCGACAGCGTAGGTAAGTCCGAGAGCAATCAGCGCCGAAACAACGCCGATGACAACGCCCTCAACGATGAACGGCCAGCGCACGAATGTGTTTGTCGCGCCGACGGACTTCATGACCTGTATATCTGTTTTTCTGTAAACCATTGTGATCTTTATCGTGTTCGTTATTATGAACACCGAAACGACGAACAGCAGTATGACAATAACTGCGCAGATCGCCGAAACGGATTTCTGAAGAGCCGTTATCTGACCGACAAGCTCCTGACTTTCACGGATCGACGATATGTTTTTGACGCTTTTTATATTCGCCAGAGTTATCTCGAAATTATCAAGGTTGGACACCGTAACATGATAGCAGTCGGGCAAGGGATTCTCAAGGAGATCGGTGAAAGACTTGGCTTCAACTCCGTAGGACTCGAGCTGATCTATAAATGCGTCCTCCTTGGAAACAAACTCGACCGACGAAACATTGGCGACCTTTTTCAGGTCCTCGCCGACCTGGACCGTAGCCGCTTCATCGAGACCTTTTTCAACGAAAGCTATAACGACATTTTGGCTTTCAACCTGCTTGACCATGGACTGAATATTGAAAAGTATCATCAGCGAAACGCCGATAAGAAGCAGGCAAGCCGTCAGAACGCTCACCGACGAAAGCGTCATGCTCCGGTTAGAAAACAGGTTCTTGAGGCCCATTTTTGTCAGATAGTTGATATTTACGCCGCCGCTTCGCTGCTTTTTGCCGGTTGCCTGAGGCGCGGGCTGTTTGTTGCTTTTCAGCTCCGTCTGAGAACGGGAGTCCGTTTTTTTAGCCACGGCGGACACCTCCCTTCGGCGCCGGCGAGGAATGCCCCTCGGCGCTTTCCGCCACAGGCTGACTCTTGGCCGGAATGTCGGAAACTATTCTGCCGTTTTTGAGAGTCACAACTCTGTGTGAGAACATATGAACAAGCTCAAGGTCATGCGTCACGACGACGACAGTCGCCCCGAGCGCATTGATCTTGTCGAATAATACCATTATTTCTTTTGAAAGTATCGGGTCAAGATTACCCGTCGGCTCGTCGGCAATAATAACCGCAGGATTATTGACGAGCGCTCTCGCAATAGCCACTCTCTGTCTCTCGCCCTGAGAGAGCTGATTGGGCAGGCAGGACGCCTTTTCGGTCAGATCAACAAGCTTGAGAACATATTGAACTCTTCTCGTGATCTTCCTTTCGCCCATTCCGATGACTCTGAGTGCGAAAGCCACATTGTCATAGACCGTCATTTTGGGGATCAGGCGGAAATCCTGAAAGACGATTCCGAGCATTCGCCTTAAATAAGGCAGCTCGCGCCGCTTGATCTTTGTCAGGTTGAACGGTCCGACGCGTACAACGCCCTTATCGACCTTTTCGAGTCCCATTATAACGGACAGAAACGAGCTTTTGCCCGCGCCGGACGCACCGACGACAAAAACAAACTCGCCGTCGTTGATCGTGACCGTTACATCGTCAAGGGCGACCGTGTTGTTGGTCTTATATGTCATGCTGACATTTTTAAATTCAATCATATTCTTCTCTTTCCTTAAAATCGTTTGCCTTACGCCCCGCCCTCCGGGACGCACTTGAAATTATGCCGGAACGCCGGATCAGTATTTGATCGGGTTTGCGTCAAGATATTTTTTAACCATGAGCGCTACCTTGAAAACGATAGCGTCGTCAAATTCACGAAGGTCAAGCCCCGTGAGCTTCTTGATTCTCTCAAGTCTGTAAACAAGAGTGTTTCTGTGAACAAAGAGCTTTCTCGATGTTTCGGAAACATTGAGATTGTTTTCAAAGAACTTCTGAATAGTGAACAGAGTCTCCTGATCGAGGCTTTCGATCGAGCCGCGCTTGAATATCTCATGCAGGAACATATCGCAAAGCGTTGTCGGGAGCTGATAGATAAGACGGGCTATGCCGAGGTTTTCATAGGTGATGATCGTTTTTTCGGTGTCGAATACCTTGCCGACCTCAAGGGCGATCTGAGCGTCCTTGAAAGAACGGGCGAGGTCTTTGATTCCGACAACCGTCGTGCCGATGCCGATATACGCCGTGATATAAAACTCCTTCGTCAGAGTGTCGGCTATGCTTCTGGCGAGCTTTTCGAGATCCTTGAGCTCTGTCTGCGGGCGGATCTCCTTGACCAGAGCGATATCGGTCTTGTTGATGTTGATAACAAAGTCCTTGCTCCTGTCGGGGAAAAGGCTGAGTATCGAGTCGAACACCGCCGCGTCATTCTTCTCTGGGATTCTGATAAGCAGAACACAGCGCCTGGCTTCGTTGTCAAACGAAAGCTCGCGGCTCTTGAGATAGATATCCCCCTGAAGAATATTGTCAAGAATGACATTCTTTATAAAGTTACCTCTGTCGTATTTTTCGTCGTGATACTGCTTGATATTTGCCAGAGCGATAGCGACAAGCTTCGCATAGCGGCTCGCCTCCTCGTCGTCGCCGTCGACAAAAACGGCGCACTCAGACTGCATATTGTTACCGAAAGCAAGAAATGTCTTGCCCGAGAAGGTCTTGACATCAAACGATGAAAATATCTCGCTGACATCGGCGGAGATCTGCTCCCCTATTGTGTTAAGCTCGCTGCTTGCGATAATAACGCCCGTTTCGTCAATAACGCCGATAGTTCTGTCAATCGCATCACGCATCTGATGTATAACGCCCTGATAGAGTCTGTTTGACATAATGTTACCCCCACGCTTTAATAAGCGCCGATCGTTTTTGCGCAAAAGCGCACTGAAATCAGCCGCTCAAATGTGTTTTGGATATTTTAACGAATAGTCCAATATCCATTTTACACAAATATTAGGCAATTTGCAATATAAACGGCCAATTTTTTTATTTATTTTTTCCAAGAGGAGGGCAACATTTTGTGAGAAATTACTCTAAAGGCGGTATTTAGCGCTCATAATTTGGCAGAATAGACATTGTGAAAAACTAACAAAAATATTCTCATCAGAGCCTGAAACTCCCGGTTTCAGCCATGCCCCGCCGCCGTTTGAGCAAAATGCACAACAAGTGAAAACGCACCGATTCTTCATTTTCGGGACCGCAGGCTGCCGCCCGGCATCCGTTTATCCGGATCGGAGGAAACACTTGTTTACACTAAAGATGTTAACATTAAAATGTGACACGTTTATTTCAACATTTGTGTTATCGTGTGAATAAGAGGCGACATCTGTCTATATAAAAAGAAAATGTTTTCCAAAGCTTAAAAAGCAGCGTATCATAACGCCAAAATTATATTGTAAACTATTATAAATTGTGATATCATATTCAAAAATATCCCGTCAGAGGATATTTTCCTCTGAATCGGAAAGCGAGGCAAATAAATGAGATCCGAAATGAAAACGGAGACTGTGTGCAAGGGTGTTGAGCTTTGCACCTATAAGACCGACGATTTTAAAACGGCGCAGGCCAGCGTGAATATCGCCATGCCGCTTGACGACGGCAACAACGCCGCTCGGGCGCTGCTGATATATCTTATCTCAAAAACAGACAGAGATTACCCGACGATCAAGGAAATGACCGACAGGCTAAGTATGCTCTACGGCGCTTCGATCTCGGGTTCGGTCGTCAAAAGCGGCGAAAGCCAGGTCATCAGGCTGACTCTCGAATGTATAGACGACAAGTTCGCTCTGACTGACGAGAGCATCATTCTCGACTCGCTGTCTCTCATGTTCGATATGATCTTTTCGCCCAATGTCGAGGGCAGCAGCTTCAAAGATGAGGACATTAAGCGGGAAAAGAGGCTGATGATCGAAAGAATAAGAAGCATGAACGACGACAAGATAACCTATGCCGCGAACAGGCTGATCGAGGAAATGTGCAAAGATGAGGCATATTCAATAAGAAAATACGGCACCGAGGAGGAAATCGAAGCTCTCACCGGCGAGGACATTTCAAAAGCGCTTATTGATGTGCTTCTTCACGCCCCGATACAGATCAATGTTATCGGCGGATTTGATGAAGACTCGGTCAGAAAGCTCGTTTCCGACAGGTTTTCAAAGCTCGAAAGAGGCGACATCACCGAGCTTCGCACTCAGTTTCTCAGCGAGGCGTACGACGAAAGAGAAATAAGGGAAAAGCAGGAGGTCAATCAGTGCAAGCTCGTTATCGGAATGAGAGCCGGAATGACCTATGACAGAGACAATTACGCCGCGCTCAAGGTGATGACCGATATTTTCGGCTCGGGCACCTATTCAAAGCTGTTTATGAATGTCCGCGAAAAGCAGAGCCTTTGTTATTACTGCTCGGCCAAGCTCGATTCAAGCAAGGGCATAATCCTCATTCAAAGCGGCGTTGAAAAGGAAAACATCGACAAGGCGGTCAAAGCCATCAAGCATGAATTTGAGGATATGCGAAACGGCAATTTCGATGAAGAAGTCATAAATTCGAGCAAGCTCAGCCTCTGCGACGGTCTGGCCGGCGCACTCGACACGCCCGAGGATATAGATATCTGGTACGCCGTTCAGCAGACGGCAAGCTGCGTCTATTCGCCCCGGGAGCTTTCGGATATGATAAAGCAGGTCACCAAGGAAGAGATCATGACGGCGGCTTCTTTCGCAAGCTTCGACACGGTCTATATTCTCGAAAACTGAGGAGGAAACGAAATGGATATAAAAACTGTCAGCAACGGGTTTCTCTCCGAAACTTACTATAAGGTTGAGCACGACTCGGGACTTACAATATACATCATGCCCAAGAAGAATTATAAGACATGCTATGCCGTTTTCGGCACGAATTACGGCTCGGTGGACACGACTTTCTGCCGCAAGGGCGAAAAGCTGACTAAGGTCCCCGAGGGAATAGCTCATTTTCTTGAGCATAAGCTTTTTGAATCGGAGGAGCTTGACGCTTTTGAAAGATACGCCAAAACCGGCGCAAATGCGAACGCTTTCACATCGTTTGACAGAACCTGCTATCTTTTTTCCTGCGCCGACAACTTCAAAAGCTCGCTCGAAATACTGATAGACTTCGTCAAGTCGCCCTATTTCACACAGCAGACGGTCGATAAGGAGCAGGGCATCATCGGTCAGGAAATCAGAATGTATCAGGACAACCCGGACTGGCAGGTGCTGTTCAATCTTCTGAGAGGAATATACAGCAAAAATCCCGTCCGCATCGACATCGCCGGAACGGTCGAGTCGATAGCCGAAATCGACGCTCAGATTCTTTATACCTGCTATAACACATTCTATAACAACAGCAACATGGCTCTCGCCGTTGCGGGAAATGTGACAGTCGACGAGGTCCTTGAGGTCGCCGACCGGCTTCTCAAGCCGGAGGAAAAGGTTGAGATAGAAAGAAAAGTTGAAGATGAGCCGGAAGGCGTAAGTCAGAAATATATCGAGCAGGATATGCATGTCGAGATAAAGAAATTCAATCTCGGTTTCAAGGAAAAGGCGCTTGAAAAAACCGACCTCAAAAGAAGCGTTCTCATGCCGATAGTTCTCGATCTCATCTGCGGCAAATCCACTCAGCTCTTTTCGCAGCTTCTTGAAAGAGAGCTTATCAATTCAAGCTTTTACACCGAATATTTCACAGGCAGAGGCTTCGCCGTCAACATATTCGGCGGTGAAAGCGACAAACCGGAACAGGTCAGAGACGCTATTTTAGAAAGAATACGCTCTCTGAGATCAGAGGGCGTTGACGAAAAAGAATTTGAGGCTATCAGAAGAAAAAAATACGGCAGTGAAATAAAGAGCCTCAACGACATTGAGACGCTCGCAAACGGTCTTGTCAACGCTCATTTCGAGGGCTATGATATATTCGATATCTTCGAGGTCTATAAAAATATAACCAAGGCGGACGCGGAAAAGCTCCTAAGCGATTGCTTTGACGAGGACAAATGCGTTCTGTCGGTAATAAAATAAAGGAACGGTGATTGAATATGGATACTGTTGCAGTCAGATTCGCGGGGCTTGACAGGGTTTTTAATGTTTCAAAAACTCTCGTTGAGTTCACCATTCCCTTCACGCAGAAGGTAATCTCTATAAAATGGTACGGCGCAATTATCGCTTTCGGCTTTCTTCTCGCCGTGCTGTTCGGCGGAAGAATAGCTTATAAGTGGAAGATCAGCCTTGACAAGATGGTCGATGTTCTTATCTACGGCACGATTTGCGGAATAATCGGAGCAAGACTTTATTATGTTGCGTTTGAGTGGGATTATTATTCTCAGCATTTAGGTGAGATCGTTCAGATCTGGAACGGAGGCCTTGCCATCTACGGCGGACTTATAGGCGGTCTTATAGGCGCATATATAACCTGCAGAATCGAAAAGATAAACTTTCTCAATCTGCTTGACATGGTGTCGATGAGCTTTCTCATCGGTCAGGGAATCGGCAGATGGGGCAACTTCGCCAATCAGGAGGCTTTCGGCACCTTCACGACCAAGCCCTGGGGAATGATGAGCGACACGGTTCTTGAATACATACAAAGGAACCCGTCCGCTTTCGGTCTCGACGGAATGACGAGCGATCAGATAGCGACCTATGTCAGCGAAAAAGGGCTCTATGTTCATCCGACATTTTTATATGAGTCGATATGGTGCCTGCTCGGCTTCGTCGTGTTATATATCATTCTCAGAAAATTCAGAAAGTTCAGCGGTCAGCTGTTCCTCACCTACGGTGTGTGGTACGGCGCCGAAAGAGCCGTTGTCGAGGGACTTCGCACGGACAGCCTGTTTATCGGGAACACCGGACTTCGTGTTTCTCAGCTTATATCAATCATTCTCGCTTCGGTCAGCCTTGTTCTGCTCGTCGCTTTGCTGATAAAATACAAAAAGAATCCCAAGCCGATAGAGGGCGTTGACTTCTTCCCCGAAAAGACGGCCAAGGAGCTTGAGGCCGAAGAAAAGGCGAGAAAAAAGAAAGAAGAAAAAGCAAATATCAGAGCAAACAGGGGCGTGGTTATCCGAAACGGAAAGATAGTCAAAGACGGCAGAAAGAAAAAGCCGGACGACGACACAAATATTGAGCCGGTCAGATTCGGACCGGAGGACAAGGAGAGCAACCCGGAAGATGAAAATAATTGACGGAAAAGCGGTCAGCCTCAGGATAAAGGACGAAATTAAAGAAAAGACGGCAAAGCTCAGTGAGTCAGGCATTATTCCGACTCTCGCGGTGATCATCGTCGGAAACGATCCGGCCTCAAGAGTCTATGTGAACAACAAGAAGAAGGCCTGCGAATATGTCGGTTTCAATTCCGTTGAGTACGCTTTGGATGAAAGCGTCAGCCGGAATGAGCTTCTCGGATTGATAGACCGGCTCAATGCCGACAGCGGCGTTGACGGAATCCTCTGTCAGCTTCCCCTGCCGAAGCATATAGATGAAAACGCAGTCATGAATGCGATCAGCTACGAAAAAGATGTTGACGCTTTCAACCCGATCAATGTCGGCCGGATAATGAGCGGCGACTTCGGTATGCTGCCCTGCACCCCTGCCGGAATAATGGAGCTGATAGCCTCAACGGGAGAAAGCGTCTGCGGCAAGCGCGCGGTCGTTATTGGCAGGAGCAACATCGTCGGCAAGCCCACGGCTATGCTTCTTCTGAACGCCGACGCAACCGTAACCGTTTGCCACTCAAAGACAAAGAATCTCAAGGATATATGCAGGCAGGCCGATATTCTCATTGCCGCCGTCGGAAAGGCGGGCTTCGTCACAGCCGACATGGTCAAGGAAGGGGCAACTGTCATTGATGTCGGAATAAACCGCGGCAAGGACGGCAAGCTGCGAGGCGATGTCGACTTTGAAGGCGTCGCCGGAAAGGCAGGTTACATAACGCCCGTTCCCGGCGGCTGCGGCCCGATGACGATAGCCATGCTGATGAAAAACACATATAATGCCGCTCTCAGACGGCAAAACACGGAAACATGCGGCTAAAAAAACGACCGCAAATGATATTATAAAAGAAAACGCAAGGCCGGCTTCGCAGTCGCTTGGAGCGTACCGGAAAGCGGCCTTCAAATAAGAAAGGAAGATCAAAATGACTAAAAAGAAGCTTTATAAAAGCCCCGACAAAAAAATCTGCGGCGTTTGCGCAGGCATTGCCGACTATTTTAACATCGATCCCACCGTTGTGAGAATTCTCGCGCTCGCGATAACCTTTTTCTCCGTCGGAACGGCGATACTTATCTATTTCATTTTTGCGCTGGCTCTTGAAAATCCGCCCGCGAACTACTATGAGATATACCACAACACCTCGAAACGCGTCACAAAAAGCGCCGACAAAAAGCTCTCCGGCGTTTGCGGCGGAATTGCCGAAGCGCTCGGCATCGACCCGGTGTTCATCAGGCTCGCCTGGGGCATTCTCACCGCAATAACCGGATTTTTCCCCGGCATCATCGCCTATATCGTGGCGGCCTGCATAATGCCCAAGGCTCCCGAGAACGGATATCAGCAGTATCAGAACTATCAGCAGCAAAACCCCAACCCGCAGAATAATCAGCAGGGCTATCAGCAGAGCTACCGGCAGAACGGACCTCAGCAGAACGGACCACAGCAGGGCCAGCAGAGCTATCAGCAGTCGGGCTTCGCTCAGCAGCCGGGCGGCGAGCAGGGGCACGGTCCGCAGCAGAACGGCTGACATTAAAAAAGTCAAGGGAAATTTGAAGATTTCCCTTGACAATACTTTTCTATTTTGCTATACTCTTTTAGTCGATTGACAAGAAGCGGAATTTCCGCTGTCAGTCATTCGGGCCATTAGCTCAGTTGGTTAGAGCAACCGGCTCATAACCGGTTGGTCCGGGGTTCGAGTCCCTGATGGCCCACCATATTTAGGGGTATAGCTCAGCTGGTAGAGCAGCGGTCTCCAAAACCGCGTGCCGAGGGTTCGATCCCTTCTGCCCCTGCCATATAAAAAAGTCCCGTAAAGCCTTATGTATCAAGGGCTTGCGGGATTTTTACTTTTTTTATTTTCTTTCTTGACGAGCATAAAATTACACCTAAAAACACGAAAAAACACAAAAAGTACTCGTCAAAGTACTCGTCAGAAATAATGATTTTTTCTGCAGCGTCCTAAGTTTTTGATATGAAAAACACCCTGCGTAATGCAAAGTGTTTCATATTCTGTTAAGTTTTAAAATTATCTGCCTTTATAGCAACATTTCCCGACTTGATATGTCGTTTTGTTTTTGAGATTATATGGGCATTTCATTGTTGATCCTTTCGGAAATAAAATACCACCCTCACACAATGCAAGAGTGGTATCAAATACCTCTAAAATCTATCGAGAAACACTTTTTTGACTTACATTTTAACAAGCCCGAACTACCGACTTGTTCAATAATAACATCGTTTTTGCAAATAGGGCGCTTTTTATTTGTAGAATCATCAGAATTTACAACTATATCTTTTGTAAGATTTTCAAATTGTTCAATTGCCTGTCATTATCACTTAAATTAGATGCATTTTTCCCGGCTCCATGAACGGCTCCCTTGAAATTAAACTTTTTTTCTCCCATGATTTGACCTCCAGACTATATTTATACATAACTTGTAATTTTCACAAAATTCATTACCATCATTATAATACAGCCGAAAAATTTAATCAATACGCTCCTTCAAATTTCGCAAAACCAATATGCATTTTTCAAGGCTGTTATAATCCGGCTTATGAATAAGAAATCCTAAAGGGCAAAGAAAAGTGCCATCGTTATAATCAGCTTTGCCCGAATGACAGGGAAACACAGCAAAACTTCTCTCTGAGTTATTTTGGGCGCAACGGGAAGCGCAGTCACACCGCAGGAGGATCCGAGCAAAAACTGCTCCTGCAACTGCCACAAATCAGGCTTTATGGGCTTTATCCGGAAGATTCAGAGATTCTTCTATAAATTATTCGGAATCAATAAAGTCTGCGCCAGCGGCAAAATTCATTATTGATTGATAACAGCAAAGCACAGCAGGATAGCCTCCTGCTGTGCTTTTTGTTTATCCGCCTATAAAAGCTTTTCATTGTTAATTGATAGCGGTTTATTTTTTCAGTTTTTCCGCCCACTCGGCTTCCCTGAATCCGACGAGAACTATATCATCGCCTATCAATAACGGGCGTTTGACAAGCATACCGTCCGTTGAGAGCAGAGCGATCATTTCTTTTTCGCTCATTTCAGGCAATTTATTTTTCAATTCCATTGATTTATAAAGCATGCCGCTTGTATTAAAAAATTTTCTGATCGGCAGTCCGCTTCGTTTGTACCAATCCGATAACTCCTGAGCTGTCGGATTTTCTGTTTTGATATCGCGAAGCTCATATTCAATTTTATTTTCATCAAGCCATTTTTTCGCCCTTTGACAGGTAGTGCATTTAGGGTAGCATATAAATTTAAACATAGTTTCCTCCCGATTTTTAATCTTATAGTATTTATGCGTCGGATTTTATCCGCCGGTTTGTTCCTCTGTGTGATTTCTGTTGAGGTTCACCTCCTTTTAAGATTATAACACATAATATAACACAAAGCCACGATATTCAACGCTGTTTTGAATGTTTTTTATGATTTAAGACACCGGTATTCTTCAAAGCGGCTCATATAACATGGCGCTCATATTTTTTATTTTAATACAGCGTAAGCGTCAGGGCGCTGATTCCGCTCCCTGACGCTTATGATTTCATCTGCAATAAATTTCGATCGCTCTGCCGACAAATTCTGCGGTTCCCTCACCGCCCGCTTTGTCAATGTTTTTTCTGAAGCGCTCGTCGGCAGTATACACCTGCCCAAGGCCCGCAAGAATAGCTTTCGTGCAGTTATAGCAGTTATCGGTTATGAACTGCTGAAGCGCCTTGACAGCAGTCTGAGCCTCTGCGGAATCCGGCGAAATAGACTTCAGCTTTCCGATTTCAGAAAACTGCCTCATAAGTCCGGCGGCAATATCGGCTTCATCTTCGGACTCCGCCTTTTTCTCATATTCCTTATAGGCTTCGGTGTCGCCCCACTTTCTTTTTGCCTCCTCGGCATAGCTTTTGATCTCGCTCTTATCAAATGCGGAAAAATCCATTTTGACCACTCCTGTTTTCATAGTTTCACGGGCAAGCTCTATCAGCTTGTTTATATGTCCGGCTTTCATCTCAAGAAGCTTTATCTGTTCACTGAGCGCCGACAGAAAGTCGAAATTCGGATCGTCAAGTATTTCCCTGATGTCCTTGAGTTCAAACTCAAGCTAGCGGAAAAACAGTATGCTTTGCAGTCTTGCGAGAGCCGTATCGTCATACAGCCTGTATCCTGCGCTTGTGACCGCCGTCGGCCTGAGCAGACCTATCGCGTCGTAGTAGTGCAGCGTGCGCACGCTGACACCGGATATTTCGCTGACTTCTTTAACTGTTTTCATGTCTTATCCCTCCCGTGCAGGATTTATTCTACACTATGACGCAGCGTCAGAGTCAAGAGCTTTTTTGATTTTTTTTGATTTTTTCCTGCGCTGATTTTCAGGCGACAATAACCGGCTGCGGCCGATAAACGGCGCAGCCGGTTTAGCTCTTATTCGCAATGATATCTCGGCTTGCCGACGCTCTTTTTGCCGTATTCGATCGCCTGAACCGGGCAATAGCTTATGCACGCCATGCAGTGTGTGCAGTCGTTCCCCCAAACGGGCTTTCCGTTTATGAGCTTCACATTGTTAAGCGGGCATAGCTCGGCGCATTTTCCGCACCCAACGCATCGGCTGTCAGTGCGGAAAGGCTTCGCTTTGATAAAAAAGCGGTAGAACACGGGATTTGCCGCACTGCTCATGAGCTTATCATATATATTGCTTCTCGGCGGCGGAAAGGCCTTGTCTTCTTTGATAAGCTTAGCTGCGCCGTCCGCTTCGGGATCCGCCTTGGCAACAATTTCTCTCGCTTCGGCTTCATCTGGAACGCCGAACATTGCCACATAGTTCTCAGGCATGACTATCTGGGCTGTTCCCATATATCTCCAGCTTTTCTCATCGCACAAAGCTTTGTTGTATTTGGCGGCGTTGCCAATCTCGCCGCCGCAGTCCATCACAAACCACACCTTTTTCGCTCCGGAAAATTCGGTTTTTCTGATCCAGTTCTCAGCAACGCGCGGAATACGCCACGCATAGGTCGGGCAAACAAAGATAAGCTTCTCCGAAGCGTCTATCCGGCTGAAATCGCCCGATTTTATCCTATCGTTTATTCTGATTGTTCCGTCGCCCGTCTCCTTTGATATCCTTTCGGCTATATGGCGGCTGTTGCCTGTTCCTGTAAAATATAATATCATTTCAGTTTCTCCCACTTTAGCTCCTGCGCCTTGCGTTCTTCCTCCGCTTTTTTCTCCGACGCTTTGATGCGTTTATACATATCCTGCATCTGTCTGTCTATTTCGGCTATTTTATCCGCGCACTCATGCATTTCCTCGTTGATGCCCTCAGGCAGCGCAGATTTGTCCGCCTTGTACCTTATATCATGTTCAAGGCTCGCCCAGAAATCCATCGCTATCGTTCGGATCTGGACCTCGGCTATTACAAATTCCGTTCTGTCAGAGAGATAGACAGGGGTCCTTATGTCGAGATGCAGGGAGCGGTAGCCGTTATAATTCGGCGTTTTTATGTAGTCCTGCCTTTTGACTATCTCAAGATCCGCCTGGCGCTCGAGCATTTCCGCCACGCTGTAAACATCGTCTATATAGTGGCAGACAACCCTGACGCCGGCGATATCGTTGACATTTTCCATAGCGGATTCTATCGTGAGCGGCAGATTCTTCTTCATCAGCTTAGTCGCCAGACTTTCCGGCGATTTGACTCTGCTTTCAATGTGATGGATCGGATTTCTCGCATATAACACATTGAATTCGTTATTCAGTATTTCACACTTCAGCGTCAGCTGTTTGACCGCCGAATTATAGAGATTTCTCATCACAAGAAATTCATGGGCAGTGCCGTAGATCGCGGTTTTTTTCTCGATGTCGTTCATACTCTGTCAACCGTCCGTTCTGTTTTATTTGGCCGTTAGGCATAAAAATATCGTCAAAAAAAGTTCCGGAAGCCTTTATATCAAGGTCCGGAACTCTGGCGGAGAAGAGGAGACTCGAACTCCTGCGCCGGTTGCCCGACCTACGCCCTTAGCAGGGGCGCCTCGTCACCAACTTGAGTACTTCTCCGTGTGACGTTCTTCTCGTAGTATTATCAAAAATATGGCGGAGAGAGTGGGATTCGAACCCACGGTACGCAGGGCGTACGACGGTTTTCAAGACCGTTCCGTTATAACCGCTTCGGTATCTCTCCGTTTATATCGCCCGAATATAATATCATAACTTCGGGCGCCTTGTCAACCGTTTTGATTAAAATTTTGCTTTTTTTATCTCCTGCGCACCCAAAACATAGGTTGAGCTGATGAACTGCGCCATATATGACGCGTCCGCCTGCATACCGTCCTCCATCCATTCTATGACCGTTCCGGTTATTCCCGAAATAGCGAATGTCGTCAGATAGTGCAGCGGCGATGTGACGGGGAATTTCTCGGCCGAATCCGGAATATTGTCTCTGACCGCCTTCTTTATTCTCGCTGTCAGCTCGTTGTTGATGTCGTTATTCAGAACGAACTTGCACTGAAGCTCATTCTCTTTGCAGAAGTCAAAAAAGCGTTTGACATATCCGACATATTCTGATATATCAGAAAACTCGCTGTCCCTCTTGATGACCGTGTCGAAAAAGACATCGTATATCTCGTTTTGCATCTGCCTGACCATATCGTAGATATCTTCATAGTAGAAATAAAAAGTTGAGCGGTTAATATCCGCCGCCTCGGTCAGCTCCTTAACGGTGATCTCCTTGATATCCTTTTCCTCAAGCAGCTTCATCAGAGCTTCTCTGAGCATCCTATTGGTTTTTTTGACTCGTCTGTCGTTTTTGTTGATGTTCTTTTTTCTGACATAAGTTTTGTTTTCGCTGTTATCCATGTTATTCCCTTTCATCTTCTCTTGCGGTACACTTTCGGCCGAGTGCCCGGCGCAGGTTCTCCTCACCGGGAAGAAGGCTCTGATTTATCTGTTGCCGCCGGCGGTCTATGAATAAGTCCTTTTTGCAGCCGGTTTATATAGCACGGCGCCTCACGCCGTATCGGTAAAAATTATATTATACAAGTGTTGGAAAATCAACCGTCTGACGGTCTATTTTTGAAAAAATTTATATTTTTTATTGAAAATTTATCACAGAATTTAATATTCTTCTTGTGTCGAAAATTGTCGAATTTTTAATGGCAATATTGCCAAAAAAGCTGAATTTTTGCGGTCAAATTTCCAATTTTTTATTATACATTGTTTACACTTTATTAAAGAATGTCGAATATAAAACTGATAATATAAAATTACATTTGAGGAATATATCAAGTGTAATGTGTGCAAAGAGGTTTTTAAAATGAGAATCAGAAAGCAACCGCTCGGCGATCGCAACCTTGTTGGTGAGAGAGTCGGCAAAAGACGCAAGGAGATCAACATGAAGCAGATCGAGCTTCTCACTCAGCTTCGCGAAAAAGGCATTGATTTCAACGCATCAGGTCTTTCAAAGCTTGAGGGGCAGATCAGAAGTGTTAATGATTATGAGCTTATCGCTCTTTCTGAGATCCTTGGCGTATCTGTGAATTGGCTCTTAGGTCTTGAGGACTGAAAGAAAAATTTTCAGGCTTAAACGGCAATATCGACTTTCAGTCGATATTGCCGTTTTTGCGTCCCGGATTTCAATAAATCAGCCGCCGGAAAAGCATCCGGCGGCTGTCTGTTTTATATCTGATCGGCAACTGTGCGCATATCCTCGGGAAGCTCCGACGAGCAGGTTATTCTCTCGCCCGTTATAGGGTGAATAAAGCTCACCTTGCCACAGTGAAGACATTGCCGGTCTATGCGGCTGTCCTCCCTGCCGTACATTTTATCCCCTATCAAAGGAGTTCCGAGATAGGCAAAATGCACTCTTATCTGATGCGTTCTTCCGGTTTCGAGCCTTATTCTGAGCAGTGAGGCGCCGTCTGAGCTTTTGAGACATTCATAGTGCGTGACCGCTCTGTCGCCTCGCGGATCAACGCTTCTGAGCGTTTTGAGCGGATCGGGCCTGTATATCGGAGCGTCTATTGTTCCGCTGCCCTCATAACGCCCTGATGCGACAGCGATATATTCCTTTTCAATATTTCCCGACAGCCTTGCGGCGCTATGCTGATTCAAGGCGCAGACGACAAGGCCCGAAGTGCCCTTGTCAAGCCGCCCTATCGCTCTGAAAACGGACGGCTTTCCCTCTTTTGCCAAGTGAGCCGCGACTGCGTTTGCCAGAGTATCGCCCTGATGATTATGCGACTCATGAATCGGCAGCTGCGCAGGCTTATCGGCCACGAGCACATCATCGTCCTCATAAACTATATTCAGCGGCAGACTGCTGACGGCCGCCGTCCTGCCCGGCTCATCGGGAATATTCAGCGTGACCTTGTCGCCGCTGCGGACTATATCGACCGTTCGGGCGTGTTCGCCGTTCAGCTCTATGCCGTTTTCAACGCGCTTGAGCGAGCGCATCAGTCTCAGGGACAGCCTGACCTCGCCCCGGAGAAAATTCTGAAGCTTCTGACCGTCATATTCGCCGGGAACGGTGAAAATGAGCTTTCTCATCACTTGCTGAATTTTGAAAGAAGCTTCTGCTTTTCATCCCAAAGGCTCTGCGACAGGTCGACATAATAGTTATGCGGGTTTTCGAATCTCTTGACCTCATCCCAAAGAGTTTCGACCTGCTCGGCGCAATACTCCTTTATTTTTCCGATGGAGTAGTGAGGATAAACTCTCTCGCCATGGACGAACACCGGCTCAAGCAGCTTTTTGGCGTGGAAATCATAAACGAGCTTTCGCTTCCATGTGTAATCAGGATCAAATATTTCATAGTCCTTGCTGTCGTCTATTTCTTCGCCCTGCATTGTTATAACATCGGCAAGCGCTTTCCCTGTCACATTGTCATAAAGTCTCCAAAGCTCCTTGGCGCAGGGAGTCGTTATCTTGTTGACATTCTCGCTGACCTTGATTCTCGGAACTATCTTTCCGTCTTCTTCAACAGCTGATATTTTATATACTCCACCGAAAACCGGAGCTGCCGACGCCGTTATCAGCCTTTCGCCGACGCCGAACGAATCTATCTGCGCTCCCTGCATAAGCATATCTCTGATTATATATTCGTCAAGCGAGTTGGACGCCACGATTTTGCAGTCCGGAAAGCCCGCTTCATCAAGTATCTTCCGGCATTTCTTTGAAAGATATGTTATATCTCCGCTGTCAATTCTGACTCCTTTCGGTCTGAAGCCTTTTTTGACAACAACATCGTTAAAGGCTCTTATGGCGTTCGGCAAACCGGATTTGAGAACATTGTAGGTGTCGATAAGCAGAGTGCAGTCATCGGGGTATTCGTTGGCGTATGCGCAGAAAGCCTCATATTCATCGTCAAAAAGCTGAACCCAGCTGTGAGCCATTGTACCGAGCGACGGGATTCCGAAATCTCTGTCGTCAATAACGCAGGCTGTTCCGGCGCAGCCGCCGATATAAGCCGCTCTTGCGCCGTATATAGCGCCGTCAAAGCCCTGAGCGCGGCGCGAGCCGAATTCCATTATCGGTCTGCCCTGAGCGGCTCTGACGATTCTGTTCGCCTTTGTTGCGATCAGGCTCTGGTGATTTATCGCGAGCAGAACCATTGTTTCGATGATCTGCGCCTGGACAACCGGTCCGCGGACCTTGACAATGGGCTCGCCGGGGAAAATCGGGGTGCCCTCGGGAACAGCCCAGACATCACATTCAAACTTGAAATTGCGAAGATATTCGATGAAATCTTCTCTGAAGCCTCTGCGGCGGAAAAACGCGATATCCTCTTCCGTGAAGCTCAGATTTTCAAGGTACTCTATCACCTGTTCAAGCCCCGCCATTATAGCGAAACCGCCGCCGTCCGGCACCTTTCTGAAGAACATATCAAAATACGCTATGGTGTCCTTCATACCGTTAGCGAAATATCCGTTTGCCATCGTGTATTCATAAAAATCGACGAGCATCGTCAGGTTTCTTGATTTAAGTGTATTGCTCATAAGGCCTTCTCCTTCTGTTTGCGCAAATCATTCCTCAATGAATTTTTTCATTATTCCCGGGCCGAAATCTATGAAGTTGCCCGTTGCCTTGGCTGTTTCCTCGTTTATCGTGGCAACACCCTGCTTTTCATCCTTTTTGTGATAGATCATATAGGGTACGGGATCGCTTGCGTGCGTCATTGTGACTATCGGAGTCGGGTGGTCGGGGAGTATCATTATCTTGTAATCGTCGTATTTTTCAAGCCCTTTCAGTATTATAGGCAGAACGCGGCTGTCTATAAGCTCAATTGCCCTGACCTTGTTTTCCGGCTCGTTTCTGTGTCCGCACTCATCGGGAGCCTCAAAGTGGACATAGACAAGATCGCAGCCGTTATCAAGCTCCTCGACTGCTTTTTCGGCCTTTCCCTCAAAGTTTGTGTCTATATATCCCGTTGCGCCCTCAACATAAGGAACGCTCATGTTGGCGCTCAGACCTATTCCCTTGAGAAGATCGACGGCGGAAATGATGCTGCCCTTCAGACCGTATACCTTTTCAAAATCCTCAAGCATGGGCTTTTTGCCCTCGCCCCAAAGCCAGATCGAATTTCCGGGGCGTTTGCCCTCGGCTATCCTCTTTTTGTTGACAGGGTGATCCTTCAGAACGGCATAGCTTCTTTTCATCATGTCGATCAGCTCTTTGGCGTTTTCAGATTTTGAAAGATACCCGCCTATTCTCTTTCCGCTTATATCGTGAGGCGGCGTCATAGTGCCAAGGTCGGTCGTACCCTTTGACCAGACGAGGCAGTGGCGGTAGCTGACGCCGTTATAATATCTGTATTTTTCGTTGCCGAACGCCGCCTGGACAGCCTCTATAAGCTCTTTGGCCTCGGCGCTTGAAATATCGCCGGCGGAGTAATCGACCATCGTCTTATCCTCATAGTTTTCTTCGTCCGACAGGGTGACGAGATTGCAGCGCAGCGTCACATCGTCATCTTTTAGCTTAACGCCGATGCTGACCGCCTCAAGCGGCGAACGGCCGGTGTAGCACTTTTTGGGATCATAGCCGAGAACGCTGAGGTTAGCGACATCGCTGCCGGGCTTCAGCCCCGGCGCAACCGTTCTGACAAGACCGACCTCCGACCTGGACGCCAGCATATCGAAGTTCGGCTTATCTGCAACCATCATAGGCGTTTTTCCGCCGAGCGCAGGAACCGGATAGTCGGCCATTCCATCGCATAAAACGACGACATATTTCATAGTTATCATTCCCTTTCATATCCTCCGGCACGGATCTTCATCGCCGGAGGCGTTATTAGCTTGTCTTATATTGACCTTATAATTTCATCTATTTTGTGAGCGACGGCGATAAAGTCTTCTTCACCGTAGCCCTTCGTTGTCATGGCCGGTGTTCCTATTCTGACGCCGCTTGTCTGCACCGGACTTCTTTTTTCGTTCGGGACGCAGTTTTTGTTTAATATAATATTGTGGCTTTCAAGGACATGCTGAACCTGATTGCCCGACAGCTCGGGGTGAGTTTTTGACAGATCTATCAGGAACATATGATTTTCTGTTCCCCCCGAAACCACATCATATCCCATTTTGATGAATTCGCGGCACATTGCATCGGCGTTTCTGACGACCTTATGGATATATTCTTTGTATTCCTGCGTCAGGCACTCCTCCGCCGTGACGGCTTTAGCCGCAATGATATGCTGGAGTGCGCCTCCCTGACAGCAGGGGAAAACTCCCCCGTCTATCTTTTTGGCAAGCTCCGGTCTGCAGAAAATCAGTCCGCCGCGCGTTCCTCTGAGCGTTTTGTGAGTCGTTGTTGTTATTATGTCGGCAACGCCGAAAGGAGACGGGTGGTCTCCGGCGGCAACAAGTCCGGCAATATGAGACATATCGACCATGAAATATACCGGTTTCGCTCCGTCTGAATTTTCATCTATCAGTTTCTTTATTCTTGCGAAGTCGATTTTTCTCGAATATGCGCTCGCACCCGCAAGAACAAGATCCGGTTTATATTCGGCAACCTTTCTGCCGATATCGTCATAGTCAATGAAGCCGTCACTTCCGACATCATAGAACACATTGTTGAACAGCTTGCCGCTGAAATTCACGGGTGAGCCGTGTGTGAGATGCCCGCCGTTTGAAAGATTCATGGCGAGAATTGTGTCACCCGCTTTCAGAACGGACATATATGCCGCAAAGTTTGCCGATGAGCCGCTGTGAGGCTGGACATTGACATGATAATCCGTGTCAAAAACCCTGCGCCATGTGTCACAGCAATATTCTTCGAGCTTATCAACGACTTCACAGCCGCCGTAGTATCTGCCCGTATTTCCTGTTGTTCTCTCAGCCGGATAGCCCTCGGAATATTTCGAGACAAAGGGGCTTGCGGCGGCAATCCTGACGGCGTCGCTCGGGAAGTTTTCCGACGCAATGAGCTGGATCGTGTCCTCCTGTCTGCGCCCCTCCTCCTCAATGAGCTTTGCGATATATGGGTGCTCATTTTTCAGAACCGCATTTATCTCTTCATCTATTGGTGTATAAGATCCGTTCTCCGAATTTCTGTTCAAATCTTTCAATCCTTTCGTTTTAATATATACAGCCGGTTTTAAGGCTCCCGAAGTCAAGGACACAGCCTGCCCTTTAAAAATTTCCGGCTACGCCTTGCGCCCCGTTAAGAATTTATCAAAGTATAAAAATGCCGATGCCGTTCAATTTCCGGATGCTCCGGCAATTACGGCGGCCTTAGCAAAGCAAGACTATTATCCGATCATAAGCCGGCGTTATCAGCTATCCTTTCAAGGCAAGGACGGGCGCTGTTTTTCGATGCCGCAGCAGCCATGCGAAAGACAATATGCTAAGTCGCCGCGCTAAACTGCGCCTATTTGTTATAGTTTATTACATAATTCGAGTTTTGTCAATCGCGGCCGCTCCTTTAATCCATTGACATTCCCGAAATTTGCCCCTGCCACGGTCTGTGCGCCGTTTTCCGGAATTTTAACCGGCGATAATTTCTTGCTTTCCGTATTCACTTACTGCGTACCGATCAAAAAGCTATCACACGCAAAAAGCACTGCCTCTTTCGAGACAGTGCTTTAAGTTTTCAGCTAACCGACTTTTTAAATCAAGTCTTGCTTAATTATTTGCCGGTGAAGAGCTTCTTGAGTTTTGCGAAGAAGTCTTTGATAGCTTTGATGATCTTCTGGAACCAGTTCAGAGTTTCCTTAGTCTCTTCCTGAGCCTCATGGTAATCTGAGTCAGTACCGACCGTCTGCTTCCAGCAGCCCGTTATTGCCTGCATCGCGTCTGCAACATTCGCGTACCAGCAATCGCTGTCACACTTGGCAAGTTCGCTGAAGATATCGTTCAGTATCTGCTTAACCTTGTTGTATTCGCCCGCAACCTCGTTGGTTATCGAGACAAATGTTACGAATGCGCTGAAGAATGCGCCGATTATAGCGTCTGTTGTCTTGAGAGCTCTTGCGTATTCCATCATCTTTTCGATGCCGAACTTGACGATCTCCTTGCCGCCTGCTTCAAGCCGGAAGAGACCCGCAACCCAATCGGTGAGTGCGTTGATATTGTCCTCGTTATCGAAGATGTTCAGTACCCAACGGAGAACCGTTACGAGTACATCAGCCTTATCAGCCACAATGTAGGTCTGAGTTGACTTGGTTACGCCGGGATCGGATACCTTGACATACTTGCCGCCGATATACTGCTCGATGTAAGGATCGGTCTCATAGAGCGGTAATGTCGGGTTCGAGTAAGACCAAGCATCTTTGCTTCTTGATGTTCTCTTCTCGGTAACTGATGCGGCGCCGAGTCTTGCGAGCTTGAGCCAATCAATTACCGGAATCTTGAGCTGGATCCATGACCAGAGTACCCATGTTCCGAGGTCGATATCGTGAAGCATGTTCTCGAGCTCGATTCTCGTCGGGATACCGGTGTTGAGGATAGCGTTGACTGCGCAAACTATACCGTAAACCGGTGAGATGAGGTTCTGGTATACGATAGACATACCGTCGTTGGACAGGAAGTATGCAAAGTTCGGAATTGCGTCGAGCAGCGTGGTAGGCTTGCTGCATACATCGTTGATGAATTTCTCAAGCAATGTTACAGTCGTTCCGAGAACTGCCATCGGGCCGTTTTCGAAAGCTACGCCGCCGATCATTGTCGTTGTTCCGGCCTTGCCGGCGATCATTGCCTTATACTGATCTGCCGTGGGAACGTTGTCTATGCTGAGTGCCTCTAAGAGCGGGATTATCGCGAAGTCGTAGCCCGGGCCGCCGGAGATCGTGACGATATCAAACGCGTTGAGTATCGTTTCGTTTGGATCGCCGTAGAGCAACAATCCGAGGAGACCGTTAAGCGGTGTGAGAAGCTGAACGACTGTCTGCAGGAAGCCGTGAAGGTCGCCGTCCTTGAAGCCCCAGTCGCATCCGTTGAAGGATGTGTTGTTGAGATCCTGCCATGTTGAAGCAGCACCGAGAATCTTGAGTGCGTTAGCGAATGTGACATCGCCCTGCTTGTAGTTAACATCTGCGGTCGCGTTGCCTTCTGCCTTTGAAACTGCAAGGAGCTTATCATAGAAGCCTGTTCCGTCTTCGCTCTTGAGTGACAGGAAGCCGTATTCTTCGGTCGAGATGTTGACATTTTCTTCACCGAGGACACCCGCAACGGTATCAAGGATACCGGGTATCTTCGAAATGAGCTCGCTGTTATCTGAGAGCAAGCCGACAACGAGGTTGAGTATCTTATTGATATTCTCGTTCGTCGCAAGCATGTTGCTGATAAGCGACTTGAGATCGCCTACGCCGGCCGTCTGGAGAATGTTAGCGATCATTGAATCGAAGTTCTCGATGATGATGTTAGCGTTTGCCTTTGAGATATAGGATGAATAGTCGGTTCCGATTCTTTCGCCGTTCGGGTTGATCTTGCGGTTCTGGATCGGCGTGTATTCATGCTTATTCGCCAGCAGGTTAATGACTGCATCTATGATAGCACCGATGTCGATGTTGCCGAGATCAATGCTGCCCTGACCGATGATGTCGAGGACATACATGATGGTGTCAGCGGCGTCGCCTGTGATCCTTGTGTACTGTGAGCCTGAGAACTCGTCATACTTGGTGTCAAGCTTAGATGCGTTAGTGTTGTAAACTATCTTGCCGTCGTCAGTCATCTTGACAGTGTTGCAGGCGATATCCGTGAAGTTGATCGTGATGTTCATGCTCGTTCCGGCAAGAAGGTTCGCGATAAGCTTCTCGAGTGTTTCTGCGGTGAGGTCAATGTTGATACCTGCTTCTTCAGCGCTTGCTGTTCCGAGCTTGATATCGGCGACCTTGCCGTTTTCAACGCCTATCTGTGTGAGATCGACTTTGACTGCTACCGGGAATACCTTGGATACTGCGAGGATGATCTCGTTGAGAGGAGCTATAAGGTTAGCAACCACAACATCGAGGCCGTCGCTTGCGATGAAGTATGCAAGGTTAGCGATAATTCCGATGAGATCGGATAAGAAATCTTCTGACTTGAGAAGTCCCGTGACGAATCCAACGAGAGTCTTGAGAATGTAGTCAAGCGATGAACCGTTGGCGATTGAATACGCCTCGTATTCAGCCTGAGTCTTAAGATCGTTGAGTCCGAATGCTTCAAGTAACGGAAGTATAGCGTAGTTATAACCGTCGCCGCCCATGAGAGCTGCTTCGTCGAGAACGGTAATGTCATACTTGCTGTGCTTGCTCTGGTCGAGATAGAAGTCTTCTCTGACTGCGCCGCCCATAAGCAGGAACTTAAGAACGTCGTCAAGCGGTCTGAGCATATCGACTATTACCGGTACGAGCGTATCGAGATCGACTACGGTGCCCCAAGTGTAGGTTGACTTGTAGGTCGTCTTGGTTTCGCCCGTTTCTTCATCCGTGGTCTCTACCTTCTCGAATCTGCCTGCAAGCAGGTCAGCCCAAGTCGTGTAGCTGCCGAGGAAGTCAGCGAACGCGCTGTCACTGCCCGTATACTTAACTGCGAGTGCCTTGAAGTTGGCGACCGTGAGGTCGAGATCAAGGTTGGTGAATTCTTTGACATACTTGGAAACTGTGTTGAGCATCTCATCATTTTCAGCGAGCATCGGAACGATCATTTCAAGAACGGTGTTCGGAAGTGTGCTGACATCCAGGAAGCCGTAGATGATATTTTCGAGTGATACTCCGCTGTCAAGAGCCTTCTTGAGGGCTTCCTTGACCTTGTTGATGAGCGTCTCCATCTTTTCCTTCGTGAAGGACTCGGTGTAGTTCGGCTCGACCTTAGCGATAGCCGTTCCGCCGACTAAGCGGTACTTAACGAGATACTTCGTGAAGAGCTTGAGAAGAATCTCAGCCACATAATCGACTGCCTTGTCATCTGAAAGATTATCAAGCAGTGCCTTGACTATCTCATCTGCCGATGCCGATTCTTCCGTATTCTTTATGAGCATATCGCCGAGCATACTGAGAACTTCGTCCGAGCATACCGTGTCGAGGATTGCCATAAGAGTCTTTGCGGGTGAACCGACGATCGTCTTGATCTTGCCGTATTCAACGGTGTCATATGCGGTGAGCTTGCCGCTTGCGTCATAGAGCTTGGTCGTTGCGTCTGAGCGCTTAGAGGGAACTGTTGCCCATGCGCCGCATTCGCCGACGAGCTTCTCGAGCATTGCGCTGTCGATGCCGTTTGCTGCGAGCTTGCCGTTCAGGAGCTTCTCGCCGTCGAGGATCTTGAGGATACCGTCGAGCTTGAGTGAGCTGAGGCTGAAGTCCTTAGTGAGCATTGCGATAACATCGTCGAGTCTGAGCTGTTCGCCTGTCAGGCCGTCTGTCAGAGCGAGGATACCGTCGACGAACGAAACGAGGTTAGAAGCTATTCTGTATACATTATCACTGACAAGGAAGTACAGGATACCTGCAAGCTTTGAAAGGATAACCGTCAGAGGAGCCTGTGCGAGATCGTTGACGAAGTAAAGAACAACGTCGATCACATAGTTAAGGAATTCTGCTCCGTTCGTTCCGTCGGCCTTAAGCTCTGCTGCCGACTTGATAAGCAGGTTGCCGCTGCTGTCTGTTGCATCGTAAAGTCCGAGAGCGTCAAACAGCGGGATAAGTGCCTGGTCGTAGCCTTCAACACCCGTGAGAGTGATTCCGCTCGTGTAATCCTCGCCTTCAACCTCATAGTCAAGGAGCTTGATGCTCTTGCCTAAGAAGAGGAATTCGATGAGCATTGAAAGCGGTGTTGCTACATCTGTGATGAGCGCCTTGAAGCCTGCTTCATTCTCCGTCATGCTGATTGCCGACGCCGGGATAGTGAGAACATTCTTTGTTGTGACAGTGCCGTCCTCGGCTGTCTCGGTCTGCTGAGCGACATAGCCGTTGTCGCTGCAGAACTTATAGACATCTGCCCATGTCGAGTCAGCGTTGACTCCCGCTGATTTAAGGAACTTAGCGAGTGCGCCGTTCGTCTTTGTGAATGCGTTGGGCGTCAGATCCATTCCGAGAACGCTCTTGAGTATCGGAAGTACCTTACCGAGCGTTACGGAAAGTTCGCTGCCGTTGCCAAGCGTATCAACGAGAAGGCCTATAACGGTTGAAGCAATACTCTTGGTGTATACGAAGTTGTTGAGCAAGTAGTTGACGATCTTCGGAAGACTGTCAAGCGACTTGTCGGAAATGATGTTCTTGAGGAGAGTCTTGAGCTCGCCGTCCTCCATGTTGTTGACGGTGTCCTCAAGCATCGGAAGAACCTTCGGGATTGCCTTGCCGACCATTGAGTCAAGCTTAGCAACGAGAGAGTCTATCTCGTCTTCTCTGCCCTGAAGCTCGCAGCCGGTGTGCGTTGTGAAGTGGTCGCCCGTAACATTGATATACTTGCCTGCTACCGGAACATAAGATACGCTGTAGCCTTCGAACAAGCCGATGATCACATCAAGAAGTACATCCTGAGCGTTGCCGTTATCCGCACTGTTCTCAATGTTAGTGAAGATCTTGGCGATGAGCTCTTCTGTGCTCGTTTCGGGTGTTGACTTAACGCCGACGAGCTGAGCGATAACTTCTATAATGTCGCGGCTGAGCACGGTCTTGAGTATGAACATCAGTGACGACGGAGCGTCAATCTGCCATTTGTCAGCAACGGTCGTGAACTTGACCTTGCTGTCGCCGAGAGCCGAGTCAGTGTTGTGCCACGTTGTAACATCAACTGCGTACTGTGAATAATCAAGGAAGAATGTGTCGCTGAGTGTGACTGCAAGCGGGATCTCCTTGTCTGCCTCACCGTCCTTACCCTTGACGGTAATAACGATGCCGGCGAGAACCTTGTTGAGTATCTCGATGAGCTTGTCGCCTCTGTCGCCCGCAATATTCTTGATAGCGTCTATTGAGATGCCGTCGGCGAATATCTTCTGAACAGCCTCAACATCCTTTGTCAGACTCTGAAGGAGAGTGTCGACCGTGGGCTCATCGATGATGCCGCTGACGAGTGAAAGGATACCCTCGACAAGTGCGAGAACATTCGTAACGATGTTGTTCACGCCGTTGTTGGCGATGAAGTAAACAAGGTTGCCGAGAATGTTGAGCACGCTGTGAAGCGGAGCCTTGCAGACATCATTTCTGACATATCCGAGGAGCGACTCGACAAGATCAATGATCATGTCTGCGCAGCTGCTTTCCTCAGTTGCCGTGAGCGTGAGGCCAAGAGCCTTAGCCAGAGGAACTATGATGTACTTGAAGCCCTGAACGCCCTTGAGCGATACGCTTTCGAGAACCTCGAGCTTGTTACCCTTGAGTATGAAGCCGAGTACGCTCTCAAGCGGAGTGAGAAGCTCTCTGAATACTCCAATGAAGTCATCCTGAGAATTGATGTTCCATTCGTGTTCAGTGAAGAACTTGGAACCTGTCACGAACTTCTGTTCAGGTGTTGTTCCGGTCGGGATCGTCGCCTCAACATATTCGTTCGCGTCGTTGACAGTCAGGAATGCGCCCTCATTGTCGAGCTTATAGACTGTCGTCGTTACATTCTTGCCGTCAGCGTCTGTTACGGTGTAGGTGTATGCATAATATGTCTTGTCGTTTGCGACGGTCGTTTCAGCCTTTCTTGTGAAGGTGAACTTGGTCTCATCGAGAGCCTTGCCGGCGTCGAACGAATCTGCAACCGAATCGTAGAACTTATCGCCGACCTTATAAGCGGTCTTGACAGTCTCGGCGTCAGTGTAGGTGTATTCGGCATAATCTACCGTTGTACCCTTCGCCTGAACATCTGCCCATGTCTTAGCGTCGCCGATATAGGCTGCGAGCTTGCCGCCGCCCTTAGCGAATGTCTGAGGAGCGAGATCAATTCCGACGAGAGTGCTTATCATTTCGATCGTCTTAGCGTCAAGACCTGCGAGAACAGGAACGAGAGCGCTGAAGATTGTGTTCATCATATCGTCGTTAAATACCTTAGCGTTAAGGATATTATCAACGACCTGAGTGAGATTTTCTTCGTCCCCCTTGACTCCGAGTGCGCTGACTTTGTCGCCGAGCATCGGAAGAATCGAGGGAACGAGGTTGACGATGATCGTGTCGAGCTTCTTGAGCGTCTTGTCGGTCAAGCCTGACCAATCGTCATACTTGCCTGTGTATTCATAGGTTTCTTCGCCGAGGAAGTACCAGATCATATCTACGCCGTTAACATCGTAGTTACCGTTGAGAAGGTTGACAATTATGCCGATGAGAGCGTCAGTGTTGTCAAGAGCATTTTCAACCACCGGTATAAGCTCGGGGAACTTATCGCCGAGAAGCTTGTTGAAGTCGACATTGAAGTACTTGAGAAGTGCGTCAACATTCTCCGGAGTTGCTATCATCTGGAGAATTCCGACAAGCGTGTCTGCGCTGTCGCTTGAGATAACGCCGAGTGCTTTCTTGTCGCCGACCGATTCGTCATAGCGGACATCAACCTTGGATTCGGTTGCTGCGCCCGTGCCCATTGCCGTTGCGGCAAGTCTCGTGAAGTTGAGGTCAATCTTGAGACCCATATCCTCGGGGATAAGCGAGTTGACGAGAGTCTTGATCGCTGTCTCGCTGAGATCGACCGTCAGACCTGCGTCGAGGCCTTCATGCTTCTTGCCGATGAAGAGCTTGAGCACATCCTTATTATCGTTAACGCCGATCTGAGTGATATCAACGAGGATAGCTATCGGAAGCACCTCATCTATCGCCTTGAGGATCGTGTTAATCGGAGCGATAAGGTTGGATACAAACTTAGTCAGACCGTCAGCTCTGATGAAGTTAGCCAGGTTAGCAACGAGGCTGAGAACTGACTCGACCGGTTTGTCGAGAACGCTGTCAACGAAGGTGAGAAGCGTGTTAAGGATTGACTTGAGGTGTCCGTCTGTCGCAGCCGAAGCCGTGTATTCAGCCTGAGTCGGGATATCGGTGATACCGAGAGCCTCAAAGAGCGGAATCAAAGCGTAGTTGTAACCGCTGCCGAAGTAGAGGTTGATATCCTCGAATGCCGAGATCGACTTGCCGAATGCGTCGGTGATTCTGTCTGTCTTAGCAGCTGCGGTACCGTTGTATGCGAGTACGCCGCCGTCAAGGAGAAGCTCGAATACAACGTCAAGCGGCTTGAGAAGCTCGCAGATGAACGAGATGAGCGAATCCTTATCATGTACGCCGAAGGTTGTGCCTTCATTGAGTGTGTAAACATCCTTGCCGTCCTTCTGTTCGACGGTGAAGTGAGCGTCACGGACCTGAGTCCATGTCGTTGCGTCGCCGATGAATGAACCGAAGGCGCCTGTGCCTGCCCATGCGGTGGGCTTGAGGCTGAGCTTAAGATCTGCGCCGTTGAAGTCGATGAATTCAGCAACATACTTATCAAGTATATCGGTGATGGTATCCATCATGGATGTCTTGCCTTCCTCTGCCGTTTCGAGTGAAGCGAGCATCGGAACAAGAAGACCGACGAGAGTCTTAGCTATATCGTCTGTGTAGAGCAATTCGGCTACGAAAGCTCTGAGTGTTGTTGCATCTGACTTGAGAACATCCTTGAGTAAGCCGGATTCAAAGATCTTGCCTACGAGTGTGTCAAGTTTGTCGATGGCGGCGTTGGTCGCTGCCTTCGCCTTTTCGTTTTCGTCAGCGCCGCTGAAGCCTTCGGTGTTGATGCCGAAGTTCTCATAGCTCGGAGTGATCTTGGCGATATCTTCCGCGCTGATGATGTCATACTTAACGAGATACTTCGTCAGGAGCATCTTGATGATGTTAAGTACGCCTGCTTCTGCATTCTCGTTCTCTGCAAGCGAGTTGAGAATGTCGGCCGCCGTGTTGTTGCCTGAATCGTCGGGCTTCGTGAGCTTAGCTATCTCGGAAACAACATCCTCTGAAAGCACTGTCGTGAGGATCTTGTAGAGAACCTGAACGGTCTTTACATTATGCTCGGTTATCGGAGTAACGAATACATCCGCTGCTGAGAGAGTCTCATTTGCGGGTTCGACTTCATCAATAACCGCCTTGGCGATATCAAGGAAGAATGTATCCTTGAGCGCCTTCGAGAAGTCGAGCGTGGCAGTGACATTGCCGTCCTGATCCTTGAGCTCGATATTGTTGATGAACGAGTTGATGAGCTGAACGAGGCCTGCGCCGTGATCGTCCTTAGAGCCGAGAAGCGTCTTGAAGTCGTCAAGATCAATACCGTCCTCACCGAAGAGGCTGACGAGCATTGTGTTCTTCGCAACTGCGTCGGCTGTCAGAGCTCTGAGAAGCTTATTGACATCTGTCTCGGGAATTATTGAGCTGATGAGGTCAAGCAGACCGTTGACTATTCCGAGAACATTGTCGAGAAGTGCATTCAGACCGTTGTTCGCAATGAAGAAGCTGAGGTTGCCGACGAGGGTAAGTATTGCCTTGAACGGCGAGCTGCAGACATCGTTCAGAACGAAGTCGAGTATGCCTTTGACGAATGCTTCAATATAATCAACGCTGTCAGCGTTTTCACCGACTGTGACCTTGATGCCGAGTGCGTCGGCAAGAAGCTCAAGAACATTGGTGTAAAGTCCGAGACCCGGTATCTCAAGTCCCTTGTTGTCTGCGTCACCGAAGACTGAAAGCTTGGAGTCGAGAAGGACGAAGTCAAGCACACTGCTGAGCGGTTTGAGGAGATCAACGAGAACAGCGATGAAGCTGTCTGCGTCGGTTACGCCCCAATCATAGCCGTTGAAGGTGTAATCCGTCTTTGTCTCATCCTCTGCGTTCGGAGCTGCGGTGAAGTAGGCTGCGTTGTCTCTGATCTCGGTCCAGTTTGTCGCTTCGCCGATGAATTCGCCGAGCTTGCCTGCCGACTTCCATGTTGTGGGTTCGAGATCAACGCCGATAGCTGACTTGATGATTTCGATAACGCTCTTGCTGTCTGCGTTCTGCTTGGTTTCAAGCGAAGCGAGCATGGGTACGAGCATACCGATTATCGTGTCAACCGTTTCGTTCTTGAATGCGTATTCGCCGAACAGGAAGTTGACGATCGCTTCAAGTGAATTCTCATCCTCAGCTTTGTTGGCGACTGCGCTCTTGATATCCTTAAGAAGCTGAGCTGAGTCATCCTTAACGATGAGGTCAAGAAGCGTCGGAACAAGCTTGATTATGAGCTGGTCTATCTTTTCAATATCTGCGTCTGAGAAGTCTCCGGTGTAAAGACCGCTGTCTGCGTCGCCGACATACTTGAGAACGAACTGCGTAGCGTCGAAGTCATAGTCGCCGATGAGGAGCTTGACGACTACCACGATGAGATTCATCGGATCGTCGACCGCTCTGTCAACAGCGTCGTTAAGCACATCCCTGACCTCCTGCTTCAGATCAGCTATTTCGTTGATCTTATCATGGATATCGAACGGAAGTAACTTAAGTATAGCCTTGACATTATCAGACGTGAGAATTGTCTGGAGAAGTGCGATAAATGTGTCTGCCTTATCAGGTGTGATAACGCCGAGTGACTTGTCGCCTTCGCTTATTGCGTTGTCCCACTTGGTGTCAACCTTTGAATCAGCTATGGTTCCGAGCGACTTCTTAGCGAGGTCTGCGAAATCAAGGTTGATCGTCAGGCCGAGATCAAGCGCTGTGAGAAGCTTGTTGACTATCTTCTGGAGAGCTTCGCTTGAAAGATCAAGTGAAACGCCCGCCGGAATGCCTTCGTGATCCTTAGCGATATAAAGCTGGAGAACATTCTTCAGGCTATCGCTGTCGATACCGAACTGCTTCTTGCCGTCCGTCGAACCTTCGGGAACTTCGTTCTTGAATTCGATAGCGCCGAGGTTGACGAATACCGCGAGAGGAATAATGCTGTCAACTGCTTCAAGTATTGTGTTGATCGGAGCGATGAGGTTCTGGATTATCGCCGTTAAGCCGTCGTTTGCGATGAGGTAAGCGAGGTTAGCGACTAACTTGAGGGCACCTGCTACGAGGTCGCCGCCGAGAACATTGTCAACATAACCGAGCACTGCGTTGAGGATATACTCAACATGGCCTCTCGTCCGGCTGTATTCTCTGTATTCGTCCTGAGTATAGAGTTCTTCTATACCGAGGCCTTCCAGAAGCGGGATAACCGCATAGTTGTAACCGCTGCCGAAGTAAACATTGATTGCGTTATATACGCTGAGTTTCTTGCCGTATTCACCGCTGACCTTAACGGCGCCGCCGTCGAGGAGAAGCTCAAGGACGCTGTCGAACGGGAGAAGAAGCTCTCTGATAACTTCGACGAACAGCTGCTTTGCAGTGTATTCATCCTTGTATGTGGTGAACATTGCGTTGAAGATTTCTTCGCTGACCGAAATATCCGACCAGTTGGTGAATGCGCCGACTATCTGGCTCATTAACGGATACTGCGTGCTGTCTGCGTACATCTGAGGCTCAAGCTTAATGTCAAGTCCCGTGATATCCTTAACTGTCTTGAGGATCTCGGTGACATTCTCCATTGTCGTCTTGCCGCCGTCTTCCGCGGGCTGTTCCATGCCTGCGAGGGCGCCGATGAGACCGCCGACAACGGTGTTGAGCATCTTGCCTGTGTAAAGGTTATCGCTGACGAGCGAGGTAAGATCAATGTTGAGAGCCGGAAGAGCATTCTTGAGGATCGTGCTCAGAACTGTGAGAGCCTGATCGACCTTGTCGTGATCTATTCCGCTCGGATATGTTACATCGGTCTTGCCGGTGACCTTGGTGTTCTTGATGACCTCGAAGCTGACATAATGCTGAGCGACGAGATAAACAAGGAGGTCAACGAGTCCGTAGACGAGAGTATCCTGGACATTGATCTTGAGATAATCAACAACATCCTTAACTATGCCGCCTACAAGGTCGCCTGTTTCCGCCTTTGCTATGATCGGATCAAGCATATCCTTGATCTGTTTCATGTTGAGAATTGCCTGAACATTCTCGCTGGTGAGAACCATCTTGAGAAGCGATACAAGAACATTGCCTGCGTTGACATTGTATACGCCGAGTGATTCTCTGCTCTCAGTGTTGTTGTGAGCCTTATCGGCTTCTGCAACCGTCATCTTGGAGGCCGTATGCGTTGCGCCCGCAAGAGCTTCTTCGGCAAGAGCCGAGAAGTCAAGGTCAACGCCGAGCTTGATTCCGAGTGCTGACGGAAGAACATCTGAAACGACCTTGGAGATAAGGGTTTCGAGTACTTCGTCTGAGAGGTCAATATCAATGCCGTGAAGATCGTTGGCCTTTGCGTTGCTGCCGGCGTAAACCTTAACAACACCGTCAAGTATGGTCATTGCGCCGTCTTCATAAGCGAACATTGACTTTGATTCGCCTTCACTGCCGCTGTTGTTGATGAGACCCGCGATGTCGAGAGTCTTGAGATCAACTGTCGCAGCTATCGGAAGGACATTGTCGATCTTCTTGAGCAGATCGTTTATCGGAGCAACGAGGTTGTTGACAAGAACTGTCAGACCGTCGTTGGCGATGAAGTTTGCAAGGTTGCCGATGATGTCAAATACATGCTCGAGGGTGTGACCGTCGGAGAGTATCAGATCAGCATAATTAAGTACGGTCGTAAGAAGCGCTCTGACTACGCTCGTGTCAGCGCCGTCGGGGATCGTGATATCGGTGATGCCGAGAGCCTCAAACAGCGGAGTGAGAACATAGTTATAAGCCGAGCCGAGCTTGAGTGAAATGATACCGTCAGTGTATGTTTCATCGGTGAATGCGCTGATCTTCTGATCGTTCAGGAAGAGCTTGTTGATGATGCCTGCGAACGGAGCGGCGATAGCGTCAACAAGGTCGATGAACTTCGCCTTATCCATGCCGAGGGCATAGATCATAACATTCTCTGTCTTGGTGAACGACTTGTTTGATTCGACATATTCCTTGTTGCTGAGCTCATAGAGCTTGCCGCCGTTCTCATAAACGGTTACGGTTGCTTCAGCGCCTTCGGCGTCCGTATAAGTACCGGTGAGTACATTATAGGTGACGCTTTCGCTTTCGCCGTCGCCCTCGACAGTGACCGTCTTGGGAACCATAGCGTTCCTGACTTCCGCCCATGTCGTGGCTTCGGGAGCTACGAGTGCGATGAGAGAAGCGAACTTGGAGATGTCAAGTGAGATCTCAACGCCGATGATGTCGCCGATCTTCTTGAGAGTCTTGTTGGTCTCTGCCAGCTTGTTGCTCATGACGGTGTTGCCGTCTTCATCAGTGGTTTCGACCTCTTCAGCCTCCATCTTTGCGAACGCATCAACGATCGCATTGACGAGAGTCGTTGCGAGATCATCTGTGTAGAGCATATTGCCCACAAGTGATGCCAGGGTGTCAGTCTCTCCGATGACGCCGAATGTTCTGAGAAGCGGAACGATGATTGAATCAAGCGTTTCTATCATCTTGTTGACATCGGCGTTCGATGACTTGAGACCCGTCTTGTTGTCAGCCTGCTCATACTTAACAGTGCTGTTAGCCGTGAGCTTCTGATCTATGAATTCAAGGTTGACGATGTAATCGTCTGAGAAGAATGTTGCGATGACATCCACGAGACCTGCGCCGAGCTTAACTGTTCCGGCGGTGAGATAATCGAGAACATCCTCTATAAGAGACTTGATAGCGGGATCAAGATTCTTGAGCATTTCGTCAAGGTTGACCATATCAAGAATTGCGTTGACATTCTTGCCGGTGACAACTTCATCAAGAACTTCGATAAGAGTTCTCGCCACATTGCCCTTGTAGGTTCCGACTACAGCGCCGGTACCGTTGTTGATAGCCTTATCATCTGCCGTTTTGGTCATCTTAGTGCCGGTGTATTCGGCATTTGAAAGGAATTCCTGAGCTATTGCGGTGAAGCTGAGAGTGCTGAGATCAAGACCGAGGTTAGCCGCTACCTTAGCGACGACCTTCGTGATAATGGTTTCGAGATTAGCCGCGGTGAGAGCAAGGTTGACGCCTGCCGAAAGGTTGACGCCTGCCGAAAGCTCCTTGTCAGCGTATTCCTGAGCAAGGTAAACAACTATTGCGTCGCCGAGAATGTGGATTGTTCTCGTTCCTCTGTCGTAGGAAACCTTAACGCCGCTGCCGTCAAGAAGCTTGTCGATGTCAAGGTTCTCAGCGTTGATAGCGATTGAGATCGGGATGATCTTGTCGATCTTAACGAGCAATTCGTTGATCGGAGCGATAAGGTTAAGAACAAGAACATTGAGGCCGTTGTTGGCAATGAAGTCAGCAAGGTTGCCGATGATGTTCATTGCGCCCGCGATAAGGTCGCCGTTGAGAACAGTGTCAACATAGTTGAGGGCTGTTGTCAGGATAGCTCTGACATAATCGTTGCCGTAGCTGCTGTTGATATCGTCAGCGGTCGGAATATTGGTCATGCCGAGTGCCTCGAAGAGAGGAACTATAACATAGTTATATGCGTGACCGAGAGTCAGTCCGAGACCCTTATATGCGGTTTCATCGTCCTTATCGTCGAAGACTCTGAGTGAGTCGCCGTTGAAGAGCGTTATTACGAGCGGCTTGAACGGAGCTGCGATCTCACAGATGAGGTCGATGAACGATGCCTGATTGTTGACACCGAAGCCGTATGCGTAAGTTGTCTGCTTGTTGCCGTCCGCGTCAAGAGCGAGGGCGGGAACTGCTGCTCCGACATCTGCGGCCTTGCCTGATAAGATGTCTTCAACATTAGCGTAGAATGTTGCGCCGTCCTTTGAGTAAACAGTTACTTCAGCGCCGGCTTCGTTCGTGTATACATACTTGTCATATGCATATCCGTCGAGCTTTGCCTTAACAGCCGTCCAGCTGTCGCATCCGTCAACGAGAGTTGCAAGTGCGCCGCTGCCGGTCTTGTAAGCCGAAACATTGAGCGAGAGGTCAAGTCCTGCCGCTTCCTTAACATATCCGAATATCTCGGTTATCGTGTCAAGCGTTGTCTTGAGTTCTCCGGCCACAGCGCCTTCGGGAAGCTCTGTGAGACCTGAATCTGTCGTGCAGGCGGCGTCGGTGTAATACTTGCCGTCCTTGACATAGAGAGTCTTGGTCGTGTCGCCGTCGGTGTAGGTGTAAAGTGCTGTGTACTCTAAGTGCTCAAGTCCTGCGAATGCTTTGACTATTGCGGGTACAAGAGCGTTAGCTACATTATCTGAGTAGATCATCTTGGTGACAAGATCAGCTACGCTGCCTTCAATGCCGAGGAGCGGAAGTACCTGCGGAAGAAGTGCGGATATCTTCTCGATCATCGTATTGACATCAGCTTCAGTTGACTCGATGCCGTACTTGGTTGTTACATCATCGTTGTCGCCGGAAAGCTTCTGATCTACATACTTGAGTGTCGTGAGACTGTAATCGATCGTGAGTGCTACGAGAAGATCAATGAGGCCATAGACGGTCTTGTTGAGCTCTTCGTTGGCGAGACCCTTGAGGTAATCGGTGACATTCGTTACGATGCCGTAGACGAGGTCGCTGTCGATCGCTTCAATAGTCGGGTTGACCTTTTCGAGTATCGCATTGATAAGCTCGGGTGTCAGAGCCTGTCTGAGAAGATCAACGAAGAAGTCTGCCTTATTGACATCATAGATACCGAGTGACTTAACGGGCGTCGTGCCGTTGTGCGCCTTGTCGTTTTCGGCAACAGCTACCTTTGAGTCGGTTCTGTCTGCGCCGTTTATCGCATAGGCTGCGAGCTGCTCGAAGTCAACCGTGATCTCACTGCCGACAAGCTCCTTGGTCAGAGACTTGATGAGAGCCTTGAGCGAGGCTGCGTCAGCGTTGAGTGTGAGGCCTGCGTCCTTCGTGCTGTCGCAAAGCGTAACAACTACCGTTTCGCCGAGGACCTTGATGGTCTTTCCGTCTTCGCTGATCTCATAGATCTTGGCGCTCTCTTCGCCGTCCTTCTTGGTCAGAGCGGTGATATCAAGCTTGCCGAGATCAACGGCTGCGCTGACGGGTACGATTTCTGCAATAATCTTAAGAAGTGCGTTGATCGGCTCAACAAGGTTGAGTACCGCGACCTCAAGACCGTTGCTTGCTATGAAGTTCACAAGGTTGCCGAGAACATTGAGAACCGTAGCTACGGGTGCTTCGCATACATCGTTGTATAAGAAGTTGAATACCGAAGTAAGGATTGATCTTACATAACCGGTTGTCTTAGCCTGAGCCGCTGACTCTGCGCTGATTCCGAGACCCTCAAGGATCGGAAGCAGAGCGTAGTTATAAGCGTGGCCGAATTTGACCGTTACGCCGTTGAAGTCGCCATCCTTGAATGCGGTGAGTGAATCGCCGTCCATAAGGAGGTCAATGAGTCCGTTGAACGGAGCGGTAAGTTCGCAGATGAGATCAACGAGCTTAGCTGAATCCGTTGCGCCGAATGCGTAATTGTGTCCGGTTACCTTTCCGGTTTCATCAAGAACTTCGCATGCGTCAAGCTTAGCCTTGACTTCAGTCCATGTTGTGCTGTCGCCGATGAGCGCTGCAACAGCGCCGGTGCCTGTCGCCCATTCTGAAACATCGAGCGAAATTCTGATGCCTGTGATCTTTTCGATCTGCTCAAATACGGGTTTGAGCGTTTCCATAGTCGTCTTAGCGTCGGCCGCCGCGCCCTCAGGTAATGTCTCCATTCCTGCGAATGCGCTGACTATTGCATAGACGAGCGAGTTAGCGATCGTTTCGTTTTCATCGAAGAGCAAGCTGTCGATTAATTCTTTAATCGTTGTCTTGCCATCGAGCATCTCAATGTTGAGAGACTTGACGAGATCGGAAGCGAGAAGCTTCTTGATAAATGTGTCGATCGTTGTGATAAGGTTGTTAACCTGATCTCTTGTTGATGAGAAGTCAGCCGACTCGTACGGAATAGCCGCAACTGCGTTGTAGAGCTTCTGATCAACGATCTCAAGGTTAATGTCTGCGCCCGTGAAGAGTGCGACGAGAACATCGACCAAACCGTATCCAACCTTGTCGCCGGCGTCTGTCTTGAGGTAATCAAGAACAGCGTTGACAACGGGTTCAAATTCGCCGAGACCTGAAAGGTCAAGGTTGTTGATAAGGTCGGAGTTAAGGATTGCCTTAACATTTTCACCTGTGAGAAGCTCGCTGACGAGAGCAACGAGAGTGTCAGCCGCGTCGGCTTCGACTATCGGAGCCCATGTCTTTGATGCATCGCTGATGTCGTATGCGGTTTCCGCCGTGCTGACCTTCGAGGCCTTAACGGTCTTGAAGCCCTTAGCGGCGATCGCGCTGAAGTCGATATTGAGTGACGCACCGAGGAAAGCCTGGGTGAGGTTAGCTATGAGCGTCTCGATGACAGTCTCGCTAAGGTCGATATGGAGACCTGCGTTAGCCTTGTCAGTCTTGATCTCGATGACCGCTGCGGGAACGGGCTTCGTTGAAGGATCAACGGGAATATCCGGTTCCTTGGCAAAGAGTGTCTCGAAGTCAAGCTTGGTGAGATCAATATTGATAGCTACGGGAGCTATGATCTTCGCCGCTGTGAGAAGCTCAAGAACGGGTGATACGAGGTTGTTGACGACCGTCGTAAGTCCGTTTATTGAAATGAAGTATGCAAGTTCATCAACTATTGAGAGAACAGATGCAACAGGAGCTGCCGCTACCTTGTCAACGAAGCTGAATACTGCGTCGATGACAGTCTTGATCGTCGTTGTGCCTGCCTCATAGGCGGGAGCGTCAACGCCGACAGCCTCAAGAAGAGGAAGTATAGCGTAGTTATACATGTTGCCGAATGTTACCGCAACACCGTTGCAGTCCTCAGCAGCGAGAATTTCAACCTTGCCGCCGAAGAGAACTATGTTGAGAACATTCTCAAACGGTTTCACAAGCTCATAGATGAGAGCTGAAAGATCAGCCGCACTGCTGACGCCGAAGTCTAAGGTGTCAAGCTTGTCATCCGTCTTGGTGAACTTAGCTGCAACTTCCGTCCATGTTGCACAGCCTGCCGTTACCTTGCTGATATAGGTCGTGCCGTCATAGATAGAGGGAGCAAGAGATTCGATGTTGATGTTGGAGATCTTGGCAACAAGCTTGAGGATCTTTGTTACGGAATCCATAGCCGTCGTGGTTTCGCCGGTCTCCTCATCGACGGTCTCTTTATCAAGACCTGAGAGTGCGCCGACGAGAGCATTGACGAGAGTCGTTGCAAGATCGTTGGTGTAAAGCTTATTGCTGATAAGCTCTGCAACAGATGCTTCTGTTATCGGTGTCGCGGAGTTCTTTGTCAGTTCCGCAACTATGCCCTTGGAGAAGAGCTGAGCTACTATAGAATCAAGACCGCTGACGAGCGTTTCAACGCCTTCCTTAGAAGACTTGAGCTCAGTGCCGTAGTCTATGTTCTGCTTCGTCGGGGCTGTTCCCTCAAGTACAGTGTATCCGACCTTGTAAGCATTGAGAAGCTTAACAAGGACATCAAGTACGCCCTGAGGTGCGTCTTCCGCCGTGAGGCCGCCGATGATATCGTCAACGATTGTCGGAAGATCTGCGGTTACGATTCCCTCGAGCGGCTTCATTGCTGAAGTGTCGATCTTGAGAAGCTTGCCGATAACACCGTCTGTGAGTGCGAATTCAAGTATGCCGCGGAGTATCGAGTTGTTGGTGCCTCTGACCTTGGTATACTTATTGGTTGCGTCTGCTGCGAGAATTGACTTTGTCTTGTCGCCGGTCGTTGCTGCGAGAGTCTTGAAGAGGTTGTCGCCGAGCTCGAGACCCAAGGTTTCGGGAATGAGACCCTTGATGAGCTTCTCGAGACCTTCCGCCGTCACATACTGACCGAGGAACTCGTTGATCGACTCATAGCTCGTGCCGTCTTCCTTCTTACCAAGGAGATCAACGACAGAGAACAGAGGCTCGATAGCTTCGAGTATCGGATCAATGAATGTCAGAGCATTATCGACCGCGGTCATAAGACCGTCGCTGTAAATGAAGTAGGTCAGACCCGGAACGATCGAAAGTATGGATTCGATCGGATCGCTTTCTATCTTGCCGAGAGCGTGGTATACGATACCGAACAGTTCGTCGACAAGCTTATCTGTTGTTATCTCGCTCTCTGAGGCGAAGGTGTAATCGTCGAAGAGGCTGATGTGTGAGAACAGCGGAACGAGAACATCTCTCCAAAGGTGAGCGCCCTTGAGCTCGATAAGCGAGTAGTTGAGGTCTTCATCATCGGGCACACCTGTGAGGTTGCCGTCGTTATCGACCGTGTCGTTCTTCCAGGGAGCGTCTTTGAATTCGACTATCTTGAGCGATTCGCCCTTGAACAGGAAGTCAACAACAGCTCCGAGAGGACTGAGAATTTCTTTGATAAGGCTGATGAAGCTATCCTTGTCGTTTGCCCATTCGACACCCGAAAGGTCAAGGTAGGTCTTGGTGACCGCTTCACCGTTATCGTTTGTCTTCTGAGTGAGAGTTGCATCTTCGGGAACAACCGCTTCTTCCTTAGCGCCGAGGCTGCCGTAGTACTTGCCGTCAAGCTCATAAAGCGTTACTTCGTTGCCGTCCTTATCATTATAGGTGTATACATTATAGATCTTTTCGTTAGCAGGTGCATAGTACTTATAGACATCGTTCCATGTTACGCCTGCTTCCGCGTCGCTTGCCGTTACGGCATTGATGAAGGCTGCAAGAGCGCCGTCTGCCGACTGAGCGAATGCTGCGGGTGAAAGGTCTATGCCTGCGAACTCTTTAACGAGCGGAAGAACCGTCTTAAGAGTTGCCGCCATGCTGTCGCTTCCGAGCAGACCGATGAGAGTGCTCATAAGTGAGGAAGCGAGATCGTTGGTGTAAAGCTTTTCGTTGAGAAGACCGTTGACGATCTTTTCAACAGTTATGTCGGGATCTGCCGCGTACTCGGCGAGCTTATCCTTGAGCTCGGGCGACTTGCTGAGGTCAATCGTGCCGTCATTTGCGAAGTCGTTGACAAGACCGAGGATCTTGCCGAGGTTCTTGAGGATTATGTCGTCAAGCTGCGACGGGATCTTTTCAACATCTGCGTCTTCGGTGCGATCCTTAATGTCGATCTCCTTGCCCTCAAACGCCTTGCCGTCCTTGACCTCGTATGCGCCGAGGAGTGTGACAAGAATTCCGGCGAGCGTTATTCCGGGATCCTTAGCAGCTATAACGCTGTTAATGACCGTTGCAACAACATTGGTGCTGTCGCTGAGATCGATCTTTGCCAGATCGCAGATGACCTTGAGAACATCCTCACTGAGGACATAGGTCAGAACATAGATGTAGGAATCAACTACATCAACCTTCCAACGCGGTGCAAGAACATCTGTTTCGCTGTTGACCATATAAGCTGACTTAATGAGATTGTCATTATCGGTGAGCTTATAGTCTCTGCTCGACGCCTTGTTGACCGTCGTGTCGGTGCCGGTTGTGTACCAGTAATAATACTTAGCGTTTGCAGCTGCCGGCTCAATATTGATAGCCGCTGCTGCGTAATCCTCAAAGAATGATTCCTTGAGAACCTGAATGATCTCGACGCCTTCGAGGTCATCGACCTTCTTGATCACCTTGGTGAGAGTTCTGTTGAGGAACGAAGCGAGGTTGCTGCCGTTCTCACTCGTCATTCCGGTGATGTCGCTGATCGAGCTGACCTTCATTCCGAAGAGCTTCTCGAACAACGGTGATACGCTGTCTTCGATGAGCTTGTTGATAATGGGACCGACTATCGGATCCGCAAGATCGAGCAGACCGAATACAGGAGCAAGCAAGTCATGGATCAATACATCAACGCCGTTGCTTGCGATGAAGTAAGATACTGAGGGAAGAACCGTGAGGATCGTCTGAACGGGCTTATCGCAAAGCGTGTAGACAAAGTCAACGAGCGGATCAACGATAGCAGAGAGTGTCTTTGACTGATCGTTGACATAGTCAGAAGCCTTCGTCATGCTTATGCCGAGTGAATCAAAGCCGAGAGCAATGAAGAGCTGAAGAATAGCGTATTCATAGCCGCCGTTGCCCGCCTTGATGTCGATAACGCCCTGAACATCGCCGTCAACCTCTGTCGGGACAATGTGAAGATCCTTGCCCTTCAGGAGGAGACCGAATACTGCGTCAAGAGGCTTAATTACGACTGTCAGGATCTCGATGAACTTGTCGAGCTTAGCCTTAACATCGCCTGTGACTGCGTCGATGCCCCAGTCATAGCCTGTTGTGTTGTACTTATTGAGGTTGAGAACATACTTCTCACCTGTTACATAAACCTTGCTGTAGCTGTCGGTGTCAGTGCCTGTGTAGCTGACGAACTTCTCGCCGTCGATTGTGTACCAGTCAAGCTCTTCGCCTGCCGCACTGAGAAGCTTATAAAGGTTCGTTGTTGTCTGAACGCCGTCAACATCTCTTGTATATTCGTATACATTATAGGTGTTGGTCGTCGTCTCATCGACCTTTTCGGTTACGGTCTTAACGACCTGAGCGGGTGTTACGCCTTCGGGGATCTTCGCTGTCTCTTCAGCGCCGACCTTGCCGTAGAACTGATCGCCGACCTTATAGACGGTCGTTGTCGTCTTAACCGGCTCAAGAACTGCGTCTGCGGGAACAACCGCTGCCTTGGCGTCTTCCTTGGTCGATTCGTAATATGTGCCGTCTTTGAGATAGACAGTTACCTCGTTACCGTCGGCATCCGTATACTTGAATACCTCATAGGTTACATCGGTGTTGTCGCTTCTCGTGACGATTGTCTTGTTAGTCGTGTATGAATACTCAGCGTATGCGACATAGCCACCGCCGTAGTATGCTCCGACATCCGCCCATGTTACTGTGTACGGAATCTTGTTGCCCTCTTCATCTGTAAGGACATTGCCTTCTTCGTCCGTCTCATAAGGCTTAGCTGCCTTAGTGGCATCAACAGCGTCCTTGAGGAATGTGTAGAATGGGCTTGCTTCGCTGCCGGCAAGAGCCGCAAGATAGGTCTCGGGTGAAAGCTTAAGCTCTGTGAGCATTTCAACGAGGTCAACTATGCTGCTGATCATCTCGGAGTTATCGGCGAGGAGTCCGACGAGAAGTCCCATAAGATCGTTCATCGTTTCATCCGTCATATAATTGCCGAGAATGTGATCGACAAGGTCTTTGAGTGTGATGTTCTCCTTGTCAATGCCCTTGAGCAGTTCGATTGAGTCAGTGTCAAACATGTTGAGGATCGTCGGGAGAAGCTCCTGAACGCCCTTGTCAAGCTTGTTGAGTGACTTTCTTATTCTTCTCTTTGAGAAGATTGATAATCCGTCAGTGTAATCCGCATAGTTGAAGTCAACCGCCTCGAAGGACAGATATTCAACCATCTGCGTCTTTGCTTCATAATGTAAGAAGTACTGAACGAGTATCTGAATGACAACATATCTGTTCTCACCGGTGATATTCGGAATGATCTGGTCGATCGTCTCCTGAACTGCGCCGAGGTTGAACAGCTTGAGTATCTCACTGACAAGGCCGTTTTCGATCGTGCCCTTAGTGCCATCCTCATTTGTGTATTCGTAGCTGCCGAACAGGAAGTCACCGAAGATGTATACGATCGTTGCGTTAAGATCGACCGTTATGCCTTCGATATATCTTTCTTTGCTGTCATCGAATGTCTTTGAGTCAGCGTCTGTCTTGAGATCTTCGAGCCACTGCTCATATGTCTTGTATGCGTCTGCATCCTTGTTGCCGTCCTTCAGATAGAACGCGCCGAATACTCTGGCGGTCCGGACATCATGGACGAGAGCGCAATTCTCAACGAGAGTCTTGAAGAGGTTATCGGGGATCTTGACCTCGGCATGCTCGCCTTCAGCGGTCGTGATATTGTTCAGGAAGTAGAGAATGATTTTTTCAAGATCCTCACTCGTCGTGAACAGAGCGATGAGGTCTTCAAGCTTGTTGATCTTTGTGAAGATGTCGTCTCCGAACAGTTTCGTGAAGAACTTCTGAGCCTTGCTCGGGGTGCCGTCTTCTTCAGTCTTGTCTATCAGCGGAACGATGATATCCTTGACGATATCAAGGCTTGTTGCGTCGCTGACACGGTTAAGAAGCGTTGTTATCGGAGCGATGAACTGCTCAAGCGACTGACGCAGCTGACCTGTGTAGACATAGTATGAAAGTCTCGGAAGCAACTCGATAATAGAAGTTACCGGAGCTTCGATGAGCTTGTTGATGCTGCCCTTCTGAGTCGCATCCGGATCGGTGTTATAGAGATAGCCGAAGATTGTCGTTAATCTCTCACGGACTGACATCTTGAGCATTTCCTGCTTAGATGCAATGCCTGTTACGCCAATCATTTCGAGAAGAGGAATAAGTCCTCTGTCGTATCCGTCGCCTGCCGTGAGGGTTATGCCGTCAAGAAGAACGAAGTTCTCTTCAAGCAGGAACATATCAAGTATATCGCCGAACGGTACGAGTATATCGGTGAGAAGTCCGAATATATCGCTGACGCCCTTGATGTTCCAGGCAACATTTACATCATAGTATGATACGGGAACGAGCTTAGCCGCGTCTTCGACCGTGTATTCGTCGTAGCGGGCGGGCTGTGCTTCTGTTCCTGCTTCTTCATCAGCCGCAACCGCCGGAACATACTTGTAATACTTGCCGTTGGCTTCGTCATAATAAAGCGTTACGGTTTCTGTCTTGACTGCGTCGGGATCTGTCTCTGTGGGAGCCGGAACCTCAACAGCAAGAGTATAGGTCTTGACCTGAGTCAGTTCCGCCGAAGCGTCGGCCGGAGTAAGGTTGACCTCTTCAGTCTTGGGCAGCGGGTTGCCGCTCTCATCAACTGCGAGATACTTCGCTGCGACTTCCGCCCAGCTTGCGCATACCTCATAGTCGGCTGCGCTTGCGTCGTCGTGGCCCGCCTTGCCGACGAGCTTCGTGATGGCGCTGGCGTTATTGATGTTGTCGCTGTCGTCCCTTGTGACAAAGTCCTTGGGAGCGATATTGATATCAGCCTTGCCGAGATAATCGAATATCTTAGCGAGGGATTCGCCGCCGAGCAGACCGACGAGCGTGTTCATCAGGCTGTTGATCATGTCGTCCGAAACGACGGCACCGACAAGCTTATCTATTATCGTGTACGCCGTATCGTCTGATGTGACCTTAATGTCTATGCCCGCTTTCTTGAGCGTGTCGCTAAGGAGAGTAACAACGACGGGAATGATCTTGACGACAAGCTCATCCATCTTTCCGGGAAGCTGTTCAAGGTCTTCCTTGGTTACATTGACTGCTTCATAGTCGACTGCGGGCTGGTTATTCTTCTCAAGATCGCCAAGTGAGAATCTGACTTTCTCATACTGGATCTCATACCACGAGAGCAGGTCGATTATGAGACCTTCAAGTCCCTGAGGCTGTGAGAAGATGAAGTTGATGATCTTCGGAAGCGCTGTCTTGAGATCGCTTCTGTCAAATTCCTGACTGAGATCTATGTTTACAGCCTTCGCGAGGATATCTCTGACTGTCGGCGTGAATACGAACCACTCGAGAATTCTGAGGAGAACCGTTTCCTTATCGGGCGTATATTCACGGGCAACCTCGGTTGCAACTGAATATTCGTGGTTATCCTTAGCTGTCTGTGTGACAATCTGAACCTGTGATCCCGCAAACCATGCGCAGGATGCAAGCTTCTCGAAGACATCGTCGCCGAGTATGGCAAGTATTGAGATGCCGTTGATCTTGATCTTGCCGAGAATATCTATCATGACTTCTTTGATAGAGACTGTGTTGTGCGCTCTGAGAGCGTCGATAATGTCGCTGATGCCGACTCCCGAGCTCTTTGAGTTGTCAGAAGCTGAAGCAGGATCTACTGAAGTGTCTGCAGCAGCGGGAGCCTTGGCGGGAGCTTTCCGGACAGAAGATGTTGTGTCAACGGCTGCGCTCTCGGCAGCTTCTTCTGCTACCGAATTCTCAGTCTGTGACTGACCTTCGATCGTGAGAACATCGCCGGCGCTGACCGTTTCTTCATTTTCTGCCGATGCTTCGGCGTTCTCTATCGTGTTGAGTGCGAGCTGAGCGAATGCAAGCTTCGCATATGCGGCTCCGACTGCCATGGTCGTTGTGCCCTCGTCGGTAGCTGCGAGGTCTTCGCCTTCGTCAGACTGAGCAACAGCTATCTCAGACTCCTGAATGATGTTCTGCAGGAATGTCTTGACAAAGCTGAGAATGTCAATGTGATAGATGCCTTTGATCTTATTGAGAAGAACCGTGAACGGTTTGACTATATTAACAACAATAGCGTCAAGACCGCTTGCACTTGTAACTTCATATGACTCGTTATAAGTGATATCGTCAATTTCAACAAGATAGCTGATACCCGGAAGCATCGTTTCGATAGCTGTCATCGGGTTGTTGGCAACTGCGTCAATGAGGTTAAATACAATATCAAGCACGAGCTCAAGAAGTGACTTCGAGTCGGTAGCCGCAGCTTCGGCCTTGACCTGCTGAGCTGACTTGTATGTCTTGTATTCGTTGCCGTCTTCGTCTGTTGCTGTCTCTGTCTTGAATGTGTCAAAGCCGAGAGCCTTCATAAGCGGAAGGATCGCGCCATCGTAGCCTTCAAGACCGACGATATTGATCTTTTCATAAGCGGTGAGCTTGCCGCCGATAAGGATAACATCGAGAAGATCCGAAACATTCTGAAGGATAACCCAAAGAATGTTGGTCAGAAGCTCTCTGTTAGCTGCTTTATCCTCATCGCTGACGCCTGTTCTGAAGCCCCAAGCGCCCTCAATAACGAACTCGTTGACTGTTTCCGTGACGACCTCAAGAACGGCCGTTTCGGGGATCGTGAGAGCTGTTGAGCCTTCGTTGGTGTCGGCATAATACTCATTATCGAGCTTATAGACCTCCTGATCTGCCTGACCCTCTACCTTGAGGGTGTAGACCGTGTAGGTCACTTTCTGCTCGGTTTCGGTGCCTGCGTTTCTGGTAACCTCAACGGTCTTGTCTTTCTCGACATCGCCGAAGTTAGCAGTATCGTTGACAATATCTCTCCACTTATCATGAGTGCCGATATACTTGTTGAATATCTGATATCCCTCTGATGATTCGCCGAGTGTGCTCTTCGCGGCTGCGAGAATGCTCTGCGGAGTCAGATCCATGCCGGCGTCGGCAAGAATATCAAATACAAGTCCGACTATATCAGCTTCGCCTTCCTTGGCTGAGCCGAGGAGCTTGACAACTGTTGTCAAAAGGCTGTTGATAGTGTCATCGTTATAGACATATGTGTTGAATATCTTATCAACAAGCGTCTTAATCGTGAGCTTTTCGCCTTCGGCGAGAGTGATATCCTTGAGGAATCCTTTTTCGCCGACGATAGAGTCGCTCAGGATATTAAGAACATTGTTGATGACCTTGTTGAGATTATCCGTTGCAAGAGCGGTCTTGACTCTTGAAAGATCGGTGAGAGCGTCGGGATCGACTGTTTCGTCCTGAGCGTCCTCAAGGAACGGATAATGCTCTTCGGTGGCAAGTCTCTGTGTGAAATCAACCGAGAAGATGCCGCCGACCTCATAGCTTGTGACGACCGAAACGATAAGGTCAACAAGCTCTTCGGGTTTCTTGAGAGCCATTGTGATGATCTCATCAAGAACAGATGAGAACGCATCGTCTTCCTTGCCGGTGTAATCGCCCTCAGTGCTTACATCATAGCCGAGGATGTTGCCGAGCATCTTAATGATGGTCGTGTTTTCGGTAAGGAACTCAATAAGGAACATGAGTATCTCAGCCTTGCTGACAGGAACCTGACCTGTCGTTGAGATCTTGACATAGTCCTTATAGGTGCCTTCTCCGATGGGATCACCGAGAGCTGCTATCTGCTTGAAGAAGCCTCTGATAATGCCTGCGCGGTATTCAAGTCTTGCGTTGGTTGCCGCCGCATTGAGCTTCTTTTCGTTTTCGACGCCCGTTGCCGCCAGCTCGTCAAAAGCTGCCTTGGCGAGTTCGTCTTCATGGTCGGGATCGTAGCCGTTGATGAACGAGCAGATACCCGCCATCTTGGGAACCTGATTTCCTTCAGCGTCAGTGCCGTATTCACCGGTGATATCGCTCATGTTGAATAACTCAAGCGAGCCGAGAAGCTTAAATACGGAGTTAGTGAAGTTCAGGCTGTCGCCCTTGTCGGAGTTATGCTCTTCGAGCTTGGGAGCCGCACCCGGCGTGTCAGCGCCAACGACCTGTTCGTTGCCGTTTTCATCAACAATAATATAGATGATGTTGCCGTCTTCGTCAGTGGCGTATGAAACATAGGACTGGAGAGCTTCCTGGAAGTTCGACCATGAGCCGTCGATAAGCATATCAATGATACCTGCGCCGACGGTGTCAACACGGACATTGATAACCTGCTGAAGTCTGTTGGTGAGTGAAGTGATGGGTATAAGGAGGTTCTCTACAAGAGTGGTCAGTCCGTCGCCGTACAGGAAGTACGAGAGCGTCGGAAGAGCCATCGCAAGAGTTGTTACGGGATATGTAACGAGAATTCTTACGAAGAGAAGAACATCCTTGATAATACCGTTGAGGGCAGTACCCATGCCGTCATAGTTGAGCGTCTTAACGCCGTTTGCATCCACATCGTAGATGAGAGCTTCGTATTCGGCAGATGTCATGATATGGTCGCGGTAATCATCGCCGAAAGAAGCGGATCTTTCCGGATCCTCGTTGACCCATTCAAGTATCTGGTCGATACCGAGAGCGCGGAGAAGCGGAAGAATAACCGTCTCATAACCGTTGCCGCCAACGAGGGTGAGTCCGCCGAGAAGAGTCATCGAGTCGCCCGCGAGCAGAGTTGAAATAACGGGAGCAACAGGTCTTATAATACCGTAAACGATATTGATAAGCTTTTCTTCTTTTGCGTCGAAGGTTGCCTGAATGATCTCTTTTTCGGTCTTTCCGTCTGTGTCGATGCTGATGTTCTCAATTCCCCAGCTCCACGCTGCGGCGGGCTTGGTATCGGGAATTGTATAGCCGAGAGCAGCTGCTGCCGCTTTGTCCTCAGCTGTCAGCTTGTCATATGCGACATAGCGCTCTGAATTGACCGTTGTTTCGACTACATTACCGTCTTCAACATAGTATTCCTTATGTGTGGTCTGAGTGTAGCCGGTAACATTTCCTTCATCGTCAAGCGTTGCAACATAGACAGGAATCTTAACTGAGCTGCCTGACGGAATCTGAGTCGTTGCGTACTTATAAATAGTATTATTATCTTTGTCAATGAGAGGTATCAGCTGGCCGTTGGCGTCAAGAATATATTCGCCGTTTTCATTCTTCTGATATTCGGCCACCTTGTTCTCATCCTTGAGAAGGTAGGTGATAGCACCGTTCTCATCATAGACATACATGCTGTGGTTAGCAGCAATTTCCGCCCATGTGAAATCGACCTTCTTGCCGTTTTTCATAGCTGTAACATTGCCGTCGGCATCGCACTCAAGCGAATCAAAGCCATAAGCGTTATAGCTGTAGAAGTTAGTCTGCTGATAGTTGCCGTCGGCATCCTGTCTGAAGGTGAATGCCTCGGGAGTGAAGTTGAAGCCTGCCGCTTCGATAACATTGAGGATAGTGTCAAAACCGCCGATTGATGTCGTCAGGTTGAGAACTGCGTTAATGATCATTGTGACCATATCCTCAGTGAATACCATGTTGTTCAGAACATCGGCAAGGAGTATCCACAATGTGTCTGTTTCCTTGAAGTCGATCTTCGAAAGAATCCGGCCGAGCTGGCTGTCAGCTTTAATAATGTTGTTGTTAAGCAGAGCCTCAACAACACCGGGAACAGCCGCCTGAACGACATAGTCAAGGTTGTCGATAGCAAGTTCGACTTTATCCTTGGTGAACTTATCGTTTGTTTTTTCCCAATCGTAACCGCTGTGCTTGATGCCGTAGTTAGCGTCATCGTACCAGTTCTTTTCGGTATCGTTCCAGTCGCTGTTGCCAGCCTGAGCTCTTGCGGTTTCGTCGTACTCATAGAAGTACTTTTCGGGATCGTCAACCTGATAGTCTGTGAGCAGAGCGATAATGATAGATGTCAGCAAATCGACCTTCTGACCGATTATGTTGCCTTCGGAATCTCTGTCGATCTGGTTGGTACGGGCAACGATACCCTTGATAATATCAGTGTATCTCTGCTGTTCTTCGGGATCGAGTGCACCGACTGTACCGATCTTGGTGAGTGTCTTGAGAAGGAAGTCGCCGAGCGCTGAAACAACATCTGCGCTGAGTGCAGATCTGATGAGCGTTATGAGCATCATGCCCGCGCTCGATGTGAACTTAGTGAATGTTGATGTCTCGCTCGTTGAAGATTCATACGCAGCGGGCCTGTTGGATACCGCTTTCGTGTTCGCATACAAGCTGCCGTAGGAGGCAAGCTCAGCGAAGTCGAGTATCTTAAGTATGCCCTCGTTGCTGCTGCTTTCATCTGTCTGAACATTAAGAAGTCTGTTAAGCAGATTGTTAAGAAGCGTTTCAATATCGAGAAGCTCTTCGAGCATTCCGTTGATATCGAGTGAGATGATCTGTGAAAGAACGGGATCAACGATATCAAGGATCTTCGTGATGGGCATCAGAATATTTTCGAGCGCTATCGTGAGGTTGTTCGTTGTACCCTTGGCGGTGTTGCCGACCTCGATCGGATACTGATACATCAGATAGCAGATATTCGGGAGTCTGTCAAGCGCGAAGTAGATCGGGTTGTCAAGAAGTCCGCCTTCATTGAAGATGAGGTCACGGATATTCTCGAGAATCGGTCTCATCGGAGATTCTTTAAATTTAGCGAGTCTCTGAGTTGCGCTTGCGTTTGAAACAATTGCTTTGTCATATTCGGCCTGCGTCTTGGTCTCAAGACCGAAAGCCTCGAGAATGGGGACAAGACCGCGTGAATAGCCTCTGTTGCCGCGGATCGTGAGTGAATCGCACAACGTGAGGTTTTCACCTGAAAGTATCAGAGCAAGAAGTCCGTTCAGCGGATTGAGAATTGCGCACAGCGTGTCGATCAGGCTGTTGAAGCCTTCCTCGGGCGTTGCCGCGTCATAGTTGAACCAGCTGAATCCGTCATCATCATAAGTCGGGGCGTACATATCAGCCCATGACATATTCTTGAGGACATTGAGATAAGCCTTTGCTCTCGTTGATGCAGTATTGCTGGTGGAAACCACGCTGCCGTTGAAGTCGTTGGCGCAGATCTCGAACCAGTTGGCTACATTTGCGTTGTATCCGAAATAGCTCTTTGAGAATGTGCCGGTATCATAGCTGCCGTCCTGAGCCTGATCGCCGTAGAGGGCGCGGTAGAAGCCGGCGGGCGTGATGTCGATACCGAGGTTCTTGACAGCCTCAAGGAGTTTGTCAACGATGCTGACGCTGCCTGTGTTGAAGAGGGTGCCGAGTATTCCGCCCTTTTCGTCCTTCGTACCGAAGACAAGCGGCATTGCGAAGTCCATAAGGGAGTTCTTGAGGACTATCTGCTGGAAGAGCTGCTCAAGCGATTCGGTGTTTGAAACAGCCTTGGTGACGCCCGGGATAAGACTCTCGAGCATCGGACCGAGAACATCCATAAGAACGGGAATGAGAGCGCTGATGACCTTATCGACATTGTCGACAGCAAGGTCAGCCTGAGCAATATCATATGCGTCGGCTTCGCTGTATCCGGCCGTTATATATTTCTGCTTGGCATTTTCAAGATAGTTCTGATTCTCTTTGTCCTTATCGCTGAGAGCGGTGCCCTTAGCGGCCAGATCATCGGAGAGAACAAGATATTTTCTCAGATATTCGTTGACCTTGAAATCAGTTTTATATATGCCGTCTGTTGAGCTTGTGTCTGTTGCTTTCCAAAGCTTGCTGATATCATAGTCTTCCTTGTTGTTATTTTTATCTGACGCGATGGGATCTGTGTATGTCTTATAGTTCATCTTATAGTTATTAAGAAGACCTATAAGTATACCTGCGATATAGTCGGCGATTCCCGAAAGACCGGAGCCGAGAGTGTCAAGCATAGACGGAGCCGGTGTGGCGACGGTCGTCGTCATGTTGCCGTTGGCGTCAAGCTTATAGAACTTACCCTTCTGCAGGTCGAACTTTATCGCGTTTCCGTCTGCGTCTGTGTTCTGAAGGAGGGGATTGATGAGAGGCTTGATCTGCTCAATGAGTCCATCGTTGACTGCCCAACGGAGAATGGTCAGCAGCATCGAGCCCTTATCGACATTCAGGTGATGTCCGGTTATAGTTCCGCTTCTTCCTGCGAAGCTATAAGTGCCGTGAGTTGCCTGAGCCATTATCCGGTTGATCGGCAGCTCAACATCAAACTTGCCGTTTCTGCCGTTGTCGAAGCAATAGTCGATATATGCTGTGCCGAACATCTGGAACAGAGTCTGCGAAAGAAGTCCGGCCTGATAGTAATAACCGTTATAATAGAACAGGTTAGCCTTTGTCGGGTCTTTTGCCGTCTTTGTTCCGTCATCGGCTATATCGAACTTATACAGCCACTTATCGTCCTTATTCCATGCGGAGGTGCTCTTTGTCCTCTTGAGACCGAGCAGACCGTCAATAAGGCCCTGAGCGCCGTTAGTCAAGTCGATGCCCATATTGGTGAGCATAGGTTCAACAAGTCCGCCGATATCGAAAGGCGTAACATCAACAGTAATGCCTAAAAGCTTAGCCTGGATCTGGAAGCCGCACTCTTTGAGCTTCGGCATTATCTGGTTATACTCAAGCATTCCGAGAAGATTCGGGAGCAATTCCAGAATAGTTGAAATCGGGCTGCTTGCCAGCTTTGTGTCGATAAATTTAAACAGCGGAGAGAATATAGCGTCCCAGATATAGTAAGCCTGTGTTACATTTGAGGCGGTGTCGGTGGTGTCTAAGCCTGAACACTTGCTGACAAGGGTTGAATATTCAACTCTGCCATAAGTGCCCTTTGTTATACCGAGCAGCTCAAACAAGGGCAGGACTATATTATCATAGAAGGACATATAACCCTTGCTTGCAACATTTATAATAACCGTGATGTTCCAAGCTGAAAGTTCAGCATCTATCTGCAGAGTCTTACCTGTAAGCAAGGCGTTCAGTACATATGACAAGCCGCTCGCCGCAGCTGTTGTTGCAGCGATAAATTCCTGATTATTGGTAATGTGCCAATAAGTTTCGTCCCATTCTTCGGTAGTGAAGTCAACACCCTTAGCAGTGAATTTTTTCCCGTCGTAGTTATAGTTATTACCGAAGTTAGGGTAATTTGTGCCATCTATATTTGTATATCTCATATCGTTAAACCACGATGAGAAATACGGCTTAGCAAACAGTGCGATTGCGTTGCCTGTCGGCGTCTGAACAGCCTGATACTGATCCATATAGCTGACTACCTTGGGGTAGCTCGGCCATTTTGTGCTTGTTCCGGGGATAGTATAGCTGCCGTTAAAGAACTTATAGAATCTCCAATCCTTATATTCGCTTGCAATGGTCTGACCGCCGACAGCCGTTGTGCGGCTGTTGAACAAGTGAGGCATAAGCGGCAAGCCTTTGCAAAGAGCTGAAAAGATTGAAGGAACAACGACCTCAATAATGCTGCCTGCAGCTTTATATACCTGAGGACCGATAGCTTCATACAGCGTCTGATAGAGTCCCATAATGGTATTCTGCAGAACACCCGAATACAGGAGCTTATAAATAGTATGAATAAGGAACTCTGTTAGGTTGTCGATCTTATCGCCCTTGTTTCTGGTGATCTTCGTGCCCTGAGCGTTCGTATAGGTATATGCGAATGTCCATGTACCCATACCGCCGGTTACGCTCTCACCCATGAGTGAGTCAAGAATAGTACCGAGGTCATCCGATGTAGCGAGCGCGTCGAGCTGATCAACAGCGTCACCGAGAAGAGCTCTGAGCTGCTTCTCCGTCTTTACCTGTTTAACGCCGCTGTTATCAACAAGCTCGATCTTGTCATTGACATAGCTTTTAATGACAGTCCAGTCAAGATTGTTGATGCCGGTCTCCCATTTATAGGTGATGCCGTCCTGAGTCTTTCCGCTGCCGAAAAGAGTTTTAAGGATAGCCTGATCGGCTCTTGATGTGGCAGTCGATGAACGGAGAATCGCAACACCGTCGGCATAGTTCTGAGCGGCTTCGACGCACGCCTGAATCTGCTGCTGATATGTCAGGAGTTCGTCAGCGACAGATGTGTCGGGATAGTACTTGACAACTGTCTGTTCTCTCAGCCACTGAACGGTGCCGACAGAAGCGGTCGAACCTTTATCGCAGGCATATTTCCAAGCTGTAAGGATTGCCTCATAGTTATAGTAATGGATCGTGAAATCGCCTGTTGTGAAGTCGGCTTCCTTGCCGCCGTCATAGGTCTTTCCCGTCGTGTCGATATAGTCGGCAATATAATAGCTCTTGATCCTGTCTAACTGAGTTCTGAATCTCGTTGCCGCCCAGTCGGCCAGGTCATAGAGATACTCTTTGTATGTATCAAGTCCCTTATAGGTACCGTCGTCATTCTTCTCTGTGCCGAAAACAAGTTCAAAGTTAAGTCTCATATTTTCGTCCTTTGAATAGCTTTCAACGGTCTCGACTTTCTTTCTGAACTCCTCGAAGTAATCGCGAAGGTCAGCGAAAGACATAGCCTTATAAAGCTTGGTCTTCATAAGGTTATCCATTTCAGACTTATATGAGAAGATATTGCCGGCTTCAAGGTCCTGATTGACCTTGTCAATAGCGGCCTGGAGGGTATCCATGTTGTTCTTGTCTATCTTGACGCTTTCGTTCGGTACGCCTTCAACCGAGTCACCGAGCTGATCAACGATGACCTTGTAGCCGCCGTCGTCCTCATCCTTGAGATGATAGCATAGATAGCGGTTGCCCGTATCGAAAACATTAGCGTTGATATCGGCAAGAATACCGGTAGCCTTGACAGCCCATGCCGCTGCGGTCTCATAATCGCTGCCCGCAACGCCCTTTCCGTCGTTCCAATTCTTGACTGATTCTTCGTCTTCCCTGTCATATGTCGGAACATTGGGCACGACCGTACCGTCCTCGAGAGTCTTGGTTCCCTGATAGAAAACTATCTCGGCGACGAGATCGTGGGCATAGTAAGCCGCATATTTCTTTGCAAGTTCTTTTTCAACCTTGGCAATGCCGTCCTCAATTGCTGTCCACTGATTGTTCATCTTGAGGAAAGCAATTATTGACTCAGAAAATTCATGAGTTTTCAGCTCCTGATACTTTGCAGCAATTCTGCCGTAGTAATACTCATAAGTGCCATCTGTAGCATTACCGTCGGCGTCAAGAGCCGGTTCGCCTGAATGATCTTCGGCAAAGAGAGCTGTGAATGCGTCATTGAAATCGTTGGCGTAGCTTGAGAACTTGTCGGCGCCGAGTGCCAGAAAGCGCTCGTATGCGGCGGCGTAATCAAGATAGCCAAGGGGTTTCATATAATGATTCCAAACCTCTTCTGCGGTTGATTCTCTGTTGGCTGCCCCTTCAAACATTGTGAACGCTTGAGCGGCGGCAACAACATTGGTCGTCGGCGGAGTTGTCTCCTTGTAATAATCCGACCAGTTGGCGACGATCTCCTGCATTGCCTGCTTAACAGCCTCAACAGAAACACCGGCCAGCTCGTCTTCCTGGTCGTTCTTGATCTCAAAACTGTCAAGAACCCAGACATCGTCAACAACCGCTGTCGAGTATTTGATCTCTAAATTCCAATATGTTCTGTCAATTTCCATTTCATCAATGGAATCCCAGGCCGTCATATCGAAGCCTGAAGCGACAGAAATAGTGAAAGTCTTCTGGAATGTACCGTAGTTGCCCGTGGTATCGTTTCCAAAAGCAAACATGGAAAGAATGGTTTCATATCCGCTGTAGAAGCGGGGTGTGCCCTTTCCTCCACTTGTGATATTCGCCAGCGTTTTATCCACAGCGTCTTTAGCGGTTCCGCCTCTGACATTGGGGTTGGGCCCGTTGAAAACATAGTTGGAATACGCTTTCGCCAGTGAATACCAGCCACCGTCGAAGGTATCCTGTGAAACAATCAACTGTGAATTTTCGGCTTTGACCTTGCCTTTGTCGATTGAATCAAGGAACCCGTCGTAGTGGGCGTCGATTGTGCGCACGAGAGTGTCCAGTGTGTCACCGGCGGCAAGCGTGCTGAAGCACACAGAAACGCTTGTCACGATCATAGTGATCGCCAGAATCGTACTCAAAATCTTTTTTCCGAGTTTCATGATTTTTCCTCCTTACAGATGAGATATATATTCAAATAGGATTCCCTATATAAATACCGAAATCAAGTGCCTGAAAGCAACCGTATCCAGGTGAATTCAGGTGTTGAAATTTTGCCTTTCAAAGTCGGGTTATTTTTCTTAAAAAGCAATACAATATGGTAGAATACACCAATAGAGATACCTATAACTGTGATTATTTTAGCATTTTTGTGAGTTTTTTTCAATAGTTGAGAGGGCAAAAAAATGTTTTCTACATATTGCATATATCACTTTTGCGAATTTTGGCATATGAGTTAATTTATACAAATTTAATAAAATCAGAGCGTTTTTCGGAGCAAAAATATATGTAATATATGTTGTGTCGACATGAATTTCAATCCCTAAATGTTGTGCCGCTTCTGAAAACTTTCAATCAAGTTCAGGCGCTTTTATCGCTGTTTTCAGATAGACAGCTGTCGTGAAAAGTTGCACAAAAATGAGCTTTCAATCCGGTTGAAAACGGTTAGCAAAATTGTAAACTTTTTGTGAATTGTGCTTATTTTTGCTTTTTTATTTCTTTGGCGCAATAAATCCGCCTGTTTGCCGGCGGACGCTGCCAAAGCAAACCAAAAACATATGAAAAAATCCCCCGACCATCAGCTGATGATCGGGGGATCTCAGATCAGATTTCAGTTGGCGTACCGCCGAAAACGGTGTTCGGAATCAGCGACCGAACAGCTTCTTGAAGAGATTCTTGAGCCATTCGATGAATCTGGTGAATATTCCGGGCTTGCCGCTGGGCTGTTTTCCGGGCGACTTCTCGATCGCCTTGAATGTCGCCGTTGCGACAGCTGTTCCCTTTTCGGTGTCGCAGGTGATTGACCATGACGCGAATTCATAGTCGTTAAGCTCATCGCTCGCCTTGGTCGGAGCCTCGTTCGGATAGGACGAGTTGATCTGACTGAACGGAACATTCTGAACAGTTGCGAGTTGATCGCCGCTGTCGCTCTGGTATATCACGGTGTAGAGTCTCTCATTTGCGTCGTACTGAGCGATAATAGCCATGCGCTTGGTTACGCTGTCGATTTCGCTGTCGGAGAAGTTCCAGCCCTTGAAGGTGTAGGTGTAACCGACATCTGCAGCTCTGACCGGATCTGTCTTCGGGCGTCTGGCCTTTGCGCCTGTCTGATAATATGCGGGAGGCATAAGTCTTGTTCCGTCATAGTTATAGAAGGTTACAAGATAGAAGTCGCCGTCGATTATCTCCTGCTTCTCCGTTTCGCCGCAGCGCTGGCATACATGCTCCTGCCAGCCGCTTTCGGTCTCTGTCGGATACTTGGTGATGATCCAGTCGCCCCAGTCATGGCCGAGCATGGGAACGACATTTCTCTTTTCCTCTTTGCCGCAGCGTGTGCAGACATAGAGGTCATACCCGGGCTGAGTGCAGGTCGGCGCGACGATGCTTGTGAGCTGATAATCGTGAGCTTCGGGTGTTCCCGTGTATTCATAGCGCTTCTCGCCGCATCTCTTGCAGGTGTATTCGGTCACTCTCTGCTCTGTGCAGCTGCCCTCAACGGTGACGACGCCGTCGTCCCAATCGTGGCCGAGTGCGTCAACATAGTTATCTTTGACATCCTCGTCGCAGCGTGAGCAGTGATATAATGTGTAGCCCATCTCAGTGCAGGTCGGAGCAACGGTCTCAATCTCGGTGAGGTCGTGGCCCGGAGCCTGGATAAGCTCTTTATAGGTGTGTGTGCTGTCGTTTTCGCATACATATTCGATATAGCCGTTTTCAACACAAGTGGCTTCGACTCTTGTCTTTTCCTTGTATGCGTGACCGGTTGCGGGAACGGTCTCAGTCTTTGTGTCACCGCAGCGTGTGCAGGTGAGTTCGTTTTCGCCGTTCTCTGTGCAGGTCGCAGCCTTGATCGGAGTTGTCTCATAGCTGTGGCCGAGAGGTGCAATACCCTCAGTTTTGATAACGGTGCTGCATCTTGTGCATCTTGTTATCCTCATTCCGGCTTCCGTGCAGGTCGGTTCGGTCGTGACAATCTCCTCGCTGTGGCCGAGAGCGGTTCCGCTGTTGACTGTCTTTGTTCCCTCATAGCCGCAGAGCTTGCATATTTCTGTCGTGTAACCGTCCTCAGTGCAGGTCGGAGCAGTAATGACAGTCTCGAACTTATGGTTGTCGGCGTTCTTTGCTATAATTTCGGTCTTGGTATCGCCGCATCTCTGACACTTATATGTCGTGTGACCGTCCGCAACGCAGGTCGCTTCAACAGTCTCAACGAATTGCGTGTATTCATGGCCGAGCTTTGCGACAGCCTCTGTTCTGGCTGCGCCGCACTCTGAGCAGGTGTAGGTCTTAACGCCGTCCTCAGTGCAGGTCGGTTCGGTCGTAACGACTCCGTCATCCCAGACATGTGAGTCTGCAACGGGGCCGTATTGCTTAGTCAGCGTTGCAGTGCAGGACTCATCGCCGCACTTGAATACGATTGTACCCTGTGAATTGCAGGTTGCTTCTGTAACGATTCTGTCAAATACCCAGCTGTGACCGGCTTCAACAGGTACATTTGCGACTGTTATCGTGTGACCGGCAGTCGTCTCATCGCAGTTGCCGCAGGTGCCGATCGCAACGGAGTGGATATATGTCCAGCTTGTGTAGTTGTGGCCGGTAGCCGGTGCGGTAACCTCTCTGTAAGAAGCGTCGCAGCCGTCTGTCGTGCATCTGTACTCGGTTACTTCCGAATTGAGGCAGCCTGCCTCGATTACGACTGTGCCGCTGTCATAGACATGTTCGCCTGTTGCGGGAACCACATAGTCATATCTTGCGTCGCAGTTAGCGCACTTCTTATAAACATGGCCCTCGGTGCAGCAGGTCGCCGCTACATTGGCGTTGTCGGGATCGTCGCCGTAGATATGATCGGTTGCGTTCTCGAGTATCTCATTGTAGCTTGCGTCGCAGTCAGCGCACTTGTAATTCTGATAGCCGCTGTGCGTGCAGGTTGCAGGAACAGCTTCGCCGCTCTTTTGATAATTGTGCGGTACCTTGTCGATCGTCTGGACGAGCTTTTCGTCACAGCCGTCTCTCTGACATGTATAGGTCACGCTGCCCTCTGTCTGGCAGGTCGGTTTGACTGTTTCCGGTGTTCCGCCGAAGTCATGGCCGAGCGCGGGAACATCTATCGTCTCGGCGACCTTACCGCAGGTCTTGCAATAGATTTCAATCTGACCGTTTTCGGTGCAGGTGGCTGCCTGGACTCTCTGTTCATATGTGTGGTCGGCGGCATCCGATACGCTGATATTTCTGATTGCGCCGCAGACTGAGCACTCTTCATAGGTGTAGCCCGATTCAAGGCATCCACTGCCTGCCGCTGTCTTGGCTTCCCAAGTGTGGCCTGTCGGATCAACGGTTTCAACGCTGACAACAGCGCCGCATTCGCAGTAGTTTGTCTTGTATCCGCTGCCTGTGCAGGTCGGCTCAACAGTGACTTCGGATCTTGCAATCGTGTGATCTGCAAGTCCGGTGAGATCATTCTTGCAGGTATATCCGCAGCCGTATGCGCACTCATAAAGCGTGTAGCCCTGAGTAGTGCAGGTAGCTGCAACCGTTTCCTTAACAACAAGCTTATGCGCGCCTGTCGCCGCTATTGAAGAAGTCGTTGTCGCGCCGCAGTTCTCACATTCATAATAGATAGTGCCGTTATCCTTGCAGGTCGGCTCAACTCTTGTTCCGACCTCAACATAGCTATGCTTGAGTGCGGGGATCGTTGTCTCTTCGAGCGTCAGTCCGCAGCCGTCTCTGGTGCAGACTATCTTTGAATAGCCCGCCCGGTTGCAGGTTGCGTCTTGATGCTCAAGCTTGGCCTGATGGCCGAGAGGAGCAAGCTCTATATTGTAGTTCGCCGAGCAGTCTTCATGAACTGTGCAGCGGAATACTCTCTTTCCGGCTGTGGTGCAGGTCGGAGCAACATATTCACCGGTGACCTCTTCCATAATGTGGTTGCCGGTTGCCGGAATAGGAGCTGTTTCAACAAGACCGCAAACGCTGCAGGTTCTCTTTTCCTCTCCGGCTGTGGTTGAGGTTGCGGGAGTTGTTACCTCCCATTCTGACCAGCTGTGTTCGCCGGTGGGAACAGCCGTGATAACGGTGTAGCTGTCGCCGCAGGCCGAGCAGGTGTATGTTGTTATCTCAGGTTTCGTGCAGGTCTTGTTCTGAGTGACCTCGCCTGTGTAGCTGTGGCCCGTTGCGGGAACCACATAGTCATAGGTCTTTCCGCATTCCGAACATTTTCTGTAAACATGGCCTGCCGTCGTGCAGGTTGCCGCTACATCGGGATGCTCGGCGTCCGCGACGAATGTATGATCCGCAGCGTTACCTGTGATTTTGGTATATGTTGCACCGCAGTTCGCGCACTTATATAAATCGTATGCGCTGTTTGTGCAGGTGGCGGCAACAGACTTGTCGTACTGATAGTCATGAGGAATCTTTTCAAGAGTCTTTTCAAGAGTTGCATCGCAGCCGTCTCTCTGGCATGTGAATGTCACGCTACCCCCTGTCTGGCAGGTCGGTTTGATTGTTTCCGGTGTTCCGCCGAAGTCATGGCCGAGTGCGGGAACATCTATCGTCTTGACGACCTCTTTGCAGGTTGTGCAATAGATTTCGATCTTACCGTTTGCGGTGCAGGTAGCTTCCTTGGCTGTTCTCTGTTCATATTCGTGGTCGGCGGCATCCGATACGCTGATATTTCTGATCGCGCCGCAGACTGAGCACTCTTCATAGGTGTAGCCCGATTTAAGGCATCCGCTGCCTGCCGCTGTCTTGGCTTCCCAAGTGTGGTTGTCGTTCGGGTTTATGATCTCAGTTTCCATAAGCTGACCGCATGAGCAGTATTTCTTTACATAGCCGGCGTCCTTGCAGGTTGCGGCAACGCTTACGGTCTTGCTTTCATCAACGGTGTGCGGCAAGGCGTTCTGAACGAACTGCTTATATGTTGCTGTGCACTCGTTGTCATCGGCGTCGCAGTTTGCGCACTTATATGCCTTGTATTCAGCCTGTGTGCAGGTCGCGCTCTGTGAGTTGTCGGTATCCGCAACCCAGTTGTGAGCGCTTGCGACCTTAGCGATAGTGATAACCTTTTCGGCGTGGCATACTGTGCATTTATAAACGAGCTTGCCGTCCTTTGAACAGGTCGGGGCTTCGCTGATCGCGGGAGTTTCCGGATAGGTGTGTCCCTTGGCGGCGATAACCTCATTTTCAAAAGTCGCTCCGCAGGTATTGCATACTACCTTTGCATAACCGCTGTCGGTGCAGGTTGCATCTTTAAATTCAAGGACCTTATCATGGCCCGTTGCGGGAATGATCTCTGTGTAGCCGGCTCTGTTTCCTTCCGTGCAATCGCAGTCTGTTCCGACACAGGTGTAGGTCTTAACGCCGTCCTCGGTGCAGGTTGCGGGCTTTGTGACTTTGCCCTCGTCATAAACATGAGCGCCCGTCGGAGCCGTATATTCATATTCATATTTTCCGCAGACACTGCACTGTCTGATCTTGATGCCGGGCAGTACGCTCGTAGCTGTCTGAACGGTCTGCCATTCATTCCATCTGTGATCGGCGAGCGTGCTCTCATAAACGGTAGTCGTCTGATCACATCGCGAGCACTTGTAGATCTTATGTCCGACTGAGTTGCATGTCGAAGCTACTTCACTTTGCAGGACGCTGAAATCATGGCCGAGAGCCGCAACGCTGACCTGTATATTTGAGTGGCACTTTGTGCATTCATAGGTTTCAAAGCCTGCCTGATCGCAGGTAGCAGTGCTGCTTCCGTCAACCTTTTCCCAGTCGTGGCCGACCTTTGAGGTCAGGTCTATGACATTTGTCGTGTAGTCGCAGTTTTTGCAATTATAAGTAGTATAGCCGCTGTGAGTGCAGTCAGCTGCGTGGTGGGTTCCGTCGTCAAGCTCATGTCCGATAGCCGGTATCACGGTAACTATCGGCTCAAAGTCGCAGCCGTCGACGGTGCAGCTTGTTGTTACCGAGCCCGGAGTCGTGCATGTGGCGGGAACTACTACTGTATTGAGAGTGTGAGCGATCTTTGCCGTTGTGACTGTTATTTCAACGCCGCAGTCCTCGTGTGCCGTACACTTGAATATCTGCTGGCCCTCGCTGTGGCATGTTGCGGGGATTTCTTCCGTCGGGGTGGTTGAGAAGGTGTGGCTGCCCTTGGGGATAGTTACTGTTTCGGTCTCGCCGCACTTTGAGCAGGTGCGCGACATCTCGCCGTCGGCGTCATTTGTGGCCTGTGTGTTTACAGTCCATTCGCCCCAGCTGTGGCCCGTTGCCGGACTTGCCGTGTTATATGAATTATAGCTTTCTCCGCAGTTAGCGCACCGATATTCAGTGTATTCACCCGATGTGCAGGTGGCAGGATGCGTTGTTCCCGCGATGAAATTATGGCCGAGCTTTGCTATGACCTCAGTACGTGTCACTTTGCAGCCTTCGCGTGTGCAGGTGAAGGTCTTAACGCCGTCAGCCGTGCAGGTGGGCTCTGTTGTGACTTCGCCGTCGTTCCAGCTGTGGCCGAGAGCTTGGGCGCCGTTCTGAACAGCGTCATAGGTTGCGTCGCACTTTGAGCAAGTGTAACTTGTGTATGCGCCGTGTGTGCAGTCGGCATCATGAGCTTCGCCGGCGCTCCAGTTGTGACCTGTCTTTGCTATGACCTCTGTGCGTGTCGCTGAGCAGTGTGTGCAGGTGAAGGTCTTAACGCCGTCTGTTGTGCAGGTTGCTTTGGTCGTAACGACTCCGTCGTTCCACTCATGACCGAGCTTTGAAAGAGTTATGTCTGTCAGAGTTGTTCCGCAGCCGTTCTTGCATACCGTTACGACAGAGCCTGCAGTCGTGCAGGTGGGTGCGGTGTATGTTGTCTCATATTTGTGAGCATTATCGTTTTTCGGCGTGTCGATTTCTATACATGAGGTGCAGCCGGCGTCATGCGCACCGTCGCAGGAAATTCTGATCTTTCCGCCCTGAGCGCAGGTCGCCTCCTTGATAACCTCAACATTGCTGTAATTGTGTCCCTCGGCAACCTCGATCGTCTGACTGTGTTCAGCGCCGCAAGAAGAACATTTGCAGGTAACCGTCAGAGTCGTTCCGCTTTGTGAATGTGAATATGTCCAGTTGTGAGCGGTCGGATTTCCGGTGAAATCTTTATATGTTTTTCCGCAGTATTCGCAGCTGTATTCATCATATGCGGGTGTGGTGCAGGTCGCATCATGATGATCGCCTTGGGCGAATTTGTGTGCGTTTTCATCGGCGGGGATTGTGTCTGTCTTTGTTGCGCTGCATTTTGCACACTGATATGTCACATGACCGGCAGCTTTGCAGGTCGGAGCAACATATTCGGTCTGAGTATTATATGCGTGACCGCTTGCGGGGATCGTGGCTGTCGAAAGTGTCTTTCCGCAGTCATTGCACTTTGTTACCGCGCTGCCGGCAGTCTCGCAGGAAGCGTGTGTTACCGTTGTGGTAACAGCGCTGTGAGCGTTAGAATTTATCGGCAGAGTAATAGTGTGCTCTTGAGTGCAGCCGTCAACCGCGCACTTGAGAACGAGCGTACCCGTGCTTTTGCAGGTTGCGGGCGTCTGCGACTTGATTCCGGTGAAATCATGATCGCTGTTGACTGTCTTTGTGAATGTTGCGCCGCAAACAGTGCAGGTGCCGCTGACAGTTGCTGTGCCGTGATCAACAGTGGAGGTTATGTTCCAGCTGTGGTTGCCGGTAGCCTGAAGATCATCGGAATATTCCTTATAGCTGACATCGCTGCAGTTCTGGCATGTTACCTGATAATATCCGGCCTTGCCGCAGGTAGCGGCAACGGGAGTTTTAACATAAACATGGCCTGTCGGCTGTGTGACCGTTCTGTTTATATCGCTGCAGCGCAAGCAGGTTTCTTCTTTAACGCCGGCCTCGGTGCAGGTCGCCGCAGTTTCGCTCGTTGTCTGATAATTGTGGCCGAGAGGGTTAATAACGGTTATTTCGGCCTTTTCGCAAACGGAGCAGACTTTTTTCTTCGTTCCGCTTCCCGTGCAGGTGGCGGCAACGACTGTCTCTTCCTCGCCCCATGTGTGAGCTTTCTTTGCTATCTGCTCGGCAGAGCCGTCCTTTATCGTTCCGCAGACTGAGCAGTGAGTCGATTGCTGGCCGAATGAAGAACAGGTCGAATCCCAGTCAACCGTCTTGTCGGCGTTCCATGAATGATCGGTTTTAGCGGTCAGCGTATTTTTCGTGTGGCCGCAAACCGAGCAGGTCTGTGTTATAACTCCCTGATTAACGCAGGTCGCTTTGATAAGCGTCTGTCCCGCGCCGTATGTATGGCCGGTTGCTGTCGTGGTAGCGGTGATTGTTCCGCAAAGTGCGCAAACAGTCTTACCATCCTGAGTGCAGGTTGCGGGGATAGTGACCGTCTTGTGACCGAGAGCTGCTATTGTTTCCGTCTTTTTCGCGCTGCATCTAGAACAGGTGTAAGTTCTTGTTCCGGTTGCCGTGCAGGTCGCTTCCTTGGTGACGGTGCTTGTGTCATAATTGTGACCGAGAGCGGCTATCGCAGTTGTTATAGTCTCCGAGCAGCCGGAATTCTGGCACTTCGTGACAACCGAGCCTGCGGATGTGCAGGTTGCCGAATTAACGGTTGTCTTGAAATTATGCGCAATCTTTGCCGTTGTGACTGTTATTTCAACGCCGCAGTCAGTGTGTGCCGTACACTTGAATGTCTGCGTTCCTGTTGAATGGCAGGTTGCGGGGGTTTCTTCCGTCGGGGTGGTCGAGAAGGTGTGGCCGCCCTTGGGAATTGTTGCGGTTTCGGTTGCGCCACACTTTGAGCAGGTGCGCGAAAGTGTTCCGTTGGCGGTGTTTGTCGCTTCCTTAGTGACAGTCCATGCACCCCAGCTGTGGCCGATTGCCGGCTGTGTATCGTCATAAACATTATAACTGTGCGAGCAGTTTTTGCATGTATAGGGAGTATATGCCGCGCTTGTGCAAGTGGCGGCGACCTTTGTTCCGGCCTGCATATCATGCTGGATCATGGGCAGCGTGTCTGTGTGTGTTTCGCCGCACTTGGTGCAGGTGTATTTTATTGAGCCTGTTGCAGTGCAGGTCGCATCAGTCTTTTCGACCTTGTAGCTGTGGCCCGTTGCGGGAACGGAAACCGTGTCGCTGTGCGCTCCGCAGACGGTGCAGGTCTTATATCCCTCACCCGCCTCGGTGCAGGTCGGCTCTTTCGTTATCGTGACTGCGTCTGAGAACTGGTGAGGAGCCGTTTCACTCGAGGTCTCGACAACATAGCTGTAATCGCAGCCGGTGCATTTATATTCCGTGCCTGCGCCGTGCTGACAGGTTGCTGCAACCGTCGTTCCGGCGTCAAAGGTGTGAGCCTCTGCGGTATAAACAGGCGATATGTTTGGCAGATTTTCGGTTACGCTTGTGAGATCGGTGTCCCATTCTTTAAATGTATAATGATAAGCTTCATCATATTCATTTTGTGGGAGCTTGCTCTTTGCGGTCTCGCCGGCTGCCGTTATGTCGTCTTCGTATGCTATATCGCTTTCAACATGAACGACATTTGCGTTTCTTCTGTCCCAGAATACGGCGACATATTTGTTTTTTTCCCAGTGGGCATAATATGTCTTATCAGCGTTCAGAACAGCGTCCGGATCCATAAGCGCGGCGCCTGTTCCGGTGCCGTCGAACATTCCGATCCAGGTGTAGCCATCTCTTTTTCCGCTCGTCGGGTAATAGCTCGTAGTTGTATTATTGTCATATGTCTTTTGCGAATTGAGCGATTCACCGTAATAAACGCTTTTCGATAATGGGCTGACCGTTCCACCGTTTCCGTCAAATGTTATTGTGTGTTTCGGGTCAGTAACATTGAAATATTTGGTTGTGGAATCTGTCTTTGATACTCCGTTAAAAGTATATTTAGCGGTAACACTGACCTTTCGTGTGTTTTGACGTTTGGTGGACAAAAGCGCAGCGTTATTGATTGTGAATTTATATGTGGAGTTAGCTGTTGAGTCAGTCTGTGCGGCTGTTATGCCGGTTGTAGATGTGGTGTCACCCGTGCATTTAAAGGAATAGGTCGGATTGCACGCAAGTCTGACGCCGTACTGATCTTTGCAGTAGCTTGTGACATATCTTTCTTCGGCAGAGCTGTCTTCCGGAGTTATGACATCACTTGTGTTGCTTGTAGTCCATGTGATAGTATCGGCTTTTGGATATTCCCAGCTCTTGGTGCTTGTAGAACAATCAGCTGTTCCAAGCGAAGGAAATGAAGTGCCCTTAGTTGTGGTATATGTATAGTCACTTTTCAGCTGTATACCGTAAAGTTTAGTCTGGCTTTCTACCTTTATTTCACCAGACCAAAGTGTTTTATAATTACTTGTCGATGAGCCAACTTCTAACCTCGTAACTCTGAATCCAGCATAAGTTGCCTTATTATAATCAACGAATGCTGAAATCTGAGTCGGAAATCCAGGCAGTTTTGCAGTCAGATAATAGTCAGTGTTCTCCACATCATCAATATATTGACTAGGTGCAGTAACTGTTGCTCCGCTTCCCTGCGCCTGACCTGCAGTCTTTGCTGACTGACCGATATTCCAGTAAACTTCACCGGTGGTACCGGTACCGTTTTTGTCCTTATAGAATAATGAAATGCCGGCGCAGTTGTTTTTATCTGCATTGTTCGCGATAGTTATACTGCTTTCTCCTTTATATGCGTTCGGCATACTGCCACCTTCATTCGACACCTGCCATGTGATTCTGACATAATATTCGCCCGAATCAATCGCTGATGCTTTCAAACCTATCGGTGTGAACACCCAGCAGGACATGACCATTAAGACCGCCATGAAAACGGCCATTGTTTTTCTGAGTCGTTTGTTCTTCGACATTTTTTATTAACCTCCTTAAAAACATATGTCTTTGATCTATATGATCGGAATTCTCCGTTGAAAAATGGTCTTTCAACAGCCGGTTTTCCTCTAAGCGCAAGATTACGGCTATTGTTATACATCATTATGATAACGCAAAAAAAAATTCAATTCAACATATTTACGATTTTTTAATAAATTATAGATGTAAAATTTTCAGCCCTTGTTTTTGTGAGATTTGCACAAATAGACGACATTTTTCGACTTTTGTCGGAGCGCAAAAAACACCGCCGTTTTTAACGGCGGTGTCAGCTTGTCGAGAAAGGATGACCGATGGCATTTTCTTCGGGCGACAGGCGTGCAAAGGTACTCCGAGACCGAAAAAATGCCAAGCATATAAGCTTTCGGCAGCACGGTTCGATACCGTGCCGCCGAAACAGTTTGCGGTTTGTGTTTGAAAGAATCAAACATTTTTATTTCACTTTTTTCAGCTTATATGCGTTCGGGCGCCTTTATCGACAGTCTGACACCGCCGTTTTTAACGGCGGTGTACTTATTATTTTATTCGGCTGATTCTGCAACATTGTTTTCTTTTCTCTCTGCGATCTCCGCAACCATTTTTCTCTGTTTGTCCTCAGTTATGTTATAGAAGAGCATGGGGATGATCGTGCCGACCATGCTGATAGCGCCGGCGAGAATGAGAATATTCCAGAGAAGATGCTCACCCTGCGGAGTGATAGCCGGAGTTGCTTTCGGATTGATACCCGCCCAGCTGTATGAGAACACACCGATGAATGCGCCCAGAGCCATGCCGATCTTGTTGATGAGAGTCTGCATAGCGAAGCAGATGCCCTCGGCTCTTTCGCCGGTTTTCCACTCAAGATAATCGACGGTGTCGCCGATCATGGCATAGGTGATAATATTGTTGACGCCCTGAGGTATTCCGAGAAGAACGAGGCCGACCGCGCAGAATACGAGCTTCCACGGTGCGTCATAGCCGACAAAGTACATTGCGAACATGACAACGGCGCCGAGAATGTGAACATATATATAAGTCCACTTCTTCGTGAATTTTTTGCTCATCCAGGGAACGAGAACGGAAGCAACCAGTCCGCCGGGTACGACCAGCATTGTGATAAGACTGAATAAACCTTCGTTTTTAAGTACATACTTTGCAAAATAAAGGCCGCCGGTGTAGGAGTAGACCATTCTTGCGCCGCCGAGAATACCGGAAAGAACGATCAGCAAAAGCTGCTTGTTTTTGAAAAGGAGCTTGATGTTGTGGCCGAATGAGGGCGGCTCCTCGGTTGTTGTGAAGCGCTCCTTTGTGTTTTTGAAGCCGTAATAGAACATCGGAACAGCCAGAACGACCAGAACCGCCGCGCAAATGAAATATGTCCATTTGAGCGTGTTGGCATTCTGCTGAATATATTCGGGGAGAACATTGCCGCTTGCGTCTCTGTATTTTGCGGTAACGGCATTGGTGATGATAGGAACGAAAACGGTTACTATGCCCGCGCCAAGGGTGCAGACAAGGCGGGCAAAGGTGAGAATCTTTCCTCTGACCTCGGTGTCGTTCGTCAGGCAAGTTGAAAGTCCCCAATAGGGAACATCGGCGACTGTGTAGACCATAGACCAGATGACATAAACAATGCTGATGATGATAAATGTCGTCTTAGATTCCGCCTTGAAGAACGGGCAGAAGCAGGCTATCGTCACAACCGCGATGGGAATAGGCATCCATTTGAGATAAGGGCGGCATTTGCCCCACTTTGTTCTTGTTTTGTCAACGATACTGCCCATGATGGGATCGTTGAGAGCGTCATATATTCTTGTGAACAGCATGAGAAACGCGACCGCCATTGCGCCGTTGACAGCGCCGAATATGCCGCCCTCCTCAACTGCGCCGAAAAGCAATGCGTCCGTCATAAAGATCGTCAGATAGGATCCGATGATCGTGCAGATGAAATTCTGACCGAAGCCCGCAACGCTGTAAGCGATGGCTTCCTTCGGCTGAACGCCCTTACCGGGAGTCGTGCCGAAAAGCTTGTGTAAAAATTTTTCCATAAAGCGACCTCTTTTCTTAAAAGCTAACGCTTATTTTAACATAGCGCCGATAAAAATGCAACAAATTTCAGGGCATATCTTTCTTATTTTTTGTTAAAATTTTTAACCCGCCGTTTTGCCTGTTCCGGGCGCCGTTTAAGGATTGATTTTTTCTGCCGGTTAAACTATAATAAGAATATTGCGGCTGCGGCGGCCGGCACTTTTCCGGCGCGGTACGCTCAAGCGTGTGCGCAACACGGCCGCAGGTACCCGAAAAAAGGAGAACGACAATGAAAACCTATAAAATACATCTCATCAGACACGGAATGACGAATGAAAATCTCGAGGGCAAATATATCGGCCACACCGATGTGCCCCTAAGCGAAACCGGCAGACAGCAGCTTGAGCAGATGAAGCAGGAATACATATATCCCTACGCCGACGCCGTGTTTTCCTCTCCCCTGTCGCGCTGCACAGAGACCGCAAGAATACTCTATCCCGATTCGGCCGTTGCGGCGATAGACGATCTGATAGAATATAACTTCGGCGAATTTGAGGGCAGAACAGCCGAGGAGCTTCACGAAAAGGAGGAGCTTTTTGACGACTGGCTCAGAGGCGATAAGGATATTGAGCCGCCCTTCGGCGAAAGCAACTCCGCTTTTGTGAAAAGAGTCTGCACTGCGTTTGCGGCAATAGCCGAGGGCATTATGAAATCGCAGACCGAAAGCACGGCTATCATCACACACGGCGGCGTTATAATGACGATAATGGCGGCCTTTGCCCTGCCCGAAGCCCCGATGCATGAATGGCTGACGCCTCACGGCTGCGGTTACACACTGAGACTCTCGCCGAACCTCTGGATGGCGGGACAGAAGCTTGAAGCAATCGAGGAAATACCGATAGCCGAAAGAAAGACAAATTATTATGACGGCTGGGACTATTATCCCGAGCCGGACAGCGAAGATTACGGTGATGAAGAATGAGAATACTTGCGATAGGCGATGTGGTCGGTGAAAACGGCTGCCGTTTTCTTGCCCGGACTCTGCCCGGACTGAAAAGAGAAAACGGAATAGATCTATGCGTTGTCAACGGTGAAAATTCCGACAAAAGCAACGCGGTCACGCCGTCGAGCGCCGAGCTTCTATTTTCCGTCGGTGCGGATATAATAACGACCGGAAACCATGTTTTCAGGCGCAAAGAGGTCTACGACTACCTTGATGAAAAGCGGGACATCGTCCGTCCGGCAAACTTCGAGTCCTGCCAATACGGCAAGGGCTACACCGTGCTGGACACAGGCAGGTGCTGTGTGGCGGTGATAAATCTTCTCGGCGCCGCTTATTCAAACGACGCCGGAAACCCCTTTCTCTGCGCCGATGAGCTTCTTGAAAAAGAAGATATCCGCTCGGCGAAAATAAAGCTTGTTGATTTTCACGCCGAAGCGACGGGCGAAAAAAGAGCCCTCGCCTTTTATCTTGACGGCAGAGTCAGCGCAGTCTGGGGAACTCACACCCATGTTCAGACCGCTGATGAATGTATTCTCCCCAAGGGAACAGGCTATATCACGGATCTCGGAATGGTCGGCACTTTTTATTCCTGTCTCGGAGTCGATCCCGCCTGCGTCATAGCGAGGCTGAAAGACGGCGAGCAGGTCAAATTCTCGCATATAGATGGAAAATGCGTGCTTTCAGGGTGTTTGTTCGACATAGACGAAAGCGGAAAAACCCGCTTTGTTGAAAGAATTGCGGTCAGAGAGCCGTGAAACGGAAAGAGGTAAGAAAAATGAAAAAGCTGTTTTGTGTATTACTTTCACTTTTGTTCGTCCTGAGCTTTGCGGCCTGCGGCAATGAGCCGGCCGACACGAACGACGAAACCGAGCCGACCTCACAGTCGGACGCCGGGGATAACGCCACCGGCGCCGCCGTTAAAAGCTCGGCTCTGTCTCTGCCATACAGCAAGGCGGACGGATTAAATCCCTATAAAGCCGAAAGCGTTATGAATTTCAATCTCTCGACCTTGCTTTTCGACGGACTTTATAAGCTTGACGGGAACTTTTCGCCCGTTGCGGTGATAGCCGATAAAGCCGAAATCTCAGACGGCAGGATAACCGTCAGCCTCAAAAAGGGCGTCAAGTTTACCGACTCCTCCTCTCTCGGCGCGGACGATGTCGTTTATTCCTTCGGACTCGCAAAGGAAAGCCGGAACTATTCCGAGCAGCTGAAGAATTTTTCCTCAGCTTATGCCGACGGCTCAAGGACCGTTGTTTTCAAGCTCGCTTCCCCTGATATTTACGCCGCCGGTTGTCTGACATTTCCGATAGTCAGAAGCGGCAGCGCCGACTCTGACGAGACTCCGACAGGCTCGGGAAGATATTATTTATCCTCCGGCAAGCTGAAAGCCAACAAAAACCATGTCAGCGGTCAGAAAGCGTCCATATCAAAAATAAACCTCTGCGACATCAGAAACAGCAGCGAGGAGATCGGCTCGCTGCAGATAGGCGAGATCAATTTTGCCTATAAGGATCTGAGCGACTGTAGCATTGAAAGAGTTGTTGCGGCAACGAAGCAGGTCCCTCTCAACAACCTTGTCTATATCGGAATGAAAACCACAAAGGGACTTCTTAAAGATGCAAAGCTGCGCCGGATAATCTCCTCCGCCGTCAATAGGTCGGATATTGCCTACACAGCTTTTCACGGATATGCAACGGCGGCTGAAACGCCGTTCAATCCGCTGTGGAAGGAAGCGCCCGTTGTGAACACAAGCGAACGCTCCGCGCAGGAGACAGCGAAAATGTTAGACGAAAGCGGCTACGCATATCAGAGCGACACCGACAAATACAGAAAGAATCAGGCGGGCAAAGAGCTTATTCTGACTCTGGCCGTGAACAGCGAGAACGCCTATAAGCTTCAGGCGGCAAAGATGATAAAATCCGATCTTCACACAGTCGGAATAGAAATCAGAATTGTCGAGCTCAGCCGCAAGGAGCTGAAAAAGGCGGCGAGAAAAGGCGAATATGATATGTATATCGGCGAGATCAAGCTCTGCGGCAACATGAGCCTTTCGCCTTTCTTCAGCGACGGCGGCAGCGTTTCATATTATATTGACAAAAATCTGAAATGCGTCGGGGCGTATAATGAACTTCTTTCGGGAAAAATTAAAACAGACGAATTTGCCTCACTCTTCAATGAGGACACTCCTTTCGTTCCCTTGTGTTACAGAAAGGGCTTCGCCGCAATTTCAAACAGCCTTGTTGATAACGCCGAGCTTTGCGAAGGCGACCTGTTTATGAATATATACGACTGGAAATTCAAATAATCCCGTCAGTCCTCCTCATCTTCGTTTCAGCCGTTGTGTTACATAACCCGCAAACGGAGGCGTGGAAAGTGAACAATATCCGGGCGTTAAAAACAGCTCTTGAAAGTGCATACGCAAATCTTGAAAACAACCGTCAGCTCATCAACTCTCTGAATGTCTTTCCCGTGCCGGACGGCGACACGGGTGACAATATGTGTCTGACATTCGGGAGCGGACTTGATAAAATCAGACATAAGGAATATAAAAGCGCAGATGAAATGATCGCCGACTTTTCTCTGGCCTGCCTCATGGGGGCGAGAGGAAATTCGGGGGTTATTCTCTCTTTGACGGCCAAAGGCTTCGCGATGGCCTGCCGCGGCGAGCAGACAGACGGAGCGTATCTGGCGAGAGGTCTCAGAAAAGCGGTCGGGCTTTGCTATAAAAGCGTCTCGTCGCCGAAAGAGGGCACGGCTCTGACGGTGCTGAGAGCCTGCGCCGACAAGGCCGAAAAAACCTCAGCAATGACGAGGGACCTCAAAAAGGTGTTCGCCGGCGTCTATGTCACGGCAACGGCAACCCTCGCAAAAACAAAAGAACTGCTGCCGGAGCTTCAGGCGGCCAATGTCGTCGACGCGGGCGGAAAGGGCTTGGTCTGCATTCTCGAGGGGCTCAGGCTTTTCATAGAAGAAAATAAAGCGTACACGGTAAGCGAGGTTCAGGCCGAGGCAAAAAGCGTCGCCGGCGTCAGCGCACGGATAGAAAACGGATACTGCTGCGAATGTGTTATAAAAAGCGGCGAAAAAATAGAGCCGGCGCAGCTCGACAGACTCGGCGACAGCGCAATCTCCGTCACAACGGACGGTGTGACAAAAATCCATGTTCACTCAAATTTTCCCGACCGTGTTCTGAGTCTCGCTCTCGGCCGCGGGGAGCTTATCAGCGTTAAAATAGAAAATATGCGCCTTCAGCATAAGGCCGCCGAATGGGGCGCCGTTAAGGATTATTCTTTCGTTGCGGTCAGCCCGGGCGGCGGAATAACCGAATGTTTCAGACAGCTCGGCTGCGACGGAATAATCGAAAGCTCATCAAAGGTATCAACGGGGCAGATAATAAAAGCGATATCCTCTCTGAACGCAAGGACGGTGTTTCTTCTGCCTAACGACAAAAACAATTTTCTCGCCTTCAAGCAGGCTGTGAAGATGGCCGACAAGAACTGCATAATAATAGAAACATCTGACTTTGCCGAGGGAATCGGCGCAATGATGGGCTTTGACGAAGCCCTCACCGAAGACGAAAACGCCGGGAATATGCTCGCCGCTGTCTCTCAGATAAAAACCGGCAAAATATGCGTTGCCGACAAGAACAGCAAAAAAATAAAGAAGGGCGACAGCATCGGAATTATCGACAACAAGATAGAGGTCAGAACACAGGATACTTTTTCCTGCATGGAGAAAGTTGTTGAAAAGCTCTATGATAAGGATTATAATGACATAAGTGTTTTCTGCGGCGAAAGCGTCGGCCATGAAGCGGCCGAAAGAGCGAGAAAAACGCTTTCCGACAGATATGAAAAAACGCAGATAAATGTGATTCACGGCAATCAGGGCGTTTATGACTATGTGGTTATGATGAAATAAAGCGGGGGTGAGACTATGCTCGAAGAAACAACCGATATCAGATTCGTCAAGGGAGTGGGCGAACAGCGGGCGAAGCTTTTCAAAAAGCTCGGCGTTGAGACTGTCGCCGACCTTGTGCGTCTTTATCCGAGGAGCTACCGCGACCTGACAAATCTCAGAATGATAAGCGAGTGCGTTCCGGGTGAGGTCTGTTCAGTCCGGGCTGTTGTGAACAGCACTCCGGTCGGCGTTCGGGTGAAAAACGGAATCACGCTTTATAAAACAGAAGCGACCGACGGCAGAGATGTTGTTCATCTGACCTATTTCAATAACAGGTACATTCCGACCTTGCTTCAGGGCGGTCGGGAATACATATTCACGGGAAAGCTGAATTTGAACCGGGGCAGATATGAAATGCTTTCTCCGGTCATTGACAATTTATCTTCGGCGGGCAGAATGATGCCTGTCTATCCGCAGACGGCGGGGCTGACAAGCCGCGTCATCGAGAGCGTTATGCGAAACGCGCTGGCGGTCTATTCGCCCGGATATGAGACCTTGCCCGAGAGCCTCAGGGAAAAATATAAGCTTTGTCCGCTCGGCTTCGCTGTTCGCAATATACATTTCCCCGAAAATGCGGCCGACGCTCTTGCCGCCAAAAAGCGGCTGATGTTTGAAGAGCTTCTCGTTTTGCAGCTTGGAATGGCTAAGCTCAAAAATCACGACCGGGGTTTCACCGACGCTGTGATAAAGACGGATTACACCGAGGAATTTCTCGAAAAGCTCCCGTTCACGCTGACGATCGCCCAGAGCAACGCCATAAGCGACGGAATAAGAGACATGGGGCTTCATGAGCCGATGAACCGCCTTTTGCAGGGCGATGTCGGATCGGGCAAGACCTGCGTTGCGGCGGCTCTTGTCTATACTGCGGCGAAAAACGGAATCCAGTCCGCTCTCATGGCGCCGACGGGAATACTCGCAACGCAGCACTACCGGTCTTTTCTGTCTTTCTTTGAGGGAACGGGAATACGCACGGCTTTGCTTCTCGGCTCGATGAAAGCTAAAGAAAAGTGCGAGATAAAGCAGAAGATAGCAGACGGCGAGATAGATCTCGTCATCGGCACTCACGCGATAATCCAGAAAGATGTTTCATTCAGAAGGCTCGGCCTCGTCATAACCGACGAACAGCACCGTTTCGGCGTCGCTCAGAGAATGAGCCTCGCCTCAAAGGGCGACAACCCCCACACTCTCGTTATGTCGGCGACGCCTATCCCCCGGACTCTGGCTCTCATAATCTACGGCGATCTTGATCTTTCCGTTCTCGACGAGCTTCCCCCCGGCAGACAGACGGTCGACACCTATGTCGTCGACTCAAGCTATCACGAACGAGTCTATGCTTTTATCAGAAAATATCTTGACAGAGGCTTCCAGGCTTATATTGTGTGCCCTCTCGTTGAAGAAAGCGAGTCGGCCGATTACATAGGCGCCGTTGAATATTCAAAAAAGCTTCGGTCGACCGCTTTCAGGGACTACCCCACGGGACTGCTGCACGGAAAGATGAAGCAAAGCGAAAAGGATTCCGTTATGGCGGACTTCGTTTCGGGAAAGACAAAGCTTCTGATCGCAACGACAGTTATAGAAGTCGGAGTCGATGTTCCCAACGCTGTGATCATGGTCATTGAGGACGCCGACCGTTTCGGCCTGTCTCAGCTGCACCAGCTTCGGGGCAGAGTCGGCAGAGGAAGCGAAAAATCCTCCTGCATACTTATATCGGACGCAAAAAGCCCCGCCGCAAAAAAGCGGCTTGAAATAATGAAAAAGTCAAACGACGGCTTCAGAATAGCCGACGAGGATCTTCGCCTGAGGGGACCCGGCGACTTTTTCGGTGAAAAACAGCATGGACTGCCGGCGCTGCATATTGCCGATATGCTTGACGATATGGTGCTTTGCAACCGGTCGGCAGAAGCGGCGAAAGAGCTTCTCGCAGACGATCCAATGCTTGAAAAAGAAGAAAATTCATCTCTTGACAAGGAGATAAAGGCCTTGTTCAAGGATAAATATATTATGAATTAGGAGTGAATGAAAATGGAAAAAATAGCAAGCTTCAGAATCAACCACAACATATTGCCGAAAGGAATGTATATTTCAAGAGTTGACGGCGACATAATTACATATGATATAAGGATGCGGCGCCCCAACAAGGAGCCGGTCATGGAAAACGCCGCAATTCACACCATTGAGCATCTGTTTGCCACCTATGTCCGCAACACAAAATATTCGGACGATGTTATTTATTTCGGTCCTATGGGCTGCCGCACGGGATTTTATTTTCTTCTGAGAAGCAGCGTCAGTCACACGGACGCAATAAAGCTCGCCGCCGACGCTTTCAAATTCATCATGGGCTATGAGGGCGAGATACCCGGAGCGACCGAAACCGAATGTGGGAATTACAGAGAGCACGATCTTGCCGGCGCAAAAAAGGAAGCGGAAATGATATATGAGTTCATCAAAGACCGGAAATCAGCGGATCTGTATTATCCGGAATGATGCTTGGCAATATATAAAAATGCGGCAGGTAAAACCTGCCGCAGACCGGCGATAAAGGCGCCCGAACGCATATAAGCTGAAAAAAGTGAAAGAAAAATGTCTGATTCTTTCAAACACAAACCGCAAACTGTTTCGGCGGCACGGTATCGAACCGTGCCGCCGAAAGCTTATAGTCTCACAGCTTGTCGAAAATTACTTTTTCGACAATCGGGAGCGTCTTTAAAGCCGCTCCCGAATTATACAATTACAGATGCAAAACTCTTTCCTTTATCTCCTGAGTTCTTCCCTGATTCCAGAACTGCGTTCCGATATATCCGCAGGTCCTTCTCGCAACATTCATCTTGCTCTGATCCTGATTTCCGCACTGCGGGCATACCCAGACAAGCTTGCCGTCGACTTCCTCTATCTTGATCTCACCGTCGAAGCCGCATACCTGGCAATAGTCGCTCTTGGTGTTCAGCTCGGCGTACATGATATTGTCATAGATAAACCTGATGACCTGAAGAACGGCCTCAATGTTGTTCTGCATATTCGGGACCTCGACATAGCTTATCGCGCCGCCCGTTGAGAGAGCCTGGAACTGCGCCTCAAACTTGAGCTTTTCAAAAGCGTCGATATTCTCGGTGACATGAACATGATAGCTGTTGGTGATATATCCCTTGTCGGTCACGCCCTCTATGACGCCGAAGCGCCTCTGAAGACACTTTGCGAAACGATATGTCGTTGATTCAAGCGGCGTTCCGTAGATGCCGAAGCCGATGGTGGTCTCCTCTTTCCATCTGTTGCAGGCGTCGTTCATATATTTCATTATATCGAGCGCAAAACCCGTTGCCGCCGGATCGGTGTGTGATTTGCCGGTCATATATCTGACGCATTCGCAAAGCCCCGCATATCCGAGAGATATCGTTGAATATCCGCCGACAAGGAGCTTGTCTATCGGCTCGCCCTTTTTGAGCCTTGCACAGGCTCCGTATTGCCACAGAATCGGCGCAGCATCCGAAAGGGTACCCTTGAGTCTTTCATGGCGGCACATGAGAGCTCTGTAGCAAAGATCGAGTCTTTCATCAAATATCTTCCAGAATTTTTCAACATTTCCGCCTGATGAAAGCGCTATATCGACAAGGTTGAGCGTGACAACGCCCTGGTTGAACCTGCCGTAGAATTTATAATTGCCGTTTTCGTCCTTCCAAGGTGAAAGCGCGCTGCGGCAACCCATGACGGGGAAGCAGTTGCCCTCTTTCAGCTCTTTCATCTTCTTTTCCGATATATAGTCCGGAACGAGCCTTTTTGCGGTGCATTTGGCGGCGAGCTTTGTCAGGTAATAATACTCTGAATCCTCGTTGATGTTATCCTCCTCAAGGACATATATAAGCTTCGGGAACGCCGGCGTTATCCAAACGCCCTTTTCATTTTTAACGCCCTGATAACGCTGCTCGAGAACCTCCTCGATGATGATTGCAAGGTCCTTCTTTTCCTGTTCGTTCTTGGCCTCGTTAAGGTACATGAAAACGGTTACGAAAGGCGCCTGACCGTTTGTCGTCAGAAGCGTTACCACCTGATACTGTATCGTCTGAACGCCCTTTCTTATCTCCTCGCGAAGTCTCTTTTCAACCAGCCTGTTCACACAGTCGTCGCTGACCTCGGCTCCGATATCCGCTATTTCTTCAAGCACGGACGCTCTTATCTTCTCTCTGCTGACCTGAACAAAAGGAGCCAGATGCGCAAGTGAGATAGACTGGCCGCCATATTGATTGGAAGCGACCTGAGCGATTATTTGCGTTGCGATATTGCAGGCGGTCGAAAAGCTATGCGGTCTTTCGATCAGAGTTCCCGTGATAACGGTTCCGTTCTGGAGCATATCCTCAAGGTTGACAAGATCGCAGTTATGCATATGCTGAGCGAAATAATCCATATCGTGAAAGTGGATTATGCCCTCGTTGTGAGCGTCGACTATATCTTTGGGCAGAAGAATGCGGCAGGTGATATCCTTTGACACTTCGCCCGCCATATAATCGCGCTGGGTGGAGTTGACGACCGGATTCTTGTTTGAATTTTCCTGCTTGGCCTCCTCGTTGTTGCACTCAATAAGGCTGAGGATCTTATCGTCGGTTGTGTTCGACTGACGCACCAGCTGCCTTGTGTAACGGTAGGTGATATAGGATTTTGCGACTTCATAGGCGCCGTGAGCCATGATCTGTTTTTCGACCATATCCTGAACTTCCTCAACGCCTGCCACTCTGCCGAGCTTCTCACAGGAAAGCACGACGCTGTCGGCTATCCTCTGTATCTGCATGGGAGTCATCCGTATCTTTTCATCAACGGTGTCGTTAGCCTTGCTTATGGCAACGATTATCTTTGTTATATCGAAAACGGCTTCCGATCCGTTTCTCTTAATGATCTTCATAATATACCTCCAACAATATGTAGTGTCAAACACCTTTATAGGATAGCATATATTGTGTGGTGTGTCAAGCGAAAATTTCAATCGCCTGAGATAAAATTATGTATAAATTTATATCATAATTTTTGTTGAAAGTGACGGATAACAGCCGACTCCGCAATTCATGTCCCTTTTTCCGCTTCGGTCTTATTCCGTCTGCCCGGTGTTATGCGTTCCCGAAAGCTGAAATTATTTATCGCAAATCGGGCGCGGGCAAGCAGTCGGCCTGAACATAAAAAATATCCCGCGCAAAATCAATTCTTCGCGCGGGACGGTATTATTTTTATCTGTTATTTTGCCTGAGCGCCTAACGCACTGCATGCGCTGATAAGCGTCTTGATCAGTCTGACAAAGGAAAGAACTATCGCCTTGAGCTTTGTCGGAAGGTCATAGTTGTCAAGTCTTGAAGCGATATCCTGAAGCCAGCCCTGAGAGTCTTCACCGTCTTTGATAACGGGGTTCTCGGAGTCGAATTCTATCTTCTGTCCGCCCCTGACAACATAGTTGAATGTTCTGCTGTCAAGCGGGCAAACGGTTTCGTCTTCAATGAAGTATATCGTTATTTTGACATTCTTCATATCGGCGTCGGGAACTTCGCCCGTGAACGGAAGCGTGACGCTCTCGCCGAGCTTGACGGTCGTTCCGACTGCGCCGTCGAAGGTGATATCCATTCCCTCGACCTTTATGCCGGTGATCTCAATGTTGCTCTTTTCCGAAAGGTTGGTGACAACAAGCGCCGTGTCGTTCTTGGTCAGAGTGCCATAAAGCGAGTTGTCAAACTGAGCGTGAAGACCGAGCTTCGCATTATATGTTACCTCAAACTGAGGATACTTTGCGCTTGTGTATATATCCCGGATCGTCTCATCAAGAAGCAATGCGTTTGTCAGCGAAAATGCGTAGCTGTCAAAAGCGTACTGCGCATGATACTGGCCCTCGATATACCATGTGTTTTCGGGAAGATATCCGTATGCTGCGTCGAGATTCAGGCGGGGCGAAACATGATCGTGGCTCGGATCGGTGCAGGTGACCCCGCTGTCAGTGTAGTCGGTCTTGTAACCGTCATTGAAGCGATAGCCTGCGTCAAGGGTTTTTGCGCCCGAAGCGGTTTTAGCCGCGATGAGGCAGTCGCCGTTGACCTGTGAGCCTGTTGCGGTCGTGATATCCGTTCCGCAGATGATGTTGACATTCACACCGTGTTCTCTTGCGTAGGTGAGGTTTTCGTGGAGATTTTCCATTACCACATAGTGGGTGTAATCACTTCTTGCGATCATGGGAGCATAGGCAAGAGCCTTTTCTTCGGTGTCAAGATATGACGCCTTGATCTCATCATAATAGCCCAGCGCAAGGAAATCCCACATGCTGCCGAGAGAGAGAACAGCGGTCAGAGCATAATTCTGAATAAGATCGTTTAGCAGCTTTCCGAAATTTTCAAGCTTAACGCAGCCGAGAAGCCACTCATATTCAGATTCCCAGACATATTCGTTGCCGCCGACAACCGAGTGAAGCGGATTGTTGGCGTATTCATAGAAAGACAATATCTGCTGATAATCAATGTTCAGCTGATCGCCGCCTTTGATAAAGTCATAAGCGAGCTGAACACCGCCGACAGCGGGGGAATTCATAAGAGCGTTATGAACATCGCCGAGATCGAAATAATCCTTGAGAGACGCTTCTTCAATTCCGAGAAGCGCGGCGAGCCTTGAAGCGTCGTCGCCGCCCTTATCGACGATAGCGCAAAGGCTGAGATATGTTCCGGTTACCTGACCGCCGTGACTCTCACTGAAAATGTTGACCTGGCTTGAACCTGAATATTTCTTGACTGCCTTAACATACTTTGCGAGGTTGAATGCGCACTCAATAGCTGTCATTCTCCAGTCACACGAGAACTGGTAAACATTGGCTGCGCCGAGTCTTTCAACGAGGTAGGGAGTATATCTTTTCTCGTGGATAGCGCCCGAGATATAGGGATCGCTTTCGAGATTGGCGTTTATGTATTCCATGTTGCTCATAGCGGGATCCGTCGGCCATGTTCCGGTATTATAGTTCGGCGTTCCATCGGGATTGAGAGCGAAAATTTCCAAAAAATCTCTGACTACGCTAAGGAGAACTTGTTTGAGAACCTCCGGCTGTTTTTCTGCCGTGATTTCAAGTTTGTCGGGCGTGAAGTCCGGAATCTTGTTCCTGATAGCGGCAAGTATTTTGCTAACCTCAAGGCCCCAGATCTTGTCTTTGATCGTTCCGTCTTCATTGAACTCATATATCTGAGATGATGAATAGCCCGAAACGATAACTATGGGCAGCGTTGATTCGGCGAACGCCGTCAACGGGAGCATCGTCATGAGCATTACCAGCGCCAGCACGATGCTTAGAAGTCTTTCCTTCATGGTTTAAGCCTCCAGATTAAATATTTTGCTCATTTATTTTACAGTGTCGTCAAACATTTGTCAATTATTTATTTGATTTTAGTGACAATATATCGAAATATTGTGAAAAATACACAAATATATGACAAAATTTTTAGTGCATATTAAATTTTCGAAAAAAATAAAGCTCCGTCCGCTGAAAAATTTCCGCGGACAGAGCCTGTTTTTAATAAGCGGCGCCGTTCTAAAAGCGTTTTACCGTTATTCGTCATTATTTTCATATTCGACTTCGATTATATCCGGCTTCTGATTTTTGGCTATTCTGACCGTGATAAGAACAACGGCAAAATTCAGTATGCCCTCAATTATAAACGAAACGCCGAGCATATATGAAAGTATGACCGCGCTTGAAGCCGGGCGGAACGCAAGAAATGCGCCCGCGACGCAGGAGATAACGGCAAAAAACGCTATCGCCCACCACTCCGGAATGCCTGACACTTTTGAATCGTGAGCTATTCTGATCTTAAACAGACCGTCGGTCATAAACGATATGCCCATCGCAATGCACATGAAGTTTATCAGATTCTGCGGATTTATAAGTATTATTGCGCCGAGAATCACAAGCACTATTCCGAATTCAAGATCATATTGAAATGCGAGTCTGAACAGATCTCCGGAGCCGTATCCGACTATCTTTATCAAACCGAAAAGAATAGCCGAAATTCCGCAGATAATTCCGAGCGCGCGCATTGAGCCCTGCGGCAGAACAATGAACAGAACGCCGATAACGCACATCACTATCGACATAACGATATAGCCGATCTTAGTTATTCTTATCGGTGCGGCCGAACGCTTTTTCATAAAAACACTTCTTTCAACAAGTTTTTATTTTCTATATATATTATTCCCTTTTTAATCAGAAATAAATTTGCTGTGTCTGCGGCTCTTTTTTATTTTGAGTACGGCCGTTTTTTGCTCAGACGGTTAACTCTCATCCCGGTATTCCGCCGGTCACCGGACCGCAGACAGCGCTTTTATGTACATATTATATGAAATACCATTCACAGAATCTTTTTTCCATAAAGCTGTCGCTGAATTTGTCATCAATAATTCTTTCAACGCTGTTTCTCGGAGCGACGCCTTCGTGTCTCTTGCTCCAGCGGATAAAGGACATCGTGCTGACAACAACATCAACCGCAAGAAATACGCTTAAAACCGTGCAGGCTATATTCCACGGCTGAGTCCGGATCTTCTCAAAAACACCGTCAATCACCGGAACAATGTAACTGAACGCAAGACCGAGGACTCCCCACATAAAAGTCATGCCAATGCTGACATAGCCCTTCAGGTTCAGAAATGAGCCGCTGTAATCCCACGCTCTCATATTCAGTCCGTGCTCAAGAATAAAACCGGCAAAAAACTCAACCACTGTTCCCACAAGGGCAAACACGATAAACTTTGTGATGTTTCCTTTTCCTTCAAGAAGCACGGTAAATATGTAGCATCCCACCATGCCAAAGCCATAAAGAACACAAAGCGGCTCGAAAACAGTAACGACATGAGTCTCCCAATGTTTATATCTGACAAGGCACCACAAGCCCTCAATAAGAACTCCGATCAGGCTGCCGAACAGAAACAGCCAGAAAAGCTTCGGATAAGTTATACGGCGCACATCATTCATATTCCTGTCACTCCTTTCCGCAAATTCAATAAGCGGGGCAAGCCGTTAAAAATCCGTCGTTTATTGAAAAGGCCTATCATTTTTCGGTCTTGCCGCCGACTTTATCTGATATAAAAACAAGCTGTTCGAAATATTACTATAAATTTCGACAATTTTATTATATAAGAATACTGTGAAAAAGGGTTGAAGAAATAATTAAGGATAATTAACAAGTTGAAGCTCCCGACTCTGATGCCGGGAGCTTCAACTTCAGAATTTATTTGTTTCCGAAAAGCTTATCAATAAGCTTCTGAACATATTCCGTTATGTATCTTATAATTCTTTCAACAAAGAACTTGCAGTTATCGGAAAAGCTGGTTTTCCATTCCGGGTGAGTCTCGCAATTTTCGGAAGTCAGCGGAGATATTTGTTTGCCGTCCCAGAAAAGATACTGTGGGAAGTTTTCGTTATCGAACACCGTCATATATCCGTCCGACTTGAACATTGCCGCAAAAAGATTTTTATCGACATTCGACGGCATATAATCATGATGCAGGTTCTTTATAAACCATGTGTGATCCGGCAGGAAGCAGGTCGAGGCGTCAATCTGGCGGTCAACGCCGATATATTTGTCGGTGCCGTTTTCAGCCGCATTTTTAAGATAAGCGGAGGACAGCTTCTTGTCGATATCGGTTATCGTTGCGCCGTAAGACGAGGAAGCGGTGTTGACCATGTGATCACCCTGAAGATTGGCCGTCTTTGATATGGGCAGCATAGGCGTGCCGTATTTGGCGACGATATAAAGCTCCATTCCCCCGGCAATGGCGTTTTCAAGTATCTGCTTCTGGTTTTTATAGACATTATAGTGATAGTTGTCTATCTTTCTTATAAATTCTGCGTATTTTTCCTCCTGACCGCCGAAGTTGAGCTGTTTCGCTTTCTCAAAATATTCATCGCTGACCATTGACCAATATGACGGGAATGAGCCGTGGCAGACCTTCATCAGCCGAGGAATAAGATTCTGATAAACGGCTTCATAAATATCATATATCTCGTCAATGGCAAAGCCGAGAGTTTTAAGTTTGTTCGACATTGCGACGACCGCCTTTATCAGCTGCTGAACACCGTCGTCATCGGAAAGATTTGTCTGGACATATCTGTCAAGAGCGTCGACCGGGACTTCAATGCTGCCCGAAAACAGCGCTCCGCAGACATCAAAGCCATCAAAGCCCGCAGCGTACATTACGCACTTGTTAACGCTGTCCGTTCCGTATTTATAAAAATAGGCGAGGACTATATTCGTTCCGAGGCAGCGGCATATGATATTTACTTTATCATAACCGGTCGCTTTCTTAACGGATTCGATATAGTTGTTCAGCTGATCGGCAATAACCATAGGATCAAGCCTGTAATCATATGTCATGTTGTACGAGTAAAGGTTGTACATACCGTTTTTCTTGCGGTCGACGCTTGGCATTTCCTGAATACAGTCGTTTCCGCTGCCGTTCGAGGCTTCGCCGTTTTCATCAAGAGCAAGCTTCTCAAAATACGGCGCAAACCAGTCATAAACAGCGTCGCAATATTCGGAATAGTCGCGCTTGAGCGCACCCTTTATCAGCGGTTCTGTGAGCTTTTCGGTCATCGAATCTATCATGCCGTCCGGAATGCTTTTCGGATTGAGCACCTCAGAGTTCCGGTCATTCTTATCGGCGTATATCTTGTCGCCCTGACCTTCGACATAAACAACGGGGATATAGCTGTCACCGGAAGCGGCAAACGCAGGCACAGCCAGCGAAAACATCATTACCGCAGCGAGAATTACGCTTATCAGTTTCTTCATATATTTCAAGTCCTTTCTATATTTCATCAGTTTAATCTTACTATCTCCGGTTAAAAAAATCAATACAAAGTTAAAAATATATATTTTTTCAAACAAAATTTTTATTTATCAGATTACTTTTGCTCAGGTTAACAGCTCAGATTAAAATAATAAAACCAAAGACGCTGTAAGACGGACCACGCAGAAAAATCGGGCGTACCGCAAAAAAATTTTCAGTCCATGACTTATGCAACCGCCGGTTGCGGCATTTCAAGCCGCACTTTATAGACAAAGCCGGAAATTTATGATAAACTCATGTCGAAGAAAGGGGAAGCCATTATGAAACTGAATGAAAAAATAGTTTTTTGCCGCAAAAAATGCGGAATATCTCAGGAGGCTCTCGGCGAAAAAATCGGCGTCTCGCGCCAGGCCGTGAGCAAGTGGGAAACGGGCGAAGCCTTGCCCGAGATTACGAATTTGAAAGCTCTCGCCGTGGTTTTCGGCGTCACGGTCGACTTTCTTCTCGACGATGACGACGGCGCCAATGATAACAACGGTCAAAGAGGAAGCAGCGCTGAGGGTAGTTCCGGCAGCGGCAGCGCCGCTCATTTTATTAAAAAATACGGCTGGATCGGCGGAATTATACTGCTGATTTTCGGTGCATACAAAACACTTACCCTGCTGTTTTCTTTTGTTACGTCGCTGGACACGGCTGCTCAACTCAGCCGGGCCGGAATAGGCAGCGCAGCGGTTATTCCCACAGTTCTGATCCCACTGCTGAATTTGCTCCTTGCTGCGGCGCTGACAGCCGCCGGCATTGTGATAATCAAAAAATTCAGACCGAGATCCGAGCAGAAGGATTAAAAAACGGAAAAATGATTTAAAACAGCGCCCGAATATGAGCGCTGTTTTTTTACGGCTCTTGTTGTTTTTCACTCGCCGTAGGCAAATTTCATTTTCAATAATATATCGCTGTGCGATATGATATATTTGCGTTGCAAATATGATATAATATCCGTTCCGCATATGCCGTGGCATATATCATCGCACAATGTGCGATATCATATCGAAGATATATCACCCGTTCCAACAGGAACGGATATCATTGAAAGAAACCACTTTTGTCTGCCAGACAAAAGTGGTTTCTTTCATGGCGCCCCAGATAGGACTCGATTCGCGGCGCGCAGCGCGCCTTGGTCGCTCGCGGTCACAACAGTCCACCGGACTGTTGCTC
>JAQXMC010000008.1 GCA_029012445.1 Oscillospiraceae bacterium
CTTTCAAGCACAAACCGCAAGATGTTTCAGCGACACAGTGTTGAACTGTGTCGCTGAAAGCTTATATGCTTGGCATTTTTTCGGTCTCGGAGTACCTTTGTACGCCTGTCGACCGAAGAAAATGTCATCGGTCATCCTTTCCCGGCAGTCTCACAGCTTGCCGAAAAGCACTTCTTTTCGGCAAGCTGCGGCGGCGCGCGGTTCAGTGCGCCGCCGGACTTTTATGCCCGCAGAAAAACGCCTCAGGCCCTCAGTCTTTCGGGTAAGCGGTCAGATTGCACTTGTCGTCGGCGAACGCAAAAAAGGTCTGCTTAACCGAGGGAATATTTTGCCCCTTCAGCTGCGAGAGCAGCCATTTTTCGTCTTTCAGCAGCTTTTCAAGGCTTCCGCTGACGATTTTCCCGTCCATAATGACTTCGGTGACGGGCTTTTCCTGGGCGGGATATATTTTCATATCCCCGGGAGTTGCCGGGCGGTTTGCGCTCTTTGGCAAAATGCTGACGGAGCCGTTAGCTTCAAAAACAGCCGTCTGGATCTGGCTTATGTCGAAATACCCCTGGGATCGGCAAAGATATAAAAATTCATTCAGATCAAGCTTTGATTTCTTGAAGTTGCTCCTGAACATTTTCCCATTGTCGAGCAACAGGACCGGATGGCCTAGAATGATCTTTCTTGACGACGGAAATTTGTTGCTGATGATGCTAAGCGCCAGAGCGACCGCCGCATAAACAAGCAGAGCTATCAGCGGTCTGACGGGATCCTCAAGCTCCGTTGCGAGCTCAGCGACGATAGAGCCTATCGTTATTCCGTTGACATAGTCGAAAACATCAAGCTGCGCCATCTGCTTGTGGCCCATCAGCTTGGTGAGAATAAAAAGAACGACTGCGGAGAACAAAGCCGTCAGAAAAACCTGAAGATAATCCATAAATATCATTCCTTTCCGTTAATATAGTTTAACTCGAAAGCCGCAATAAATACTTTATTGAAACAAAGTTGCGCCGATAACGGTGTGTTTGCGAAAGAGTCTGTTTTTTGCCGATTAACATAAAATTTTCCTTATGCGACTTGACTTTATTGTTAGTTAAAGCTATATTTAAGATTATAGATATACTATATTATTTATATATACGGAGTTGATATTATGAAAACATTGATAATCGGCGTGGGCTGCATCGGCGGCACCGTCGCCACGATAATAAAAAGCAGCGGCTATGATGTTGAGGTCGTCGCTCACGGCGAGGAAAACGCCCGGCTCATCGAAGAAAAAGGCTTCACCATAACCGGCGTCAAGGGCGACCGTGTTGTTAAGCTGAAGGCTTATCCCGACATTGACAAGGTTGAGGGACTTTATGATATAGTGATTATCGCAACCAAATATCAGCAGATGCCGGAGCTTGCCGAAAAATCGCTCAGACTTCTTAAAGATGATTCCCTCGTCGTCGCCATGCAGAACGGCCTGTGCGTTGAAACGCTTGCGGAAATCGTCGGCGAAGACAGAGCCGTCGGCTGCATGATAGGCTTCGGCGCAACTATGGTCAAGAGAAATTTCGTCAATGTCACGACCGACGGCGAATTTTATGTCGGAATGCTGAACGGCCGTCACCCGCCGATGCTCGACAGCCTCAGGGAAATGCTCTCATGCGTTTACCCGACGAAAATAGCCGACGATATAAACGCCAGACTTTATTCAAAGCTGATAATAAATTCCTGCATCAACGCTCTCGCCGGCATTTCGGGCAAAACTCTCGGCGAAATACTCAAGGACAAAACGGCGAGATTCACCTTCCTGAAGATAGCCAGAGAAGCGATGAATGTCGCCAATGCGATGAACATGAAGGTGCCGAAATACGGCGCTCTGCTTGAATACAGGCTTTTGATGATAAGCGATTCAAGGGTGTTCAACGCTCTTTGCTGCGCTGTGGTCATGATAGTCGGAAAGAAAAATAAAAATGTCAAGCCCTCGACTCTTCAGGCTCTCGAAGCCGGGAAAACAACGGAGATCGACATAATGAACGGCTACATTTCAAAGCTCGGCAAGCAATATAATGTTCCGACTCCCGTGAACGACAAGCTCACGGCGATGATAAAACAGATCGAAAACGGCGAGCGAAAGCTCAGCATGCAGAATATAAGAGAGTTTGACTGATATGAGCAAAAGAAAAACCGTTCTGATAACTGGTGCGAGCCGAGGAATAGGCAGAGTCTGCGCTCTTCGCTTCGCCGAAAAAGGGTATTCGGTCGCGGCGAATTATCTTAACAGCGCCGACGCCGCCCTTTCTCTGAAAGCCGAGATCGAGGCGAAAGGCGGCGAGTGCGGGCTGTTCAGAGCCGATGTGGCCGACCCCGAAGCCGTCAGAGAGATGGTCGCCGGAGCAAACGGCCGTTTCGGCGGCATTGATGTTCTTGTCAACAACGCCGGAATAGCGCAGCAGAAATTTTTTGACGAGATAACCGACACCGACTATGACCGGATGTTCGGCGTGAACGCCAAGGGCAGCTTCAACTGCGCCAGAGAAGTCAGCAAAATAATGCTCAGAAACCACTCGGGGCGAATAATAAATATTTCCTCGATGTGGGGTACGGTCGGCGGCAGCATGGAGGTTCACTATTCGGCGTCAAAGGCGGCCGTCATCGGGCTGACCAAGGCTCTCGCCCGTGAACTGGGGCCGAGCGGCATAACCGTCAACTGCATAGCGCCGGGAGTCATCGACACCGACATGAATCGGTCTCACAGCGATGAAACCGTCAGGGCACTCATTGAAAGCACACCGATGATGCGCCTCGGTACGCCCGACGATATCGCTTATCTCGCCCTGTTTCTCGCAAGCGACGAAGCCGGCTTCATAACGGCTCAGGTCATCGGCGCAGACGGCGGGATATGCGGCTGCGTATGATAAAACAAAAAGGAGGAAAACGCAATGCCTGCATTTGCTTCACATTATATATTCGCAAGAAGCCTTAAAGATAAAATTCAGGAATACGACAAGGATATAAAGCTGTCGCAGACAGCTCTTTATTACGGAACGCAGGGGCCTGATTTTCTGTTTTCACACAGAATCTGGCGAATGGCATGGGGCGGAAAAACTCTCAAGAGCCTCGGCTCTCAGCTTCATCACTGCGACATTGTCAGAATGTTCGGTCTGATGAAGGAATATCTTGAAAACGAGCCCTGCGACAGGGATATAGTCAAATCATATATCTACGGCTACATCTGTCACTACGCTCTGGACAGAAACACGCACCCGTTCATCTACTCGGTGCAAAAAGCGCTCACAGAAGCGAAAGGTTATCAGAAAGCGATACCCTTCTCGATCCACAACATTGTCGAGTTCAATATTGATGTTTTTCTTCTCAGAAGCGAGCTCGGCTACACCGACGGAAGAAAATTCTGCGCCGCCGACACTGTTCCTAAGGACGAACATGTTATAGACGAAATCAGCCTCCTCATGGCCTATGTTGTTCCCAAGGTCAACGGGAACAGCGCCGGTGCCGGTGAATACGCAGAGGCTTTCAGAGACATGGGAACGGCTCACAAAGTTCTGACCGACAAAAACGGCGTTAAAAGAAAGGTTCTCAACATCGTTCAGCAGCCGATAAAGCCTTTCATCGGGCCGCTGCTGATAAGCATGATAAGGCAGGAAAAACCCGACAGCGAGTGGGACTACATGAATTTCACCCACAAGGAGTGGACAATGCCCTATGATTCGCGCCGCAAGAGCACAAAGTCTTTCATGGATCTTTACCGCGAGGCGCAGACAGACGCTATGCAGCTCATCGACGCGTTCAACAGCGGCGACGCCGAAAAGAAGCTTGAGGAGCTGACAGGCAATATGTCGTTCGACACAGGCGTTCGCTACGACATAACACAGCCGATAGGATAAAGAAAGGAAAACCATGCACTACGGAGAGATAAAAAACTGCGATATAGCAAACGGAACGGGCGTACGGGTCAGTCTGTTCGTTTCGGGCTGCACCAACCGATGCAAAAACTGCTTTCAGCCGCAAACCTGGGATTTCAATTACGGCGAGGAATTCACATCGGAAACTCAGGAAAAAATAATTGAAATGCTCGGCAAAAGCTATATAAACGGTCTGACCGTTCTCGGCGGCGAGCCGTTCGAGCCGGAAAATCAGAGAGCTCTGCTGCCGTTTATAAAAGAAGTCCGAAAGAGACTGCCCGAAAAAACCGTCTGGATTTATTCGGGCTTCACCTTTGAGGAGCTGACGACCGACGGCAGCCACCCTCACTGCGAGGTGACAAACGAGCTTCTCGGTCTTATCGACATTCTTGTCGACGGCAGGTTTGTTGAAGAGGAAAAGGATATTTCGCTCAAGTTCAGAGGCTCAAGAAATCAGCGTATTCTGGACGCCACCAAAAGTCTCAGAACGGGCAAGGCCGTCACGGCCGACATCTGACAAGCTGCGCAGGCATAAGATATTCCTGCTTGTTTTATTGTCCGGAAAATATCTCCGCCCTCTCACCGCTTCTGACTGCGCGGTTTTTTCTTTTGCGCACATAAACAATTTATTCTGCCGTTTCTATTGACATATTATCTTATTTGTTTTAAAATAAACAAGATAAGCTATTATTATATTATCATGCTTTCCGGTGGACATATTTTGTGTCTCATCGCCTATGCATTTATCATTACTGTAATTCTTTTGATGACTGATTTAGGTTGATAATCACTAATTTAATTCATTTGAAAAAGGAGGTGCTGCTGCTTTGAATCCAATTTTACTTGCGATAATCATTACCGCCGTTGTGAGCGCCGTTGTTTTCGGCGTCGTCGGTTTTATCCTCGGTCAGAACCACAGAAAAAGAGTCGCCGAAAGCGCTATCGGTTCCGCCACTCAGGAGGCAACGAGGATAGTCAACAACGCTATCAGCGAGGCCGAAACAAAGAAGAAAGAGGCTATACTTGAGGCTAAAGACGAAGCTCACAGGCTAAGAACCGAAGCGGATAAAGAAATACGCGAAAGAAGAAATGAAGTCCAGCGTCAGGAACGCCGGATCATTCAGAAAGAAGAAAGTCTTGACAAAAAAATGGAGACCCTCGAGAAAAAAGAGGACGCTCTCAACAGCAAGACCAAGCAATGCGAAGAACGAATGGCCGAAGCAGAGAGCATCAAAAGAAGTCAGTTAGAAATGCTTGAGAAGATCTCCGGATATACAAAGGAACAGGCCAAGGTCGTTCTTCTTGAAAAGCTCGACGGTGAGTTGACGCGCGAAAAGGCGGTCAAGATCATGGAAGTCGAGCAGAAGATAAAGGATGAATCCGACACGATCGCCAAGGAGATCATCGCAACGGCTATTCAGCGCTGCGCCGCAGACCACGCCGCCGAAACCACCGTTTCGGTCGTTGATCTGCCGAGCGACGAGATGAAAGGCCGCATAATCGGCAGAGAGGGCAGAAACATCAGAACTCTCGAAACCATCACGGGCGTTGATCTCATTATCGACGACACGCCCGAAACCATCACTCTTTCAAGCTTTGATCCGATTCGCCGCGAGGTCGCAAGACTCACTCTCGAAAAGCTCATAGCCGACGGAAGAATACATCCGGCGAGAATCGAAGAAATGCACGAAAAGAGCAAGAAGGAAGTTGAGCACGCAATTCGTCAGGCCGGTGAAAGAGCCGTTGTTGACGCAGGCGTCAACGGAGTGCATCACGAGCTTGTCAAGCTTCTCGGCAAACTTCGTTACAGAACGAGCTACGGTCAGAATGTTCTCAATCATTCGCTTGAGGTCTCATATATAGCCGGTCTTATGGCGTCAGAGCTTGGCGTTGATGTCAAGCTGGCGAGAAGAGCCGGTCTTCTCCATGATATCGGCAAGGCCCTTGATCATGAGCTTGAAGGCTCGCATATCGACCTCGGCGTTGAATACGCTAAGAAGTACAAAGAGAACGATATCGTCGTCAACGCCATTCAGGCTCACCACGGCGATGTCGAGCCGAAGAGCGTTATCGCCTGCCTTGTTCAGGCGGCCGACGCTATCTCAGCCGCAAGGCCCGGCGCGAGAAGAGAAAATCTTCAGAACTACATCAAGAGGCTTGAGAAGCTTGAGGAGATCACCAAGGGCTTCAAGGGCGTTGAAAATTCCTATGCGATCCAGGCGGGCAGAGAGGTCAGAATTATCGTCAAGCCCGACGCTGTCAGCGACGATCAGATGGTTCTTCTCGCAAGGGACATCGTCAAGAAGATCGAAGAGGAGATTGAATATCCCTGACAGATCAAGGTCAATCTCATCAGAGAAACAAGAGCCACGGATTTCGCAAAATAAACAACTGTGGGCAAGGCGGGCAGCCGCATTCCACACAGAACAAAAGTCAAAAATTAAAAGCTATAATTCACATCGGAGCAAGCGCTTTGTTGTGATTATAGCTTTTTTATTTTGTCACCCGGTCTGACGGTCCTTGGCAAACGGAATATGAAAAAGCACCTTGCGGCTTGCATGATGCTTTTTCAGCGTATTAAGCTTTTGATATAAAAATCCTCCCCGGGGCACTTCACGCTACCGGCGGAGAGGTGCGGGAGGTGTTGTTATTCGGTTGCTTCTACGGCTCAGATCTTACCCGTGATCGCCGTGGAACGGTGTGCCATGTTCTCTGCGCAATACTGATCCCCTCTGTATCCCATTCGGATACGCCTTGCAAGTCACTCTCCGTTTTTCTTCCGGGTATAAAGTGCTTGCAATAATTGCAAACAACAAATGTATAATCAAGGGGGCATCTGCATCGTTGCGATTCATACGCCGTTTATTTTACCCGATATATATTTTATTATCTGAATCGGTTACATGAAATGCGGTTTTCTTCTCGAATAAGACTTCTTTTCAGAACGGTTATTGTATGTCCTCCCGATAGGTTATCTTTATATTCGCCCTGTCGCCCTTGAAAACCGCCACTTTCTCTCCCCGGAGAATGAATATCTTGCTGCAATCGGTGAGACTATCCTTTTCCTCGTCCGTCAGATCGTCATAAAGTCTCCTGAGCTTGAGCGCGCCGAAGGTTTGCGGCGTCTGAACATGAAACATCTTTTTTCTGTCGGGTATGTTTTCGATAAAACCGTTTTCGCACTCAATTAGTGTGTCCACAGCCTCAACGGCGGCAACGCTCGCTCCGTATCTTTCGGCGGCGTCGATGCTGTCGAGAATAAGCCGCTCGGTCACATATGGGCGAACAGCGTCGTGAGTGACGACAAGCGTTTTTTCGTCAAGCCCGAAGCTTTCTTCAATGAAATCAATGCCTCTCATGATGGTCTCATTTCTCGTTTCGCCGCCCGAAATAACGCAGACCTTTTTCAGCCCTGCGAGCTGCGCCCGACATTCTTTGAGCCACTTTTCAGGGCAGGCGACCACCGTTTTTTCTATTTTGTCTATTTTCTCGAACACTTTTACCGTGCGGGTCAGTATGCTCTCCGAGCCGAGCCCGACGAGCTGCTTCGGTTTGTCGGCGCCGAAACGGGCGCCGATTCCGCCCGCCGCAATTATCGCATAAATCATTGCAGTCTATCCTCCGGTCAGTTTCCTTCTGCGGTCCTTGCCGCTCCTGTTATGATGATTATAACCTTTCGGAGAAGTTCTGTCAAACCGCTTTTCGTCCGATCTTTCCGGCGTTTTTCACTTTTGTTGAGCAAATATTAACTTTTTGTAAACACTGTCGGTCAAATATTGACTGACAGTCAGTTTTGCATATAATGACTGTCATAGATGACTGTTAGTCATTTTAATCGTCGGGTGAAGTCCGAAGTTCATCTGATAGCCGGGCGTTTCTCCCATTACTGTTTCGGCTGCGGTGCTTCGGCCGCTTCACCCGGCAAAAAGGAGGATAAAAAATGTCGGTAGCGGATAAAAAACTGGCAAAGAAGATAAAGCTTATTGACGTGGCCTATGATCTGTTCACATCAAAGGGCGTTAATATAACGCCGATAGACGATGTCGTCAAGCTGGCCGGCGTCGCAAAAGGCACATTTTATCTTTATTTCAAGGATAAATACGATCTTCTCGATCAGATAATTATTTCAAGAAGTGAAGCGATGGTCTTTGACGCGCTGAACTTACTTGAAAAGGAAAGCGAAAACCGCGAAATGCAGCCCGCCGAAAAGCTGATCTTTTTCACCGATAACATAATGGATATGCTGAACGAAAACGAGGAATTTGTCTCGCTTATCCAAAAGAACCTGCCGGCTTTTCAGTCACTGGCAGTTGTCGGTGAAAATTCAAAGCTGCTTGACGGCTCAAAAAAGCTGATCGAAATATTCACGGACGGCGGTTTTTCCGAGATCGACGCTCAAAAATATCTTTACCTTTTAACAACAATGGTCGTCAGCGCCGGCTGCAATTCGATATTGAATCCGGAGTCTTTATCCATTGATGAAATAAAGCCTAACATTCACTATATAATCAATTGCATTTTCAGGAAGTGAGAAAAATGGTCAAAAAGTTTGCGGAGTGGATATCAAGACACCCCGGAACAGTGCTGCTGATAGCAACACTTCTCCTCATACCCTCGATCATCGGCTATGCCTGCACAAAGGTCAACTATGATATTCTGACCTATCTGCCCGAAAATCTCGAGTCGGTTCAGGGAGAAAGAATACTTGATAAAACATTCAACGACGCGGCTATGGCGATGGTCGTTTCAAAGGACTTCAACGAACGCGAGGTCGCCGAAATGAAAAAACAGATCGCCGCAGTCGACGGCGTTGAGCAGGTCCTCTGGGTGGACGATATAGCCGATATATCAATCCCGCAGGAAATGCTGCCGGATATTCTCAATTCGGTCTTTTATTCATCCGACGGCTCGTCAACCATGATGATGGTGCAGTTCAAAGAGGAGGGCTCCTCGGTCAGAACGATGGAGGCTCTCAAGAGCATCAGAAAAATCATGACGAAAAACAGCTTCATGAGCGGACTTTCGGCGATAACTCTCGACACAAAGCAGCTCGCCGACGATCAGGCGCCGATCTATATAGCCATAGCGATAGTCCTTGCGCTGATAGTCCTCTGCTTCACGATGCGCTCATGGGTTCTGCCGTTTCTGCTCCTCATCTGTTTAGGGTACGCCGTTATTTACAACATGGGAACAAATATATTCCTCGGCAGTATTTCTTATATAACAAAGTGTATTGCCGCAATACTCCAGCTCGGCGTCACAATGGACTTTTCCGTCTTTCTGATAGACAGATATGAAGAAGAAAAGCCGAAATGGGGCAGCAACGCCGAGGCAATGGCTCAAGCGATAGAAAACACCTTTGTTTCCGTTTCCGGCAGTTCGCTGACAACGGTTTTCGGCTTCCTCGCTCTGTGCTTCATGCAGTTCACGCTCGGCCTTGATATCGGAATAGTTATGGCGAAGGGCGTTCTTATCGGTCTTATTTCCGTCATCACCGTTCTTCCCGCCGCTGTTCTGCAGTTTGACCGGCCCATCACAAGATTCGCCCACAGGAGCCTTGTTCCGAGCTTCTCAGGTCTCAACAAATTCACACTCAGGCATAAGCGCGTTATCGCCGTGATATTCCTTCTTCTGTTCATTCCGGCGTTTATATTCCAGAACAAGGTCGATGTTTACTATAATATGGTCCAGTCTCTCCCGCAGGATATGGAATCCGTCTCGGCTCTCAACAAGCTCAAGAGCGAATTCAACATGGCTTCGACACACTTCGTTATCATCGACGAGGATACGCCCTCGAATGTCACAACGAAGATGATAAGAGAAATTGAGGATGTCGACGGTGTTGAGCTTTGTCTGGCTCTCAACTCGGTCGTCGGCGGTGCAATACCGATATCTATCCTGCCGGACAGCATAAAGAAAATCTGCGTCAACGGCGGAAAGCAGCTCATGATGATAAACTCAAGCTATGAGACGGCGTCCGACGAGCTGAATGCGCAGATAGACAAGATAACCTCTATTGTCAAATCCTATGCACCTGACGCTTATCTCACCGGCGAGGGAATTCTGACAAAGGATCTGATAGATGTCACAAACACCGACTTCAAGGTCACGGGAGCTATATCCATATTGGCTATATTCATTCTCATAATGATCTGCTTCAAGTCAGTGTCAGTCCCCGCAATACTCGTTATGTCAATTGAGCTTGCGATAATGATAAACAAATCAATCTGCTATTTCATGGGCTCGACAATACCGTTCATTGCGCCGACTATAATAGGCTGCGTCCAGCTTGGCGCAACAGTCGATTACGCAATGCTGATGGGAACAAGATTCAGAGAGGAGCTGCGCAGGGGCCTGCCGAAAGACGAAGCCATCAGGATCGCGGCCGACGAATCGGACCGCTCCATATTCCAGAGCGCGTCAGTGTTCTTCCTTGCGACCTTCGGCGTTTATGTCACCTGCGACATTTCGATCATCAAGAGCATTTGCGCTCTGCTGGCGAGAGGCGCTCTGATAAGCGCTATCGTTATTATCGTATGCCTGCCGCCTGTTCTGAATGTTTGCGAAACCCTTATCAACAAGACCAGCATCGGCTGGCGTGACGGCAAGCGCCTTATAAACAAAAAGCCAAGAAAGGAAGAAGTAAAATGAATAACAATATAAAAAAAGCGGTCGGCCTTATTATGGCGGCTTACCTTGTGATTCCCTTTGCGGGCTGCTCAAAAAAGGACGACACAGCTAACAGCGGCGCAGCGCAGACAAACGCCGCCCAGACTCAGGTCAGATATGATAAAGCGCCGAAGAAGGTCGTCAAAAGCGAAACGGTCTACGCCAACATGGACACGACCGGAAAAACTCAGAATATCATAGTTTCCGACTGGCTCCACACCGATTCGCCCTGCGTCAAGGTCAGCGATGTCAGCGACCTCAGGGATATCGTCAATGTCAAGGGCACCGAAACGCCCGAGGTGAACGGCGAAAAGCTCACATGGCATATGTCGTCAACGGATCTTTATTACAGGGGCTATTCGGACAAAAAACTGCCCGTCAGCTTCAGCATTAAATATTATCTCGACGGAAACGAGGTCACGCCCGAAAAGCTGGCCGGAGCCACCGGCAAGCTCAAAATAGCCGTTAAGGCGACGAATGAAAAATATGAGACTCTCAAACGCAAGGGCAAGGTCACCAAGGTCTGCGAGCCGCTGCTTGTCGCCGGCGGAATGATACTTGACGAGGAGAAGGTCTCGGGCGTCACTCTCACCAACGGAAAGGCGATAGGCGACGGCACGAAAGAAATCGCAATGTTCGTCGGACTGCCCGGAATGGCGGAAACCTTCAGCTTCACGAAAGACGAGCTTCAGAAGCTTCGCGATGAGGTTTTCGGCGGAATGGACTTCTCAGGCGACTTTGTCATCGAGGCTGATGTTAAGGATTTCGAACTCGGTAATATGTACTTCGCAGTTCTGCCGCTCTCTTCGATCAACGGCGCAATGCAGACTGACGACACTCTTTCGGGCGTCGGAGGACTGCTATCCGGACTGTCGGATGTTGTCAACGCGGTCTATTCGATAGATGTCGACAAGCTCATCGACACTCTGATGACAAATTCAGATAAAATAGCCGATTTCGCCGACCTGATCTCGGATTCAAAAAAGCTCTATGAAGAAAATAAAGTGCTGATCAATATAATTTCTTCCTATATGACGAGCGAAAACATTAAAAAGACCGAAAGCGTCATCAAGGATCTTGACGGAATTGATGTCGAGGCCTACGCCGAGCTTCTCGCTTCAGATGATGTCAGCAAGCTGATAAGCGATCTTTCGTCAACGGACTTTTCAAAATATGAAAGACTCGTTTCAAATCCGCTGTTCAAGACCTTCTTCAAGGATCTGGCCACGATCATGGAGGACGCCGACAAGATTCTGCCCAAGCTCGCCGGACTCAGCAAGGATGTTGAAAGCGGCAAGCTTGACAAGCTCATGAACGACTGCGAGGCTCTCATGCCGACCTATGAGGCTCTTTCGAAGGATCTTTCTTCAAAAGAGGCTCAGGCCGCTATAAAGAAGCTGCCGAAAACAGTCGAAAAGCTCAAGGGAATCGTCTCCACACTTCAGCAGAACGAGGATCTCATCAACACGCTGTCGTCGACCTTTGACAAAGAAAAGGTCGAAGCTCTGACCAAGGCTCTCGAGAGCAGTGAAAACATCAGCATCAACTCAATGATGAAGTCGATAACTCATCTGACCGACGATCCCAAGGGAACAACAGCAATTCTCAAGAAGATGTCAAAGCTGGCATCAAGCTCGACCATTTACACCAAGGCCGACAATAGCGCCTCCACCTCTGTTGTCTATGTTTACCGCACACCGGCAATAAGCTGATAATATTTCAGAACTTCACTATAAAACACACATACACTTTAAGCGGGATTGCCGAAAAAGTATTTTTCGGCAATCCCGCTTTCCTCGATCCTCTGCTTATCCGACATTTTTCTCCCGGCGCCGGCTTTCTGCAAGCCTCAAAGTCCGGCGGCGCACACAAATGCGCGCGCCGCCTCCTTGCTGCAATACCCCACATAAGACTAACGCTCCCTTTCCGGGAGCGTCCAGACTGTCGATAAAGGCGCCCGAACGCATATAAGCTAAAAAGACAAAAGAAAAAATATCCGATTCTTTCAAGCACAAACCGCAAGATGTTTCAGCGACACAGTGTTGAACTGTGTCGCTGAAAGCTTATATGCTTGGCAT
>JAQXMC010000009.1 GCA_029012445.1 Oscillospiraceae bacterium
GGACGGCAGCCGTTATGCGGGATCGGAGTAACATCTTTGATGAGAGTTACATCCAAGCCTGCTGTCTGTAAAGCTCTGATTGCTGCCTCACGGCCTGCACCCGGGCCCTTGACATATACTTCAACAGTTTTCATGCCGTGGTCGATGGCAGCCTTAGCTGCTGTTTCAGCCGCGGTCTGAGCTGCGAACGGCGTTGATTTTCTTGAGCCTCTGAAGCCCATTTCGCCTGCGCTCGCCCATGACACTGCGTTACCCTGTGTGTCTGTTATGGTAACGATCGTGTTGTTGAAGGTGGATTGGATATGGGCCGCGCCGCGCTCGATGTTTTTCTTTTCACGGCGGCGGCGAATGGTGGTCTTTTTGCCAGCCTGTTTTGCCATAATAGCATCCTCCTAAGTTACTTCTTCTTGTTTGCTATCGTCTTTTTCTTACCCTTACGCGTACGGGCGTTTGTCTTTGAACGCTGACCTCTTACGGGCAGGCCCTTTCTGTGACGGACGCCGCGATAGCAACCGATTTCTATAAGTCTCTTAATATCAAACGCCGTTTCTCTTCTGAGATCGCCTTCGACCTTGACATGATGGTCGATGTATTCACGAAGCTTTGAAACGTCATCCTCGGTCAGATCCTTGACTCTAACATCCGGATCAACACCTGTTGCTTTAATGATATCGCTTGCAGTTTTACGACCGATACCGTAGATATAGGTAAGAGCGATTTCGACTCTTTTCTCTCTCGGTAAGTCTACACCTGAAATACGAGCCATTTGTCAGTTGCACCTCCAAATTTGTTTTCGTCAGATCAGCCCTGACGCTGCTTGTGCTTGGGATTTTCACAGATAACCATGACCTTGCCCTTGCGCTTAATTATCTTGCACTTCTCGCAAATTTTCTTTACAGAAGGTCTGACTTTCATTTGAGTTACCTCCTTAAATCTATAAGCCTGCGCTTATTGTGCTGTGTTTATTATTACTTTGATCGCCATGTGATGCGTCCTCGGCTGAAGTCGTAAGGCGACATTTCGACCTTGACCTTATCGCCGACAAGAATTCGAATATAGTTCATTCTAAGCTTGCCCGATATGGACGCTAAGATCTTGTGACCGTTTTCGAGCTCGACCGTGAATGTTGCGTTCGGCAGTGCTTCGACAACGGTGCCCTCGACTTCGATCATATCCTGCTTTGACATTGGCTTACCCTCCTTGATTTTGTGTTCCGTGTTCCAAGCGAAACAACGCTCTTCTTAATGCGCGATCGGTCTGCGTTTCCTCCCCGCTCAATATCAGGGAGGTCGGGCTCAGGTGCTTCGGGTTTTTCTTTTTCGGTCTGTTCAGAGGCCGCTGCCGCCCGTCGCACACCCAAACCGCGTTTTTCTCAAGTCTGACGACATAAAGCAGATCGCCTTTATCGTGACCCGCCTTTGATCTAACAAGAGATCCTGTTTTTATCTCCATACCGTTCACCTCAGTCGGCGAGAGTCAATATTCTGGGACCCTCTTTCGTGATGGCGACGGTGTGTTCGAAGTGAGCGGACAAAAGTCCGTCTCTTGTTTTAACAGTCCAACCGTCAGGTAACTGCTTCACAGCCGCAGTGCCCTGGTTTATCATGGGCTCTATGGCTATGGTCATTCCCGGCAGAAGCTTCATTCCTCTGCCCGGTGTGCCGTAATTCGGCACAGCAGGATCTTCATGCAGAGACTTTCCGACGCCGTGGCCCGTGTATTCGCGGACGACGCCGTAGCCTCTGGCCTCGCAATAGCGCTGAACGGCGGAGCCGACATCGCCGATCTTGTTGCCAACGACAGCGGCCCGGATCCCCACATAAAGGGATTCCCTGGTCGTGTCAATCAGCCGCTTTGCTTCATCGGATATATCACCGACCGCAAAAGTGGCAGCATTATCGCCGTTGTAGCCGTCGATCTTCGCTCCCAGGTCAATGCTGACAATGTCGCCCTGACGCAGGATGCGCTTTTTGCTCGGTATGCCATGAATGATCTCATCGTTAACAGATATGCATGCAGTAGCCGGAAAGCCGTATAAATGGAGAAAGTTAGGCTCAGCGCCCTGGCTTTTTATATATTTATACGCGATGCGGTCGATCTCCTCGGTGGAAACGCCCGGCTCGACTGCCTCTCCCGCTGCCTTTAATGCTCCTGCCGATATGCGGCAGGCTTCCCTCATAAGAGAAAGCTCTCTCGTGGTTTTGAGCACTACCATGCTTAATCCTCCAATGCTTTGAGGATAAGGGCTGTGGTTTCCTTAACCTCTCCCTGCCCCTCAACTATGCGAAGTATCCCCTTCTTCTCATAGTAATCCTTCAGCGGCTCGGTCTGCTCGTGGTAGACTCTGAGTCTTTCGACAACCGTATCGGGATGATCGTCCTTTCGCTGGGCGAGCTCGCCGCCGCAGTTATCGCAGACGCCTTCTTTCGCCGGCATTCTGTGAACCACATGATATGTGGCGCCGCACTTTGAGCAAACCCGCCTGCCGGACATTCTTTCAACGATTTCTTCATCGCTGACCTCAATGTCGATAACCTTATCAATGCGGATACCCATTTCGTCAAGCGCCTGCGCCTGGGGGATTGTTCTGGGGCATCCGTCAAGAATAAATCCGTTTTTGCAGTCGTCCTCGCTGAGTCTTTCCTTGATTATTCCGATAACGACATCATCGGGTACAAGGTGGCCCGCTTCTATAAACGACTTTGCTTTAAGGCCCATCTCCGTGCCGTTTTTCAGGGCGGCGCGGATAATATTGCCCGTTGATATTGCGGGAACGGAAAGTTTCTCGCAGATGAATTCCGCCTGCGTACCTTTTCCCGCGCCCGGAGCTCCCAAAAGAATAAGGTTCATGTTATATCCTCCTGATTTATCAGTCAAGGAAGCCCTTATAGTGTCTCATCATCATCTGGCTCTCAAGCTGCTTGACTGTTTCAAGAGCAACGCCGACCATAATGATAAGCGATGTACCGCCGATAGAAACATGCATCGGAACATTAACAAGATTTGTGAAGAGTGTGAAGAGTATCGGCGCAAGTGCGACAACACTTATAAGGAGCGCTCCCATCAGAACCATTCTTGACAGGATCTTGCTGATGTAATCAGATGTCGGCTTGCCCGGGCGGATACCGGGGATCATGCCGCTGTTCTTTCTGATGTTGTTAGCCATTTCGACCGGATTGTACTGTATGCTTGAATAGAAATAAGCAAAGAAAATGATAAGAACGAAATACATGATCGAGTATGCCCAGTGATCAGAGGAGAAGATTCCGAAGAACTTATCCCAGAAGCCGCCTTCTTTGATTTTGTTTGAAATGAACATTTCAACCGTTGAGGGCAGCGAGAGGATCGAGGAAGCGAAGATGATGGGGAGAACGCCCGACATATTGACCTTGATCGGAATATGCGTGCTCTGTCCGCCGTACATCTTTCTGCCGACGACTCTCTTTGCATACTGAACGGGAATTCGTCTTTCTGCGTTGTCCATCCAGACGATATAGGCTATCATGCCGAACATACCGACGACGAGGATGGGAACGAGAGCATAGTAAGCGCCGTTTGTTCCGCCCTGCTGAAGGTAACCCCAGAGGTTTACGCACATGGTCGGAACACGGGCGACGATACCTGCGAAGAGGATTATAGAAATACCGTTGCCGATACCTCTGTCGCTGACCTGTTCGCCGAGCCACATAATGAATGCGGAGCCCGCCGTCAGACACAAGGCAACGACTGCGCCCATGAATACAGCTGCGAAGCCTGTGTATTGGCTTCCGTCAGCCTTGGTGACGATAGCGCCCTGAGAACGAAGATAGATGAAATATGCTATCGACTGCATAAGCGCCAGACCGATCGTCACATAACGGGTGATCTTTGTCAGCTTCTTTCTGCCTTCCTCGCCTTCCTTGGAGAGCTTCTCCAGAGCGGGAATGGCGACAGTCAGAAGCTGAATGATAATGGATGCGTTGATATAGGGGGAGATCGACAGAGCGAACATAGTTCCCATATTGAACGCATTACCGGTCATCATGTTCAGATACTGCAAAAATGTTTCTGAATATTCACCGGCACTCTGAAGCGAGTCAAGACCGCCGGCAATGATAAACGGAACGGGAATCGCCGCACCGACTCTGAAAATGAGAACAACCAGAGCGGTGAAGAGCATCTTCTTTCGAAGATCCGGCACTTTCCAAGCGTTAATGAAGGTTTTAATCATAGATTATACCTCCTCTGCTTTGCCGCCGGCCGCCTCTATCTTCTGCTTAGCTGATTCAGAGAAAGTGTTGGCCTGAACTGTTAAGCTCTTGCTGATTTCACCGTGTCCCAAAACTTTAACGCCGTCGAGGGCTTTTTTAACAAGTCCCTTTTCGATGAGCGCGTCAACAGTGACGACGGCGCCGTTGTCAAACGCAGCGTCGATATCGCCGACGTTGACGATTGCTTTTTCTTTTCTGAAGATGTTGTTGAAGCCTCTCTTCGGGAGTCTTCTCTGTAAAGGCATCTGACCGCCTTCAAAGCCCGGTCTCATGCCTCTGCCCGCACGGGCCAACTGACCCTTGTGACCTTTACCGGCAGTTTTGCCCTGGCCTGAGCCGGCGCCTCTGCCGATTCTTTTGCGTTCCTTAGTTGAACCTGCCGCAGGTGAAAGTTCGTGCAATTTCATGTTTCGCACCTCCTTGTTTAAGCTTCAGTTACCTCGATAAGATGTCCGATTTTCTTAATCTTACCCTGTGTCTGAGGATTGTCCGGCTGAACAGACTCGTCCCCTATTTTGCGAAGACCAAGTGCATAGGCGGTAGCGATCTGATCCTTCTTGCTGCCTATAAGGCTCTTGACAAGTTTGACTTTAATGTTTGCCATGTTTACCGCCCTCCTCAACCTAATATTTCTTTTTCGGTCTTTCCGCGGGTTGCGCTGACTTCTTCAATATTGCGAAGCTTTGAAAGACCGTCGAATGTTGCTCTGACAACATTGCAGGGATTGTTTGAGCGAAGAGCCTTTGTTCTGATATCCTTAATGCCGGCTGTCTCAACGACCGCACGGACGGGGCCGCCCGCAATAACGCCGGTACCGGGTGCAGCCGGCTTCATGAGAACGACGCCTGCGCCGTATTTACCGATGATCTCATGGGGGATCGTCGTACCTTTGAGAGAAACCTTGATGAGGTTCTTCTTTGCTGCTTCAATGCCCTTACGGATAGCGTCGGGAACTTCGCTCGACTTTCCGAGACCGAAGCCGATGACGCCGTTTCCGTCACCAACAACTACAAGTGCGGAGAACTTTGAAATTCGACCACCCTTTACAGTCTTTGATACACGGTTTAATGAAACTACACGCTCTGTCAGCTCATATGCTGATGCATCAATCTTAGCCAAAATTCATTCCTCCTTATTAGAACTTGAGTCCGCCCTCACGAGCGCCTTCAGCCAATTCCTGAACGCGACCGTGATAAATGTAACCGCCTCTGTCGAAAACGCATTCTTCAATGCCCTTCTCCAGGGCTCTCTTGGCGAGCAGCTCGCCGACCTTGTGGGCTGCTGCTTTGTTTCCACCGTATTCCTCGAAATCCTTCTCTACCGTTGAAGCGGAAGCCAGGGTAACACCCTTGACATCGTCTATTAACTGAGCGTAGATATGGCTGAGGGAACGATATACATTAAGACGAGGGCATTCGGCTGTTCCGCTGATCTTTCCGCGGACTCTTGTGTGCCGTTTCTGTCTTGCCTTATTGCTGTCTTGTCTGCTAACCATTTGTGTTTCACTCCTTTAATAAACTTATTTGCCGCCCTTGCCGGCTTTGCCTTCCTTGCGGCGGATATGCTCGTCAGCATATTTGATGCCTTTGCCCTTATACGGCTCCGGCGGACGCTTTTCGCGAACATTTGCTGCGAACTGACCGACCAGCTGCTTGTCGGGACCGGAAATAACGATTTTGTTGGGAGCCGGAACATCGATCGTGATGCCCTCGATCTCCGAAACAACGACCTTGTGTGAATAACCGATCGTCAGAACGAGATCCTTTCCCTGCTTTTCACCACGGTAACCGATACCGTTGATTTCAAGCTCCTTCTTGAAGCCAGTTGAAACGCCTTCGACCATGTTTGCGATGAGTGAACGGGTCAGGCCGTGGAGAGCTCTGTTTTCTTTCTCATCGTTGGGGCGAGTGACATGGATCTCGTTGCCCTCAATATTAACTGCCATATTGCTATGCACCGTGTGAGTAAGAGTACCCTTGGGTCCCTTAACCGTGATCTGGTGTCCGTCAAGCTTGACATCGACACCGGCAGGGATAGCTATCGGCATTCTGCCTATTCGTGACATAATAGCTCCTCCTTACCAGATAAATGCAAGAACTTCGCCGCCGACATTTGCCTTGCGCGCGTCCTTGTCTGTCATAACGCCCTTGGGCGTTGAAACGATAACGGTGCCGAGGCCCTTCATAACCTTCGGCATATCTTCACAGTTTGAATAAATTCTGAGACCCGGCTTTGAAACTCTTCTCAGACCGGTGATGACCTGTGACTTGTTCGGGCCGTATTTTAACTGAATCTCGATCATGCCCTGCTTTCCGTCTTCCTCAACGGTGAAGCTCTTGATATAACCTTCATCAACAAGAATCTGAGCAATTGCCTTCTTCATGTTGGATGCAGGAACTTTAACTGAGTCGTGTTTTGCTGAGTTAGCGTTACGAATTCTTGTAAGCATATCAGCTATAGAATCTGTAATTTGCATTCCGTCAACCTCCTTTATGCAATTGCTTACCAGCTTGCTTTCTTCACGCCGGGGATCTGACCTGCGTGAGCAAGCTCTCTGAAGCAGATACGGCATACTCCGTATTTGCGCAGGTATGCGTGAGGTCTGCCGCAGATCTTGCATCTGTTGTGTACTCTTGTTGAATACTTGGCCGGACGAGCCGCCTTAACCTTCATTGATGTCTTTGCCACGATAAACCCCTCCTTACTTACTGAACGGAGCGCCCATAAGAGTGAGCAGCTCTCTTGCTTCTTCGTCTGTGCCGGCTGTGGTTACGAAGCAAACATCCATACCACGAACCTTGTCGATCTTATCATATTCTATTTCAGGGAATATCAGCTGCTCCTTGACGCCGACTGAGTAGTTGCCTCTGCCGTCGAAAGAGTTGGGGTTGATACCTCTGAAGTCTCTGACTCTCGGGAGTGCGAGATTGAAGAATCTGTCAACAAATTCATACATTTTCTCGCCGCGGAGTGTTACTTTTGCACCGATGATCATACCTTCACGGAGCTTGAAGTTAGCAACCGACTTCTTTGCCTTGCAGAGAACGGGCTGCTGACCGGTGATAGCTCTGATGTCTGCAACGATAGCGTCCATCATCTTGGAGTTATCTCTTGCTTCGCCGCAGGCGACATTGATCACTACCTTGTCAAGCTTCGGGATTTGCATGACGCTCTTATAGCCGAATTTCTTCATCAACGCGGGTGCAACCTCGTTAATGTAGGCTTCCTTTAATCTTGCTGCCATTAAGTCATGTTCCTCCCTTATTCAAACATTGCCTTGCAGTCGCTCTTCTTGCAGACGCGCATCTTCTTGCCCTTCTCGTCGATGGCGTGGCCGACTCTCGTGGCTCTGCCGCACTTGGGGCAAACGACCTGGACCTTATCTGCATATAAAGCAGCTTCTGCTTTGATGATGCCGCCCGGCTCGCCCATCTTGCGGGGCTTGACATGTTTTGAAACAACATTGATGCCCTCAACGATGACCTTGCCCTCTGACGGACTTACCTGAAGAACCTTACCCTTAGCGCCACGGTCCTTGCCGTTGATAACAACGACTGTGTCGCCGGTCTTAACATGAATTTTACTCATTTATCCGCGCCTCCTATTAAAGTACTTCCGGTGCGAGCGAGAGGATCTTGAGATAATCCTTATCGCGAAGCTCTCTGGCTACCGGCCCAAAAATACGAGTGCCTTTGGGGTTCTTGTCTTCCTTTATGATGACAGCTGCATTTTCGTCGAAACGAATATAAGTGCCGTCATCGCGGCGAATACCCTTAACTGTTCTGACAACAACAGCCTTAACAACTTCGCCTTTCTTTACGACGCCGCCCGGTGCTGCCTTCTTAACAGAAGCAACTACAACGTCGCCGATATTAGCATATCTTCTGCCTGAGCCGCCAAGAACGCGGATACACATCAGTTCCTTTGCACCCGTGTTGTCGGCAACCTTGAGGAGAGTTTGTTGCTGTACCATTGATTTTGGCCTCCTTTATTAGCTGCACCAATTACTTGGCTTTCTCTATGATTTCTACTACGCGCCATCTCTTGTCTTTTGAGATCGGGCGGGTTTCCATAACAAGCACTCTGTCTCCGACGCCGCATTCGTTGTTTTCGTCATGTGCTTTGATTTTGACTGTGCGGTTGACGATCTTCTTATAAAGAGGATGTCTGACCTTATCCTTAATGGTGACGACGACGGTCTTATCCATCTTGTCGCTGGATACGATACCAACCTGAGTCTTTCTGAGGTTTCTTTCCATGATAATTTAACCTCCCTTTCCTTAAGAATTGCTGCCGTGTAATTCGATATCGCGCTGAACGGTTTTGATTCTTGCGATATCCTTCTTCACAGCATTTATTCTCATGGGGTTATCAAGCTGGTTAACAGCCTGCTGGAAGCGAAGTTTAAAGAGCTCATCTTTAAGCTCAGCAAGTTTTGCGTCCATCTCACTGGCGGACAGTTTTCTTATTTCTTTTGCTTTCATTACTGTTCACCACCCATTTCCTGTTCATTCTTCGTTACGAATTTGCACTTGATCGGAAGCTTGTTGGCTGCAAGACGCATAGCTTCGCGAGCAACCGACTCCTCAACGCCCGCGATCTCGAACATAACACGGCCCGGCTTAACGACTGCTCCCCAATATTCGGGTGAACCTTTGCCTGAACCCATTCGGGTTTCAGCCGGTTTCTGTGTGATCGGTTTGTCGGGGAATATTTTGATCCAAACCTGACCGCCACGCTTGATGTAACGGGTCATGGCGATACGGGCTGCCTCGATCTGTCTTGAAGTGATCCATGCGGGTTCGAGAGCAGCAAGACCAAAGTCACCGTAGGTTACTTTGTTTCCCTTGTGTGCAGTGCCCTTGAGGCGGCCTCTCTGCACTTTTCTGCGTTTAACACGCTTTGGCATTAACATTAGTTTGCGCTCCTTTCCTTGCGTGGTCTGCGGCGTCTGTCGCCTCTCGGCTTTCTGTCGCCGTTGATGTTGGCGGCGTGAAGTACCTCGCCCGTGTATACCCAAACCTTGATACCGAGACGGCCGTAGGTTGTTTTAGCCTCTGCGAAGCCGTAGTCGATATCGGCGCGGATAGTCTGAAGCGGGATAGTGCCCTCTTTATAGGTCTCTGAACGGGCTATTTCAGCTCCGCCCACACGGCCCGAAACCTGAATCTTGATGCCCTTTGCGCCGAGTTTCATAGTTCTGCCGATAGCCTGCTTGAGCGCTCTTCTGTAGGAAACACGCCTTTCAAGCTGGCCGGCGATGTTTTCAGCGATAAGCTGAGCGTCGGCGTCGGGGATCTTGACCTCGATGATGTTGAGAGAAACCTCTTTGCCGAGTTTCTTCTCAAGGATAGCCTTGAGCTTTTCAATCTCGCTGCCGCCGCGGCCGATGACCATGCCGGGCTTGGCAACATGAATATTGATTCGAACACGCTTTGCGTCGCGCTCGATCTCTACTTTCGGCACTCCTGCCGGTGCAAGAGTCTCAAGGAGGTATTGACGGATCTGGTAGTCCTCAACGAGAGTTGAGCCGAAGTCGCTCTTCTTTGCATACCAGCGTGATTCCCAATCCTTGATAACGCCGATTCTTAAACCTGTCGGATTTATTTTCTGGCCCATTGTTCTACCTCCTCTGCTTATTCCATTTCCTTGAGTACAAGGGTAATGTGTGATGTACGCTTTAAAATGCGGTTCGCACGGCCCTGCGCTCTGGGTCTGATTCGCTTTAAGGTTGGACCCGGACATACGAAGCACTCGGCAACGTATAACTTAGAAACATCCATATCCTTATTGTTCTCTGCATTAGCCATTGCTGACTTCAAAAGCTTTGAAACAACCTCACACGCAGCCTTGGGTGTGTATTTGAGGATTGCCATGGCTTTATCAACCGGCTGATTCCGGATAAGGTCGAGAACTATCTGAACCTTACGAGGTGCGATGCGCACAAAAGTAACTTTAGCAGTTGCTTCCATTTAAAAATACACTCCTTTCGACTTATTTACCGTTGTTTGAGGTCTTTGAACCTGCATGACCTCTGAAGGTGCGTGTAGGCGCAAATTCACCGAGCTTATGACCGACCATATCCTCTGTGATATAAACCGGAACATGCTTTCTGCCGTCGTGAACGGCGAAGGTGTGACCGATGAATTCAGGATAGATCGTTGAGCTGCGGCTCCATGTTTTAAGAACGATCTTCTCGCCCTTATTGTTCATTTCTATAACTCTCTCAAGCAGCTTCGGCTGCACGAAAGGTCCTTTTTTAGTACTTCTGCTCATTATTCACAGCTCCTTTCTCGACTTACTTGTCGTTGCGACGCTTAACAATAAGCTTGTCTGAACGGTTCTTCTTAGCGCGAGTCTTATAGCCAAGAGCAGGCTTGCCCCACGGGGTAACGGGACCCGGACGGCCGATAGGTGCTTTGCCTTCGCCGCCGCCGTGCGGGTGGTCGCAGGGGTTCATAACTGAACCGCGGACTGTCGGTCTGATGCCCATGTGGCGTGTACGGCCGGCCTTGCCTATCTTGACATTCTCGTGATCGGTGTTACCGACAACGCCGACGGTAGCCATGCAGATAGCCGGAACCTTGCGAAGCTCTGACGAGGGAAGTCTGAGAAGCGCGTAGCCGCCCTCTTTGGCCATGAGCTGAGCCGAGTTGCCCGCCGATCTCGCAAGCTGGCCGCCTCTGCCCGGATAAAGCTCAACATTGTGAACGATAGTGCCGACGGGGATATTGGCCAGCGGCAATGCGTTGCCGACCTTGATATCAGCTTCGGGGCCTGCCTCGATCTTGTCGCCGACATTAAGTCCGTCCGGAGCGATTATATATCTCTTCTCGCCGTCCTCATACTGCACGAGGCAAATGTGAGCCGAGCGGTTGGGATCATATTCGAGCGTCATAACAGTTGCGGGAATTCCGAACTTGTCGCGCTTGAAGTCGATCACACGGTACTTTCTGCGGTTTCCGCCGCCTTTATGACGAACCGTAATTCTGCCGTAGCTGTTTCTGCCCGCCGTTTTGTTCATCGGCTCGAGAAGGCTTCTCTCGGGCTTGACCTTTGAAAGGCCTGAATAGTCAGTTACCGACATATTACGTGTACCGTTTGTCATAGGTTTATAAAATCTGATTGACATTTTGGTTCACTCTCCTTAAAGCAGCTTCGCGGGGGATTGTCGAACCCCCATACATCGCCGCCGGATTTTTAATTTCGCGCCGTCTACATATATATAATAGTATACGGCCCGTTTTGCGCGCGCCGAGCTTTCAGCGCCGCGCCGGCTCAGCTATTAAAGCAGGCCGTCGAAGAAGTCGATGGTCTTTGAATCCTCGGTGAGGGTGACGACGGCTTTCTTCCAAGCGGGAGTGTAGCCCTCGAAACGGCCGTATCTTCTGAGGTGACCGTCATAGTTCATCGTGTTGACCTTAGCAACCTTTACGTCGAAGAGCTTTTCGACCGCTGCTGCGATCTCGGGCTTGCCTGCGTCTCTGGCAACCTTAAAGGAATACTTCTTCATCTGTGTGCCCGCCATGCTCTCTTCGGTGATGATCGGGCGGAGGATAATGTCTTCTGCAAACTTAGCCATTATGCATATACCTCCTCAATCTTTGCAACGGCATCCTTGAGAACGACCATTGTGTCGCAGTTAAGAATGTCATAAACATTTAATGTGTTGACAAGAGTGGTCTTGACGCCGGGAATGTTTCTCGCGCTTCTGTAAACCACATCGTTCTTCTCGGGCAATACGATAAGAACCTTCTTGCCTGTCTCAAGATTTGAAAGCACCTTAACGACTTCCTTAGTCTTGATCTCGCTGAGTGAGAGAGAATCGAGAACGATCATCTCTTCGGCCGCAACCTTTGAAGAAAGAGCGGACTTCATAGCCAGTCTTCTGATCTTCTTGTTGACCGAACCGCCGTATGTGCGGGGCTTGGGTCCGTGAGCGATGCCGCCGTGGGTGAAGTGCGGAGCTCTCGTTGAGCCCTGTCTTGCCCGGCCGGTGCCCTTCTGACGCCAAGGCTTTATTCCGCCGCCGCTGACCTCAGAGCGCGTCAGGGTTGACTGTGTGCCCTGTCTCTGATTTGCTAAATAATTAACAACAACGAGATGCATTGCAGATACGCTCGGCTCAATGCCGAAAACGGCAGCGTCGAGTTCTAAGTCCGACACCTTCTTACCTGCTACATCAAAAACTGATACGTTAGGCATTTAGAACAACTCCTTTCTTACGCTTTTACGCTGTCAACAACAACAACGATGCCCTTCTTCGGGCCGGGGATAGCACCCTTGATAGCGATGAGGTTGTTTTCTGCGTCGATTTTTGCAACTTCCAGGTTTTGAACGGTAACGCGTTCACTGCCCAGATGACCTGCGAGCTTCTTGCCTTTGAAAACTCTTGACGGATCGGAGCAGGCGCCGAGTGAACCGGCGTGCCTTGCGACGGGGCCTGTGCCGTGTGATTCCTTGAGTCTTCCGAAGTTCCATCTCTTGATTGCGCCTGCGGTGCCCTTGCCCTTGCTGGTGCCGACAACATCGACCTTGTCGCCGACTGCGAACACATCAGCCTTGAGAATATCGCCGACATTATATGAGCTGATGTCGTCGAATCTGAACTCTCTGAGAGCTTTCTTGGGAGCAACGCCCGCCTTGTCGAAGTGACCCTTCATGGGCTTGTTTACTCTTGCGATCTTCTTGTCGTCGAAGCCGAGCTGAACGGCGTCATAGCCGTCGTTTTCAGCTGTCTTCTTCTGAACGACTGCGCACGGACCGAGCTCAACGACTGTCACGGGAATAACATTGCCGTTATCAGCGAAGATCTGGGTCATGCCGACTTTTCTTCCGATAAGTCCTTTTTTCATTTTAATTTTACCTCCTTAGGTTATTGGTTGACTTTCGCCAACTTGACCAGACCGTGTCTTGTGAGATCCTCAATTAAAGTTTGATCTCGATATCAACACTGGCCGGAAGCTCAAGACTTGTCAGAGCCTCAACGGTCTTGGCCGTGGGCCTGATAATGTCGATAAGCCTTTTGTGTGTTCTCTGCTCAAACTGCTCGCGGCTGTCCTTATACTTGTGAACAGCGCGAAGGACTGTGACGATCTCTTTCTCCGTCGGAAGGGGGATCGGACCGGAAACCTGAGCGTTTGTGCGCTTAGCGGTCTCAACGATCATCTCCGCCGCCTTATCAACGAGATTGTGATCATAACCCTTGAGTCTGATGCGGATCTTTTCTTTTACTGCCATTTTTTACGCCTCCTTAAAATTGGCGGGCTTTGCTTTCGTACATTTTAAACACATTCCCGGGTGTTTTTAAATTGGGCATTTAAAAACCGGAACATTTTGTTATTCCGGGAATAGTGCGCGAAAGCGCATCTCACCACGGCATTACTTAAAACGGACACTTCTGCCCGAATTAACGCAAGCGTAACGCCGCAAAGGTGTGATAATATGATTTCGCCCGGTTTAAAATCGGACATACTCCGCGGAAATTCCCTGCCTTAAAGGCAGCCACCTCCCGCATCATCGCATATCTATGGGTGGCAAATGGGCATAATGACAGAATACGCCCACTCACACGCCTTGCTATAATACCATTATATTTGGTGAATGTCAACCGTTTTGAGCAAAAAATTTCACGAAAAAACGCCGATTTTTCCTTGTTTTTCCTAAGGTCAAGATGTTGTGTCCAAGCTGTCCGGCGGCCACAATTTTCAAGGCAAAAAAACGAAGCGCATGGCCTGTTTTAAGCCTGCGCTCCCGCTTATGTTACTTTTCAAGGCTGTCAAGCGACTGCTTCTTGAGATAGGCGTTGATGAAGCCGTCTATATCTCCGTCCATAACAGCGTTTATGTTGCCCATTTCATAGCCGGTGCGGTGATCCTTGGCGAGGGTGTAGGGCATGAAAACATAGCTTCTTATCTGACTGCCCCAGCCGATCTCCTTCTGATCGCCCTTGATGTCCTCTATCTTGTCGAGATGCTCTCTCTCCTTGATCTCGATGAGCTTGGATTTTAGCATACGCATGCAGACCTCGCGGTTCTGATGCTGGCTTCTTTCGACCTGACACGAAACAACGATTCCCGTCGGAATATGGATAAGTCTGACCGCCGAGGAGGTCTTGTTGACCTTCTGGCCGCCCGCGCCGCTGGCTCTGTAAACCTCCATTTTGATATCCTCGGGGCTTATCTCAACATCTATGGTGTCGTCAATTTCGGGCATTACCTCAAGTGAAGCGAAAGAGGTGTGGCGCCTGCCCGACGAATCAAACGGAGACACGCGCACAAGTCTGTGGACTCCCATTTCGCTCTTGAGATAGCCGTAGGCGTTTTCGCCCTCAACAACGACGACTGCGCTCTTGAGTCCGGCCTCATCGCCGTCAAGAAAATCGACCGTCGTGTACTTGAAGCCGTGCTTTGACGCCCACTGGCTGTACATACGGTAGAGCATCTGGCACCAGTCCTGAGCCTCTGTTCCGCCGGCGCCGGCGTGGAAGGTCAGAATGGCGTTTTTCGAATCGTATTCGCCGCTGAGAAGCGTTGCGAGAGTCTGTTTTTCAAGCTCTTTTTCAACCGCCCTGACGCTCTCCTCGCAATCCGGGAGCAGGTCGAGATCCCCCTCCTCGTTTGAAAGCTCGATCATGACAAGGGCGTCGTCGAACTCGGTTTTCAATTTGTCGTATGCGGCGACCTTGTTCTTGAGCTGGGATATCTTCTGAAGAACCTTATTTGAGTTCTGAACATCGTCCCAGAAGCTGGTCTCCGCCGTCTGCGCCTCAAGGGCCTTTATCTCGTCGTTCATTTTATCAAGGCCGAGAGCGCCCGCCAGCTCCTTGAGCGGCTTTTCGCTTTCGAGAAGTCTCAGCCTTAATTCTTCAAACTGAATCATACTTTTTCCTCGCAAATCAAAAATTTTACATACTACATTGCATTATACATAATTATTGGCGACTAAGCAAGACGATAAGGAAAATTTTTTCTTTTTGTTTTATATATTTGACTAAACGGCTGTCTTTATGATACAATTCCGAAGGAATAACAACGAAAGCAACGGTGTTCAGAATGAAAAACTTATCCGACATAAGCGTCATAAAAGATGTTTTGTCAAGGCACGGCTTCAGCTTTTCAAAGTCGCTCGGCCAGAACTTTATAGTTGATCCCGGCGTTTGCCCCCGCATTGCCGAAGAAAGCGGAATCGACAAGACCGTTGGCGTCATTGAGATCGGCGCCGGCATCGGAGTTCTGACGGCCGAGCTGGCCGAACGGGCAAACAAGGTCGTGTGTGTTGAGCTGGACAAGCGCCTGCTTCCCGTACTTGACGAAACGCTTGACGGCTTTGACAATGTGAAGATAATCAACGGCGACATTCTGAAGGTCGATCTCAATAAGATCATCGAAGAAAATTTCGCCGGAATGAGAGTTGCCGTCTGCGCAAATCTGCCCTATTACATCACATCGCCGATCATTATGAAGCTGCTTGAAAGCAGACTGCCGATCGAGTCGATAACGGTCATGGTGCAAAGGGAGGCCGGCGACAGGCTTTGCGCCGAGGTCGGATCGAGGGACGCAGGAGCGGTGACGGTCGCAGTGAATTACTACGCCGAAGCGCAAAAGCTCTTCAATGTTCCGAGAAGCGCATTTTACCCCTCGCCGAATGTTGACAGCGCCGTTATCAGGCTCAGGCTCAGAAGTGAGCCGCCTATCCGGGTGGACGATGAAAAGAAATTTTTCCGTCTTGTCAGATCGGCGTTCGGCCAGAGAAGAAAGACGGCGGCAAATTCTATAAGCTCCGGCATGGGTATCTCGAAAGCGGAGGCCGCGTCCGCACTTGAGCGGGCGGGAATCGACGGGAGCGCCAGAGCCGAAAGCTTCTCAATGGAGGATTTTTGCAGAATCTGCAAAGAGCTTCCGGATTAAACAGGCCAACAAGGCGGCGCGCGGTTCAGTGCGCCGCCGCAGACTGTCGATAAAGGCGCCCGAACGCATATAAGCTAAAAAGACAAAAGAAAAAATATCCGATTCTTTCAAGCACAAACCGCAAGATGTTTCAGCGACACAGTGTTGAACTGTGTCGCTGAAAGCTTATATGCTTGGCAT